>NZ_JASKLW010000011.1:0-50295 GCF_030125565.1 Arthrobacter sp. zg-Y1143 | reverse complement strand
TTCCGGGGCGGCGCGCCGTCGCCGTTAAGCCCGGCTCCGCCGCCGAAGAGCGAAGTGCCCGCATAGCGGTGACCGTCTTCCCGCTGCTGATTGTGGCCGGCGGACTGGTTGCCCTGTTTTTCCCGCAGCCCTTCACCGGTCTGTCCGCCTACATCAATCCGGGCCTGATGCTGATTATGTTCGGGATGGGCCTGACTCTCACCCTTCCCGACTTCGCCCTGGTGGCCCGTCAGCCGCTCCCCGTCCTGCTGGGGGTGGTGGCCCAGTTCGTGATTATGCCGCTGCTGGGGTTCGGGATTGCGTGGGCGCTTCAACTCAGTCCGGAACTGGCGGCCGGCGTGATCCTGGTCGGCTGTGCCCCCGGAGGCACGGCGTCGAACGTGGTCACATACCTGGCCCGGGGCAACGTGGCGCTGTCCGTGGCCATGACGTCCGTTTCCACGCTGCTGGCCCCGTTGCTGACCCCGTTGCTGGCTCTGTGGCTGGCTGGCCGGTACATGGCCGTCGATGCGGGAAACATGGCCTGGTCCATTGTTCAGATCGTCCTGATCCCGGTGATACTGGGGCTGGTGATCCGGTACCTGGTGCCGAAGCTGGTTGACCGGGTGCTGCCGGTCCTGCCCTGGGTTTCGGTAGCGGCCATCACGTTCGTGGTGATTGCTGTCGTCTCGGGTAGCTCCGAGGCCATCTTCACTGCGGGCTGGCTGATCCTGCTGGCCGTTGTGCTGCATAACGGCCTGGGCCTGGGCCTGGGCTACGGTGCAGCAAAGCTGTTCCGGCAGCCCGTGCCCTCCCGGCGGACCATGGCCATTGAGATCGGTATGCAGAATTCCGGCCTGGCGGCGGGACTTGCCAAACAGTACTTCGCACCGGAAGCAGCTCTGCCGGCGGCCGTGTTCTCGGTCTGGCACAACGTCTCCGGCGCATTGATGGCCGCGATCTGGCAGCGCCGGCCCTCACGCTGACTGCACGCCGGGCAGCAGGTGTGCAGCAACGCAGCAGGCCCCGGGTGGAAACCCGGGGCCTGCTGCGTCGGGAAGCAGTTAGATGCCGGCACCCTGGTCACCCGAGGACGTGGGGCCCCCGGAGGAGGACTGTCCGCCGGAACCCGATCCGCCGGAGCCGCCGCTGGTCTGGCTGAACGAGCCGGGGGAGCCGCTGCCGGAGCCCTGGGACCCGCCACTGCCTGAGCCGCCACTGCCTGAGCCGGAGGACACCGACGCGGGCTCCGACGTCGTCTGGCCGGAGATGGTGTGCCCGTCCTTGTAAGCGGCAGCCACTTCGATCTTGCGCGGCTTGGAACGCTCGCTGACCGGGATGAACACGCTGAGCACACCGTTCTCGTACTTCGCGGAGATGGAGTCAATATCAATGCCCTGGCCCAGGTTCAACTGCCGCAGGAACGTTCCGCTTTCCCGTTCCCGCGTCAGCCAGGTGACTCCCTCGGTGGCGTGGATGGTCCGCTCCGCGCGGATAGTGAGCAGCTGCCCGTCCACATCCACATCGACTGAGCCCGGATCAATGCCGGGAAGATCCGCGTTCATGATGTAGTGGTCGCCCTCGCGGTAGAGGTCAATGGGCATCAGCCGCAGTCGCTGCCGTGGATCAAGGAGCGCCCCTGCCATCCGGTCGAGTTCGCGGAACGGGTCAAACTTCATCGCCATTGTCATCAACTCCTCTTGCGCCGGCGCCCGCCGGGCACCGGTGGTGTTGCCGGTTGTTGGAAAACGGAGAAACAGGCTGAGCCGCAGTGGCCCAACGGTGCAAATCACGCTAGCACTCGCTAATAGTGAGTGCTAGGTCACGGCGATGGATCGCGGCTTGGAAGCCGTAATCCGGCCCCGGGGCCGTTGGGCACCGCGGGTACGGTGCTCACAGCGGCCAGGAGTGCACCGCCGCGTTGCTGTGCATGTTCTCCCAGTACCGCCGGGACAGTTCACTCAGGGCTGCCGGACGGGACAGGCCTGACTCCTCGAGCCGGCGGAGCATGGCGATCTGCCACGCGGCCCCGTTCTGCTCGGTCCGGGCGCGCTCGGTGACCACATTGAGGTACCGGTCAATCAGGGAGGCATCCACCTTCAGGTCCCGCAGTCCCTCTGCGGCCTGGGGGATCAGGTGCCGCACGATCAGTTCCGCCACGGGAATCTCGCCAATGCCGGGCCAGTAGACCGTGGCTTCCAGGCCGTGACGGGCGCAGGTCAGGAAGTTGTCCGAGGCGGTCTTGAATGCCACCCGGCTCCAGAGAGGACGGTCTGCGGTGCGGATGTATTCCACGAGCCCGTAGTAGAACGCAGCGTTGGCCACCACGTCCAGCACGGACGGACCGGCGGGAAGGACCCGGTTCTCCAACCGCAGGTTCGGTGTGCCGCTGCCCGGATCGTAGATGGGCCGGTTCCAACGGTAAACGGTGCCGTTGTGGAGCCGGAGTTCCGGCAGCAGGGGCGCCCCGAACGGGGTGGTTTCCCCGCCGTTGCCGGACAGTTCGGGAAGCAGCGCCGGGAAGTACCGGACATTTTCCTCGAACAGGTCGAAGATGGAGGTGATCCACCGTTCACCGAACCACACACGCGGGCGGACGCCCTGGTTGCGCATTTCCGGCGGCCGGGTGTCAATGGCCTGCTTGAACAGTTCAATCCGGGTCTCATGCCAGAGCAGGTGCTCCATAAAGACCGGCGAATTCGCCGCCAGGGCAACCTGCGGCGCCGCTATCATTTGAGCCGCGTTCCAGGCCGGGGCAAACTCCTCGGGGGAGACCTCCAGGTGCAGCTGCACCGAGGTGCAGGCTGCCTCGGGGGCAATGTTCTGGGCGTAAAAGGACAGCGGCTCCGGCCCCGAGAGGTCCAGCAGAACATCCTCGCTGCGGGCCTGCAGCACTGAGGTGTTAAGGGCTGCATACCGCTGTCCGCTGCTGAGCCACTCCCAGCCGTCCATGAAGCCCGGCGTGAGGGTGGGGAGGATCCCCACCATCATGATGTCCGCGGACTCCTGTGCCGCCCGCTCGTCGGCCCGGTTGAGCTGGGCCCGCAGGCTGTCCTCGAGATCCTTCAGGCCGAACTGCCCCACCGACATGGCCGGGTGGTTCATTTCGATATTGAAGGCGCCGATTTCCGTCTGGAATGCCGGGTCGGCAATGCGCTCGAGGACGGCCTGGTTGCGCAGGGCAGGCGAAAAGTCCCGGTTGGTGAGGTTTAGCTCCAGTTCCAACCCAATACTGGCCGAATCGGCAAACTGCGCCGTCGACAGGTAATGGGCGAAATGGTCCAGGTTCTCCAGCAGGCGCTGGCGGTACGCCGTCCGCTGCGCCCGGCTGAAGGTCCTGCTTGAGACTTCAGCACCCATGGCCGCTACTTCTTCTTCTTCAAGCCCTCGTAGACATTGATGGGACGCTGCATCTCGCCTTGCTGGGCGCCCATCACAACCACGGTGCCCGTGAGGGCCGGAATGCTCCACTGGAGGATTTTAAGCTGGCGCTGAGCGGACTTGAGTTCATCGGAAGCGCCGGCGCGGGGCTCCGTGGCGCCCTGGCTGCCCTGGTCGGAGAGTTTCTCCACCTTGCTTCCGAGGATGCCGGAGTACAGGGTCACCACTGCCGCCAGGGCCGTTACCACCGTCTTGTAGGCGGTTGAGCGCCCAACACCTTCCTGCGCAGCGATGCGGGTCTTGTTGTCGCCGACCAGGGCGAGTCCGGCCAGGAAATGCATGCCAATGGCAGCGGCCTGGATGGGTGCCCATTTTTTCCAGCCCAGTGCGGAAAGACGGGCCCTTTCGGTAGGATCCTTGGCCTCCGCCGTGGCACCGTTGAGGCCAACGGCGCCCATCAGTGAACCGCCGAACCAAGCCGCGGCGGTGAGGTCGTGTACAGAGCGCGTAATCAGGGTTGCAGCCAATGTATTGCTCCTGTGGGTTGTTGGTGCAAAAAAGACAACCACGCGCGGTAAACATTAGCAAGGGCACTTATGATCCTAACACGCTACACATTGAGAACTAAGTGTGCTTAGTATTGGTGAATCCGGAACATCCGATCTTGATCAGCAGTTGGAATGACGAAAGAGAGCGATGATGACAGAGAATTACAGCCCGCGCGATGGAAGCCATGCGGCTACTCCGGCCGGAGGCGCCAGCGATTCGACCGCCTCAGCCAAGGCCGACGCTGCCAAGCAGCAGGCCGGTGACATTGCCCAGCAGGCAAAGGGCAACGCAGCACAGGTGGCTGACACGGCCAAGACCGAGGCGGCAGGCGTCGCCTCTGAAGTCAAGAGCAACGCCAAGGATCTCTTCACGCAGGCCCGCTCGGATCTGACTGAGCAGGCAGGGGTGCAGCAGCAGAAGGTAGCCGAAGGCCTGCGCTCCATGGCCGATGAACTGCACTCCATGGCACAGTCGGGACAGTCCGGCGTCGCCACGGACCTCGTCGGCCAAGCCGCCAACCGCGCCTCCTCCGTGGCCACCTGGCTGGACGGCCGCGAGCCGGGCTCCCTGGTTGACGAAGTGAAGGGCTTTGCCCGCCAGCGTCCCATGGCTTTCCTTGCCATTGCAGCGGGCGCCGGATTCCTTGCCGGCCGCTTGAACAAGAGCATCAGCGCCGGCCGTCCCCAGCAGGGCACCGCAACCGCCGGTTCCTCCGGACAGCACGTGGCGGCGCCGGTTCCGCAGGCCCCTGCCGCACAGCCGACCGTCGGCACCACCGGAACCGCCGGCAGTGCCGGAGCACTGGATGACCCGTTCGGCAGCGAGCCGGTCCGCCCGGCCGGCACCGGCCCCGCCTCGGCACAGACGCTGCCGCCCACGCCGAACACCGGCGTTCCCGCGGCTGATCCCTACAGCGGTGGTCGGCACTGATGAGTACCGAAATGCCCGAAATGCCACCTACTGCGGCACAGGCGAAGGCGGAAACCACCTCCCTGGGTGATCTGCTCGGCCAGGTGACCCAGGACATGTCCACCCTGATGCGTCAGGAAGTGGACCTGGCGAAGGTCGAACTCAAGCAGTCTGCGTCCCGCGCGGGAAAGGGTGCGGGAATGTTCGGCGGAGCGGCCGTCGCCGGGTACTTCGTTCTCCTCTTCCTCTCCGTGGCGCTCTGGTACGCACTGGGCACCACGGCCATCGGCTTCGGCTGGTCCGCAGTGATCGTGGCCGTTATCTGGGCGATCATCGCCGCAGTCCTGGCCAGCCGCGGACGCACTGAGATGAAGAAGATCAACGGTATGCCGCAGACGTCTGAAACACTGCAGGAAATTCCCCAGACCATGAAACCAAGCGAGGAAACACGATGAGTGAAAACCCTGATGAGATCCGCGCCGATATTGAAGCAACCCGCCGGCGCCTGGGTACCAACGTTGACGCTGTGGCGGACAAAGTAACTCCCTCCCACATCGTCCAGCGCCAGACGGACAAGGTGAAGGACAAGGTTTTCGGAGTAAAGGACAAGGTGATGGGTGTGGCTGATTCCATGGGCAACAGCGCGTCAAACGCCGGAGGCAGCGTTTCCGACGGAATGTCCGCTGCCGGTTCGGCCGTTTCCGACGCTCCCGGCCGCGTGGTCAACAAGGCCCAGGGCAACCCGATGGCAGCGGGCCTGATCGCCTTCGGCGCCGGCCTGCTGGCCGCTTCCCTGATCCCCGCCAGCGAGAAGGAACGCGTCGCTGCGGACAACATCAAGACCGCCGCCCAGCCGATGACGGACGAACTGGCTGACGCCGCGAAGGAAATGGCGGAGGGGCTCAAGGAGCCCGCACAGGAAGCGATGGACAACATCAAGTCCACTGCGACCGGCGCCGCGCAAAACGTGAAGTCCGAGGGTCAGGCGGCCGCCGCGGACGTCAAGGATTCTGCAACCGAGGCACCGCAGAACGTCCGCAACGCCTAACCGGTGCCGGATGCAGCCGCTCCCGGGCTGACGGCCGGGGAGAAGGGCAATAACGACGGCGGCGTCGCACCTGCAAGGGTGCGGCGCCGCCGTCGTTTTTAACCCGGTGGACGGAAGGAAAGCCCTACCGGGGGAGCGCGGCTTCGTCGTTGCTGTAAAGCACGCCCATCTGGGCCCGCGCGGCATCAAAGAGCTTCATGGTGCGCAGCGAATCAGCCCAGGTCATGGTGGGGCTCTCCACCAGTCCCTCCTGGATGCACCGCGTGACCTCCCGCAGTTCGTACGTGTAGCCGTTGCCGACCTGCGGGAAGCGCTCCACCCGTGCCTCGCCCGTATGCGGAACTATGGTGAGTTCCACCGGGTTGTGCAGCGGCGAACCGGTGCGAAGCCAGCCCTTGCTGCCGGAAATAAGGGCAGTCCGGGGGCAGGAGGAGACCAGGGAAGAGGTCAGCTGGGCGAACCCGCCGGAAGCGTATCCCAGGGTCAGGGCATTCTGGCTGTCCACCCCCTGGTGATTCAGGGTGCCCACCGCGTGCACGGTCTCCGGGTATCCGAGGGTGCCCAGGGCGAAGGTCAGCGGGTAGACCGTCAGGTCCAGCAGGGCGCCGCCGCCGGCAGCAGGGTCCCATAGCCGGCTGGCCGGATCGTAGGGAGCAGGGAAGCCGAGGTCCGCCTGGACCCAGTTGATGTCCCCGAGTTCCCCGGAAGCTACCAGCTCCCAGATCCGGTTGATGCAGGGCAGGAAGCGGGTCCAGACGGCCTCCATCAGGAACAGGTTGCGGCTGCGGGCCAGCTCAATGAGGTCCTCGGCCTCCCGTGCATTGATGGTCATGGACTTCTCGCACAGCACGTGTTTGCCGGCTTCCAGGGCCCGGCGGGCAATTTCATAGTGCTGGGCATGCGGGGAGGCGATGTAGACCACGTCGACGTCGCCGTCGGCGAAGAGCTGGTCGTACCCCGGGATCCCGTCGGCATCGTAGTAGCTGGCGGCAAAGCCGAAGCGTTCGGCAAAGTCCTCAGCAGTGGCCTGCCGGCGCGAACTGACCGCCTGCAGGACGGCGTCTTCGAGCCGGGCGATGTCTTCGGTGACACGCTCGGCAATGTTGCCGGTGGCAACTACGCCCCAGCGCAGGGTCCGGCCGGTGGACTGGACGGGGCTGGGGGCGCCCGGCTGTACGCAGGGTGGTGTGGGAATGTGTTGAACGGCAGTCATGGTCCTCGTCTTCCGCGTCGTTGAGGGAGTACCCCATACTCTATGGTTGCCGGGTTCCGGGGCCTAGGCCCGGACGGCAGGCAGTCCTCGCGGATGGCCGGCGCCGGCAGATGGAACAGCCCGGGTCCCCTGTAGCGGGGAGCCCGGGCTGTTCCGCCCTAAAGGGGCGGGTTATTACGGCAGCAGTGTACCGGTGATGCTACTTGACCAGCGGGGAAAGCGTCGGGTCATTGGCGTACGCCTCGGCAGCGTTGGCCTTGGTGACGATGACCGGCTCCAGCAGGTAGGCCGGAACAACCTTCTTGCCGTTGTCGTAGCTCTCGTCGTCGTTGACCTCGACGTCTTCACCGGCAGCCAGATCCTTGACCATCTCGATGGAGTGGTTCACCAGGTTGCGGGTGTCCTTGTTGATCGTGGAGTACTGCTTGCCTTCCATGATCAGCTTCACGGACTCAACCTCGGAGTCCTGGCCGGTGATGACGGGCAGGGTCTTGCCGGCGGCCTCAACCGAGGTCAGTGCTGCGCGGGCCAGGGTGTCGTTGGGGGAGAGGACGCCGTCCAGCTCAGCGGAAGCGTAGTTGGCCGAGAGCAGGGTGTCCATGCGCTTCTGGGCGTTCTCAGCCTTCCAGCCCTGGGTTACAACCTGGTTGAACTCGGTCTGGCCCGAAACAACCTTGAGGTTTCCGGATTCGATTTCCGGCTTCAGCACGCTCATGGCGCCGTCGAAGAAGACCTGGGCGTTGGCGTCATCCGGGGATCCGGCGAGAAGCTCGACGTTGTAGGGACCCTCGGGCTTCTTTTCCTTCAGTCCGTCCAGCAGGGCCTGGCCCTGCAGCTCGCCAACCTTGAAGTTGTCGTAGGCCACGTAGTAGTCAACGTTTTCAGTGTTGGTCAGCAGACGGTCATAAGCAATGACGGTGATGCCGGCATCCTTGGCATCCTGCAGCTGGGAGCCGAGCTGCTTGCCGTCGATAGCGCCGACAATCAGGACCTCGACACCGTTGGTGATCATGGAGCTGATCTGGTTCTGCTGCTCGGACACGCCGCCGTTGGCGAACTGGACCTGGCCTTCGAAGCCGGCGTCCTTGAGGCCGTCGTTGAACAGCTTCTCGGCGAGGACCCAGTTTTCGGAGGTCTTCTGCGGCAGGGCAACGCCAATGGCGGCACCTTCGCCGAAGCCGGACTCGGACCCGGAAGCGGATTCTTCTTCGCGGCCGCAGGCGGACAGCGACAGTGCTGCCACCGTTGCGACAACGGCGAAGGACTTTGCGAATTTACGCATGATGTTCTCTTTCTTGATAGCGGTACTGGAGGATATTGCCGGTCAATGGAAAGGATTAGGCGTCGGTGGAGATGACGGTTTTGGTGCCCGTGGGCATTTCCGGGGTGGCGTCGACGACGGCGGGTGCGGGCTTGGGCTTGTTGCCGCCCAGGTTGCGCATCAGCAGGCCGGTGATGGAGGGCTTGCCCTGGGTCTTGTTGTAGACGTCCAGTGCCACGGCGAGCAGCAGGACCAGGCCCTTGATCATGGAGGTCAGGTCAGCGCCAACGCCCAGCAGCTGCAGGCCGTTGTTCAGTACGGCCATGACCAGGCCGCCCACGATGGAACCCACCACGGTACCGACGCCGCCGGAGACGGCTGCACCGCCGATGAAGACGGCCGCGATGGCGTCCAGCTCCCAGTTGGTGCCGTCGAACGGACCCGAGGCGGTGGAGCGGGCAACGAAGATCATGCCGGCCAGGGCGGCCAGGATGGACATGTTCATCATGACCATGAAGTTGACCTTTTTGCCCTGCACGCCGGAGAGCTCGGCTGCGTGCCGGTTACCGCCCACGGCGTAGACGTGGCGGCCCAGGATGGTCTTGTTGGAGACGAAACCGTAGAACAGGACCATGACGCCGAGGATGATGCCGGAGACCGGGAAGGAGGTGCCCGGACGGCCGGTGGCGAAGAGGTACGTGGCGTAGAGGATGACGGCGCAGAGCAGGCCGATCTTGACTACCGGCACCCAGGCCGGCGGGTTGGCCGTGCCGAGCTTGGCATTGCGGCCGCGCTTGCGCATTTCGCCGTAGATAACTGCGGCGCACAGGACCAGGCCGATAAGCAGGGTCAGGTTGTTGTAGCCCGGGATGGGGCCGCCCTCGGGCAGGTACCCGGCGCCGATGAACTGGAATTCGGAGGGGACGGGCACTGTGTTGGACTTGCCGACCCACTGGTTGGCACCGCGGAAGATCAGCATGCCGGCCAGCGTGACGATGAACGCCGGAATGCCGACGTAGGCGACCCAGAAGCCCTGCCAGGCGCCGATCGCGGCACCCACCACCAGACCCAGAATGATGCCGGCGTACCAGGGCAGTCCCCAGTCCCGCATGGCCATGGCGACGACGATGCCGGAGAAGGCGGCCACGGATCCGACGGAGAGGTCGATGTGGCCGGCAATGATCACGAAGACCATGCCCACGGCGAGGATGAGGATGTAGGAGTTGCCGTTGAACAGGTTGATCATGTTCGTGGACGTGAGTGTCTTGCCCCCGGTGAGGAGCTGGAACAGGACAACGAGGATGCCCAGGGCGAAGATCATCCCGAATTGGCGGCCGTTGCCGCCCAGGAGCTGCTTGATGGCGTTCATGAAAGGGTTCCTTGTGCGGCGTAGGTTTTCTTGGCGGGTGAGGTCATGAGCCTCATGAGGTTCTCCTGGTCGGCTTCGTCCTTGGAGAGCTCTCCGGTGATGGCACCTTCGAAGATGGTGTAGATGCGGTCTGACAGGCCCAGCAGTTCGGGCAGCTCCGAGGAGATCACGATGACGCCCTTGCCCTGGTTGGCCAGCTGCTGGATGATCCCGTAAATCTCGTACTTGGCGCCGACGTCGATGCCCCGGGTGGGTTCGTCCAGGATCAGCAGATCCGGGTCGGTGAACATCCACTTGGCCAGGACAACCTTCTGCTGGTTGCCGCCGGAAAGCTTGGAAACGCCTTCGTCCACGGTCGGGGCCTTGGTGCGCAGGGATTTGCGGTACTCCTCGGCCTGGCGGAACTCGGCGTCCTCGTCCACAACCAGCCCGCGGGTGATCTTCTTCAGGTCCGCGGAAACCGTGGTGGCCTTGATGTCGTCCAGCAGGTTCAGGCCGAGGGTCTTGCGGTCCTCGGTGACGTAGGCCAGGCCGTGGTTGATGGCGGAGTGCACGCTCTTGAGCGTGATTTCCTTGCCGTCCTTGATGATCTGGCCGGAAATGTAGTTTCCGTAGGAGCGGCCGAAAATGGACCGGGCCAGCTCGGTGCGGCCGGCCCCCATCAACCCGGCAAAACCGACAATTTCGCCGCGCTTTACGTGGAAGTCCGAACCCTTGCAGACCAGCCGGTCCGCAATGGCCGGGTGGCCGACGGTCCAGCCACGGACCTCGAAGAAGGTCTCGCCGATCTTGGGAGTGTGGTCCGGGAAGCGGGATTCAAGCGAACGCCCCACCATGCCGCGGATGATGCGGTCCTCGTCGGCGCCTTCGACGGCGACGTCGATGCTCTCCACGGACTTGCCGTCGCGGATGATGGTGATCGAGTCGGCAATCTGCTCAATTTCGTTGAGCTTGTGCGAAATCATGATGCAGGAGATGCCCTTGTCGCGCAGCCCGGACATCAGGCCCAGCAGGTGCTGGGAATCGGTTTCGTTGAGCGCGGCGGTGGGCTCGTCGAGGATCAGCAACCTAACGGACTTGCTCAGCGCCTTGGCGATTTCCACGAGCTGCTGCTTGCCCACGCCCAGGTCCTTGATGGGGGTGGTGGGGTCTTCCTTCAGGCCCACCCGCTCCATCAGGTCCAGGGTGTCGAAGTTGACCTTGTCCCAGTCGATGACGCCGAACCGTGTGGGTTCGTTGCCCAGGAAGATGTTTTCCGCGATGGACAGTTCCGGGATCAGCGCCAGTTCCTGGTGGATGATCACAATTCCGGCGGCTTCGCTGGAACGGATATCGCGGAACTGGACGTCGTTGCCGTTGAAGACAATATCGCCGGTGTACGTTCCGTGCGGGTAAACGCCGGAAAGGACTTTCATCAGCGTCGACTTGCCGGCGCCGTTTTCACCGCAGATGGCGTGGATTTCGCCTGCACGGACCTTCAGGGACACATCCGAGAGGGCTTTAACGCCGGGGAATTCCTTGGTGATGGAGCGCATTTCCAGAATGAACGGGTTAGCCGACATGGGCGTTGTTCCCGCCGTTGGGGCAGTGCGCGCTGGGCGCGTTCACTGCCGGAGCTGTTACTGCTCGCATGAGTGCCTCCATGTGACCTCTTTGTCGTGACATGGCCCACAGGTGAGCCGATAACGAAGTTAACAGGGTCACAGGCACTGCCGTCAAGTCTTGAACGCAAAGTGGCGGAATGACGCGGATTTGCTGAGCCCCCAAAACTGCCGGAGCAGGACTAACGGGCCGGGGCGCCCTGTTCCTGCAGGACGAGTGCAGCCGCGCCCAGTGCCTCGGCACGGTCCCCGAGGGAGGACATCTGCACCGCGGTGGTTTCATCCACCAGCGGGACGGCATGGCGGAGCAGGCCGCGGCGGACCGGCTCCAGGAAGCAGTCCCCGAGGTCGGTCAGGGAACCGCCGATAACGATGGTCTCCGGATTCAGGGTGTTGGCCAAATTGGACGCTGCACGCCCCACGGCCACTCCGGCGTCGTCAATGACGCGCAGGGTGGCGGGGTCCTTGGCAGCCGCTCGGGCCAGGATGTCCGCGGTGGTGACGGGGCCGTTGGAGGCGCGGCCCAGCAGTTCGATCATGGTGGACGTGGAGGCAATGGTCTCCAGGCAGCCGCGGTTGCCGCAGCGGCAGATCACGCCCTGTTCGTTGATGGTGGCGTGGCCGATCTCGCCGGTGATTCCCACGTGACCGTAGTACAGGGAGCCGTTGATGATCAGCCCTGCTCCGATGCCGGAGGCGACCTTGATGAAGATGAGGTTTGCCGTGCCTCCGTGCGGACCCCAGGTCACTTCTGCGAGGGCACCGAGGTTCGCGTCGTTGTCGATGAAGACCGGCATGCCGAGGCGGTCCGCCAAGTCCGCGCGCATGTTGATGCCGACCCATTCGGGCAGGATGGCGCCCTGGACCACCGTGCCGGTCCGCCGGTCAATGGGGCCGGGAATCCCGACGCCGGCGCCGAGGACGGCACTGCGGTTCACGCCCTGCCGGCGCAGCAGCCGGGCGAGCAGCGCGGCGGCTGCGTCCATGCCTTCAGCGGCCGAGTGTCCCAGTGGCAGCTGCACGGATTCTTCCTGCAGGATGCGGTACGTGTGTCCCCGGGGCCGCTGCCCGGATTCTTCCTGCAGGATGCGGTAGCCCAGGGAGGCCAGGACCACCCGGACGTGGCGGCGGCCGATGTCGAGGCCCGCCGCCACGGCACCGGTGTCATTCAGCCGCACGGAAAGTGCGCGCCGTCCGGAACTGGTGGTCGGTTCCGTGCTGACCAGATGGTCCTCATGCAGCTGGCGCACGATGTTGGATACGGTGGCGCTGGAGAGTCCGGTCTGCCGGGACAACTCGGCCTGGGTCTGCGGTCCGGAGGCCAGCAGGGCGGTGATGATGCGCTGGCGGTTACGTTCGCGCAGGGCGCTTTGGGAGCCCGGTTTGGAGCTCTCTGAGCCCGTGGTCGGGACAGTCCTCAACGCTGAGGATGGATCGGCTGGCATAAATTAAGAGTGCTACATCACACTCTTGTCGTCAAGAATTGAACGCAATAGTAGGCCGCGGACCCGATTGGCAGCTAGGACTGCCCCGCAACGGCGGTCCGGTGTTCCGCGGCGGTGCGCCGGTAGTTCGCGGCGTTGGCCTGCACCCCGGCAAATTCCTCGTCCGTCAGGCTCCGCCGCACCTTGGCAGGCATACCGGCTACCAGCGAGCGGGGCGGAACCACGGTGCCTTCGAGGACCAGGGCGCCGGCGGCCACGAGTGAACCGGCGCCGATGACGGCCCCGTTCATGATGGTGGCGCTCATGCCGATGAGGCAGTCATCCTCCACCGTGCAGCCGTGGATCACAGCGTTGTGGCCTACGCTCACCCCTGCCCCCACCGACGTCGGGAAGCCCGGATCCGCGTGCAGCACCACGTTGTCCTGCAGGTTGCTGCCGGGCCCTACCCGGATGCTGTTGGAGTCTGCGCGAACGCTGACGCCGTAGAAAGCGCTGGAGTCGGCAGCCATCACCACATCGCCGATCAGGGAGGCGGTGGGCGCTAGGAAAACACTGGGATCAACGGACGGGACAGAGCCCCGGAATTCAATGATGTGTGCCATGGGACCTTAGCGTACTGCCGTGCGGCACGAGCCTAGGTGAAGACGATAGTCCGCTTGCCGTCCAGCAGCACCCGGTGCTCGGCGTGCCACTGCACGGCCTTGGACAGTGCCCGGCCCTCGACGTCGCTGCCCAGGGCAGCGAGCTGGGCAGCGGAGCGGGAGTGGTCCACCCGGATGACTTCCTGCTCGATGATGGGCCCTTCGTCCAGGTCGGCCGTGACGTAATGGGCAGTGGCGCCGATGAGCTTCACGCCGCGCGCGTGGGCCTGGTGGTAGGGGCGGGCACCCTTGAAGGACGGGAGGAAGGAGTGGTGGATGTTGATGGCACGCCCGGCCAGATCCGCGCACAGCCGGTCGCTGAGGATCTGCATGTAGCGGGCCAGGACCACCAGTTCAATGTCCAGCTGATCCATCAGCTCCCGCAGCAGGTCCTCGGCTTCCGGCTTCGTGTCCGCAGTGACCGGGATGTGGTGGAAGGGGACACCGTAGAAATCGGCCAGGGATTCGAGCTCGCGGTGGTTGGACACGATGGCCGGAATGTCGATGGGCAGCGTGCCTGCGCGCTGCTGGAAAAGCAGGTCATTGAGGCAGTGACCTGATGTGGAAGCCATGATGAGGGTGCGGACGCGGCGGCCCGTGGCGTGCAGTTCCCAGGCCATGGCGAACTGGCCGGCCACCGCGGCCAGTTCGGCGCGTACTTCCGCGTAGGAGCGCGGCGAGGTGAATTCGACCCGCATAAAGAACGAACCGGTCTCGGGGCTGCCGTACTGGGCGGACTCGGTGATGTTGCCTTCTGCGGCCACGAGGGCGGCGCTGACCGCGTGGACAATGCCGGGACGGTCTGGGCAGGAAAGCGCCAGCGTGTACGTGCCCGGTGCGGAGCCGGAACCGGTGCCGCCGGGAGAAGTCGGGATCAGGTGCGTCACCCTAGCTAGGTTACCGGCTGGGGCGCGCAGGCTTAGGGTTGGGCACATGGATGTGACGTTCCTGCCGCTTTCCGACAAGGATGAAGAAGAGCTTGTCCGCTTCCTCACCACCAACAGTTTCCCCTACCACCGGATTACGGCACCGTCCGAGGAGCTGGTGCGGCGCCTGCTGATCGAGGGACGGTTCGACGGCGACGGTGTGTGTACCTATTGGGTCTTCGGCGACAACCAGCGCATGGGCCTGGTGATCCTGGAAGATCTGGGCACACCCACGCCGGTGCTGGACCTGCGCCTGGTGGAGCGTTTCCGCGGCCGGGGCAATGCGGTGCCGGTGCTGAAATCGCTGACCGGCAAGGTGTTTGACGAGCACCCCGGGATCCACCGCTTTGCCGGCCGCACACGCGAAGACAACATCGCCATGCGCAAGACCCTGCTGCGGTCCGGTTTCCTCAAGGAAGCCCATTACCGGGAGGACTGGCAGCTCGAGGACGGGCGGTACGTGGCCACCGTGGTTTACGCCATCCTGCGCCGGGACTGGGAACAGGGCACGCTTAGCCGGTTCGAGTGGGAAGAGCTGGAGCAGCCCCGGCAGCCCCGGTAGACCCCGTCTGCGGCGTTTGCCCCGCGGCCAGCAGCCGCGCCGCAGCCAGCGCCGCGGCCCGGCCCGCGCGGGTAGCCCCCAGAGTGGAAGAAGACTCCCCGTAGCCCACCAGGAGCAGCCGCGGTTCGCGCACCACCAGCACCCCGTCCATCCGGACGCCCCCGCCGGGTTCACGCAGGTGCAGGGGCGCCAGATGGTCCAGGGCGGGCCTGAAGCCCGTGGCCCACAGGATGGAGTCCACACCCTCAACCGAACCGTCGGCAAAAACCACGCCGTCTGCGGTCAGCCTGCTGATGGGACCCCGCGAGACGAGCACACCGGCCTCGATGCCGCGCTGGTACTCGGGGGTCAGCGGCAGGCCCGTAGCGGAGACCACGCTCCGCGGCGGAAGGCCGGCGCGGGTGCGTGCACTGACTCGGGCTTCCACCGCCCGGCCCCACTCGGCGTCGAACGCCCGCCGGGTGAATTCCGGCGGCCGGCGGGTTGACCACACTGTGGAGGCCCCCGCCCCGTCCAGCTGCAGCAGGAACTGCACGGCCGAGGTCCCGCCCCCCACCACCAGCACCCGCTGCCCGGTGAACTCATCGGTGCTGCGAAAATCATGGGTATGCAACTGTCGGCCGCGGAAGAGCTCCCGCCCGGGGTAATAGGGCCAGTAGGGGCGGTCCCAGGTCCCGGTGGCATTGATGGCAACACGTGCCTGCCACTGCCGCCCGTCCGCCGCGTGGACGGCCAGCCGCCCGCCGTCGCCCTCCGTCACCGACACCACTCCCACCGGGCGCACGACGCCGAGGCTGAACTCCTGCTCGTACCGCCCGTAATACCGGGTAACCACCGCTGACGCCGGTTCGGCCGGATCCGGAACGCCCAGGGGCATGCCGGGCAAATCGTGCAGGGCATGCGCGGCGCCGAACGTCAGCGAGTCCCAGCGGTGCCGCCAAGCCCCGCCGGGTCCTGGATTGGCGTCCAGCACGGTGAACCCGCTACCGGCCGCCAGCCCGCGCCGGCGCAGGTGGTAGGCGGCACTGAGTCCGGCCTGTCCGGCCCCGATCACCACTACGTCCGTCTGTACCTGGCCCTCAGCGTGCACCTGCGCCTCCAAGTCCATTGCCTCGCTTCCCTGCTGAACCCTAACCTTCGGCTCCTTTCCGGTATTCCGGCCCGCAGCGGCAGAGGGAGGCTAGGATGGGGAGCGTCGCGACTGGCGTCGGGTGGATTACCACCAGGGAGCGGCACGGCACCTTACTGCCCCGGCGTTGCACCGTGGCGGAAGGTGTTTTCAAGACCACGGATCGCACGCCTGGGCCGCGGGTCACGTTGAACTGTTTGCCATGCCCGGCCGGTGCCCACCCACCGACCGCGGCCGTGCCGGCAGGTAGCCTGACCTATAGAGAACCCAGTTCCCAGGAGATCCACGTGAGAGTATCCACCCAGCCCGTCACCAACGCGCCCCTGTCCGATGTCGATCCCGAAATTGCGGCAGTGCTTAATGACGAACTGTCCCGCCAGCGCAGCACCCTCGAGATGATCGCGTCGGAGAACTTCGCTCCGCGTTCCGTCCTTGAAGCCCAGGGGTCGGTGCTCACCAACAAGTACGCCGAGGGCTACCCCGGCCGGCGCTACTACGGCGGCTGCGAGTATGTGGACGTGGCCGAGAACCTGGCCATCGAGCGGGCGAAATCCCTTTTCGGTGCGGAATTTGCCAACGTCCAGCCGCATTCCGGAGCGCAGGCCAATGCCGCAGCGCTCGCGGCCCTGCTGCAGCCGGGCGACAAGCTGATGGGATTGAACCTGGCCCACGGCGGGCACCTGACCCACGGCATGAAACTGAATTTCTCCGGCAAGCTGTATGAAGTTGCGGCTTACGGCGTGGACGAGCAGACCTACCGGGTGGACATGGACAAGGTCCGCGAGCAGGCCCTGGCCGAACGCCCGCAGGTCATTGTTGCCGGCTGGTCCGCCTACCCCCGGCAGCTGGACTTCGACGCGTTCCGGTCCATCGCCGATGAAGCGGGCGCCTACCTGTGGACGGACATGGCCCACTTCGCCGGCCTGGTGGCCGCCGGGCTGCACCCAAACCCGGTCCCGGCGTCCGACGTCGTGACCTCCACTGTGCATAAGACGCTTGCCGGACCTCGGTCGGGCATGATCCTGGCCAAGCAGGAGTACGCCAAAAAGCTGAACTCCGCCGTGTTCCCGGGGCAGCAGGGCGGGCCGCTGATGCACGTTATTGCCGCCAAGGCCGTGGCCTTCAAGATTGCCGGGTCCGAGGAGTTCCGCGAGCGGCAGGAACGGGTGCTTGAAGGCGCGCGGATCATTGCCGACCGCCTCAACGCGCCGGACGTTGCCGGGCACGGCGTGTCCGTGCTGACCGGCGGAACCGATGTGCACCTGATCCTGGTGGACCTGCGGCACTCCGCACTGGACGGCAAGCAGGCCGAAGACCTGCTGCACTCGGTGGGCATCACCGTGAACCGCAACTCCGTCCCGTTCGACCCGCGCCCGCCGATGGTCACGTCCGGGCTGCGGATCGGCACCCCGGCGCTGGCCACCCGCGGCTTTGGCGCCGCCGAATTCACCGAAGTCGCCGAGATCATCGCGGCCGCCCTGATGCCGGCACCCGACGTCGACTCGCTGCGGGCCCGCGTGGCCGCGCTGGCGGAGGACTTTCCGCTCTACCCCGGACAGGAGGAATGGTAACCATGGAGAAAGGAACCAATATGGAGGGCAGCGTCACTAAGGCCGCCGTTTCCGAAAGCCCCGAAGAGACCGGGGTGAACCTCGGCTGGGAGGCCAAGGAAAAAACGGAGTTCGGCACCCCGGTTGCGGCCAGGATCCTCGACGGCCGTGCGGCCGCGCGGGAGATCAAGGAGGAGCTCGCGGGACGGGTGAAGGCGCTGCAGGACGAACACGGCATCACCCCCGGCCTGGGCACCGTCCTGGTGGGCGATGACCCGGCCAGCCATTCCTACGTGGGAGGCAAGCACAAGGACTGCAAGCAGGTGGGCATCAATTCCATCCGCCGCGACCTGCCGGCAGACATCAGCCAGGCGGACCTGGAAAAGGTCATCGACGAACTCAACGGGGATCCGGCCACCACCGGCTACATTGTGCAGCTGCCGCTGCCGGCCCACATCGACACCAACGCGGTGCTGGAGCGGATTGCTCCCGAGAAGGACGCCGACGGCCTGCACCCGGTCAACCTGGGCCGGCTGGTGCTCAACGTCAGCGAGCCGATGACCTCACCGCTGCCGTGCACCCCGCACGGGATTGTGCAGCTACTGGTCCGCAACGGCATTTCACTGACCGGCAAGAACGTGCTGGTGGTGGGACGCGGCGTCACCGTGGGCCGCCCCCTGGGACTGCTGCTGACCCGCCGGCCGATCAACGCCACGGTCACCCTGGCGCACACCGGAACGGTTGACCTGTTCGAGCACCTGCGCGAGGCCGACGTCGTGGTGGCCGCGGCAGGCTTCCCCGAGATGATCAAGGCCGAGGACCTCAAGCCCGGTGCCATTGTCCTGGACGTCGGCGTCACCCGGGTCACCGACCCCGAGACCGGCAAGACCACGCTGACCGGGGACGTGGAGCCGGCAGCGGCCGACGTCGCCGCCTGGATTTCGCCGAACCCGGGCGGGGTGGGGCCCATGACCCGGGCGATGCTCCTGTCCAACGTGGTGGAAGCGGCAGAACGGCAGGCCGGAGTCCTGGCCTAGGGAAGGTTTAAGCGCAGTATGACGGGCCGGTGCAGGCGCAGAGGCACCGGCCCGTGGCGCGTCCACTACACTTTCTCAAGTGCCGCAGATCACAGTAAGCAAAACTGTCCCTGAAACCCGCTCCGACTACGTTATTTCCGCCCGGAACCTGACCAAGTCCTACGGCGACTTCACTGCCGTCAACGGCATCTCCTTCGACGTACCGCCGGGGGAGTCCTTCGGCCTGCTCGGACCCAACGGGGCCGGCAAATCCACCACCATGAAAATGATCGGCGGGGTGTCCCAGCGGACCTCCGGCGAGCTGAGCATCATGGGACTGGACCCCAACACCTACGGCCCGGAGGTCCGCGCGCACTTGGGCGTGGTGCCGCAGCAGGACAACCTGGACGAGGACCTGCGCGTCCGGGACAACCTGCTGGCCTACGGACGGTACTTCGGGCTGCCCAAGAGCTACCTGCAGCCCAAAGCGGACGAACTGCTGGAATTCGCCCAGCTGACCGATAAGGCCAAGGCCCGCGTGGATTCCCTCTCCGGCGGCATGAAGCGGCGGCTGACCATTGCCCGCTCCCTGATCAATGATCCGAAGATCCTGCTGCTGGATGAACCCACCACCGGCCTGGACCCGCAGGCCCGGCACATTCTCTGGGACCGGCTTTTCCGGCTCAAGGAAGCAGGGGTCACGCTGATCCTCACCACCCACTACATGGATGAGGCCGAACAGCTCTGCGACCGGCTCATCGTGGTGGACAAGGGCGCCATCATGGCCGAGGGCTCCCCGGCTGCCCTGATCCGCGAGCATTCCACCCGCGAAGTGGTGGAGCTGCGCTTTGGCTCCGACCGCAACACCACCGTGGCCGCGGATCTGGAAGGCATCGGGGAACGGCTGGAAACCCTTCCGGACCGGGTGCTGATCTACGCCAACGACGGCGAAGACGCCCTGGATGCAGTGACGGCCCGGGGGCTGCGGCCCATCACCTCGCTGGTGCGGCGTTCCTCGCTGGAGGATGTTTTCCTCCGGCTGACCGGCAGGAGCCTCATTGACTAAGCTCCCAGCCGAAGAATCCCGGCACGCCGTGCTGGGGCTGCGTTCCCCGCTGACACCGCTGCAGACCGCAGCGAAGGCGCGCCGTTTCGGTGCCTTCTACTACGCCGACATGTGGATCCGGCGGATGCGCGGCTACCAGTGGACGGTGCTGATGACCGCCGTCGGTACCCCGCTGGTCTACCTGCTGGGCATGGGCACCGGGCTGGCGGTACTGATTGATGCCAACTCCGACGCCGGTTTTCCCGGCGGCAACGGGTCCACTGTCTCCTACCTGGTGTTCCTTGGCCCGGCCCTGGTAGCCACCGCCGCACTGATGGTCTCCAGCGAGGAGAACACCTACACGGTGATGGGCGGGTTCAAATGGCACCGCACCTACTACGGTCCCAACGCCTCGCCGCTTTCCAGCGGGCAGATAGCCTCCGGCCACGTCCTGGGCCTGGCCTTCCGTCTCCTGCTGACCACCGGCATCTACTACCTGTTCCTGCTGCTGTTCGGTGCCGTTCCGCAGCCGGGCACCGGTTGGCTGATGGTCTTCACCGCCCTGCTGGCAGGGCTGGCCTTCGGCCTGCCGCTGCTGGCGTTCAGCGCCACGCTCAAAGAGGACAAGGGCCAGTTCGCCATGGTCCAGCGCTTCATCGTGATGCCGCTGTTCCTGTTCTCGGGAACGTTCTTTCCGCTGGACAACCTTCCGCTCGGGGTGCGGTGGATCGGCTGGATCTCACCGCTGTGGCATTCCACCGAGCTGGGCCGGGTGCTCAGTTACGGGCACCCCGAACCGGCTGCCATGACCGCCCTGCACCTTGCCTATCTGCTGGCCCTGGCCGCCGTCGGCCTGGTCCTGGGCCGGCGCAACTTCACCAGGAGGCTGGACGGATGAGCACGCAGAACTCCACGGCGACCACTTCGCTGGTCCCGCGGGACCGTTTCCTTGGCTCGCTTTACGGCCGCAATACCCGGGCCGTGATTGCACGCGGCCTCAAGGCCACGTGGGGCACCAACTGGAGCATCATGGTCAGCGGCTTCGTGGAGCCGGTGCTCTACTTGGTGGCCATGGGCATTGGGCTGGGCGCACTCGTGGGCACAGTTACCGGGCCCGGGGGAGCGGAGATGGGCTATGCGAACTACATTGCGCCCGCCCTGCTCGCCGTGTCCGCCATGAACGGCGCCGTCTACGACTCCACCATGAATGTGTTCTTCAAGCTCAACTATGCCCGGCTGTACGAGGGGATGCTCTCTACTCCGCTGGGGCCGCTGGATGTGGCCATGGGGGAAATTTTCCTCGCGTTGCTGCGCGGAGCGATGTACGCCACGGGGTTTACTGCCGTAATGGGTGCCATGGGCCTGATTACATCGCCCTGGGCGCTGCTAATGATCCCCGCAGCGGTGGTCATAGCCTTCGGGTTTGCCTCCTTCGGCATGGCGGTGACCAGCTATATGAAGACCTTCCAGCAGCTGGACTGGGTGAACATGATCATGCTGCCCATGTTCCTGCTCTCGGCGACCTTCTATCCGCTGAGTGTCTACCCCGAAGCGATGCAGTCCGTGATCCAGGCGCTGCCGCTGTGGCACGGCGTGGAAATGCTGCGGCAGATCAGCGTGGGCATTTTCAGCTGGGGGACCGCCGGCCACCTGCTGTACTTCGTGGTGATGATTGCCGTTGGACTGACGGCGACGACGGTCCGGCTGCGCGCATTGTTCCTGAAGTAGGGCAGTTCCTGGCTACGCGGTCAGCTGTGCCAGCCGGCGGCGGAAGACTTCCGCCAGGCGTTCGTTGAACAGCACGAACTCTGCGTGCTGCAGGTTCTGCGGCTCGTGGCCGAGGAGCTCCTGAAGGCCGATGTCCGCCACGGTTTCCGGTTCCCAGCCGTAGATTCCGGCACTAACGGCCGGAAAGGCGATGCTTTCGGCGCCGAGCTCCTCCGCCGCGGCCAGAGCCGTGCGGAAACAGGAGCGCAGCAGCTCCGGATCCGTTTCCCCGGCCCCGGCGTTGGGGCCCACGGTGTGGATAACCCACCGCGCCCGGAGGTTGTACCCCGGCGTGGCCACGGACCGGCCCGTGGGCAATCCGTCCCGCAGGGAAGCGGCCCGCAGCTCACGGCAGGCGGCCAGGAGTTCCGGTCCCGCGGCCCGGTGGATGGCGCCGTCCACACCGCCGCCGCCCAGCAGCGAGGAATTGGCTGCGTTGACAATCACATCGGTGTCGCGCTCCGTGATGTCGCCGGTACGGATTTCAATATGCATCGGCCCAGTGTCGCACCGGCGGACGGCAGGCACCAGCCGGGGTCCCAGCTGCGGTGCGGGTTGCCCTGCGGGGCACTGCTTCCCTTGCCGCACCCCGTTTGCGGCGGGACCATGGGGAAACCAAGCAGGACGAGGAACCACCAGAGGAAGAGGCACAGCCATGGCCGGAACTTTCGATGCAAAAACAGCCCTCGTGACCGGTGCAGGGTCCGGGATCGGCATGGCGGCGGCGATAGCCCTTGCCGCCGAGGGAGCGAACGTTGTGGTCAACGACCTCGACCTGCAGGCGGCGCAGGACGTGGTGGAGAAGATCACGGAAAAGGGCGGCAGCGCCGTCGCATCGGCGGGTGATGTGTCCAATCCCGCGGATATTTCCGGGGCAGTCCAACTAGCGGTCAGCGAATTCGGTGCCCTGAACCTGGCCTTCAACAACGCGGGGATCTCGGGACCGCTGGGCCCGCTCGCGGACATCGACATTGAGGGATACCGGCGGGTGATCGACGTCAACCTCAATTCCGTGTTCTACAGCATGTACTACGAGATTCCGCAGATGCTGCAGGCCGGCGGCGGCGCCATAGTCAACAACTCCTCGATCCTGGGCCTGGTGGGGGATGCCAACGCTGTTCCTTATGTCACGGCAAAACACGGCGTAGTGGGTATGACCAAGTCAGCCGCATTGGGATACGCCGACAAAGGCATCCGCATCAACTCCGTCCAGCCCGGTTACATAGACACCCCGCTGCTGGGGAACCTGCCGCGGGAAGTCTACGAGGGCCTCGTTGGCCTGCACCCGGCCGGGCGGCTGGGCACGGTAGAGGAAGTGGCCGCCGTCGTCCTGTTCCTGCTCTCGGACGCGGCGGCCTTTGTCACCGGTTCCCAGTACGCCGTGGACGGGGCGTACACCACGCAGTAAAACCGCTGCTGGCGAAACCGGCACCGGGCACCTGTCCAAGTTTGAGAGAATAAAACCATGCAGTCGATCCGAAACGGCAAGACGCCGTCGTCCCCGTCCACGCCCGGCCGCGGCATCAGCCGCAAGATGGGCACCACAGGCATCACCGTGATGCTCATTATCTTCCTCGTGGCGGTGGTCTTTGCCGCAAACCAGAACGACGTCATCGGCTGGATCGTAGTCATCGTCTCGCTCGGCTGGCTGTTCCTGGCCACCTTCGTGGTCTTCTCCGTACGGGGGGCCACGCGCAAGGCCACGGCGAAGTTCGCCGCTGCCACCGCCCCGCCCCGCGGCGGCGTGCAGGTGGTCGACGAAAGCACCCGTGACTTGAAGCTGGACCACAGCTTCAAGATCATCGAGGTCCAGGCCAAGGTCATCCGCGAGAACCTGGACACGGACCGCGGAATGGTGGACCGCGCCCTTGAGACCATCGACATCACCGCGCACAACGGCCGTGGCATGATCAAGAAGAACGACGGCGGCCCGGTCGAAGGTACAGTCGTCGACTAACAACGGAACGGCCGTCCGCGGCCGCCGGCGCCCTGCGGCATGCCCGCGGCGCCTGTTCGGGTTGAGCAGCTACTGAGGAGTATGGTTATTCGCGTGAGTTCGGCATCAGAGGAAACGGCAACCGTGGAAACCGGTGACCGTCCGGGGACAGCACTGCGCATCGCATCCGTGAACGTGAACGGCATCCGCGCCGCCTACAAGCGCGGGATGGCCGACTGGCTGGCGGAACGGGATGTGGACATCCTGTGCCTGCAGGAAGTCCGTGCCCCGGACGCCGTCCTGCGTGAACTGCTGGGGGACACCTGGCATGTCCAGCACGCCGAATGCCTCGATGCGAAGGGCCGCGCCGGCGTCGCCATCGCTTCCCGGACCGCACCGGTGGCCGTCCGCGAGCACATCGGCGACGAATACTTTGCCCGCTCCGGGCGCTGGGTGGAAGCCGACTACAAGGTCAGCGTGGACGGAGCGGAGAAAATTCTCACCGTCGTCAGCGCCTACGTTCACTCCGGCGAGGTGGATACCCCCAAGCAGATGGACAAATACCGTTTCCTGGACACCATGAGTGTCCGGCTCCCGGCGCTGGCGCAGACCAGCGACTTTGTCCTGGTGGTGGGAGACCTGAACGTGGGCCACACCCCGCTGGACATCAAGAACTGGAAGGGCAACGTCAAGCGTGCCGGTTTCCTGCCCGAGGAACGTGCCTACTTCGACCGGTTCTTCGGCGACGAGATCGGGTACACCGACGTGCACCGCTCGCTGGCCGGAGAGGTAAACGGCCCCTACACCTGGTGGTCCTGGCGCGGACAGGCCTTTGACAACGACTCCGGCTGGCGGATCGACTACCACATGGCCACGCCTGAACTGGCAGCCCGTGCAGCCAATGCCGTGGTTGACCGTGCCGCCACCTACGATGCCCGTTTCTCTGACCACGCCCCCGTCGTGATCGACTACCACTTCTAAGGTTTCCCCATGACTTCGAACTCCTCCACCGGCCGTCAGCGCATCCTTTCCGGGATGCAGCCTTCAGCTGATTCGCTTCACCTGGGCAACTACCTTGGCGCCCTCGTGAACTGGGTGCGGCTCCAGGAAGAGTACGACGCCTACTTCTTCATCCCCGACCTGCACGCCATCACGGTGCCGCAGGACCCCGAGGACCTGCGCAAGCGCACGCGGGTGACGGCGGCGCAGTATATTGCCGGCGGCGTCGACGTGAATAAGGCCACCCTGTTCGTGCAGTCGCAGGTCCCCGAACACGCACAGCTGGCCTGGGTGCTGAACTGCCTCACGGGTTTCGGCGAAGCCTCCCGAATGACGCAGTTCAAGGACAAGCAACAGCGTTTCGGATCCGACGCGGCCAGCGTGGGACTGTTCACCTACCCCGTTCTGCAGGTGGCGGACATCCTGCTCTACCAGCCGCACGGTGTGCCGGTGGGAGAGGACCAGCGCCAGCACGTGGAGTTGAGCCGTGACCTGGCCAAGCGCTTTAACTCGCGGTTCGGTGAGACCTTCGTGGTCCCCGAGGTCTTCATCCAGAAGGCAGCCGCCAAAATCTACGATCTGCAGAATCCAGGCGCAAAGATGTCCAAGTCCGCGGCTTCGCCTGCGGGCCTGATTAACCTGCTGGACGAGGATAAGGTCATCGCCAAGCGGATCAAGTCCGCAGTGACCGACGACGGCAGCGAGATCCGGTTCGACCGGGACGCGAAGCCGGGCATCTCCAACCTGCTGTCCATCTACTCCCTGATCAGTGGACGCAGCGTGGAGACACTGGAAAAGGAGTACGAAGGCAAGATGTACGGACACCTGAAAGTGGACCTCGCAGAGGTAGTGACGGAGCACATCCGGCCCATCCGCGAACGCGCCCTGTACCTGCTGGATGATCCGGCGGAGCTGGACCGCCTGCTGGCAGTCGGAGCGGGGAAGGCCCGGGAGATGGCGTCGGTTACCCTCGCGGATGTGTACAACAAGGTCGGCTTCCTGCCGCTGGGCAGCACGACGGCGTAACCCATGAAGATCTCCGAATCCTTCGGCCACGCCCCGGCCGCCGAGCGCGATGGACACCCCGTTGAGTGCGCCTCGCGTTGCGTGGGTATTGTCATTGCGGTTCCGGAGCCGATGGCAAGTGAACTGCGGGCTGCGCGGGCGTCCTTCGGGGACCCGATGGCTGCCGTGATCCCCGCCCACATCACCTTGGTCACCACCACCGAGACCACCGACTGGGACGCCACCCTGCGTCACGTCCGTGAGGTGGCTACCTGCCAGGAGCCGTTCCGCGTAACGCTGCAGGGGACCTCCTCCTTCCGGCCGGTGTCCCCGGTGGTGTACCTGAACGTGGATGAGGGTTTTGACGAGTGCATCGCCTTGCATAAGGAGTTCCAGAGCGGTCCGCTGGCCCGAAACCTGGCGTTCCCCTTCCACCCGCACGTAACGGTGGCCCACGATGTCAGCGAGCAAAGCATGGATGAAGCAGTCCAGCGGCTGGATGGCTATTCCGCCAGCTTCACCGTGGACTGCGTGGGACTGTACGAGCACGACGCCACGGGGCTGTGGAAGCTGCACGAACACCTGCAGCTCGGCGGGGGCAAAGAAGTCTCCCCGTAGCCCCTAGGACTCGTCCAGGCCGAGGTATGTGCCGGCCCAGGCGGCGATGATGGCCGCGGCACGGCTGGTCTGTGCCCGTTCCACCATCAAATGGTCGCTGCCCTCCAGCGAGATGAAATTGCGGGGGTGGCGCGCGGTCGAGAAAATCTCGCTGGCGTTGTCGATCCCGACCGTGTTGTCCGTGGGGGAGTGCATCACCAACAGCGGCAGGTGCAGTTCGCGGATACTGTCCGTGAGTTCGTGTTTGCGCAGATCCTCGACCAGGTGCCGGCGGATTTCCAGTTCCCCGCCGCCCAGATCCACGGACGCCGAGCCCTGCTCCACGATCTCGTCCAGCTCCTCCTCGAACATGTGGACCACGTGGTCGGGCCGGAAGGGCGCCGCAATGGTCGCCACCGCCTTCAGCCCGGGGATCTGCCCGGCCGCCGCCAGGACGGCCGCTCCGCCCAGCGAATGGCCAATCAGCAGGGAAACAGGACGGCCGGAGGCCGCCATGAACTCCGCCGCGCTGCGGACGTCCGCAACCTTGGTGCTGAAACTGCCGTCCTCCCAGTTGCCGGTGGACCCGCCCAGGCCGGCGGCGTCGTAACGCAGCACGCCAATACCGCGTCCGGCCAGTGCCTTGGAGATGCGGGAAGCGGCAGCACTGTTCTTCCCGAGGGTAAACCCGTGGCAGAAGACCGCCCAGGCGCGGGCACCGCCGTCGGGCACATCCAGCGTGCCGGCAAGGGTGGTCCCGTTCACGCCGGGGAAGGAGACTTTTTCAAATGTTGGCTTGGACTGGGAAAGCATTCTTCCAACTTTACATAGGGACGCAAAAGGCGCCCGTCGGCGGGGAAACCGCCGGCGGGCGCCTTGGGCGCAGGACCGGTTAGAGCGAGCGGGCCAAGATGGCCTGCTTGACCTCTGAAATGGCCTTGGTGACCTGGATGCCGCGGGGGCAGGCTTCCGAGCAGTTGAAGGTGGTGCGGCAGCGCCACACGCCTTCCTTGTCGTTCAGGATCTCCAGGCGCATGTCACCGGCGTCATCGCGGGAATCGAAGATGAAGCGGTGCGCGTTGACAATCGCGGCCGGTCCGAAGTACTGGCCGTCGGTCCAGAAGACCGGGCAGGACGAGGTGCACGCGGCGCACAGGATGCACTTGGTGGTGTCGTCGAAACGCTCGCGGTCCTCGGCGGACTGCAGGCGTTCCTTGGTCGGTTCGTGACCCTTGGTGACCAGGAACGGCATGATCTCGCGGTAGGACTGGAAGAACGGCTCCATGTCCACGATCAGGTCCTTCTCCACCGGCAGGCCCTTGATGGGCTCAACGAGGATGGGCTTGGACGTGTCCAGGTCCTTCAGCAGGGTCTTGCAGGCCAGGCGGTTGCGGCCGTTGATGCGCATGGCATCGGAGCCACATACGCCATGGGCGCAGGAGCGGCGGAACGAAACCGAACCGTCGTGCTCCCACTTGACCTTGTGCAGGGCGTCCAGCACGCGGTCAGTCCCGTACATGGTCAGCTTCCACTCGTCCCAGTAGGCTTCGTCGGAAACCTCGGGGTTGTAGCGGCGGACCTTCAGGGTGATCTCGAAGGAGGGGATTTCTCCGCCGATCGACTCGGGGAGCTCCACCTTGGAGGCCGGCTCGGCGATTTCCGTTGTCATTAGTACTTCCTCACCATCGGCTCGTAGCGCGTGAAAATGACCGGTTTGGTGTCCAGCCGGATGCCGGCGGTGTGCTCGGCATTTTCGGCTTCGTCAACCTTGTAGGCCATTGAATGCTTCATGAAGTTCTCGTCGTCGCGCTCCGGGAAGTCCTCGCGGAAGTGTCCGCCGCGGGATTCGGTGCGGTGCAGGGCGGCTACGCTCATGACCTTCGCCAGTTCCAGGAGGAAGCCCAGCTCCACGGCCTCAAGGAGGTCGAGGTTGAAGCGCTTGCCCTTGTCCTGGACGCTGATCTTCTGGTACCGCTCCTCGAAGGAAGCGATGTCCGTCAGCACCTTTTCAATGGTGTCAGCGGTGCGGAACACCTGCATGTTCATGTCCATGGTGTTCTGCAGGTCCCGGCGGATTTCTGAAACGCGCTCGGTGCCTTCGGAGTTGCGAACGTGGTCCAGCAGGGCCACCGTGTCGGCCTCCGGGTTTTCCGGCAGGTCAACGAAGTCCGCGGTCTGGGCGTATTCAGCGGCGTAGATGCCCGCACGCTTGCCAAAGACGTTGATGTCCAGCAGGGAGTTGGTTCCGAGGCGGTTGGAGCCGTGCACGGACACGCAGGCCACCTCGCCGGCGGCGTACAGGCCGGGGATTACGGTGTCGTTGTCCTGGAGGACCTCGCCCTTGATGTTGGTGGGGATGCCACCCATCACGTAGTGGGCCGTGGGGAAGACGGGAACCGGCTCCGTGTACGGCTCCACGCCAAGATAGGTGCGGGCAAACTCGGTGATGTCCGGAAGCTTGGCATCAATGTGCGCCGGTTCCAGGTGGGTCAGGTCCAGCAGGACGTAGTCCTTGTTCGGACCGCAGCCGCGGCCCTCGCGCACCTCGTTGGCCATGGAACGGGCGACAATGTCACGCGGCGCCAGGTCCTTGATGGTGGGGGCGTAGCGCTCCATGAAGCGCTCACCCTCGGAGTTGCGCAGGATGGCACCCTCGCCGCGGGCTGCTTCGGAAAGCAGGATGCCCAGCCCGGCCAGGCCGGTCGGGTGGAACTGGATGAACTCCATGTCCTCCAGGGGGATGCCGCGGCGGAACGCGATGCCCATGCCGTCACCGGTCAGGGTGTGGGCGTTGGAGGTGGTCTTGAAGACCTTGCCGGCTCCGCCGGAGGCGAAGACCACGGACTTGGCCTGGAAGATGTGCAGCTCGCCGGTAGCCAGGTCATAGGAGATGACGCCGGAAACGCGCTTCTGGCCGTCCGGCTCCGTCACCATGATCAGGTCCAGCACGTAGTACTCGTTGTAGAACTCAACGTTGTGCTTGACGCAGTTTTGGTACAGCGTCTGCAGGATCATGTGGCCGGTGCGGTCTGCCGCGTAGCAGGCACGGCGGACCGGGGCCTTGCCGTGGTCGCGGGTGTGTCCGCCGAAGCGCCGCTGGTCAATGCGTCCTTCGGGCGTCCGGTTGAAAGGGAGGCCCATCTTCTCCAGGTCCAGCACGGCGTCGATGGCTTCCTTCGCCATCACCTCGGCTGCATCCTGATCCACCAGGTAGTCACCGCCCTTGACGGTGTCGAAGGTGTGCCACTCCCAGTTGTCTTCCTCGACATTGGCCAGTGCCGCGCACATGCCGCCCTGCGCCGCGCCTGTGTGGGAGCGGGTGGGGTACAGCTTGGTCAGTACCGCCGTCCGTGCGCGCTGACCGGATTCAATGGCGGCACGCATACCGGCGCCGCCGGCGCCGACAATGACGACGTCGTACTTGTGGACCTGCATACCAGATGCTCTTTCTGTTGAAACTGCTAAAAACTCTTGGACTGCCGCGGTATTGCCGTTAGACGGAGCAGTGCTCCGCCAGGATCTCAGCCGTGGCGCCGTCGAGGCAGGGATCGAAGGTGAAGATCACCAGGGTGCCCAGCAGGATGATGACGAAGGTCGCCACGTACAGCACGCCCTTGAGCCACATCCGCGTGGCCTTCTTGTCCGCGTAGTCGTTGATGATGGTGCGGACGCCGTTGGAGCCGTGCAGCATTGCCAGCCACAGCATGACCAGATCCCAGACCTGCCACAGGGGGCTGGCCCACTTGCCGGCCACAAAACCGAAGTCAACGGCGTGGATGCCGTCGCCGGCCACCAGGTTCATGAACAGGTGGGTGAAAATCAGCACCACCAGCAGGACGCCGGATACACGCATAAACAGCCAGGCGAACATTTCAAAGTTGCCGCGGCTGGAACCGTTCCGGGTGTACCGGGGGGCGATGCGTCCCGAGCGGGGTGCTTCGAGGGCGTGGGCTTCGTTGGTTGAAGTAGTCATTGGTGCTAACCCCCGAAGACGTTGGGAATGTGGCGAATGGAGAAGCCGATGAGCGTCACGGCCCAAAGAGCGACTACGGCCCACAGCATCTGACGCTGGTACTTGGGCCCCTTCTTCCAGAAGTCGATCAGGACAACGCGTACACCGTTGAAGGCGTGGAACACGATGGCGGCGACGAGCCCAAGCTCACCGAGGCCCATTATCGGGTTCTTGTAGGCACCGATCACCAAGTCGTAGGCCTCGGGCGAAACTCGCACCAATGAGGTATCCAGAACATGGACCAAAAGGAAGAAGAAGATCACCACGCCAGTGATGCGGTGGGCTACCCACGACCATTGGCCCTCGCGGCCACGGTAGAGAGTGCCTGCTGGTAACTTCGACACTGAATTTTCCTCCCTGCATCGCAGCGGCGTTAGCGCGTCTTCCACGCAGTGATGACGCCGGTGCGACAGCGCTATAAGCTCTACCATAATCTAGGCGTGCGTGACCGGCGTTTCAATTTAGGATGCCCTTTGGTGTGACCCTTATTACATTGCCCGGCGGCATTAAGAGGTGTACGCAATAGGGCCCAAACCGTGCCGCTTCCGGGACCTGCGGCGTCCGCTCCGCTAATCTGGGCAGTGATGAGTAAGCAAAAGGCACCCGCCACCTCCGAGTCCGCCGTCCTTGACCGTTTCTACGGGGTCATCCCGGCCGGCGGCGTGGGAACGCGGCTGTGGCCCCTGTCCCGGGCTGCTGCGCCGAAGTTCCTCCACGACCTCACCGGTTCCGGGTCCACCCTGATCCGTGCCACCTATGACCGCCTGCGTCCGCTCAGCGGGGACCGGGTCATGGTCGTCACCGGTGCCCTGCACCGGCAGGCCGTGCGGCAGCAGCTGCCGGAAATTGCCAATAAGAACCTCGTGCTCGAACTCGAGCCCAAGGATTCCGCCGCAGCCATCGGCCTGGCAGCGGCCATCCTCTATAAGCGGGACCCGCAGATCATCATGGGCTCCTTTGCCGCCGACCAGGTGATTGCCCCCGTCGACGTTTTCCAGGAAGCCGTCCGGGAAGCCGTGCACACGGCCGCACAGGGATACATTGTCACCATCGGCATCCAGCCCACCCATCCCTCAACCGGGTTCGGCTACATCCGCGCAGGCGAGCCGCTTAAGGTGGCCGGGGCGCCCAGCGCCGCCTCAGTGGTGGAATTCGTGGAAAAGCCCTCCGCCGACGTCGCGCAGACCTATCTGGACAGCGGCAGCTACAGCTGGAATGCGGGGATGTTCGTAGCCCCGGTGGACCTGATGCTCAAGCACCTTGAAGCCAACGAGCCGGTCCTCTACACGGGACTGATGGAAATTGCCGAGGCGTGGGACACCACCCGGCGCCGGGAAGTGGTGCGCCGGATCTGGCCCACCCTGCCCAAGATCGCCATCGACTACGCCGTGGCCGAACCGGCCGCCGCGGCCGGGGATGTCGCCATGATTCCCGGCGCCTTCAGCTGGGATGACGTGGGGGACTTCGCGGCCATCGGCCGGCTTAATCCCGCCGAGGAAAACAGCGATCTCACGGTGATGGGCGAGGGGGCCCGCGTCTACTCTGAGAACGCCTCCGGCATTGTGGTTTCGGATACCAAGCGGGTGATCGCGCTGATCGGCATCGAGGACGTGGTCATTGTGGACACCCCCGATGCCCTGCTGGTCACCACCAAGGAGCACGCCCAGGAAGTCAAGAAGGCCGTGGAGCACCTGAAGGCCAGCGGCGACACCGACGTCCTGTAGGGCCTTTCCGTTCCGGTAAGCGGGCGGCGTCCAGGCGGCTCGGCAAGACCTGGTCATGTGACGACGTTTACGGGCGTGCACATTCCGGTTTTGGGCCCGGAATTGGCTAACCTAGAGGTTGTGCAGACTATCCCACTGAGCAATTCACCAGTCCCCTCCATACGGGGAAGCGTGGCTCCGCTCCTGGGCGAGTTGATCGAGTTCCGGCGGGACCTCCACTCCCATCCCGAGCTGTCCCACAAAGAGTTCCGGACCACGGACCGGATAGTGGAAGCCCTCGAAAACGCAGGGCTGGCAGCAAAGCGGCTCGAAGGCACCGGCGTCGTGGTGGACATCGGTGACGGACCCCTCCGCCTCGCCCTGCGAGCCGACATAGACGCCCTGCCGGTCCTGGAGGAAACGGGGCTGCCGTATTCTTCACTGAACACCGGCATTGCCCACGCCTGCGGCCACGACATCCACACCACTGTCATGCTCGGAGCTGCCCGGGTGCTCGCGAAGTTCGACGCCGCGGGAGAGCTGGGCGGCAGGGTGCGCGTCATCTTCCAGCCGGCAGAGGAAGTGATGCCCGGCGGCGCGCTCTCCGTGATCGAGCAGGGCGTCCTCGACGGCGTGCCCCGCGTCCTGGCCCTGCACTGCGACCCCCGGGTCGACGTTGGCCAGGTGGGCACGCGGATCGGTGCCATCACCTCCGCGTCCGACACCATCCGGATTGAACTCAGCGGGCGGGGCGGGCACACCTCCCGTCCGCACCTGACCGAGGACCTGGTCTTTGCGCTCGCAGAGATTGCCGTGAGCGTTCCCGCCGTGTTGTCCCGCCGCATTGACGTGCGCAGCGGGGTGTCGGTGGTGTGGGGCCAGATGCACGCCGGGTCCGCCCCCAACGCCATCCCCGGCCACGGTTTCATGGCCGGTACCATGCGGTGCCTGGACGCCGAGGCCTGGTATGCCGCCGGTGAACTGCTGGACAAGGTGGTACGGGAGGTCGCGGCACCGTACGGGGTGGACGTGGCCCTGGAGCATACCCGCGGCGTGCCTCCGGTCATCAACGCCGACGCCGAGATCAGCCTGATCGAGGCAGCCGCCCGCACCGAACTGGGGGAGGACGCCGTGGTCCTGGCACCCCAGTCCATGGGCGGGGAGGACTTCGCCTGGATGACCCAGGCGGTGCCCGGCGCGCTGATGCGGCTGGGAACCCGCGCCCCGGGCGGGGAAACCTTCGACCTGCACCGCGGAGACTACAACCCCGATGAACGCGCCGTCAGCTGCGGGGTCAGCGTGATGGCCGCCGCTGCGCTGAGGGCAGCGCGCGGTCTGCGGCACTAGCCGCTGCGCCGGCATGAGCGCCGGCACCGGCACATGAGTACGCCCGGCCGGGAGGACAATATCAGTCCCTCCCGTGCCGGGCGCCGTCATTTGATAACAACATGTAAACAATCTGCCGCCAGCGCCCGAATTGCGCTGAGTGTCGTCTGGGACACATTATGGTTGTCTTGCTGCGGTCCAACGATGGACGGAGCGCTGCACCACACCGGGCACCGGTGCGTTCCTTCCCCGCCGGGGGCCGGGAGAAGCGCCGGCTGCCTTCTTGAGGGTGATACCCATTTCTTTCTGGAGGAACATTGAAGAATTTCCCGCGCAGCTTTAAGCGCAACGCAGGCGTCAGTGCCGCCATGCTCGGCGTTTCGGCGCTTCTGCTCTCCGGCTGCGGCGCGGCCCCCGAAGAAGAAGGCGGTTCCGCCGACGGGGCTACCGATTTCCTGGGCTGCATGGTTTCCGACTCCGGCGGATTCGATGACAACTCGTTCAACGAGTCCACCTACAACGGCATCATGAAGGCCAAGGAAGACCTGGACATCGAGGTCAAGACCGCCGAGTCCCAGTCCGAGACCGACTTCACCCCGAACCTGGACAGCATGATCCAGGCCAACTGCGACATCACGGTTACCGTGGGCTTCCTGCTCGCTGATGCCACCAAGGAAGCAGCTGCCGCCAACCCGGACAGCCACTTCGCCATTGTCGATGACCAGTCCATCGAGGCTGACAACGTCAAGCCGATCATCTACGACACGGCCCAGGCCGCGTTCCTGGCCGGCTACGTTGCCGCAGGCACCTCCCAGACCGGAAAGGTCGCCACGTACGGCGGCCTGGACATCCCCACCGTGACCATCTTCATGGAGGGCTTCGAGCAGGGCGTGGAGTACTACAACGAGCAGAACGGCAAGGACGTCCAGCTTCTCGGCATGGATTCCTTCACGGGCGGCTTCGACGACGTCTCCGCGGGCAAGACCACCACGCAGAACTTCCTGAACGAAGGCGCCGACGTCATCATGCCCGTCGCCGGTCCGGTTGGCGCCGGCACCATTGACGCCGTCGTGGCAGCCAACGCCGCCGGCAAGGACGCCAAGGTTGTATGGGTTGACTCCGATGGCTACGAGTCCGTCACCACGGGCAAGGAAGTTATCCTCACCTCCGTGATGAAGCTGATGGGCGAGGCCGTGGAAGACGTCGTGAACAGCGACGTCAAGGGCGAGTTCGACAACAGCCCGTACGTGGGCACCCTCGAAAACGGCGGTGTCGCACTGGCTCCGTTCCACGATCAGGAAGCCAGCGTTCCGGACGACGTCAAGAAGGCCGTCGAAGACATCCAGGCCAAGATCATCTCCGGCGAAATCAAGGTCGAGTCCGCTTCGAGCCCGAAGTAACAACGCGACCGGTATTACCAGCATTCGGGCCGTTGTCCGGATACTGAAAGCTCCGAATGCACCAAAACGACCGCCGTCTTCCCGGCAGAATTGCATTGCCGGGAAGACGGCGTTTGTGCTGTTTTCGGTAGTGTTCCCCTTTATTTACCCAAAAACAGATTGGTTGGGGTTTTGAAACTCGAACTCAAGGGCATCACCAAGCGTTTCGGCGCGCTGGTCGCCAATGACCACATTGATTTGGTGGTCGAACCGGGGCAGGTCCACAGCCTGCTCGGCGAAAACGGTGCGGGCAAGTCAACACTGATGAACGTGCTGTACGGCCTGTACGAGCCCACCGAGGGTGAAATCCTGGTGGACGGCCGCCCCGTCACCTTCAACGGTCCCGGTGACGCCATGGCCGCGGGCATCGGGATGGTGCACCAGCACTTTATGCTGGTGCCCGTCTTTACCGTGGCGGAAAACGTGGCCCTCGGCGACGAAAAGACCACGTTCGCCGGCATGCTGAACCTTGAACAGACCCGGCGCCGCATCCGTGAAATCTCCAACCAGTACGGGTTCGACGTTGATCCCGATGCCGTGGTGGAGGACCTGCCCGTAGGTGTGCAGCAGCGGGTGGAAATCATCAAGGCACTGATCCGCGAGGCCCGGGTCCTGATCTTGGATGAACCGACGGCGGTGCTGACGCCGCGTGAAACGGACGAACTGCTCGGCATCATGCGCCAGCTGACCGAAGACGGAAAGTCTGTCGTCTTTATTTCGCACAAGCTTCGCGAAGTGAAGGCAGTATCCGACGTCATTACGGTGATCCGCCGCGGCAAGGTGGTCGGCTCCGCCGAACCCACCGCTTCCACCACCGAACTGGCGTCCTTGATGGTCGGCCGGTCCGTGAGCCTGAACCTGAACAAGGAAGCGGCCAAGCCCGGCGAGGAAACCTTTGTGGTGGACAACCTTACGGTTGCTTCCGCCAGCGGACCCGCGGTACTGGACTCGGTCAGCTTCGGCATCCGGCGGGGCGAGATCCTTGCCTTGGCCGGCGTCCAGGGCAACGGCCAGACCGAACTGACCGAAGCGATCATGGGTCTGCAGGAACACGTCTCGGGTTCCATCCGCCTCAACGGTGAGGAACTGGTGGGACGCAAAACCCGCGACATCATCAGCGCCGGCGTCGGGTTTGTGCCCGAAGACCGCAACGTGGACGGCCTGGTGGGAACCTTCTCCGTGGCCGAGAACCTGATCCTGAACCGTTACGATTCGGAGCCCTTTGCACGCGGGCTGTCCCTGCGCCCGGCCGTGATCGAGCAGAACGCGGCCGAAAAGATCACTGAGTTCGACATCCGCACGCAGTCCGCGGATGCGGCAGCCGGCACGCTTTCGGGCGGCAACCAGCAGAAGGTCGTGATGGCGCGGGAACTGTCCCGCCCGCTGCAGCTTTTCATCGCCTCCCAGCCGACCCGCGGCGTGGATGTGGGATCCATCGAGTTCCTGCACCGCCGCATCATTTCCGAGCGCGACGTCGGCACTCCGGTGCTGATCGTGTCCACCGAACTAGATGAAGTCCTTGAACTGGCGGACCGGATTGCCGTGCTCTACGGCGGACGGCTGATGGGCATTGTCCCCGCCAACACCTCGCGTGACGTGCTGGGCCTGATGATGGCCGGCATGGACGCGGAAGAAGCAACAGCGCACCACACAGATTCCAAGGGAGGGGCCCAGTGAGCCCGGAGGATTCCACCACGCAGGACCCGCCGGGAGGCAGCAGCACAGACGCTGCCGTGTCCGCCCGGCTCGAAGCGGCGGCGGACACACCCGCCACGGCGGCAACACCACCCACCGTCCCGGCGAAGTCCCCGCGGGGCGACGACGGCGCAGCGCAGCAGTCGACCCTGCGGCGGGTGCTGTCCTCCCATGCCGTGGTCTCGGTTCTGTCCGTGCTGCTGGCACTGGTGGTGGGCGGCATCCTGATTGCCGCCACCGATGAGGAGGTGGGCGCCGCGGCGTCGTACTTCTTCTCCCGGCCCACGGACCTGCTTGCGGCGGCCTGGTCGGCTGCCTCGGGCGCCTATGTTGCCCTGTTCCAGGGCTCGGTCCTGAACTTCGAGGCAGAAACAACAGCCCGGTTCTTCTACCCGCTCACCCAGACCCTCACCGTGGCAACACCGCTGATCCTGGCCGGACTCGGCGTCGCCGTCGCTTTCCGGACGGGCCTGTTCAACATCGGTGCGCAGGGCCAGATCCTCATCGGCGCGGCCATGGCCGCCTGGGTGGGGTTCACCTTCCACCTGCCCGTTGGCCTGCACCTGCTGCTGGTCATTGTGGCCGGTATGCTCGGCGGGGCCATCTGGGCCGGTATCGCCGGTGCACTGAAGGCCAAAACCGGCGCACACGAAGTGATCGTCACCATCATGCTCAACTACGTGGCAATCAACCTGGTGCTGTTCCTGCTCAGCACGCCCGCTTTCCAGCGCCCCGGGTCCTCTAACCCGATCAGCCCCCAGCTGGATGAGAACGCCATGTTCCCGCCGCTGCTGGGTGCCGGGTTCCGCCTGCACTGGGGTTTTGTCCTGGCTGTCCTGGCCACCGTGTTCATCTGGTGGCTGATGAACCGCTCCACGGTGGGCTTTGAGCTCAAGGCTGTGGGCGCCAATCCGTCTGCTGCCCGCAACGCCGGCATCAGCACCACCAAGGGCTACATCATTGTGATGCTCATTGCCGGTGCACTCTCCGGCCTGGCCGGCGTGGCACAGGTTTCCGGCACCGAGAAGGTACTGACCTCCGGCGTCGCCGCCAGCTTCGGCTTTGATGCCATCACCGTTGCCCTGCTGGGCCGCTCCAGCCCTTGGGGAACCCTCGCAGCCGGCGTGCTGTTCGGGGCCTTCCGGGCCGGCGGCGTGAACATGCAGACCAACACCGGAACCAGCATCGACATTGTCCTGGTGGTGCAGTCCCTGATCGTCCTGTTCATTGCGGCCCCGCCGCTGGTACGGTCCCTGTTCCGCATCCCCGCACCCGGAGCGTTCAAGACCTCCGGCAAGCGCAGAACCCCCAAAACCGAGTCCGCCGGAGGCGCAGCATGAGTACCGCAACAACGCTCCCGGCCCCCGGGACGGCTGCCGTCGCAACCGTCCGCAGCTGGAAGACCCCCATCATCCTGATTGTCCTGGCGCTGCTGGGACTGGCCGTCTTCGCCCTCGGCGCTCCGTCCACTGACGTGACGTTCCGGCTTTCCGATCCAGGGGAAGCCATCGTGCTCCCCTCGGTGGTGGTTTCCGCGCCCCTGGTGGGCTGGCTTACGGCCGTAGTGATGATCGCCGCCGCTGCATGGGCCTTTATGCTCACCCGCCGCGGAGACCGGGTGCCGGTATGGCTGGTCGCCGTCTTCGGCCTGGCTTTCGTCATCGGCTTCCTGACCTGGGTGGTGGGCAGTGCAGACACCCCCAACGTTGCCCTGTACGGCCTGCTCGCAGGCTCCTTCGCCCTGTCCATCCCGCTGATCTTCGGTTCGCTCTCCGGCGTGCTGTGCGAACGCTCCGGCGTGGTAAACATTGCCATTGAAGGCCAGTTGCTCTTCGGCGCCTTCGCTGCCGCCGTGGCGGGATCACTCTCCGGGAGTGCCTTCGTGGGGCTCTTCGCCGCTGCCGTGGCGGGTGCCCTGGTATCGCTGGTGCTGGCAGTGTTCAGCATCAAGTACCTGGTCAACCAGGTCATTGTGGGCGTGGTGCTCAACGTGCTCGTTTCGGGCCTCACGGGCTTCCTGTTCTCCACGCTGCTGTCCTCGGACGCGGCCAAGTGGAACAGCCCGCCGTCGCTGCCGCCCATCCGGATCCCGCTGCTGGCGGATATTCCGATCATCGGGCCGATCCTGTTCAACCAGTCGATCGTCGGCTACCTCATGTACATCGCCCTGGCCGCTGTCTACTTCGGTCTGTTCCACTCCAAGTGGGGCCTGCGGACCCGGGCCGTCGGGGAGCACCCCAAGGCGGCTGACACCCTGGGTGTCAACGTGAACCGCACGCGCTTCCTGAACGTGCTGCTGGCCGGAGTGGTCGCCGGCGTCGGTGGCGCCTTCTTCACCCTGGTCTCGGTCTCCGCCTTCAACCGCGATATGACCGGCGGGCAGGGCTACATTGCGCTGGCCGCCCTCATCCTGGGCCGCTGGAACCCGCTCGGCGCCCTGCTGGCGGCCCTGCTGTTCGGCTTCGCCACCAACCTGCAGTACGTCCTGAGCCTGCTGGGGACCTCGGTTCCCAACCAGTTCCTGGCGATGCTGCCCTACGTGGTGACGATCTTCGCCGTGGCCGGTGTGGTGGGCAAGTCCCGGGCACCCGCGGCCAGCGGCGTGCCGTACGTCAAGGAATAAGAAACAAAAGAGGCGGGCGGTCTGCGGGCCGCCCGCCACTAGCTAGGACCTGTTATGACCACTGAAGAACCCCTGGGCACGGACGTGAACTGGGATGCGCTGCTGGATGCCGCCCGTGCGGCGCTGGCCCATGCCTACGTGCCCTACTCCCAATACCCGGTGGGCGCTGCTGCGCTTACCGACGACGACCGGATTGTTTCCGGCTGCAATGTTGAAAATGCCTCGTACGGGCTGACCCTGTGTGCGGAATGTTCCTTGATCAGCCAGCTGCGCATGACCGGGGGAGGACGCCTTACGGCGTTTGCCTGCGTTGACGGCTCCGGGGCGGTCCTGATGCCCTGCGGACGGTGCCGGCAGCTGCTCTATGAATTCCGGGCGCCGGGCATGGCACTGATGACAGTAAGCGGCATCCGCAGCATGGACGAAGTCCTGCCGGATGCTTTTGGACCGCAGCACCTGGGAGGCCAGCATGAACAGTAACAACTTCGACGCCGTAGATATCATTCGCACCAAACGGGACCGCGGGGTGCTTTCAGCCGAACAGATCGACTGGACCATTGACGCGTACACCCGCGGAACCATTGCCGATGAGCAGATGGCCGCGCTGAACATGGCGATCCTGCTCAACGGCATGAACCGGGAAGAGATTTTCCGCTGGACCGCGGCCATGATCGCCTCCGGGGAACGGATGGACTTCTCCTCCCTGGGCAAACCGACCGCGGACAAGCACTCCACCGGCGGCGTGGGGGATAAGATCACCCTTCCGCTGGCACCGCTGGTTGCCGTGTTCGGCGTGGCCGTTCCGCAGCTCTCCGGCCGCGGACTGGGCCACACCGGCGGCACGCTGGACAAGCTCGAGGCCATCCCCGGCTGGCAGGCATCGCTGAGCAACGGCGCCCTGATGAACCAGCTGCGCGACGTCGGCGCCGTCATCTGCGCTGCCGGCGCAGGCCTGGCCCCTGCCGACAAGAAGCTGTACTCACTGCGCGATGTCACCGGAACCGTGGAGGCCATTCCGCTGATCGCTTCCTCGATCATGAGCAAGAAGATCGCCGAAGGCACCGACTCGCTGGTGCTGGACGTCAAGGTGGGCTCCGGCGCCTTCATGAAGGACGAAGCCATGGCCCGCGAACTGGCCGAGACCATGGTGGCCCTGGGCAAGGACGCCGGGGTTAACACGGTGGCCCTGCTCACCGATATGTCCACGCCGCTGGGCCTCACAGCCGGAAACGCCATTGAGGTTCAGGAGTCCGTGGACGTCCTGGCCGGCGGCGGCCCGGAGGACGTGGTGGAACTGACCATCCGCCTCGCCGAGGAGATGCTCAGTGCCGCCGGAGTGCACGACGCCGATCCCGCCGCCGCACTGCGCGACGGCCGGGCCATGGACGTCTGGCGGAAGATGATCAGCGCCCAGGGCGGGGATCCGGATGCGAAGCTGCCCGTCGCGAAGGAATCCGAGACCGTCTACGCTCCGGCCGACGGCGTGCTGGTGGAACTGGACGCGCTCTCCGTTGGCGTAGCCGCGTGGCGGCTGGGCGCAGGACGGGCACGAAAGGAAGACGTGGTCCAGGCCGGTGCCGGCGTGGTGATGCACGCCAAGCCAGGTGCCGTGGTCCGTGCCGGCGAGCCGCTAATGACGCTGCTGACCGACACCCCGGAGAAGTTCGACCGGGCTAAGGAAGCGCTGGCGGACGCCGTCGTGATTGCGCCGGAAGGCTCCCGCCCGGCGCGCAAGCTGATCCTGGACCGGATCAGCTAGTTTCCCGGGGCCCTGTGGGGCCCTCGCGGGGCCCTCGCGGGGCCCGGAACGGCGGCAACGAAATTTCCTGCTCGCAGAGCTCGCAGAAAATATTAAAGCCGCCTTCCTCCGGACCCCGCGTGGGCCCGCCTTCCTCCGGACCCTCCGGGGCCCGCGTCTCACCAGTTCCAGCCTCTAACAGTGCCCGCGGCGGTTCGCCGCGGGCACTGGTGCGTCCGTGGCATGCTTGTAAGGGACGCCGGACAGTCAACCCAAGGAGCGGCAACTGTTGGAGATTTTTAGTGCCACGGTGGATAACATCAACGCCTTCATCCTCTCCTCTGCGGGGTCGCCTTGGGTCTATGTGGGGCTTTTCGCGTGTTGCCTGATCGACGGGTTTTTCCCGCCGGTGCCCAGCGAATCCCTGGTGGTGGCACTGGCCTCGCTGGCCGCCGGCGGTGCCGGGGCGAACATCTGGCTGGTCATCCCGGCAGCGGCGCTGGGCGCTTTCCTGGGGGACAACCTGGCGTACCTGATTGGACGCTGGATCGGCACCGAACGCTTCGGCTGGATGCGCCGGCCCAAAATGCGGAAGTCCTTCGCCTGGGCCCGATACGAGCTGGACAAGCGCTCCGTGTCCCTGATCCTCGTGGCACGCTTCATCCCCGTAGGCCGGGTAGTAGTTAACCTCACTGCCGGCGCCACCGGATTCCCGCGGCGCCGCTTCGTGACGTTGACCGGCATTTCGGGTGTTGTATGGGCCGCCTACAGCGTCGCCATTGGAGCCATCGCGGGTGCATGGTTCGACGAACACCACCTGCTGGGCGTCGTCGTAGGGGTCTGCGGGGCGCTGGTCCTGGGCCTGATTGTGGACCGGCTCATCAGCATGGTCCGAGGCAAGACCCCGGCTGCCGTCCCTCCCGGCAAGGACGGCTTCTCCGCCGCGGGAGATGACGAAAAGACGCAGAAGGCCGCCTGAAACCCCGTAGAGTGACCGTGTGACTGAGCCTACAAATCCTCCTGCCAACACTTCCCGCCTCGACGTCCGCAGCCTGCCGAAGGTGTCGCTGCATGACCACTTGGACGGCGGACTCCGTCCGGCCACCATCGTGGAACTCGCCGCCGCCGTCGGCCATGCACTGCCGGCCACCGACCCCGCCGAGCTGGGCGAATGGTTCCGTGCCGCAGCCGATTCCGGCTCGCTGCCGCGTTACCTGGAAACCTTCGACCACACCATTGCCGTGATGCAGACGCGCGACGGGCTCTCCCGCGTGGCCCGCGAATTCGTCGAGGACCTGGTGGCCGACGGCGTGGTTTACGCCGAAGTGCGGTGGGCGCCGGAACAGCATGTGCAGGGCGGCCTGAGCCTTGACGACGCCGTGGAGGCCGTGCAGGCCGGAATCGACGAGGCCGTCGCCAACGCTGAGCAAGCAGGCAGCTTCATCCAGGTCGGGCAACTGATCACCGCCATGCGGCATGCCGACCGGGCCATGGAAATTGCCGAACTGGCGCTGCGGCACCGCGACTCGGGGGCCGTGGGCTTCGACATTGCCGGTCCCGAGGACGGCTTCGGCCCCTCACGTTTCAAGGACGCATTCACGTTCCTGGCCGAACACCAGTTCCCCATCACCGTGCACGCAGGCGAGGCGGCCGGCATAGAGAGCATTGTGGATGCACTGGTGCACGGCCGCGCCCTGCGGCTGGGCCACGGCGTGCGGATCGCTGAAGACATTGACGTGGAATTCGACACCGACGCCGGTTCCCCCGAAGAGCCCGAGGTTGGCCTGGTCAGCATGGGCCGGGTGGCTTCCTGGGTCCGGGACCGCGGCATTGCCCTGGAAGTATGCCCGTCCTCGAACCTGCAGACAGGTGCGGTGGCTTCCTTCGGCGAGGACATTGAAACCCACCCCATCGACCTGCTGTACCAGACGGGCTTCGCCGTCACGGTCAACACGGACAACCGGCTGATGAGTTCGGTCACGCTGACCGGCGAGTTCGAGCTGCTGATGGAGACATTCGAGTACGACCTGGATGACATCCTGGAACTGACCATGAACGCCGTCAACGCTGCCTTCCTGCCGCTGGATGAACGCGCCGCGCTGTCCGCCTACGTCACCGAGGGTTTCAACCGCGCCCGTGGCTGAACTTCCCCTTCCCGATGACCTCGGCGAGCGGTTCACCCGCCTCGCCGGGGTCATCGCCGCCCTGCGTGAGCGTTGCCCCTGGACCCGGGAACTGACGCACGAGTCGCTGCTGGAATACCTCGTGGAGGAAACCTACGAGCTCATTGAGGCGGTGGAAGGCGGAACCGCAGGTCCCGTCCGGGCCGCCGAACTGCGCGGGGAACTGGGGGATGTGCTGCTGCAGGTGATGCTGCACGCGCGCCTGCAGCAGGAAACCGGCAGCTTCTCCGTGGCCGACGTGGTGGACGGGCTCGCCGCCAAGATGATCCGCCGCAACCCGCACGTGTTCGCGGCTGACGGCAGCGTCCTGCCCGACACCGGCGGGCAGCCGTCGCTGGCCGCCATTGAACAGGCCTGGGACGATGTTAAAAAGGCCGAAACCCCGGACCGCAGCTCGGCTTTCGAGGGCATTCCGGCCGGCTTGCCCGCCCTGGTGCTGGCCGCAAAAACCCTCTCGCGGGCCCGCCGTGCGGGACTGCCCCTGCCGCCGTCCGGCACTGGAGAAGGATTCTCCGACGACGCCGCGCTGGGCGACGCGCTGCTCTCACTGGTGCGCCGGGCTTCCGGGCAGGGGCTGGACGCCGAGGCTGCGCTGCGGGCCGCAGTGCGGCGCTACACTACCGCCAGCACCGGCGCTGAAACCGGCCTCGAAACGGGCGCCGAAACAGCTTCTGACGGGGAGATTTCGGGCTGATCCGGGACACTGGTTGGGGCATATTGGCCTGCCGGGCCTTACCCGGGGCCGCGATTCTATTAGGCTAAGAGACAGACACTGCGGCGTGCTGCCCACGCAGCACCGCGGTTTTCTCCCCAATCGTTCCAATGAACAGGAGCAATTCAATGGCCATCATCGATGCCATCCACGCCCGCGAAATCCTCGATTCCCGCGGCAACCCCACCGTTGAGGTGGAGGTGCTGCTCGACGACGACACCTTCGGCCGCGCCGCGGTACCCTCCGGTGCCTCCACGGGTGCCTTCGAAGCCAACGAACGCCGCGACGGTGAGAAGAACCGCTACCAGGGCAAGGGCGTGCTGCAGGCCGTCGAAGCCGTGATCGAGCAGATCCAGCCGGCCCTGCTGGGCTTCGACGCCGCGGACCAGCGTGCCATCGACCAGGCCATGATTGACCTGGACGGCACCGAGAACAAGTCCGGGCTCGGCGCCAACGCCATCCTCGGCGTCTCCCTGGCCGTGGCCCGTGCCGCCGCCGAATCCGCTGCCCTGCCGCTGTACCGCTACCTCGGCGGCCCCAACGCGCACATCCTGCCCGTCCCGCTGATGAACATCCTCAACGGCGGCTCGCACGCCGACTCCGACGTCGACATCCAGGAATTCATGATTGTTCCCCTGGGCGCGCAGACCTACTCCGAGGGCCTGCGCTGGGGCGTGGAGGTCTACCACAACCTCAAGTCCGTGCTGAAGGAAAAGAACCTCTCCACCGGCCTGGGCGACGAAGGCGGCTTTGCGCCGAACCTGCCCTCCAACCGCGCTGCACTGGACCTGATCATCGAAGCGATCCAGCGCGCCGGCTACGTACCGGGCACCGACATCGCCCTGGCACTGGACGTGGCAGCCTCCGAGTTCTTCAAGGACGGCGCTTACCTCTTCGAGGGGCAGAACAAGACCGCGGCCGAGATGTCCGCGTACTACGAGGAACTGGTCCGCGACTACCCGCTGGTCTCCATTGAGGATCCGCTGGACGAGGAAGACTGGGACGGCTGGAAGACCCTGACCGCTTCCATCGGCGACAAGGTGCAGATTGTTGGTGACGACCTCTTCGTCACCAACCCCGCCCGCCTGGAAACCGGCATCAAGAACAACGCGGCAAACTCGCTGCTGGTGAAGGTCAACCAGATCGGTACCCTGACCGAGACCCTGGATGCCATCACCATGGCCCAGCGTGCCGGTTACACCACCATCACCTCGCACCGCTCGGGTGAGACGGAAGACACCACCATCGCCGACATCTGCGTCGCCACCAACGCCGGGCAGATCAAGACCGGCGCTCCGGCCCGCTCCGAGCGTGTGGCCAAGTACAACCAGCTGCTGCGCATCGAAGAAGAGCTCGACGACGCCGCACGCTATGCAGGCCGCAGCGCTTTCCCGCGCTTCAACGGCTAGCAGCTGCGCACCAGCCGCCTGAAGACCGGATTCCGGGCCTGCAGGCGTTGCGTGGACGGCCCGGACACTGCGGGTGGGTACCCTCGAAGGAGGAACCCGCCCGCGGTGGTTTCCGGGCCGGTTTTTTATGCTGGCGCAGGATCCGCAGCATCGACATACTCCAAGGACTCAGAACGCATGTCAACGCGACGCCCCCAGGTGCCCAGGCCCCCGGCCCCCGTCCGGACCGCCGGAGCGAAACCTGCTCCTGCAAAGTCTTCAGCCAAACCTGCCGCCGCGAAGGCTGCCGGCTCGAAACCCGCTGCCGGCTCCAAACCTGCCGCCGCGAAGGCTGCCGGCTCGAAACCCGCTGCCGCCAAGCCCGCCGCCTCGAAACCCGCCGCCAAACCTGCAACGCAGCGCAAGCCCTCCGCGTCAGATGCCCGGGCCGCCGCGCGTTCCCAGCTCTCCGGAGCGATCCGCCGTCAGGCCGGGGACGTGCAGAAGGAGAAAAACGCGGCGCCGGTTGCCGCTGACGAAGAGCTGCGGCCGGTCCCGGCCAAGGCCTTCTCCGGCCGGTTGCTGGTGCTGGCCATGGTCATGGTGGCCATCACCGTGCTGCTGGCTCCCTCGGTCCGCACCTATCTGCAGCAGCGTTCAGACATCGCCGCAGCCAGGGCCGAAATTGCCCAGGCGCAGGAAAAGCAGTCGGAGCTGGAAGTCCAGCTGGGCCGATGGGAAGACCCGGCCTACATCAAGCAGCAGGCGAGGGACCGGATTTTCCTGGTGATGCCGGGGGAGAAGCGGTACCTGGTCAAGGGCGAAAACGGCGTGGAGGAAGCTGAAGCGAAAGCGGCCGAGGAGGAGCCTGAAGACCTCCAGTGGGTCGATTCGCTGTGGGACTCGGTCAAGAGATCGGCCACGGCACAGTAATCTGGAGGCTGATAGAACAGCAGCCCGGGGCCCGTCGCGGCCCCCACGGAAGGAACTTCTGAGCATGACGCAGGACCAGCTCGCCCCCACCCAGGAAGACCTGGAAACGCTGAGCAGGCAGCTCGGCCGGCCGGTGCGCGACGTCGTCGAGATCGGTGCCCGCTGCGTCTGCGGCAACCCCCTGGTGGCCACCACCGCGCCGCGGCTGAGCAATGGCATTCCCTTCCCCACCACGTACTACCTCACGCACCCGGTGATCACCGCCGCCGTCTCCCGGCTCGAAGCTGCGGGCCTGATGACGGACATGACCCGCCGGCTCGAAGACGATCCCGAGCTTGCACAGCGCTACCGCCGCGCGCACGAGCACTACCTGCAGGTGCGCAACGAAATCGGCGAACGCACGGGCACCGGACCGGTGCCGGAAATCGACGGGGTTTCCGCCGGCGGGATGCCCACCCGGGTCAAGTGCCTGCACGTGCTGGTGGGGCACTCCCTGGCCGCCGGGCCCGGCGTGAACCCGCTGGGCGATGAGGCGCTGGCCGCCATTTCCGAATGGTGGACAGCTGACCGGTGCTACTGCGAAGGTGCTTGGGACACTGCCGGAGCGGCTCCGGCCCGGGACCTGAGCCGTCACACCAAGACGCAGGGCCTGAGCCCGGAAGCGCTGGAAAGCAAAAAAGCGGCCCGCCGGCTGGGCGGCGGGGCAGCGGAAGAAGCCGCAACGAACGAGGGAGAACTGTGAGCGACCACAACACCACCGGGAGTGTGCGGGTTGCCGCCGTTGACTGCGGCACCAATTCCATCCGCCTGCTGATCGCGGACATCGCCCGGGACGCCGACGGCGCGGCCCGGCTTACCGACGTCGTGCGCCTGATGCGTGTGAACCGTCTGGGACAGGGGGTGGACGCCACCGGCCGGCTGGCCCCCGAAGCGCTGGAACGCACGTTCGCCGCGGCAGACGAATACGCCGCACTCATCCGCGAGCACGGTGCTGCCCGGATCCGTTTTGTGGCCACCTCAGCCAGCCGCGACGCTGAGAACCGGCAGGAATTCGTGGACGGCATCCGGGAGCGGCTCGGCGTGGAACCGGAAGTCATCAGCGGCGACGAGGAAGCCGAGCTCTCCTACACCGGTGCCGCCAGCGTTTTTGCCGGCAGCAACGGCGCCAAGACACTCGTGGTGGACCTGGGCGGCGGCAGCACCGAGTTTGTGCTCGGCGACAGCACCGGTGTCCTGGCGGCCAAGAGCACCAACATGGGCTGCGTGCGGTTCACCGAACGCTACCTGCTTTCCGACCCGCCCACTGAAGCGGAAATCGCCGGTGCGCGGGCCGAGATCCTGGACATGATCGCTTCCGCGCAGGCAACCGTCCCGCTGGCCGAAACCGACCGGCTGGTGGGTGTGGCCGGGACCATCACCACCGTCACCGCCGCAGCGCTGGACCTGGCGGAGTACGCGCCCGAAGCCATCCACGGCACAGAGCTCAGCAGGGAAGAAATCGACCGCACGGCGGATGCGCTGCTGCACCGGGACCGCGCCGCACGTACCGGCCTTCCGTACATGCACCCCGGCCGGGTCGACGTCATCGGGGCCGGTGCCCTGATCTGGCGCACCATTGTGGACCGCGTCGAAGAACTGACGGACGGCCGGGTGTCTTCGGCGTTCGCCAGCGAACACGACATCCTTGACGGCATCGCCCTGAGCGTCGCCGGGTGAGCGCCGCAGCTGGGGCCACCGGCCGACGCAAAGCCGCCCGCCTCCGGACCGCGGCCGCCGTGCTCGTGGCCGCCGTGGCGCTCCCGCTCCTGGCCGCCCCCGCCGCACAGGCCGATGAGTGGCGGGACAAGCAGTACTGGCTTAACGACTATGGCATCACCGAGGCCTGGAAGACCACCAAGGGCGCCGGCGTCAAGGTAGCCGTCATCGACACGGGCGTGGACGCCAGCCATCCGGACCTTGCCGGAGCCGTTGCAGGCGGAACCGATGTTTCCGGAGCCGGCGACCCCAAGGGCGCCAAGGGCCTGGGCACCACGCCCGAGCACGGCACCCTGGTGGCGACGCTGCTGGCGGGGCGGGGCCACGAGAAGCCAGGCGAAGCAAAAGAGGGCGAAAAGAAGGAACGCACCGAAGGCATCATCGGCGTGGCACCGGAAGCCGAGCTCCTTGCGGTTTCCGCCTGGATCGGAGGCACCAATCCCGGCGGCGTCCCCATCGACACGCAAATCCCCAACGCTGTCCGCTGGGCCGTAGACAACGGCGCCAAGGTGATCAACATGTCCCTGGGCAGTACCTCAACTGCCTGGCCGGAAAGCTGGGACAACGCGTTCCTGTATGCCGAACAGCACGACGTCGTAGTGGTTGCGGCTGCCGGTAACCGCGGTGTGGGCATGGTCCAGGTGGGGGCTCCGGCCACCATCCCCGGTGTCCTGACCGTTGCCGGCCTGAACCGGCAGGGCGAGGCCAGTTGGGATTCCTCCTCCGAAGGCATCAGCATCGGCGTGGCCGCTCCGGCCGAGAAACTGATCGGCGGTCTGCCCGAAGGCACTGCGCGGTATGCCGACTGGGAGGGCACCTCCGGAGCGGCTCCGCTGGTTGCCGGTGTTGCGGCACTGATCCGGTCCGCCCATCCCGAGATGAGCGCGGCCGACGTCGTAAACCGGATTGTCAGGACTGCCCGGGACGCAGGAGCGCCGGGCACCGACACCATCTACGGCTACGGCATCCTGGACGCCAACGCCGCGCTGAATGCCGAAGTACCCTCGGTTTCCGTCAACCCCCTGGGCACCATCGCCGAATGGATCCGGGTCCACCGCCGGGTGGCGGACGTGTCGCCGGGCACCGCAGACATTCCTGCCCCCACCGTGCCGGACCTGCCTGAACCGACTGTTCCGGCCGCGGCCGCACCTCCGGCCGAAAACAGTTCACTGCCCGCCGCCGTAGTGCTGGGATTCAGCGGGCTGCTGCTCGCGGTGCTCCTCGCCGGAACCGTACACGTTGCCATTGTCCGGCGCCGGCAAGCACGTTCCGAAGCGGGCGAAGCCACCGAATCCGGTTCCCTTGATGAAGTTGGTGTGAGCTAGCGAAAAACCCGATGTGCCGTTTGTCAAATAGTTCGTGAAGACTTTCACAAACTCGGGTAGGATTGGCGTATGGCATCGAACAAGCAGTTTTCTGATCGTCCCCGCGTTCTGGTGGTCGGCGGTGGTTACGTCGGTCTATACGTAGCCAAAGACCTCCAGAAGAAGGTCAAGGCCCAGGGCGGCATTGTTACGGTAGTGGATCCGCTTCCGTACATGACGTACCAGCCGTTCCTTCCCGAAGTCGCCGCCGGCACCATTGAGGCCCGCGACGCCGTTGTATCCCACCGCATGCACCTGAAGAGCACCGAGCTGATCACCGGCAAGGTCACTTCCATCAACCATGCTGCCCGCACCGCCACGGTAGAGCCCGGCGACGGCAGTGAACCGTTTGAGCTGCCCTACCAGGACGTTGTCCTGGCCGCAGGCTCCATTACCCGCACCTTCCCGATCCCGGGCCTCGCGCAGGCCGGCATCGGCATGAAGAGCATCGAAGAAGCCGTCGGTACCCGCAACCACGTGCTGGAGCGCATTGAAACCGCCTCCCTGATGCCCGTCGGCCCGGAGCGCACACGCGCCCTGACCTTCGTCGTCGTCGGCGGCGGCTTTGCCGGTATCGAAACCCTGACCGAGATCGAAGACATGGCCCGCGACGCGGTCCGCCTCAACGACCGGCTCCGCCGCGAAGACCTCCGTTTCGTCATGATCGAGGCCATGGGCCGCGTTATGCCCGAGGTCAAGCCGGACCAGGCCGAGTGGGTTGTATCCAGCATGCGTGAGCGCGGCATCGAGGTGCTGCTGAACACCTCCCTGGCTTCCGCCGAGGACGGCGTCCTGAAGCTCATCAACATGGCTGACAAGTCCCCGGCCGGCGAATTCGGTACGGACACCCTGATCTGGACCGCCGGTGTGCAGGCCAACCCGATGGTGCGCGCCACCGACTTCCCGATCGACGAGCGCGGCCGTGTCCGCGCCAACGCCGAACTGCGCATCACCGGTGACAACGGACCCATCGACGGCGCCTGGGCTGCCGGCGACGTCTCCGCCGTCCCCGATCTCTCCGGCGGCGGTGTTGGCGGCTTCTGCGTCCCGAACGCACAGCACGCCGTCCGCCAGGCCAAGCTGCTGGCCAAGAACATCATGGCCGCCCGTTACGGCGTCGGCAGCGTCGAGGAATACAACCACAAGAGCCTGGGTGCCGTTGCCGGCCTTGGCCAGTACAAGGGCGTTGCCAACATCATGGGCTTCGGCATGAAGGGCTTCCCGGCCTGGCTGGCCCACCGCGGCTACCACGGCCTGGCCATGCCGATGTTCGAGCGCAAGTTCCGTGTGGTCTCGGGCTGGCTGCTGAACGTGGCCTACGGCCGCGATGTGACCGACCTGCGCAACCTCAAGCACCCGCGCCGGAGCTTCGAGGAAGCAGCAACTCCGGCCAAGAAGCCGGCAGTGAAGGCCTAGCTTTCAGCGTCACTTCATAAACGGCAGCGGGGGGCCCCCCGCGCGGGGGGCGCCCCGGCCCGGTGTGGCCCCCCCCGCCG
>NZ_JASKLW010000010.1:0-181433 GCF_030125565.1 Arthrobacter sp. zg-Y1143 | reverse complement strand
TTGTCGCGCCTCGCTCTTTCCCACCCCCCCTCCCGCCCGCCGCCCCCCCCCCCCGCGCCCCCCCCCCCCCCGCTGCCGTGTTTCCCGCCCTCCGCGGCTTTCCAGTACGCTTGGAAGGCAATTGTCCAGGCCCCAGTAGCCCAATTGGCAGAGGCAACCGACTTAAAATCGGTGTGTTGTCGGTTCGAGTCCGACCTGGGGTACAGCGAAGCCGGCATGCGGTTCCACCGGCAGGCAGTTCACCGGCAGGGAAGCGCCCTAGCCCTCGTTGCGGCCCCGTGCGGAGCGGTTGCGGTGTCGCAGCAGGAGGGCTCCGGCCAGCCCGCCCAGAATCACGACGGCGGCTGCGGCCGGCAGGACCGCGGATGAGCGTTCAGAGCCGGACACAGGGGTGGCCGACGGCGACGGGACAGGCGTCCGCGACGTAGGGGGCGCCGTCGTCGGAGCAGGCGCACGCACCGGAGCCGGAACTGCGCCGCCTCCAGCCGGAGCTGTGGCAGGAGCAGTGGCGGCAGCGCTGGAGTCAGCCGGCGTCGGGACGGGATCAGGGGCCGGTGAAGACGGCTGCAGCTCGAGCCCGGGGGGAGCCGGAACCGCCTCGGAGTAGTTGCCCGTTGCCGGGTCGTAGCTGCTTTCTCCGGGGTTGTAGGGGGCGGGATCGCCGGTTGCTGCGCAGGTCTCCACACCGTCCACGACGGCGGGCACCAGACCCGGTGCGCAGGACAGTGCCTGCGCCGGCGCTGCAGCGCCGAGAAGGAGCAGGCTGGCGGCAGTAAGTGTGGAAGCGGCGGCGGTTATAGACCGGATGTGCAATTTTCCCCCAAATGAGCGTAATAAAGCCATCGTATAGGGCTGGACGGCCCCTACTCGCAAGGGCGCGGAGGCCTAAATGTGACGAGCGTTACAAGGCTGTAACCGCAGGCTCTTATATTCGACACAATGTTCCATTAGCTTTTCTTCTAATCAGGAACACCTGGTGTTGCGTCAAAGGCACCCGCCTTTCGATCGGGGAGATAACTTTTATGACTGCACTACGCCATTCCGGCGGTCTGGGCTTGGGCGTCGGATACGCCCGCACCGCTAAGATTGCCGCCCTCGGTTTGGGCTTTGCCCTGTTCGCCAGCGGTTGCGGCGGCAACAACTCCGAATCCACTTCGGAAGAGTCCACCGGTTCGAGCGACGCCGCAGCGGCGTCGGTCCTCTCCTGCCCCGAGAGCGAAGGCGGCACGGGGAGCGATCCGGGAGCCAAGGGGGATGCCTCGGCCGTTCCCGCGTCCACCGGCACCACGGACGTTCCGCTGAAGATCGGGTCCCTGCTCCCGACAACGGGCTCCCTTGCCTACCTGGGCCCGCCGGAAATTGCCGGCGTCAACCTGGCTGTCAAGGAGATCAACGACGCAGGCGGTGTCCTGGGCAAGCCTGTTGAGGTGGTCCACCGCGACTCCGGCGACACCACCACGGAAATCGCGACCCAGTCGGTCAACGACCTGCTCAGCCAGGATGTCAGCGCCATTGTGGGCGCCGCATCCTCGGGCGTGTCCAAGACTGTTATCGGCAACATCACCGGCGCCGGTGTCATCCAGTTCTCTCCCGCGAACACCTCGCCGGACTTCACCACCTGGGATGACAACGGCCTGTACTTCCGCACCGCTCCGTCCGACGTCATGCAGGGCCGCACCCTTGGCAACTACATCATGAGCTGCGGTGCGCAGACAGTGGGCATGATTGTCCTCAATGATGCCTACGGAACCGGACTGCAGAGCAACGTCCAGAAGTCGGTGGAAGACGCAGGCGGCCAGGTTGTGGCCTCTGAAATGTTCAACGAAGGCGATTCCCAGTTCAGCAGCCAGGTGGATTCCATTGCCGCTGCGAAGCCGGATGCCGTGGTGATCATCAGCTTCGACCAGGCCAAGAGCATTGTTCCGCTCCTGAAGTCAAAGGGTGTCGACGCCAGCCAGATGTTCTTTGTGGACGGCAACACCTCGGACTACAGCGACAGCCTGGACGCCGGAACGCTTGAAGGGGCGCAGGGCACCATTCCCGGTCCGTTCGCCTCGGATACCTTCAAGGACAACCTGCTGGCGATCGATCCGGCCCTGAAGGACTGGTCCTACGCGGGTGAAAGCTATGACGCCGTTACCCTGCTGGCACTGGCCTCCGAAGCGGCCGGCAGTACCGACGGCAAGGCCATTGCAGCCGAACTCCAGGGTGTCTCGGGCGAAGGCGAAAAGTGCTACGACTTTGCCGGTTGCGTGACCATCCTGCGGGGCGGCGGCGACATTGACTACGACGGCTACTCCGGCCCGGTCACGTTCGATGAGAACGGCGACCCGACGGAAGCGTTTATCGGTATCTACCAGTACGACGCCGACAACAAGCCGGTGCCGAGCCGCTCCGAAGAGGGCAAGCTCTAACTGCAGCGGGGATAACTGCAGTAGAAAAAGCAAACAGATCAGCCTCGCCGGGAAACCGGCGGGGCTGATCTGTTTTTCGATGTGGCGTTGGTGGTTTTCCGGGTGTGACGGGGGCGGGGGATCATGGAGATAAAGGTAGGTAGCGGCGTCCGAAAGACGAGTATTTGGAGTTTCCCGAAAGGCCGTTTTGACCCTCTTTTGGGCCCGGAAACGTCAGTGCCGGGTGAAATCCTTGAGGCATGGATCAGCTCGGGAACACCGAACGGATAACCGAAGAATCAGGGTCAGAACACCAGTCGGCTGAAGGCCACGCTGGTAAAGCGGATGCCTCCGACTCGGAGCGCACACTCGCGGTTTTCCGGGCAGATATCCGTGCTGAAGCGGCCGACGGCGGCTCCCGGTCCGGCGATTCTGCGGCAGATCCCGGCGCTGCCGGGGATTTTCCGGACGGGTTCAGCGGACTACTGGCTCTGCAGAACCTTGAATCCTTTGACGAACAGGCCACCTGTGATGTTTTGGCCCGCGTGGTCCATCTGGTGCGTTGGACGCAGGCACAGGAGGCCCGCCTGATCCACCATCTGGAGGAACTCTTCCGGTCCGGCCTCTGCAAGGATTTGGGCCGGGAAGAAGCCGGGCTGGCATTCAGCCTCGCAGCCTCTGAATGCGCAGCTATTTTGAACGTTCCGCAGACCACCGCGCAGGGCATGATGTTCGAAGCGGACAGGCTCTGCGGCACCCATACCGCCACCCTGGCCGGACTGGAAGCAGGACGCTTCAGCTACGGGCACGCTCAAGTGGTGCTGGACCAGTGTGAGAACATTCCGGCGTCGGAGCTTCCCGGGTTCGAGTCCGAACTGCTGGGCAAGGCAGAAGGCGTAACGAGGAGCCAGTTCTGTGCCAAGGCCAGGCGGCTAAGGGAGAGGAAATATCCCCAAACCATTCCCGAACGGCATTTGACGGCCTTTGATAAACGGCGCGTCGTCCTGGACCGGGACGAGGACGGCACGTCGTGGCTGTCGGCGCATTTGCGGGCCGCGGAAGCCCAGCAGATCTACACGGCCTTGAGCACTGCTGCCCGCGGTGAACAGGCCGCCGGTGACTCCCGGACTGCGGACCAGCTGCGCGCCGATGTCCTGGCCCAGCTGCTGATGGGCGGCCTCGGCTCAGCCCCGTCAGGTGCACGAAGTGGAGCAGGCAGTGGACCTGCCGAGGCCGATCCCGACGGCTCAACGGTCCTGCCGCGGGCGGAAATCATGGTCCTGATCAACGCCGAAACCCTCTTTGGCGCCAACGAGGAGCCGGCTGAGCTCCACGGCTACGGTCCGATCAGCGCCGAAGAAGCCCGCCGACTGGCCCGCAACGCGGTGGGGTGGACGGGTCTGGCCCAGGATCCGAAGACCGGTGAAATCCTCGCGGTGGGCAGGCGCCGGAAAGTCCCCGCCGGACTGGCCCGCTGGCTACGCGCCCGCGACGGGACCTGCCGGTTCCCGGGTTGCAGGGTCAGCACCGCCGTCACAGAAATAGACCACACCATCGACTGGGCGGCAGGTGGTCCTACCGAGCACGGCAACCTTGAACACCTGTGCCGCCGGCATCACCGCTTCAAGACCCGGGGGTTCTGGAAGGCCTCCCAACCAACACCAGGTGTGATCCAGTGGACCTCGCCCACGGGACGGGTTTATCGCACGGAACCCTTCCTGGGCCTGGCACCGCTGTAGGGATCACGGGCCAGGCGGAAGGACCGCCCCACCCGCCGATCACGCGTGCCGTCCGCAGGGGGAGCGAAGGCAGACATAGCGAACGGGCCTGCAGTCCGCGCCCGCGAACCCAAGCCTGCCTCTAGACGGGTTAGGGCCCGTCCCCGGCATACTTTCCCGGGGACGGGCCCTGACAGCCAGACAGCCGTGGCAACTAGGCGGACTCTGCCAACGTTCCCAGGTACAGCTGGATGACCTTCGGGTCTTTCATGAGCTCACGTCCGGTACCCGTGTACGCGTCCTTGCCCTGGTCCAACACATAGGCTCGGTCGCAGATCTGCAGGCAGCGGCGGGCATTCTGCTCCACCATGATCACTGAAACTCCGGCACGGTTGATTTCATGGACCCGCAGGAAAGCTTCGTCCTGTTTCACGGGGGAGAGGCCGGCCGAAGGCTCGTCCAGCAGCAGTACTGCTGGATCCATCATCAGCGCCCGGCCCATGGCAACCATCTGCCGTTCACCGCCGGACAGAGATCCGGCACGCTGGGCACGGCGTTTAGCAAGCTCAGGGAAGACCCCCGCTACGAAGTCGAAGCGTTCCTTGAACGTCCGAGGCGCCTGATACACGCCCATCTGCAGGTTCTCCTCGATGGTCAGCGACGGGAACACGTTGTTGTTCTGCGGCACGAACCCCACCCCGCGGCTGACGAGCTTGTTGGCCTTGAGTCCGGTCAAGTCCTGGCCGCGGACAACAACTGTCCCGGAATGAACCTTCACCAGGCCGAACATGGCCTTGAGCAGGGTCGATTTGCCGGCACCGTTGGGCCCGATAATGCCGATGAGTTCTCCTCGCCGGGCTTCAATACTGCAGCCGTTGAGGATATTGACCCCGGGAATGTAACCGGCCACAAGGTCGGTCACCTTGACGACGGAATCGTCCTCGAATGCATCGGCGCTCATGCCTTGTCCTTCCGTTCCTCGACTCGCCCGCCGGCAGTGCCGGCAGGTTCAGTGCCCACCGAAGACTCGGCGTCGTGCTCCAATTCGGCCTCAAGCTTTTCGAAGCCCTCGGAATCGGCAAGGTCCACGTCGTGATGGGCGCCCAGATAGGCATCGATCACGGCCTGGTCTTTCATCACCTCGGACGGAGGGCCCTCGGCGACTACTTTGCCTTCAGCCATGACCACGACCCAGTCGGCAATGTGGCGGACCATGTGCATGTCGTGTTCCACGAACAAGACCGTCATGCCTTCGGCCTTGAGGTTCTTGATGTGGTCCAGCAGTGACTGGGTCAGGGCAGGGTTCACGCCGGCCATGGGTTCGTCCAGCATCACAAGTTTCGGCCGGACCATCAGGGCCCGCGCCATTTCCAGCAGCTTCCGCTGGCCGCCGGAAAGCGACGCCGCGTAATCCGTACGCTTGGTGTCGAGCTTGAACTTGGCGAGCAGGACGTCGGCCTGCTCGGTGATCTCGTTCTCACGGCTGCGCCACAGCGGCGGCAGGAGGGCCCGCCACAGTGACTCACCCGGTTGGGATGCGGCACCCAACCGCATGTTTTCCAACACGGTGAGCTTGCCCATGACCTTGGTCAGCTGGAACGTGCGCACCATGCCCAGCCGGGCCACCTTGTAGGCGGACACCCCCGCGAGATCCTTGCCTTCGAACTGCCAGGTGCCGGACTGGGGGGTGTCGAAACCGGTGAGGAGGTTGAACAGCGTGGTTTTACCGGCACCGTTGGGACCGATCAGGGCGGTGATCTTATGCCGGGGAATCTCCACGTGCTCAACGTCCACGGCATTAATGCCGCCGTAGGTCCGGGTGACGTTTTGAGCCACAAGGATGGGATCCCGCTTGGCGCAGCCCGGACCCGTTTCTCCTGCGGCGATGGGTTGGGTATCGCTCATATACGGGTTCGCGGCGGCGTCATCTGCGACGGCGTCGACGGGCGCGGCTGCCGGCTCGGCGGCATGCGCCCCGCCGGCCCGGACTGAATCCCCGGGACTGGACTGGTCTGCCTGGTGGCTCATGCGAACGACAGCTCCTTCTTGTTGCCCAGGATCCCCTGGGGCCTGAAGATCATCAGCAGCATCAGCGCCACGCCCACAAGGATGTAGCGGATCTGGCCTGCTTGGGAAGTGCTGATGAAGGTGATGTATCCCGATTCGATGGCGCCGTACAGGACGCCCTGCGTGATGGAGAGGATGGCCCAGAAGATCATTGACCCCAGCACCGGTCCCAGCACCGTGGACATGCCGCCCAGCAGCAGGGCCGTGTACAGATAGAAGGTGAGCTCGGTGCCGTAGTTGGCCGGCTGCACGGCGTCCCGGGGGAGGGTGAAGATGATTCCGGCCAAGGTGCCGAGAAGCCCGCCGATGATCAGTGCCTGCATTTTGTAGGCGTAGACGTTCTTGCCCAGGGCGCGCACGGCGTTCTCATCCTCACGGATGCCCTTGACCACGCGGCCCCAGGGGCTGCGGATGAGCATCCACACCAGCAGGCAGGCAACTATGACCAGCGCCCAGGCCACGATGCGGATCCAGACGTCGCGCTCGTTCATGGAGAACGGGCCGATGTTGTAGCTGCCCTCCGGTACCGGGTTGAGGTCGTAGAAGCTGCCGGTGAAGGCGGCGAGCCCGTTGGCGGAACCGGTGACGGAGGTCATCGAGTTGGTGGTGACGACGTACCGAATGATTTCCGCGGCGGCAATGGTGACGATGGCAAGATAATCCGCACGCAGCCGCAGCGTGGGAATGCCCAGGATGACCGCGAACACCACAGAACCCAGAAGGGCAATCAGCAGGGCCAACGGCAGCGGGGCGTTGAAAGAGAGGATCGGAATGGCGAAGCCGTAGGCTCCCACCGCCATAAACCCGGCCTGGCCAAAGTTCAGGAGGCCGGTGTAGCCGAAGTGCACGGCAAGGCCGAGAGCGGCCAGCGCATAGGCGGCCGTAGTGGGGCTGATGATCTCGTTGAAGGCACCGAGAAGAATATTGGAGAAATCCATGTGTAACTAAGCCCCTTAACCTATGCGCTCGCGGCGGCCCAGAAGGCCCTGCGGCCGGACCAGCAGGACAAGAATCATGATGACCAGCGCGCCGACGTATTTCAGGTCAGCCGGCAGCCAAAGAGTGGAGATTTCCACGAAAAGCCCCATAAGGACGGAACCGACCAGCGCTCCGAACACGGTGCCGAGACCGCCGAGGGTAACCCCGGCAAAGATCAGCAGCAGAATCTGCTGGCCCATATTGAAGGAAACTCCCGGACGGTAGTACGCCCAGAGAATGCCGCCCATGGCAGCCAGCGCACCGCCAATGACCCAGACCAGCCGGATCACGCGGTCCACATCGATGCCTGAAGCAGCCGCGAGTGCGGGATTATCCGAAACCGCCCGGGTGGCCTTGCCGATCCTGGTCCGGAGCAGCAGCAGCGCTACCACCAAGATCGCGGCCAGGCTGACAATCAGGGACACCAAGGTGTTCCGGGGAATGGACACCGGACCCAGCTCCAGGACGGGGCTCTGGGAACCGGGCAGCTGCTGGGTTCCGCCGCCGAAGAAGAACAGGACGGTGTAACGGACGGCGACGGCAAGGCCGATGCTGACGATCATCATCGGAACCAGTCCCGTACCCCGCCGGCGCAGCGGCTTCCAGATGCCGGCGTCCTGCACGTATCCGAAGGCGGCACCGCCAAGCACCGCCAGAGGCAGGGCCACCCAAACCGGAAGTCCGATGGCGGCGAAAGCGAAAGCCAACACCGCGCCCAGGGTCACCATTTCACCGTGGGCAAAGTTGGTCAGGCCGGTGGTGCCGAAAATCAGTGAGAGGCCGACGGCGCTCAGGGCCAGCAAGAGGCCGAAGCTCAGCCCGGCAACGGCGCGCTCGGCCAGAAGCGAGCCGAAGCTTTCCTGCTGCAGGACAATTCCCTCGCCGAGCAGGAACAGGGTGGTGATGTTGCTGGTACCCGCGAATGTCACCGTCCGCGGGTTCTTCTGGCCTTCGGCGAGGGCTACGCCCTCTGGGAGGCTGGATTCATCGAGTTCCACTTCATAGGCGCCCTGTTCGGGCACCCCGATGGACCAGGAACCGTTCGCTCCGGTAACGGCTTCACCCTCGTATCCGTTGCCGGTGGCCGTGACCTTCACCCCTTCCAGCGGGGTGCCCTCATTCTTGATGACGCCGCTGATCCGGTCACGGAATTCAGCGCCGTCCGTGGGTCCCGGGCTGGTGGCCGGCGCCGAGGCACCGTCCGACGGGCTGGTTGTAGTTGCGTGAGCGGCAGGGGCTGCGAAGAGCAGGGCAGCGAACATCGCCGCCACCGCTGCCAGCATCCCCAAATACCGGGTCAGCGCCGATGTTCTTGCCAAGTTCCGAAACCTCCGCGCAGGGCTGCGGCACCGCAAAAGCGGTCCGCAGGCGGGTAGATGTGACTCAGGTCACCGATTGGGGAACATGCTACCCACAGAATGTTTCAGGCAGTGACGTTTGTCCCTGCCCGTATGTCGCGATCCCGTAACGACTTTGTTGCCGGCAACGCAAGACCGCAGGAGCAGAGGGGACCCGCCTCGACCGAACCGTTACCTAAAGAGGCGTATTTGCGGGAATCCGCGGCCCCGGCCGTTCGTTGGACTTTGGTAGGCTGACCCTAAACAGCCCCCAGATGGAGGACACTTTTCATGGCACTTGGCGGAAATCCGGTTTTCAACGGAAAGAACTTCCGTTCCCAGACCCGTGGCGGAGCAGCCCAGGGGTCGCTGGCAACGGATAACACCTACATGACCCCGCAGCAGCTGCAGGATCTGTACACGGCGCCGTCGGCAAAGCCCTCGGACATGGGTCGGATGACTTATGACGACGTGATCATGAAGACGGTGTTCTGCCTCGCGGCAGTCCTGGTGGGCGCAGCAGTCCCCACCTTCGTCCTCCCGTCCATGGGCATGGGCCTGATGATGCTGGGCGCACTGGGCGGATTCGTCCTTGGCCTGGTCAACTCCTTCAAGCGCGAACCCGTACCGGGCCTGATCCTTGCCTACGCGTTCCTGGAGGGAATGTTCCTCGGCGGGCTGACAGCCGTCCTCGACAACGCCTACCCGGGCGTTGGGCTGCAGGCGGTACTGGGCACCCTCGCGGTCTTCGCCGTCACCCTGGTGCTGTTCCGCAGCGGCAAGGTGCGGGCGACCCCCAAGGCTGTCCGGTTCTTCATGATCGCCATCATCGGTTATGCGGTATTCTCCCTGATCAACGTCGGCCTGATGATCTTCGGCGGCGTAAATGATCCGTGGGGCCTGCGCGGAGTGGAAATCTTCGGCATCCCGATGGGCGTCTTCATCGGCCTGCTGGCCATCGGCCTGGCTGCCTTCTCCCTGGTCATGGACTTCGCCTCCATTGAACAGGGCGTCAAGGCCGGTGCCCCGGAGCGCTACTCCTGGACGGCGGCCTTCGGCCTCACCGTCACCTTGGTATGGCTGTACGTGGAGATCATCCGTCTGCTGGCCATTCTCCGCGGCAGCGACTAACCACCCAGAACCAGCTGCGTACAGTCCCGCAGCAACACACGGACCGTATTGGAAGGCCCGCCGGCATTACGCCGGCGGGCCTTCCGCCGTTTAACGGGCCGCTGCCGCCCGGCCGTTAGAAACCAATTTGGGCGCTTACTCTGGGCACCCGCCGCCGGCCGTACCTACTATGGCCGGCGTGGGGAGCGGTCCCTGCATGGGGAGCAGCGGGAACCGGAACAGGTCACACGGCCAAGGCCCGGGCACCTGCTGGAAAAGGAGTCTTCGGTGGCCGAACATGACCGGCAATCCGTGCTGGAAGAACTACTCGACGTCCTGCTGGCCGACTGGGATCCGGAGGTGTTCCTGGCCGGTGCTGCGGAAGCAGCCGCAAGCCGGCTGGGGCTCGCGGCCCCGGGCGGATGCGCGTTGGCAGTGAACCGCAGCCGCCGGCCCCTGCTGTCCGCCCGGTCCGCCGGACTGGCGGCGGAGGCGGCCGGCTTCGGACCGGGCAGCCCGGCAGGGACGGTGCTGGGCGGTGGCCCGGACGCCGTCGTTCCGGATGTGTGCGCGGAGCAGCGGTGGTCCGCAGTGGCCGGTGCAGGTGCCGCAGGCGTACGTTCGGTTGCCGCCGTTGCGCTGCCGCTGGCGGGGGAACGCGGTGTGCTGGCGTGCTATTCGGGCCGGCCGAATTCCTTCGGACCGCTCGAAACGGGCACTGTCCGCGGTTTCGCGGCGGCGGCCGCCAAACCCCTGCGCCTTGCCCTGCTCCTTGATATGCAGACCGCAAAGGCAGCGAATCTCCAGGCAGCACTGGAATCACGCACGGTGGTGGACCTGGCTGCGGGCATCATCATGGGACAGAACGGCTGCAGCCAGCAGGCAGCCATCGACATCCTGCGCAGCGTCTCCAACAGCCGCAACATCAAGATTCGCAATGTGGCCGCCGGCGTCGTGGCAGCGGTCAGTGACCGGGTTGATACCCATTTCGATGAGTAGCTTCCCTGGAGGGGACCGGAGCCGGAGCCCTTAGGTAACGTTGAACCCATGAATGGAACCGGCACTGAACATGCAGCGGCCCTCCCGGCTACCGGCACCCAGTACGAGATCAGCCGTGGCAGCGCCCGGGCGGTGATCGGTTCCCTCGCCGGAGCGCTGCGGCACTACTCCGTGGACGGGGTGGAGTTGTTTCAGTCCTACCCGGATACCGCCATACCGCCCTCGGCCAACGGTGTCCTGCTTGCGCCGTGGCCCAACCGGGTGGCGGACGGGCTGTGGACCCTGGACGGTGCGGAGCAGCAGCTGGACATCACCGAGCCGTCGCGCGGCCACGCCAGCCACGGGCTGCTGCGCAACACCGGGTACACGCTCCGCGAGCAGGACCAGGCATCCGTGGTCCTGTCCGCCGAAATCTTCCCGCAGCACGGGTATCCGTTCCATCTCCTGCACACCGTTCGCTACGGCTTGGACGACGACGGCGGGCTGGCGGTGCGCCAGAGCCTCACCAACCTGGGAACGTCGCGCGCACCTGTCGCCCTGGGCGCGCATCCATTCCTGCGCTTGGGAGATGTGCCCACGGAAGACCTGGTGCTGACCGTTGCAGCTGACGCAAGGCTCACCACCGATGAACGCCTGATCCCCAACGGCAGGGAGGAACCCGCCGGGGAAACCGACCTGCGCACCGGAAAACGCGTGGGCGGACTGGATCTGGACAGCGCCTACACGGACCTCCAGCCGGCCGGAACGGAGACCGGAGGAGGCGGGGAACCCGGGTACCGGCACACACTCACTGCGCCGGACGGGCGTACCGTCAGCCTCTGGACCGGACCCGAATGCGGCTATGTCCATGTTTTCGTCACGGACAAGTTCCCCGGACAAGACTGCGCCGTGGCGCTGGAACCGATGACCGCTCCGGCCAACGCGCTGAACTCCGGGGAAGGGCTGGCCTGGCTTTCGCCCGGCGGGAGTTTCGATGCGCAGTGGGGTATCCGGGCCGGATCAGCGGACCGCGGCGGTAACAGCACGGAATAGCCGCGTAAAGTCAGCTTCACCACCAGCAGGGTGTGGAAGGATGGCCCCATGAAATCCCATGCACGCCGCGCGGCTGCGCCCCGGGCGCTGCAGGCCGCAGCAGCGAATCCAGTCCGGTCAGGGGAAGATGTCCCCTTCGCCCTGCGGGTAAGCGCAGCTTGGGCTTGGCGGCTGGGCATAGTGCTCATAGTGGGGGCGGGGCTCATCTGGGTCCTGAGCCATTTTTCGCTGCTCATCATTCCGCTGATGATCGCCGCACTGCTCGCCGGACTGCTTTCGCCGGTGAGCAACTGGCTGCGCCGGAACAGACTGCCGGGCGGACTTTCGGTGGCAGTGACCCTCCTGGCGTTCCTGGGGCTCATTACCGCCGCGCTGACCCTGGTAGGCCGTCAGCTGGCCCTGGGCTTCCAGGACCTGTGGGGCGAAACCATGGCAGGAGTCCGGCAGATCCAGGACTGGCTGTCATCCGGGCCGCTTCACATCAGCACGGACCAAATCGACTCACTGTTCAGCGAAGCCAGTGACACCCTGCAGGAGAACTCCGGGAGCATCGTTTCCGGCGCCCTCAGCGTGGGCAGCAGTGCCGGACACTTTGCCGCAGGCGTGCTGCTGACCATCTTCGCCCTGATCTTCTTCCTGCTGGACGGGCCCCGAATCTGGCGCTTCACTGCTGGACTCCTGCCGAGGCGGGCACGGCCCGCGGCCTACGGTGCCGGAATCCAGGGCTGGGACTCCATGGTCAATTACGTGCGTGTCCAGGTGGTTGTTGCCCTGATCGATGCGGTTGGCATCGGCGGCCTGGCCGCGCTTATCGGCGTGCCTCTGGCCCTGCCCCTGACCGTACTGGTGTTCCTGGGGTCTTTCGTTCCGTTGGTTGGAGCCTTCGTGACCGGCTTCGTGGCGGTGCTGCTGGCCCTGGTGGCCAACGGCTGGGTCAATGCGCTGGTGATGCTCGGCATTGTGCTGTTAGTCCAGCAGGTGGAATCGCACATCCTGCAGCCCCTGGTGATGGGCCGTGCCGTCTCGCTCCATCCGCTCGCCGTCATCCTTGCCGTCACCGGAGGGACCCTGGCCGCAGGCATTCCGGGGGCCCTGTTCTCAGTCCCGTTGCTGGCCATCCTCAACGCCGTGGTCCGGTACATTGCCGCCCGGCACTGGGAAAATGACCCGGCCGTGGAAGAGCAGTTCGGCGCCGGTCCGCACTCCGGGCCGGATCTCCACGGCAACGATCCGGGGGACGGGGCAGCCGGAGACGGGAACTCCGGGACCGGCGGTAAGACCCCCGGAGCCGGCAGTGACGAGAGCGACCATGAACATAACCCCGAACGCGCGTTTGTTCCGAAGGAAGAGCACTGACTTTGACAGATCTGCCCAACCTGCCCGTAACCCTGGATGACATCCAAGCCGCTGCCAAACTGCTTGACGGCGTGATCGCGCAGACCCCCATTGAGGTGTCGCGTGCGCTGGGACGGGAAACCGGCTCGGACGTGTACTTCAAGTGTGAAAACCTGCAGCGGGCCGGGTCTTTCAAGGTCCGGGGCGCCTATGTGCGCATGGCCAAGCTCTCCCCGTCGGACAAGGCCCGCGGCGTGGTGGCCGCTTCAGCGGGAAACCATGCCCAGGGGGTGGCGGTTGCCGCGGCCAGGCTCGGCATTGCCGCACGGGTGTACATGCCTCACGGGGTGGCCCTGCCGAAACTGGCGGCTACGCAGGGACACGGCGCAGAAGTTGTCCTGCACGGCCACAACGTAGACGAAGCGCTCGCCGAGGCCCAGCGGTACGCCGATGAAACCGGTGCCGTGTTTGTCCATCCGTTCGACAACGTGGACGTGGTGGCCGGCCAGGGAACCATCGGACTGGAACTCCTGGAACAGATTCCGGACCTGGACACCGTCATCATGGGGGTGGGCGGCGGAGGGCTGCTCGCTGGCGTCGCCGTCGCCGTTAAGTCCCGGGCACGGGAACTGGGCCGGGACATCCGGATCATCGGAGTGCAGGCCGAAAATGCGGCGTCGTACCCGCCGTCGCTGGCGGCGGACGCCCTGGTGCCCCTGACCCGGGTGTCCACCATTGCGGACGGAATTGCCGTGGGCAGGCCGGGCCAGCTGCCGTTCTCGATCATCCGGGAGCTGGTGGACGATGTAGTGACCGTCAGCGAGGATTCCCTGGCCCGGGCCCTGATTTTCCTGTTGGAGCGTGCCAAGATGGTGGTTGAACCCGCCGGTGCGGTGGGGGTGGCTGCCCTGATGGACGGGAAGATCGAGAATCCCGGCACCACGGCCGTGATCCTGTCCGGCGGCAACATTGACCCCATGCTGATGCTGAAGGTCATCCAGCGGGGCCTGGCCGCCGCGGGACGCTATCTCGTGGTCCGGATCCTGCTTGACGACCGTCCAGGCTCGCTGGCCACCATCTCGCGGATCATTGCCGATGCGGATGCAAACGTCACCGGAGTGGACCACACCAGGGTAGGAGGATCCATCAGTATGGGAGACGTGGCAATCACCATCAACATGGAAACCAAGGGCCACGAGCACTGCGACCTGGTCCTGAAGAACCTGCGCGCGGAAGGCTTCCAGCCCATGGTGCTGGAAGGCTGACCCGTGCTCGCCCAACGGGCCCGGACCGCCCTGATCGGTTCGCTCGGTTTCGCCGCCCTGCTGTGGGCGGTTTTCCTGCTCACCATGGTGTTTTCGCCTGTGGTTCTGCCGCTGCTGGGCATCCTGCCCCGCCACGTGGAGGGGCTCGACGGCGTCGTGTTCGCTCCGCTGCTGCATGCCGGCTTTGGGCACCTGGTGGGGAACACGCTGCCCTTGATTGTGTTTTCCTTCCTCACCCTGTTGGAAGGGATGCGCCGGTTCGCCTGGGTCCTGGCCATCTCCTGGCTGGCTTCCGGGATAGGCGTGTGGCTTTTCGGGAGCGGCCTGACGGTGGGTGTGTCCGGCGTGGTGTTCGGACTGTTCGCCTACCTGATGGTGCGCGGCTTCTACAACCGCAGCATTGTCCAGATCCTGCTCAGCGCCGTGCTGTTCCTGATCTACGGGTCCATCCTCTGGGGCGTGTTCCCCACGGCGCTGGGTATCTCCTGGCAGGCGCATCTGTTCGGCGCCGCCGGCGGTGTGCTTGCCGCCGTTCTCCTGCGGAACAGCCCCGGCGCAACGCAAAAGCGGGCCCTCCCGTAGGAAGGCCCGCTTTGAGGGGAAGTTAGCCGGCGTAGGGCTTGGCGGAGATGATCTCCACCGGGATGCTCTTGCCGTTCGGGGCCAAGTACGTGGTGGAATCGCCCACCTTCAGGCCCGAGATGGACGCGCCAAGGGGAGACTTTTCGCTGTAGACGTCGATGCTGCTGTCCCCGGCGATCTCCCGGCTGCCCAGCAGGAAGGTCTCGACGTCGCCGGCCACGCGGGCTTCAACCAGCATGCCCGGCTCAACAATGCCGTCATCGGCCGGTGCTTCGCCAACGTGCGCAGTTTCAAGGAGCTGGGTCAGCTGGCGGATCCGGGCCTCAGTCTTGCCCTGCTCTTCCTTCGCCGCGTGGTAGCCGCCGTTCTCCTTGAGGTCGCCCTCGGAGCGTGCCTGCTCGATGCGGGCAACAATCTCCGTCCGTCCGGGGCCGGACAGGTGTTCCAGTTCCGCCTTCAGGCGGTCGTAAGACTCCTGCGTGAGCCAGGCGACAGATGCGCTGTTGGTTGACACGGGTATCTCCTTAAGTACATCCGGACCACCGATTGGTCCGGCATGGCTGTTTGTTGCCCGCCGGCCGGATTGGCCTGACAAGCAAAGACCCCGCCGGGCGGGACCGGGCTGGTCTGCAATTCACAGATATTCTCTGCAGTTCACAGGACCCGGACACCTGGGCGGGGCTATTCGTGGTTCCCATACTAGTTTGCCTCCGGGCTTAACCCAAGATGCCGGGCTAAGACGGTCCGGCGGCTACTCGCCGGATCCCTCCACGAGCCAGCATGAGCCGACACCGCCGGTAACGCCGGGGGAATCGATGCGCAGCTCCTGCTTCTGGGCGCTGCTCGCGGGCACATCCGGACCCAGGATCACTGTTTTCCAACCCACGACGGCGTAGCTTTCGTTGAGCACCTGCACCGCGCAGGCCGCTGTTGAGCCGGGGGTTTTATCCACCCGGAAATCCACCACAGCGCGGCCTTCTTCCGGGAAGGAAAACCCGACGTCTTTGGACGTCACCGTACCTGCGGAAGAGGGGATGTTCATCAGGGCCGCCACTACGACGGCGGCGGCCACGGCGACCGAGGAAATGATGATGCCGGCCCGCCGGGACAGGCGCCGCTTTGGAGCGCCGTAGCGATTGGCTAATCTGGACTCGGACGTGGAAACGTCCGGCTGCTGGGGTGCCGACTTCTCGGGCTGACCAAACGGTGTGCTCACATGCCCATTTTAGCCGCCGATTCCACCGCCACATTCCGCTGACCACAGGAGTTGCCTTGTCTGCCCCCGATAGCACCACATCACGGCCCGCCGAGCCGCTGCGCCTGCTCGCAGTGCACGCCCATCCCGACGACGAGGCGAGCAAGGGCGCAGCCATGATGGCCGCTTACGCAGCCGCCGGCGTCGAAGTCATGGTGGCTACCTGCACGGGCGGTGAACAGGGCTCGATCCTTAACCCCGGAGCGGAGAACGATCCTGCGGGCAAACGCGACCTCGCCGGGCTGCGGCGCCGGGAAATGGCCGCCTCCCAGGCCGCCCTGGGTATTCACCACCGCTGGCTGGGCTTTGCCGACTCCGGTCTGCCCGAGGGTGATCCGCTTCCTGACCTGCCCTTCGGGTGCTTTGCACTGCAGCCGCTGGAACGGGCTGCCGCGCCGCTGGTGAAGCTCGTCCGGGAGTTCAGGCCGCATGTGATTGTCAGCTACGACGAAAACGGCGGCTACCCGCACCCCGACCACATCATGGCGCACAAGGTGGCGGTGGAGGCCTTCGAAGCTGCCGGCGACCCGGAACGCTACCCGGGCACCGGGCCGGCCTGGGAGCCGCTGAAGCTGTACTACGACCGCGCCTTCAACCCCGAACGTTTCCGCGCCCTGCACTTCGCCCTGGAAGAAGCAGGACTGCAGTCCCCGTATGCCGAGCGGATCGCCGCCTCGCAGGAGACCGACACGGAGGGCCACCAGCCGCCGGTACCAACCCATCCCACCACCACGCAGATTGAATGCGGGGACTTTTTCGAGGTCCGGGACCAGGCGCTGCGCAGCCACCGCACCCAGGTGGACCCCGACGGCTTCTTCTTCGCGGTCAGCGCGGACATGCAGCGCAAGGTCTGGCCGTGGGAGGACTACTCCCTGATCGAGTCCAGGGTGGAAACCGAACTCCCCGAGACCGACCTGTTTGCTGGCATACGATAGGGGCTGGGGACGTCTGATCCGCTGCCGTCTCGGCACAGAGTGAGCTTAGAGAGAGATATACCGTGAACTTCCTGTACAGCCTGCCTCTTGCCGTCACCCCGGCACCCGATGAAACGCTTGCGCCGGGGGTGGACCCGAAGGACGTCACGCCGGGCTTGCTGGGCTTCATTTTCACCCTGTTTATGGTGATTGCGATCATCTTCCTGATCCGCGACATGACCAAGCGCATCCGCCGCGTCCGCTACCGCGAGCAGCTTGCAACGGAACTGCTCGAACGCGAAGCGGCAGCCGGACGCGGCGGGCGCACCGCCGCCCCTGCTTCCTCCGGGCAGACCCCGGCGGAAGGTTCGCACCCCTCAGACCCGGACAGCTCCGGGAAGCACCTGCATTAGGAGTACCAACCATGGCCGGGAGACTGCGGGACCAGGCATCGGCGTATCTGCGCCAGCACGCTGATAACCCGGTGGACTGGTGGCCCTTCGGCGAGGAAGCCTTCGCCGAAGCACGCCGCCGCAATGTCCCGGTATTTATCTCGGTGGGGTACGCCGCATGCCACTGGTGCCATGTCATGGCCCATGAGTCCTTTGAGGACGCCGCAACGGCGGCTTACCTGAACGAGCACTTCGTCTCGGTGAAGGTGGACCGGGAAGAACGGCCCGACGTCGACGCCGTGTACATGGCCGCCACGCAGGCCCTGACCGGGCAAGGCGGATGGCCAATGAGCGTCTTCACCCTGCCGGACGGCCGAACCTTCTACGCCGGCACCTACTTCCCGCCGCAGCAGCTGCAGGGGGTGCCCGCGTTCCGGCAGGTACTTGAAGCCGTTTCTTCGGCGTGGCGGGACCGGCCGGAGGAAGTGGAAACCAGCGCGGCGCAGATTGCCGCCCACCTGGCCTCGGCCCAGGACGGGAACCGGCGCCTGGTAGGAGCTCTGGACCTCGCTCCCGGCTCCTCCGGCGCCTTGTCGCCGGAGGTGCTGCCGGCCGCCGTCGCAGCCGTTGGGGAGCAGGAAGACACCCGCTTCGGCGGGCTGGGCGGTGCCCCAAAGTTCCCGCCGTCGCCGTTGCTGCGTTTCCTGCTCACCTACGGAGCCGGCGGCGGGGCCGGGTCCGTCGCCGCTGCCGCCCTGGCGGACCGCACGCTTGAAACCATGGCCCGCAGCGCACTGTATGACCAGCTGGAAGGCGGCTTCGCCAGATACACGGTGGACCGCGCCTGGTCCGTGCCTCACTTCGAGAAGATGCTCTACGACAACGCCCAGCTCCTGCGGCTCTACGCGCACTGGAGCCGCTTGGCGCCCGCCCCGGCCCAGCGGCGTCTCGCCCTGCGGGTCAGTACCGATACTGCCGGCTGGTTGGCCAAACGCCTCCTGGTGGACGGCGGGGGATTCGCTTCGTCCCTGGACGCCGACACCGTGGTGGACGGCCGGCGTCGGGAAGGAGCCACCTACGTCTGGACCGGCGAGGAACTGCGAGCCGTACTGGCCCGGGCGGGTGCCGGCACCGAGGCAGACGCAGTGCTGGATCTTCTGGACTTGGAGACCGGGCGGATGGAGGAGGGCGGATCCACCCTGCATTTCGGGCGAAGCCTCGACCCGGAAGAGGAGCAGCTGTGGCTGCGCTGGAGCCCGGCCCTGCTGGCGGCGCGCGACTCGCGGCCGCAACCCGAACGCGACGACAAGGTGGTGGCGGGCTGGAACGGACTGGCTATCGCTGGCCTGGCCGACGCAGCCCTGGCCTTGGCGGACGCTGACGACGCCGGCGCGGGCCCCGAGTCCCTGCCCCATGCCGGGGCCCTGAACCTGGCCCGGAACGCGGCGGAGTACCTGCTGCGGGTCCATTATCGGGACGGGGTCCTCATCCGGGTGTCGCACAACGGCACGGCCCGGGGGATCGAAGGGCTGCTCGAGGACTACGCCGGGGTGGCCGAGGGCCTGTTCGCCCTCTTCGCAGCCACCGGGGAAGAGCGCTGGTACCGTGCAGCCGAGGAACTGGTCCTGGCCGCCGAACAGCGGTTCATCACCGACGGCGTCCTGCAGGACACCGCGGTGCGTACCGGACAGCTCTCTGCGGCGCAGGGAGCGGTGGCCTCCGCGGACCCGCTGGACGGGCCTGCTCCGAGCGGTACCGCACTGTTCGCCGGTGTGCTGGTGACCTACGCCGCCTATTCCGGCTCCTCCCGGCACCGCGCCCTGGCCGAGGCACTCCTGGCCCATGTGCAGGTGGTGGGAGCCCGTGCGCCACGCGCCGGCGGGTGGGCGCTCTCGGTGCTGGCCTCTGCGCTGGAGGGGCCCCGGGAACTGGCCGTAACCGGCACCGACTCGGAGCTGGTGCAGCACCTGCTCCGGACAGGGAGGGCCGCCGGCGGACCGGCTGTGGTGACGGCCTTCAGGGAGGGTGCGGGCACCGGTGGAGACTCCTCCGTCCCGTTGCTAAGGGACCGAGGAGCGCCGGAGGGCTCAGCCCTGGCCTACCTGTGCCGCGGCATGGTCTGCAGCCGGCCGGTGTCTGATCCGGAAGCGTTGGCCGAACAGTTCGGGAACCGGCAGCCCTAGTGGCCCGCGCCGAGCACGGCGGACATGATTGCCACGTAGTGGCACGCGAACCCTGCCAGCGTGAAGGCATGGAAGATTTCATGGAAGCCGAACCATTCCACTGACGGGTTGGGGCGCTTCATGGCGTAGATGACCGCTCCGGCAATGTACATGGCTCCTCCCACGCAGATGAGCCATGCAGCCGCCGGGCTCGCACGGTAGAAGTCGGGAATGTAGAAGAGCGCGGCACAGCCCAGCGCAATGTAGACCGGGGTGTACAGCCAGCGCGGCGCGTTCAGCCACAGCAGCCGGAAGGCGACGCCCACCAGGGCGCCGGCCCAGATCAGCCACAGCAGGGTTGTCGCGCTTCCCCGGGGCAGCAGTGCCCAGGCCAGGGGGGTATAGGAACCTGCAATCACCAGCATGATGTTGGTGTGGTCCAGGCGCTTGAGTACCTTCTTGACCTTGGGCGACCAGTTGCCGCGGTGATAGACGGCGCTCACGCCGAACAGCAGTACACCGGTAAAAGCGTACACAGCGGAGGCGATCCTGGTGCCGGTTGTGGGGGAGAGGATTACCAGGACAATGCCTGCTGCCAGCGCAAGCGGCGCAGCACCTGCATGGAACCAGCCGCGCAGGCGCGGCTTGACTTCGAGTTCTTCGGCGAGGGATTCAACCACACTTTCCAACGGGCCCGGGGCTACCCGGGAGTCGGGATCATGCTGAGCGGGGACGCCGTGTGGCCGTGCGGAAGATGATGACGAATCCATAACGGAAATTCTAACCTACGATCGGGTAACTTACGGTTGGGTAAGCGGGCGGCAGGGCCGGGTTGCGCGCTGCCGGGGCGAGCTAGCGGTAGCCTAGGAGAAGATTTTTTCTTCTTTAGGCAGACCCGGGCTGCAGCAGCCCGTCTGCTCCGCCCGGACCTGGCAGGTGAGGCAAGCTATGAAATTCCCCGGTGTTGTCTACGCCCTCTACGAGCGTAAGCTCCGTCGGTCCCTCAGCGGGGCGCGGCTGCCCGAACACATCGGCGTGATGGTCGATGGAAACAGGCGGTGGGCGAAACTCGCCGGTGCTCCCACCAGCGACGGGCACCAGGCCGGAGCGGATAAAATCCTCGAATTCCTCGGCTGGTGCCAGGAACTCGGCGTCCGTATGGTCACCCTGTACATGCTCTCCACCGACAACCTTAACCGTGACGCTGGCGAGCTTGAACCGTTGCTGGACATCATCGGGAACACCTTGGACCGGCTGGGTGAAGAGGGCAACCTGCGGGTCCAGCCTGTGGGGGCCCTCGAGATCCTTCCCGAAAGGCTGGCGAAGCAGCTCACCGAACTCGGGAACAGCACCGGCGACGCCGACGGAATGCACGTGAACGTGGCCATCGGCTACGGCGGACGGCGGGAGATCGTTGACGCCGTCAAGGAACTGCTGCAGGACGCCGACAGCGAGGGCAAGACAATTACGGACGTCGCAGGCGAGATTTCGGTCACCCGGATTTCCGAGTACCTCTACACCCGCGGGCAGCCGGATCCGGAACTGGTCATCCGCACCTCCGGCGAGCAGCGGCTCTCCGGATTCCTGATGTGGCAAAGCGCGTACAGCGAGTTCTACTTCTGCGAAGCCCTGTGGCCGGATTTCCGGCGCGTGGACTTCCTGCGTGCCCTGCGTGACTACGCCAGCAGGCAGCGGCGCTTCGGTTCCTGACAGCCTTTCCCCGCGAAGAGCCTGGGGTCTTCCCCGGGGGGAGGGCCGTGTCCTGCTGCCGCCCGGTACCGGGCGGGCGTACTTTGGTGCTAGCGGTCAGCACGGAGCCGGCCGGAACGCAGCACAGTCCAGCAACCGGGGCCCGGGGGCGGCCCCTGATGGGAGTCCGCAGTGGCAGCTGACCAGTTTGTGCAGGCCTTGGAACGCACCACCTTTGTATTGGACACATCGGTACTGCTGTCCGATCCCCGGGCGATCCTGCGGTTCGCCGAACACGAAGTAATCCTCCCGCTGGTGGTCATCACCGAGTTGGAGCGCAAACGCCAGGACCCCGAGCTCGGGTACTTTGCCCGGAACGCCCTGCGGCTGCTCGATGAGCTGCGGGTGCAGCACGGCGGACTTGGCGCACCCATACCGCTGGGGGAGAGCGGCGGAGTCCTTAGAGTGGAACTGAACCACGTCTCCACCGACGTACTGCCGGCCGGGATCCGGGGCAGCGACAATGACAGCAGGATCCTGGCGGTGGCCAAAAGCCTGGCCGATGAGGGCCGCAGCGTCACGGTGGTGTCCAAGGACCTGCCCATGCGGGTCAAGGCCTCGGCCGTGGGACTGGACGCGGACGAGTACCGCAACGGCCTGGTGCGCGATACCGGCTGGACCGGAGTGGCGGAACTGGAAATCTCTGACGCCGACATGGCGCTTCTGTATGACCACCAGCCGCTGTTCCACCCTGAGGCAGCGGATCTTCCGGTCAACACCGGAATGGTGCTGATGGCCGGGCGCGGCTCGGCCCTGGGCCGCGTAGGTACGGATAAGCGGCTGCGGCTGGTGCGCGGGGACCGGGACGTCTTCGGCCTGCACGGCCGGTCCGCGGAGCAGCGGCTGGCCATTGACCTGCTGATGGACCGGGAAGTGGGCATAGTATCCCTGGGCGGCAGGGCAGGGACCGGCAAATCCGCCCTGGCCCTGTGTGCCGGACTGGAGGCGGTCCTGGAGCGCCGGGAACACCGGAAGGTGGTGGTATTCCGCCCCCTGTACGCGGTCGGCGGGCAGGAGCTGGGATATCTGCCCGGCTCCGAGTCGGAAAAGATGGGACCCTGGGGCCAGGCTGTGTTCGACACGCTGGAGGCACTGGTCTCGCCGGAAGTGGTGGAGGAGGTCCTGGACCGCGGCATGCTCGAGGTGCTGCCCCTGACCCATATCCGGGGCCGGTCCCTGCACGACTCCTTCGTGATCGTGGATGAGGCGCAGTCGCTGGAGAAAAACGTGCTGCTCACCGTGCTCTCCCGCATCGGCCAGAATTCCAAGGTCGTCCTGACGCACGACGTCGCGCAGCGGGACAACCTGCGCGTGGGCCGTCACGACGGCGTGGCTGCGGTGGTGGAAACGCTGAAGGGACACCCGCTGTTCGGGCACATTACGCTCACCCGGTCCGAGCGTTCCCCCATTGCGGCCCTGGTGACGGAACTGCTGGAAGAGGGGCAGATCGGCTAGCTTGTCCACATCTGGAGGACGTCGCCTGCACAGCCCGGGCCCGGGGCATAGCGTGTAGCCATGGCTGGCACACTGGCGGACTACTGGACTGCTCCCGGCGGCATGCATGCCGGCTGGCTGCTGGGCCTGGCGCTGGCATGGTTTGCGGTGCTGGCCGTCCGCTTGAGCGCTGCCGATATCCGCACCCGGCGCCTGCCGGATGCGCTGGTGCTTCCCTCGTATCCCGTGGCTGGAGCCCTGCTGGCCGCCGCTGCGCTGGCCGTCGGGGAGTCCGGACGGATTGCCGGCATGCTGCTGGGTGCTGCTGGTCTGGGGGCCGGGTTTTTCGTCCTGCGGTTGCTGAATCCTTCCGGGCTGGGCCTTGGCGACGTCAAACTGGCCGGGCTCCTGGGGCTCTACCTCGGTTTCCTTGGGCCGGGCCACGTGCTGGCGGGAACCGTGGCTGCGTTTGTGTTCGGCGGGATATGGGGGCTGGGGCTGATCCTTTCCCGGCGCGGGACGGCATCCTCCACGTTGCCCTTCGGGCCGTTCATGCTCCTGGGTGCCGCCGCGGCTATGCTGGCGCCCGGCCTACAGTAGAGGCATGCCTACTCCTGATTTTGTCCTGTCCCTGCGCGAGAGGATCGGACACGATCCGCTGTGGCTTCCCGGCGTGACCGCCGTCGTGTTCAACTCCGAGGGGCAGGTGCTGTTGGGCCGCCGCTCCGACAACGGCCGCTGGGCGCTGGTCACCGGCATGCTGGATCCGGGGGAGGAAGCAGGTCCCGGCGCCTTGCGCGAGGTCGAGGAGGAGACGGGGGTAAGGGCTGAAATCGAGCACCTGATCCATGTTGGCGCGCACGGCCCGGTCACCTTTCCCAACGGGGATGTATGTTCCTTCCTGAACCTGGCGTTCAAGTGCCGGTACGTTTCCGGCACGGCACGCGTGAACGACGACGAGTCCACCGAGGTGGGCTGGTACGCACTGGAGAACCTGCCGCCGCTGAGTGACCGGCACAAGATGCTCATCGACCTGGCGCTGACCGCCGACGGCGTGCCCGTCTTCCAGCGCTGAGCAGGGCTTCCCAAGCAGTCGAACAACCGAACAGCCGAACAACCGAACAGCCGAACAACTGAACAGCCGAAAGGGGCCGCCCCGCAGCAGCGGGACGGCCCCTTTCGGCTGTTCGAACCCAGTTCCGGACGAAGAGCATCCCGGGGGCGGTTACCGCTCGCGGTAGGGATTCTCCGGAGCCTGCTCCGGGGCTACCCGCGTTCCCGTAGTCTCTGTCGCCGGGGGCACGGCTTCGGCCGACGGATCTGCGGGTCCGGACTTCGGAGCGGTGCCGTTGAGTGCGGCCAGGCGTTCGGCCTCCAGCCGGTCCGCTTCTTCCCCGCCCACTGCTTCCCCGCGCGCGACCATTCCGGCGACGTCGGAAAGCGGAATCTGCTTCAGGAAGAAGGCCAGGACCAGGGCGATCACCAGGAATGGGATCAGGTACCAGAACACCGGGGCAAGGGAATCGGCGTAGGCGGTGACAATGCCGTCCCGGAGCGGTTCCGGAAGGGTTTCCAGCACGGAAGGCTGCAGGGTGGCCGTTGCTTCCCCTGCGGCAGAGGAATCGAGCCCCGCACCGGCGAAGGTTGCTTCCAGTTTGTCCGCGAGCCGGGACGTGAACATCGCACCGAAGATCGCGACACCCAGTGATGCGCCGACTTCCCGGAAGTAGTTGTTGCTGGAAGTCGCGGTGCCGATCTGGTCCACCGGAACGGAGTTCTGCACCACCAGCACCACAACCTGCATGATGTAGCCGAGGCCCGCGCCGAATACGAACAGCTGCGCGCAGATCACCCAGACGGGAGTGTCGGCGGACAGCGTGGTCATCCACAGCATGGCAGCAATAACCAGGACGGCGCCCATGATCGGGTACTTCTTGTACTTGCCGGTCTTGGTGATGGCGAGGCCGGAATAGATCGAGGTGCCCATCATGCCCACCATCATCGGCAGCATCAGCAGGCCGGAGACGGCTGCGGAGGTGCCGGTGGACATCTGCAGGAACGTGGGGACGAAGGCCAGGGCCGCGAACATGCCCATGCCCAAGGTGAAACCGATGGCCGTGCTGTTGACGAAGATCGGGTTCCGGAAGAGGCTGAGCGGAATGATGGGATCGGCTGCGCGGCGCTCGATCATCACGAAGATCAGGGCCGCCAGGAGCATCCCCGCGCCGAAGAGCAGGGTTGCCGGGTCCGTCCAGCCGTAGTCGTCCCGGCCGCCGAAATCGGTGAAGAAGATCAGGCAGGTGGTTGCAATGGAGAGGAACACCACGCCTCCGACGTCGATCCGCTTTTCCGCCTTTTTGGTGGGAAGCGTGAGTGCGAAGAACGCAACGAGGAAGGCAATGATGCCGATGGGAATGTTGATGTAGAAGGCCCACTGCCAGGTCATGTGGTCAACGAAGAAGCCGCCCATCAGCGGCCCCGCCACGGCGGACAGTCCGAAGATGCCGCCCAGCGGTCCGAGGTACTTGCCCCGCTGGTTCGCAGGCACGATGTCGGCAATGATCGCCTGGGAGAGGATCATCAAGCCGCCGCCGCCCAGGCCCTGGATGGCCCGGAAAATCACGAAGCCCCAAAAATCGGTGGCGAAGGCGCAGCCAACGGACGCGGCGGTGAACAGCGCGATGGCGAACAGGAACAGGTTGCGCCGGCCCAGTACGTCACCGAACTTGCCGTAGATCGGCATCACGATGGTGGTCGCCAGCAGGTAGGCGGTGGTGATCCACGTCTGGTGCTCGACGCCGCCGAGTTCCCCGACGATGGTGGGCATGGCCGTGGAAACAATGGTCTGGTCGAGGCTGGACAGGAGCATGCCCGCGATCAGTGCGGAGAAAATGATCCAGATGCGTTTCTGGGTCAGCAAAAGCGGCCCGGGGGCGCTTTTCGCGGTGGTTGTCATTCGGTGTCCTTGGCGGGGTCGGCGGGGTCAGGGGAATCAACGGGTTCGGGGGAACCGGTGGGGGCGGGTAAGGGAGGCGGTTCGGCGGGCAGGGGCAGCGGTTCCGCTGCCGAAAACACTTCGACGGCGGCATTCACCGCGGTGACGAGCGTGCTGCGGTAGGACGCCGTGTTGGCCGGGTCAAAGAAGACCATGCCGGCCCGCTGGACGAGTGCTCCGAAGAGTGCCACCAGGACGGCAATGCGCGGATCGTCCGCAGGAAGGGATTCCCGGGCCGCAACCATCCGGCGGAATTCCTCCTCGGCTTCGCGGGAACCGTGCATGGCTTTGGAAATCAGCCGCGGTTCGGCGCTGATGGCCTCCTTGAGCTGGGCCATTTCCGTGCGCGACATAGCCATGCGCTCGGTCATGCCGACCGCGAGTTCCACAAAGTCCGGCACGAGGGTGGAGGACAGTGTCCCGGGTGCCGATGATGCGCCGCCCTCAATGAAGCGCCGGACCAGGTCCTCCGGGAGGTCGTCGGCCGGCGAGCCGAGGATGGCGTCTTCCTTGGCGGGGAAGTAGTTGAAGAACGTCCGGCGGGAAATGCCGACCCGTTCACAGAGCTGTTCCACGGTGAAGCCGTTCACGCCCTTGGCTGCAGTGAGGGTGCGCGCAGCAGCCGTTATGGCAGCCCGGGTGGCGGTGCGCTTGCGTTCCCGCAGGCCCCCGCAGTCCTCATGTGTTGCACTATTACTCACGCGGTAAAGTTTTGCACTATGGACTGGCATGTGCAAATTCCATCAGGAGAGGGACGGGAAAGGGCACCCGGAAAAACCGGATGCCCTTTCGCCGGAGCTGCGCGTGGCGTGCTGCAGGCGGCGTTTGTGCTGCCTGCTATGCCTGGGGCGGCTTCGTCATCGAGAGGACGTCCAGGGCCTTGTCCAACTGTTCCTCGGTCAGTTCGCCGCGTTCCAGGTAACCCAGGTCTTCGACGGCCTGACGGATGGTCTTGCCTTCCTTGACGGAGTACTTGGCGATCTTGGCCGCGTTCTCGTAGCCGATGAACTTGTTCAGCGGGGTGACGATGGACGGGGATGCTTCGGCGAGATAGCGGGCACGCTCAACGTTGGCTTCGATGCCGTCAATCATCTTGTCCGCCATTACGCGGGAAGAATTGGCCAGCAGCCGGATGGACTCCAGCAGGTTCGCGGCGATCACCGGGATGCCGACGTTGAGTTCAAAGTAACCGAACGTGCCGGCCCAGGCGACGGCGGCGTCGTTGCCTACTACCTGTGCGGCCACCTGCATAACGGCCTCGGAAATGACGGGGTTGACCTTGCCCGGCATGATCGAGGAGCCCGGCTGGAGGTCGGGAATGGCGATTTCGCCCAGTCCGGTGTTGGGGCCGGAGCCCATCCAGCGCAGGTCGTTGGCGATCTTGGTGAAGGATACGGCGATGGTGCGCAGCATGCCGGAAACCTCAACCAGGGCGTCACGGTTGGCCTGTGCCTCGAAGTGGTCGCGCGCTTCGGTCAGCGGCAGTCCGGTGTCGGCGGCCAGCAGTTCGATGACCCGCTGCGGGAATCCGGCCGGAGTGTTGATGCCGGTGCCGACGGCGGTGCCGCCAAGCGGGACCTCCGCCACGCGGGGGAGGGAGGCCTGCACCCGCTCGATGCCGTAGCGGACCTGGGCGGCGTACCCGCCGAATTCCTGGCCCAGCGTTACCGGCGTGGCGTCCATCAGGTGGGTCCGTCCGGACTTAACCACGTCCTTGAACTCTTCGGCCTTGCGCTCCAGTGACGCGGCAAGGTGGTCAAGGGCCGGGATCAGGTTGTTGAGCAGTGCCGACGTAGCTGCCACGTGCACGGAGGTGGGGAAAACGTCGTTGGAAGACTGCGACGCGTTAACGTGGTCGTTCGGGTGGACGGTGGTTTCGCTGCCAGCGTCCCGCAAAGCACGGGTAGCCAGCTCGGCGAGGACCTCGTTGGTGTTCATGTTCGAGGATGTACCCGAACCGGTCTGGAAGACGTCGATGGGGAAGTGGCCGTCATGCATTCCAGTGGCGACGGCGTCGGCTGCCTTTTCAATGGCCCGGGCGCGCTCTTCGTCGAGCACCCCCAGTTCGGCGTTGGCAGTCGCAGCGGCCTTCTTGATCCGGGCGAGCGCTTCGATGTGCGAGGTTTCCAGCATGGTGCCGGAAATGGGAAAGTTCTCGACCGCGCGCTGCGTCTGTGCACGGTAAAGGGCGGCGGCCGGAACCCGGACCTCGCCCATGGTGTCGTGTTCGATGCGATATTCGGAGGTGTCAGAAGTCATGTCCCCAAGCCTAGTGTCCCGACCCGCCGCAGTAGAAACCGCTGCGCCGCAGCGCAAACCACTACTTGGGCAGTGCCGAACGCAGGACGGCGGGGTGTTCCAGTGCGCCGAACCCGGAGACCAGCTCTGCGTTGCCCTCGGCCAAGCGGTAGGACAAACCGATGACGGCCACGCGTCCGTCCTCCACGGCGTCGGAGATGACCCGCGAGCTCTCCACCAGGCGCTCGGCGGTCTGCTTGGTGTGCTCCACCACCATGTCGTTGACCTCAAACAGGTTCTTGCGGTGCGAAGCCAACACCGACGGAGTAATCCGCTCCACCAGGGAGCGAACATACCCGGTGGGGGTTTCCCCTGTGTCCACGGCTTCCTTCGCCGCGGTCACCGCGCCGCAACTGTCATGGCCGAGAACCACAATCAGGGGCACGTTGAGCGTTCCTACGCTGTATTCAAGGGAACCGAGGACGGCGTCGTCGATTACCTGGCCCGCGGTGCGGACTACAAAGGCGTCCCCAAGACCGAGGTCGAAGATGATTTCCGCAGCGAGGCGCGAATCCGAGCAGCCGAAGATGACGGCAAAAGGATTCTGGCCCTCCACCAGTGAACTGCGGCGCGGGGCGTCCTGGTTCGGATGGTTGGCGCTCCCGGCAACAAAGCGTTCGTTGCCTTCACGCAGTTTCTGCCAGGCCTGGGCGGGGGTGATCATCTTTTCTGTCTCCACGGTTCCGAGATTACTCCTTCAGCGGCCGGACGCCGTAGTGCCTTCCTTGGCGCCCGGCATCAGTTGCCGCGCAGGTCCTCCACCACGTGCTCGGCCAGGACATCGAATTCGCTCAGCTCTCCGGAGCCCGTGAGCACCACGGTCAGGCCCTCGACCTCGGCCACCATGGATGCCTTCCCGCTGGAGGAATCCCGCAGTTCCCACGTCACTCCGCCGGCCTGCCGTTCCCCGGCGACGGCGGAGTCGCCGGTCGACTCGTACACCCAGGTGGGATTGGCCGCATTGGTCTCGGTGAGGGCAATAAATTCACTTCCAGGCGTGACATATCCCACCTCCCACGTGGGCACGCCGTTGTTCTCTCCGGTGTTCCAACGCGCGTAATTGGCCGTCCAGCCATCGGGAAGCTCAGGGTCCAGCGGGCTGTAGCCGGCATCCCCGGCAGCCTGGTTGGCCGCAGCTGTGACATCGACATTGCGTGCCTGCATCTTGGGGGACGGATTCAGCAGCACCGGCACCAGGCACAGCGCCAGCGTCAGGCCGGTGGCGATTAGCATGCCCATCACGGTGGCATTGGCCCGCTTGGCCTGCTTGGTGGTCAGGACCGGCGTCACCGCGTCTTCGGCCTGCTGGGGCTGCTGGGGATCAGGCTGCGTTTCACTCACCCCTCCATATTCTCTTATGCGGCGCTGAACTCCTACTCCGCAAAACCCGCTCCGACAAACCGGCCGGGTCAAACCGGGCCGCAGATATCCGGTCGCCGGGTGGTGGCAAAAGCCACTCAGACTATGATCGGAGAAAGGTCATCTGCTCCAACGGGTGTCCGCAGACGGTTTACATCGAAATTTCAAAGATGAGGTTTGACGTGTCCAAAGGTGCCCAGTACTCAACACTTTCCCCCGCACTAGCAGTCGGAGATTCGGAGCCGGACCGCAACCTGGCTCTCGAACTGGTCCGTGTCACGGAGGCAGCCGCCATTGCCGGCGGCCACTGGGTGGGCTTCGGCGACAAGAACGCCGCCGACGGCGCAGCAGTGGACGCCATGCGTTCGCTCATTTCCACGGTCCACTTCAACGGCGTTGTGGTCATCGGTGAGGGCGAGAAGGACGAAGCGCCCATGCTTTACAACGGCGAGCACGTTGGCGACGGCACCGGCGCCCTGTGCGACGTTGCCGTCGACCCCATTGACGGCACCCGCCTTACGGCACTGGGCATCAACAACGCCCTCGCCGTCCTGGCTGTCGCTGAGCGCGGCACCATGTTTGATCCCTCCGCCGTGTTCTACATGGAAAAGCTCGTGACCGGCCCGGAAGCCGCCGACATGGTGGACCTGCGCCTGCCGGTCAAGCAGAACCTCCACTTGATTGCCAAGGCCAAGGGCAAAAAGATCAACCAGCTCAACGTCATGATCCTCGAGCGTGACCGGCACAAGCCGCTGGTGCAGGAAATCCGCGACGCCGGTGCCCGGACCCGGATGCTGATGGACGGCGACGTCGCCGGCGGCATTGCCGCTGCACGCGAAGGCACCGACGTCGATGCCCTGATGGGAATCGGCGGCACTCCCGAAGGCATCATTACCGCCTGCGCCATCAAGACGCTCGGCGGCGTTATCCAGGGCCGGCTGTGGCCCACCTCCGATGACGAGAAGCAGAAGGCAATCGACGCCGGACATGATCTGGACCGGGTGATGTCCACCAATGACCTGGTCACCAGCGATAACTGCTACTTCGCTGCGACGGGCATCACCGACGGCGATCTGCTGCGCGGGGTCCGTTACAAGAAGGACCGCGTCCTGACCCAGTCCATCGTGATGCGCTCCAAGTCCGGCACTATCCGCGTGGTGGACGGCGAACACCAGGCGCACAAGTGGGAGTCCTACGCCCGCGCCAACTAGTCCGCAGGCCTCGCGCCCCAGTACCAAAAGCGTCCCCGCCGGAAACTTCCGGCGGGGACGCTTTGTTGCGGAGGAGGCGTCTCAGGCCGGCCGGCCGGAGCGGGGCGCGGCGCTGGTTCCCGGACGGCCGGCACGGAAGCGGATAGCCAGGGTGGCGGCAGCCACCACAACTGCCGCTGCGGCGGCGGCCACCGCGGTGGGAACAGATTCCAGTCCGCCGTTGACCCGGGAGACCGCTATCCAGGACAGTCCCCACACGAGTGAAACCGCCGGAGCGAGGCGGCCGCGTCCGGCCGCAGCCAGCCCGATGCCGACGGCGGCCGTAACGGCAAGCACGGCAGCGGACCAGAGGGCCGGAGGCAACCCGAAACCCCGGAAGCCTGCGGAGGTGAGCGCAGAGGCGGTATTGGCAGCTGTGGCTACGCATACCCAGCCAAGATAGAGGCCCAGCGCGCCATCCACTGCAATCCATTCCGGCCAGCCGCCGGTGCGTGCAGTCCGCAGGACCGCGTAGCGCCGAAAACACTCGGCCAGGACGGCCAGCAGGGCCACGATCACCACCACGCTGAGCAGCACCGACCCGGCCTGCACCGAGAGGATCCAGGCGGCGTTCAAGAGCAGCGACGCGGCAACCAGCCAGCCCAGGGAACGTTGCCGGCCTGAGGCTCGCTGGGACGGAAACCACTGATAGACCGTGAAAAGGCCAAGTCCGGTGTAAATCACGGACCAGATGGAGAAGGCCGTGCCGGCCGGAGCCAGATATGTCGCATCGGCACTCAGCGCACCGCCGGCGGCTTCCGCCACGGGCGTGCCGCCAAAAACGCCCACGCCGATCATCGAGCCGACAATGCAGACGGCAAAACAGCTGGTGACGGTGATCCGGCGTGCAAGGCCCGCCCCGCGGTGACTGGCGGTGGAGGGGGATCCGGATGAGGGAATGGAAGAGGAAGCAGCCATAGTCGAGCCTAGCAAGCCATCCCCACCCATGACCCGCCCGGTGGCCTGACCGTTGCCTGCCGCGGACGGTTAGCCGCCGCCGGTGCCGTCCGTTTCGGCCCCCGGCAGGGGAGCCAAGTAGTCTTGAAGGCATGACACTGCGCGTTACTCCCTGCTCCGAAACCGCTTCCTGGAACGAAACCGTCAACCGCTTCCGCGGCCACCCCCAGCAGTTGTGGGGCTGGGGCAAAACCAAGGCGGAGCACGGATGGAGCGTGGACCGCGTCCTGGTCAGCGACGACGCCGGCACCGTGGTGGGCTGTGCCCAGGTGCTGCTGCGCGCGCTGCCTTTCCCGTTCCGCGCCCTGGCGTACATCCCGCGCGGACCACAGGGGGAGCCGGGCCGGGAGCTGGAGGTGTTGGATGCCGTCAGTGACTATGTAAAGACGGCGCACTCCGCCGTGGCGCTGTCCATCGAGCCGGACTGGGATGAGGACGGCAAACTCTCCGCAGGCCTGCCCGGACTCGGTTTCCGCCGGAGCGAGAACACCATCCTGATTGGCCGGACACTGATCCTGGACCTGCAGCGCAGCCTGGACGACCTTTCCGGGGACATGAGCAAAAAGCACCGCCAGTACATCCGCAAATCCGGGCGGGAGGACCTGGTCTACCGCCGGGTGGAGCGTGCGGAAATTGCCAAGTGCCTGGCTGTGTACAAGCTCACGGCCCAGCGGGCGAACTTCGGAATCCATGAAGACGCCTACTACCTGGACATCTTCGACAACCTCGGCGAGGATTCACCGGTGTATGCCGCCTTCAGCGGCGAGGACGTCGTGGCGTTCCTGTGGCTCTCGGCCAGCGATTACACGGCCTTCGAGCTTTACGGCGGGATGACCGAGGAAGGCGAGCGGCTGCGGGCCAACTACGCGCTGAAATGGCACGCCATCTCCGACATGAAGGAACGCGGCATTACCCGCTACGACTTCAACGGGCTGCTCAACGACGGCGTGTCCAAGTTCAAGATGGGCTGGGCTAAGCACGAGGACCTGCTGACGGGCACCTGGGACAAACCGCTTTCCCCGCTCTACCCGCTCTTCGCCACCGCACTGCCGCTGGCCAAAACAGGCATGCGGAAGGCCCGCGCCGTCGTTGCAGGCCTCAAGGGCCGCCTGCGCCGCTAACCGGGGATCAGGCGGGCAGCGGGATCAGGCCGGCAGCGGGATCAGGCCGGCAGGTCCAGCCGGGGCTCATCCCCGCCGTTGGCCGGGGCGGACCCGACCGTAACGGCGAAGGCCAGCGCGGCGTCGTCGTGCTGCGCCGAATCGGAGGCGAGCCGCAGGAAGGCCGGCGCATCGCCGGCCGGCAGGAAAGCGCTCTGCCCGGGTTCAAGGACCAGGCTGCCGGCGGGGGAGGACAGCGCAACGTTGCCGCGGACGGAGATCACCACCGCGGGACCGTTCTGCAGCACCGGGACTTCGGCGGGAAGGTCCCGTTCGGTGTCCGGCCCCTGGGCCAGCTCGATCCGCTGCAGCTGGAATTCCTCAAAGGGCGGGCGGAAGACTTCCTGCCCGTCCGCGGTGTGTCCGGCCGGAAGCGAGGGAATGCCCAGCGGCCGGAAATCCACGGTCCGAAGCAGTTCCGGGACATCAACATGCTTGGGGGTCAGGCCGCCGCGCAGGACATTGTCCGATGCCGCCATGACTTCCACGCCCAGGCCGCTCAGGTAGGCGTGGACGTTGCCGGCGGGGAGGTAGATCGCTTCGCCGGGCTTCAGGGAGGCCCGGTTGAGCAGCAGGGAGATCAAGACCCCGGGATCACCCGGGTAGAAGCCCTGCAGCTCGGCCACAGTTGTCAGCTCACGGGCAAATTCGGTTCCGGCAGCGGACAACAATGCCGAGGCAGCGGCCGCCTCCTCCACCGCGGGCCGGACGGATTCGCCGTCGCTGAGGATGGTCTGGAAGACGGACTGCAGGCGGTCGGCCGCCGGGTGGCCGGAAGAAAGCTCCGCAACAATCCATTCCAGCAGTTCCGGGACCGGGCGTCCCGCGGCGGCAATAGCCCCGTTGACGGCCCGGAAAACCTGCGCTGCCTCCTCCGGGTTCCGGAAACCGCACAACGCCTCGAAGGGCGTCAGCGCGAAGATCATCTCCGGCTTGTGGTTCCCGTCCTTGTAATTGCGTTCCCGCGCCCCGCGGTCCACACCCGCTTCCTCTTCGGCTGCATAACCGGCGCGGGCCTGCGCGGGCGTGGGATGGACCTGCAGCGACAGGGGAGACCCGGCTGCGAGGATCTTGGCCAGGAAGGGCAGCTCACCGCCGAACCGGGCTGCTGTATCCGCGCCGAGGGCGGCCTCCGGATCCAAGGCAATAAGCTCGTCGAGGGTCTGTGCCCCGTCCACCGGCGGCACCAGGGTCGACGGTGCGCCCGGATGGGCTCCGATCCACAGTTCTGCCTCCGGCTCCCCGGAGGGCTCCCGGCCGAACAGTTCGGCCATGGCCGTGGTTGATCCCCATGCATAGGGTCGGAGCGTATTCCGGAGCAGGTACATGGGTCTCTTTCGGCTGATAGGTGAGTCGGATGCGAAGCAGTGCAGGACTAGCCCGGGCTGCACTCACCGTTGTTGTTCAGGAGCATACCGAGCGTCGCATCGTCCTGGATCTCCGCCAGGTACTGCAGGTACTCCACGGTGATTTCTTCCGTCTCCTCTTGGGGAACCTCGGTGATAGGCGTTCCGTCCGCTGCCTCGCCGTCTGTTCCGCCGGCTTCTGTGCCGGCATCCAGGCCTGTGCCCTCTTCAGGTGCGGCCTCCTCAGCAGGTGCCTCCTCAGCAGGGGCGGCCGGTTCGGAGGTGCCGTCCAGCATGTCCTGGACCCGGGCATGGATCAGGTTGAAATCCGGGTAGGTCACGAAGTTGTCCGCTGCCGGACCGAAGTCCGGCGGGCCGATGGTCATCCGCTCCATCGTTTGTCCCTTGGCCTTCAGTGCCAGGTCCACGAAACTGCCCAGCTGATCTTGCGGCAGGTCCGTCTCCACGATCTGCTCGCCCGCAGAGGCAATGGCCTGGAAACGGGTCAGCAAAGTCGCGGGATCCATCTGCGCCACCATGGCCTGCTGCACGCACTGCTGCCGGGAAATCCGGTGGTAGTCGGTAACGAACTCCCGGGAGCGGGCGTACCAGAGCGCGTGGTAGCCGTCCAGGGTCTGCGTGCCCGGGGGAATCCAGCCGTCCGGGGGATAGTGTCGGTTCGTTCCGGGAATTTCCCCGGCGGTGATCGGCACCCAGCCGCCTACGTTGACCTTGATCCCGCCCATGGCGTCGACCAAGGTGGAGAAGCCGTCCATGTCCACGATCACGTAGCCCTGGACCTCCAGCCCCAGGGTGCCGCTGACTGCGTCCATCATGGCCTCGGCCCCGGGATCCTGGGAGCCGGGATACAGGTCCGCGTAGTTCTCGGTCACTGTTTGGTACAGGCTGTTGATAATGCACTCGTCGCCGCAGTCATAGCCGGTCGGGTACACATCGGACAGCGGGGAATCCGCCGGGAACTGGGCGTTTTGGAAGTTGCGCGGAATGCTGAACACCACGGTGTGGCCGCTCTTGGCGTCCACGCTGAACATGGAAATGCTGTCCGGCCGCAGTCCGGTGCGGTCCTCGCCTGCGTCGCCGCCCATCAGCAGGAAGTTGTACCGGCCGTCCACCGGGTCCAGCGACGGACCGGAGGCGAAGATGGAGTCGAAGGCATGGCGGGAGACGTTCATCAGGTACGCGCCGTAGGCAAGGCTGCCGCTGGTGGCGACCATCAGCAGGGCCAGGACGCTGGCCACCACCGGGCGGACGCCGCGCTGCAGGAGCGGAGGGCGGATGATGCGCAGCGTGTTCAGGAACAGCAGTGCCCAGCCCACGGCCAGCACCACCAGGGCCAGCATGATCAGCAGCGACGCCCAGCGGTTGGTCAAAATATTGATGAGCAGGGCCCGATTGGTCAGGGCAATGACGACGGCGGCCGCTACCAGCGCCCATGCCGTGAGGCTGACCCGCAGGGCACGCCGGCCCAGCTTCCGGTCGCCGGCAACCACCTGGGCTGCGCCGGGCAGCACCAGGGTCAGCAGCAGCAGGATGAAGGCCCGCTTGGTCCGGACCCCGTATGCGGCGCTTTGGGGATAGCGGACGGGGTCTGTGTAGGGCGTGCCTGGATCGGCTGCGTGGCGCTGGTCCATGATCTGCCCTTAGTCCGTGCCGGTCTGGGACGTGCGCAGGGCGGCGCCCTTGGCCATGGCACTCTGGCGCAGGCCAGCAGCGAATTCGATCAACTGCTGCTGCAGCCGGGCAGCAAAGGGGTCGGTGCCGGCAGCCAGCATCCGCACGGCCAGCAGGCCCGCGTTCCGGGCTCCGCCGATGGAGACCGTCGCCACCGGCACGCCGGCGGGCATCTGGACAATCGAGAGCAGCGAGTCCATTCCGTCCAGGTACTTCAGGGGTACGGGTACCCCGATGACCGGCAGCGGTGTCACTGAGGCGAGCATCCCGGGCAGGTGGGCGGCGCCGCCTGCACCGGCAATAATGATGCGTAGTCCGCGCCGGTGTGCTTCCCTGCCGTAGTCCAGCATGTCCTCGGGCATACGGTGGGCCGAGACGACGTCGGCCTCATAGGGAATCCCGAACTCGGCCAGCGCCGCCGCAGCGGCATCCATGACCGGCCAGTCGGAGTCCGAGCCCATAACGAGGCCGACCAGCGGCGGGGTAGCACGGTTGGGCATACTTCAGTTCTCCTTCAGGGGGTCGCGGCCGTCACGGATGATGGCCGCTGCCCGGCCGGCGCTGCGGCGGAGTGCGGGAAGGTCGTCAGCGGCGCCGACGGCATTAACGTGCCCGATCTTACGTCCCGGGCGCACCGATTTGCCGTAGGTATGGATCTTGACGGCGGGTTCGGCGGCCATGGCCAGGGGATAGGCGGCAAACAGATCGGGATTTGGTCCGCCCAGGAAGTTCTTCATGACCGTTGCCCCGGACAGCAGGCCGGTGGCGCCCAGCGGCAGGTCCAGAACGGCCCGCAGGTGCTGCTCGAACTGCCCGGTCAGGGAACCGTCCATGGTCCAGTGCCCGGAGTTGTGCGGACGCATGGCCAGCTCGTTGACCAGGAATCCGGGGCCGCGGCCGGGGGTTTCGAAGAGTTCCGCGGCCATTACGCCAGTCACACCGAGTTCCTCGGCCAGGCGCAGCGCCGCAGCTGCGGCAGCTTCGGCTACCGCGGGATCAAGGTCCTGTGCCGGAGCGATCACTTCGTCGCACACGCCGTCCACCTGGATGGAGTGGACCACGGGCCAGGCCGTGCTCTGCCCGCCGGGAGTCCGGGCTACCAGGGCGGACAACTCACGGGTGAAAGGGACTTTCTCTTCAGCCAGCAGCGGGCCGGCACCGAACCAGTCGGCGCATTCCCGCGCTGCGGCGCCGTCGGCCACTATCCGCACGCCCTTGCCGTCATATCCGCCGCGCGGGGTTTTCAGGACCACCGGCCAGCCGATCGACTCGCCGAAGGCTGCCAGCTCCTCCACGTCGGCAACCTCGGCCCAGCGGGGGTTGGGCAGGCCCAGCCGTTCCACGGCGGCGCGCATGACCAGCTTGTCCTGGGCATGGATCAGGGCGTCGGGGCCCGGCTGGACGTTGAATCCCTTCTCCACCAGTGCTGACAGGTGCCCGCCGGGTACGTGTTCGTGGTCGAAGGTCAGCACGTCGACGCCGGCGGCAAAGTCCGCGAGGACCTGCAGGTCCCGGTAATCACCGACCGTGGCGTTGGCCACTGCCGGCACCGCCGACACATCGGGTCCCTCGGCGAGCACGCGCAGCTCAAATCCGAGTGCCGTGGCCGCCGGGGCCATCATCCGGGCGAGCTGGCCGCCACCTATCACACCGATAATTGGAAAATCCACGCCTTAAGGGTACCGAAAAGCCCTGTGCATCCTGCGCCGCCACCCCCGGATATGCCACAGTCCCGAGCAAACTCCCATAAACCGGCGGTAATATTGCTTACTTGACCGCCGCGCGTCCGCGCGTCGGGTGTAGGCAGCAGTCCGCCGTTTTTGCGGGCCCCTGTCGCGGATCGGCCTCGGAGGGTCATGTTTACATCGCTGTCATCTCGGCTTCGGGGCCTTGTTTCCCTGTTCTGGCGGGAAGTTGCCAAGTTCGGAACCGTGGGTGCCCTGGCCTTCCTCATCGACAACGGGCTGACCCTGTATCTGATGCATGGACCCATGTCCGGCAGTGAGGTCAAGGCACGCTTTGTCGGCGCCGTTGTGGCGACCATGTTCTCCTGGGTGGCCAACCGCTACTGGACGTTCCGCCGGCGCCGCAGCCAAGACAATGTGGCGCGTGAACTCGGGCTGTTCATCCTGATCAACGGCGTGGGCATCCTGATCTCCACCGGCTTCACCTGGGTTGCCCGCTATCCCATGGGGATAGAGGACAAGAACCTGTTGTTCCTGGCTGGTGTGATCGGCATTGGAGTGGCCACCGTCCTGCGGTTCTTTGCCTACCGCTTCTGGGTCTTTAACGCCGAATTGGATGATGAGCCCGGTTTCGAGCAGGACTACGAGCTGCTGGATGATCCCGCAGCCCCGCGCGAAGATCCGGCGCCCCGGACCGGGGCTATCAGGCCTCCAACCGCTTCGTAACCCGCTCCGAGGCCAGGACCTTCTCGCCCGGATCTACGCCTTCGCCGGTGAGGACCAGCGCGCCGCCGGAAGCCCAGGTCTGCAGGGCGGCCTCAAGCACCAGCGGGAGATCCGCGGAGGCTGCCAGAAGGACGCCGGGTGTTCCGGCGGGTTCGCCGCCGGCAGGCAGTGCACTGTAGGGGACCGTTCCCTGCAGCAGGGCTGCCGACGTGCCGCCGTGGACCTCCAGTGCAGACACGGAGGCGTCCGGCGCCGGCCCCTCGAGGTAGGTATCAGCATACGAACGTACCTCCGCGGCATAGTCGACGACGCCGGGGGCCAGGTCTGCCGGGTAGGCCAGGTCAAGGGCGCCCAGCGCCACCGCCACCACGGTCCCCGGGCCCGTGGACTGCGCCGAGGCGGTAACCGTGACATCAGCTGCCGCGGAGCTGCCCTCGGGATCCCACACCACCGTGCAGCCGGTCTGCCAGCCGGCCAGGACCCAGACCAGGGTCTTCCAATGAACGGGCAAATCGAGCCGCAGCCTCAGCCCGGGTTCGGCGTCGAGTTCGTCCACGAGGAAGTTGGCGGTCTTGGCAACCCAGTTGTCCAGCACCTTCCCCGACAGCTCGATCCGTTCCCCTCCGCTGCCGTACCAAATCAGGGCGGGGGAAGTGGCCTGCTGCGTGCGCAGGCCCGAAAGCAGGGCGGATGCCGGCGTGCTCATTATCAAGTGCTCTCTTTCGTAGGTCCTGCCGATCCGTGCGGTGCGGATCGGCTCCGGTGCGGTACCGGCGGGTGGCGCGGGAAATTCATTCCCACTGCCGCAGCGCTTCTGTAAAGTGCGACGCGCCCGGAAAATGGAGCAGATCCCGGGCGTGGCGTTCCTCGCATCCGCTCAATGAACTCTATAAGATGCCTGAACAGCTTGACGGAGTCGTATTACACGCGTGTAATTAGGTATCGGATTTGTTCCAGCCACATGGAGGACCCGCAGGCCCAGTGCCTGCGGCTCCACCACACAGCCGCCGCTGGGGCAGTAACACCGGGAGGACTCCATGGGGCAAGCAGAAGAATCGCAGGACAGTACCGTCATTGCTGAGCAGGCCACCGCCAGCTACGGTTCACGGGGCGTCCCCGTTGACTGGTACGTGGATCCCGCTGATCCGGCTGCTGCCGAGCGGTACCGGCGGGATACTGCCGGTTCGATTGAGGACCAGGCCACTGCCTTCCTCGCTGCCCACCAGGCGCTGGCTGAAGCCCCGGAGGAAGAGGAAACCGTCCTCGACCCGCCGGTCTCATTGTTCCCCGCGGCACCTGAAACCCGGCCCGTCTGGATCGGGCTTCCCGGCCTCGGCCAAGACTACGCGGACGAGGGCGAGCTTGGCTGGCAGGCGGACGCACTGTGCGCCCAGACCGATCCAGAGGCGTTCTTCCCCGAAAAGGGCGGGTCCACCCGCGACGCGAAGAAGGTCTGCGCCGCATGCAATGTCCGGTCACAGTGCCTGGAATACGCACTGGCCAACGATGAGCGGTTCGGCATCTGGGGCGGTCTGTCCGAGCGTGAACGCCGCCGGCTTCGGAAGCAGGCAGTCTAATTCTTTCGCACGTCCATGTTTGTGCTGTTGTGGTTTCGCACAACGGCGCCCGGTTCCTTCCCGAGACACTATCCGCACTGACGGCACAGAGCAGGCCGGCAGATTTCTGCATCGGCGTTGACGCCGGCTCCACCGATGCAAGCGCTTCCCTGCTGCAGCTGGGCCTCCCCGTGGGCAGCCCAGTCATCGCCGCTCCCGCGCGCGGCGGGTTCGGCGCCGCGGTGAAAGCAGGGCTGGCCGAGCTCCCCAAGCGGGGCGGGGCCGACCGTGATCCGGCCAGTGAATGGATCTGGCTGCTCCACGATGATTCAGCACCCGCCCCCGGGGCGCTGGAGGAACTGCTCCTGGCCGTGGAGCGGGCGCCGTCGGTCACAATTGCGGGCGCCAAGCAGGTGCATTGGGATAACGAACGCCGCCTCATGGACGTGGGGATCAGCGTCAACCGCTGGGCCGAACGGCTCACCTTGATCGACGCCGACGAACTGGACCAGGGCCAATACGATTCGCGCAGCGATATCTTTGCCGTTAACTCGGCCGGTATGCTCATCCGACGGGACGCCTGGGACCAACTGGGCGGATTCGACCCTGCCCTGCCCGGCAGCGGCGATGACATTGACCTTTGCTGGCGGAACAGGCTGGCCGGAAACCGCGTGGTGGTGGTTCCCGCCGCCGGAGTCCGCCATGCCGGCGACCGCCCCAACCCGGCGGCATCGGAAGCTGCCGCGCGCAGGGCCGAGATCTTCCTCCGGCTCAAGCACGCGCCGCTGTGGCAGGTGCCCTTCCTCGCCGTGGGGGCTGTCCTTGGCGGCATTGGCCGGTTCTTCCTGGGCATGCTGGCCAAGGATCCCGGATACGCCGCGGCGTCGCTGGTCACAAGCGTTGCCGCCGTCTGCCGCCCCTTGGATCTTTACCGTTCCCGCCGGCGTGCAGCCTCAACGAGGACACGCCCCCGCAACGCCGTGAACGCCCTGCGCAGCACCGGCAGGGAAGTGCGCGAACACCGCCGGACCCTGACCGAGGCACATACCGGTCCAAACGGTCCAGGCGGGGAAGAATACGTCCCCTCCGGTGACGCCAGTGATGACTTTGCCGCCCTTGAAGGATCCGGCCGCAGCTGGGTCGGCCTCGGCGCTCTGGCCGGGGCCCTGCTGCTGGCCGCAGCTTCCCTCACGGGCCTGCACCGCCTGATTGGCGTACCAGCTGCTTCCGGCGGCGCCCTCCTGCCCTTGGGCCCGGGGGTGGCTGGAATATGGGATGCGGCCACCGGATGGTGGGCACAGGCGGGCTCCGGTTACCCCGCCCACGGAGATCCTTTCGGGTTTGTGCTGTCCCTGCTGGCCATGGCCGGACTCGGCAACGGGAACACCGCCGTGCTCGTCCTGCTGATGCTCGCTCTGCCCCTGGCCGGGTTGAGCGCCTGGTTCGCGGCAGGGGTCTTTACTCAACATCGCGGCCTGCGGTTCTGGGCAGCTGTCTTCTGGGCCGCCGTACCCGCGTTCCAAACGGCCCTGGGCAGCGGACGGCTGGGCAGCATGATCGCCCACATCCTGCTTCCACTCACGGTCCTCGCCGTTGCGCGTGCGGTGGGTGCCGGCAAGCCGGCGCCTGCCGCCGGCGCCGGGCGGGCAGCGTCCTGGACGGCAGCTGCCGCCGCGGGGCTGCTCCTGGCTGTCCTTACCGCAGCTGCGCCGATTCTCTTTGTCCTTGCGGTGGCCGCGGTCCTGATCCTGACGCTTGCCCTGCGCCGCCGTGCCCGGACCCTCTGGTGGTCCCTGCTCCCGCCTGCCGCGCTCCTGCTGCCGCAGGTACTGTCCGCCGCACCGGACCATCTGCGCGCTGTCCTGGCGGACCCCGGAGTCCCGCTGGCCTTTGACCGTTCCGAACCGTGGCAGCAGCTGCTGGGTTACCCCGTGGCGTTTACCGTTGACGGCACCCTTTCCGGCCTGCTCCCGCAGGGTCCGTGGAACCTGGTCCTGGCACTGCTGATCGGCGCGCCCGTGGTGGTGCTGGCCGCTCTCGGACTGTTCCGGACGAGGACGGCCCGGCTTGCCCGGCTGGCCTGGATCCTGGCTGTCACCTCACTGGCTGTTAACGCCGCGGCGTCCTACTTGGGTACGGCCGCCACTGCTGATTCCGTGGTCACCGCGTTCGCCGGCCCCCTGGTTTCAGCGACCGTGCTGCTGCTCCTGGGCGCCGCGCTGGCCTGCGCCGCGGATGTGCTGCCCGGTAGCCCCGCGCCGGTGCACGCGCGCCGGCCGCCGCGCAGCAGGCGTTCCCTTGCCGTGGTCCTCGGGCTAGTCCTGGCCGCCGGACCCGCCGCCAGCCTTGCCCTGTGGGCGGTCCCGCAGTTCACCGGCAATGGATTCCCCGGCACCGCCGCCAACGGCGGTCCAAACGACGCCGGCATCCTGCCGGGACTGGAAACCGCCGTGCAGGGCGCCCCCGCACGAACCCTCCCAGCCACGGCAGCCGATGCCGGCTACGGAGACGCCCAGTCCCGCAGCCTGGTCCTGCACGCCGACGCCGACGGGAATGTCACCGCCGTCCTTATGCGCGGCGGAGGCACCACACTGGAACAGCTCTCCACCGTTTCTGCCGCCCGCGGACTGGAAGGCGTTCCCGGCACGCCGGGCGCCGACGATCCGGCCACCGCGGACCTGCGCCGGGCCGTTGCGGTAATCACCGCCGGCACGGGAGTTGATCCGCGGGCTGAACTTGCCCGGCTCGGCGTGGCATTCGTGGTCCTGCAGGAGTCCGATACCGCTGCTGAGCTGCTGGCCGGCCGGATGGATTCCGTGCCCGGCCTGGCCGCCGTCGGCCAGACCGGCGCGGGCTGGCTGTGGCGCGTGACCGAGCCGCTCAACGATGCCGGGACCGAAACACAGTCGGGGCTGGGTGCGCGGGTGCGGATCCTGAACGCCGACGGCAGCACGGCAGCAGCTGTGCCCTCACATACTGAAGAGGTGCGCACCACCCTCGAGGCCGGTGTGCAGGGGCGCACACTTGTCCTGGCCGAACGCGCCGATGACGGCTGGCAGGCCACCCTGGACGGCCGTCCGCTTGCGGCAACGGAGGGGGGCTGGGAACAGGCTTTTGAACTTCCGGCCGACGGCGGGGAACTGGTTATTGCCTACCGCTCGCCCTGGGAGCCCTGGGTCGAGGCCTTGCAGGTGCTGGTCATTGGCCTGACCGTGCTGCTTGCACTGCCTACTCCGGGTGCCGGCAGGACAATCCGGCTGCCGGGCAAACGCCACGCGGGTGCCGATGCTGCGGACAGCACCGCCGCGGGCGGCAGCGAAACGGATGCCGCCGGACCGGACGGGCCGGCCGCTGCCGCCCCCGCTGAAGTTCCGGCGCAGGACGGCGCTTCGCCTTCCCCTGTCCGCACCGGTGCCGGCAGCGGGCCCGAAAACCGGACCCGGGAGGGGAACCAGCCATGAGCGAAACGAAGTCCAGCCCTGAAGGCCAGCCCACCGCACGCGAGCAGACCGTGAAGGAACGGGGGCGGAAGACCGCTCCCGCGCGGCCTTCCCGGGCACGGGCAGCGGGCCGCTGGTCCGGCGGAGTCCTGCTGCTGGCCTGTGCCGGAGCGTTGGTGGCCGGTTCCAGCCTGGCCGGTACCGGTACAGCCGGCCGCGCCGTGGACGTACCGTACGCGGAGGTGCCGGCCGGGCCGCTGACCGGGGTATGCCCGGAACCCCTGCGGCTGCTCTCGGGCAACGTGGCCGGCACCGATGCCGAATTCAGTGCCGAGTCCTCGTCCGCACGCAGCGTGGTCAACGCCGTCGTCCTTCCGGCAGCAGGCAACCCGCTGCCCGCCGCGTCTTTGGCGTCCGTCAAGGACGGCTCCGTACTGCTGCGCATGGGCGGAGGAACTCAGGTGCCGCTGGCCGGCACCCGGACTGCCGGCGTCGCCCGGGACCAGCAGGTCTCGGCGGCAACCGTACTCAGCGCCGATCCCAAGGGAGCCCTGCAGCCGACCGCCGGGGCAGCCATGACTTATGCCGCCACCGACGGCGACCTGTCCGGCCTGGCCGCCGCCAACTGCCAGACACCGGCCAACGACCAGTGGCTGGTGGGTGCCCGGACAACTGTGGGGGCAACCGCCGTGCTGCAGCTGACCAACGCCTCGCAGACGGCCGCGGCGGTGGACCTGGAACTTTACGGTCCGGCGGGTCCGCTGGACGGGCCCGGGACGCGCGGCATTTCCGTTGCTCCCGGGCAGACCCGTTCGGTGGTCCTGGCCGGGCTGGCCGCGAACCAGGAGGCGCTGGCGGTCCGGGTCCGCAGCTCCGGCGGGCCTGTCTCGGCAGTGATCTCGCAGAGCCTGCTGCGCGGCCTGACCCCTGGCGGGGTGGAACTGATCCAGCCGACAACGACGCCGCGGCCCAACCAGGTGGTCGGCGGCGTCTTCATCCAAAACCCGGAGGCAACCCGAAAGCTCGCAGCCGTCGACGGGTACGCGTCCGTGACTCCCTCCCTGCAGGTGGCCGTGCCAGGGGCAACAGACGCCGTGGTCAACGTGCGCGTTTTCTCAGCGGCCGGCGAAGTGAACCTTGAAGGCGGGGGCAGTTACAACGCCGCAGCCGGGACGGTGACCAAGCTGCCGTTGGATTCGCTGCCCGAGGGAACCTACACGCTGGACATTTCCTCCGACGTTTCCGTGGCGGCGGCCGCCGTCGTCACCCGCGGCACCGAAGCCGGTGCAGGCACCGACCTGGCCGTGGCCAGTGCAGGGGAGCGGGTCGGCAGCGAGCACCTGGCCGTGCTGGCCTCGGCCAACACGGTTCTGTCCTTCGCTGCCCCCGCGGGAGCCGCGGAGCTCAGCCTCGCCGCCGTGTCGGCGGACGGGTCGCTGCAGGCGGAAAAGATCCTGCCGTTGTCCGCAGGGTCCACCACGGCGGTCCTTCCGGCCGATCTGGGCACCTCGCCCGTCGCGGTCCTGGTCCGCGCCACCGGCGCACCGGTATACGGAGCGCAGGTGGTGACCGAAGGGGACAGGGGCCTCAGCGTGCTGGTCCTGCCCAAGGGCAATGCAGGCGCAAACAGGGTCCAGGTGGGCGTGGGGAACTAATCCGGCCGGGCTACAGCGGACGGAACCTGCCGTAGGCCGGATCCACGGTTTCCGGGTCCATGCCCATCAGCCCGGCAAGCTGTTCCACGATCACGTCATGGACCAGTTCGCTGACCGGAACCAGTCCCCGGGCCGAGGTTTCCACGGCGTGCCGGTAAATGGTGATGACCGCCGGGCGGCCGGGCGCGGACGCGGTGGCCGCGCCCAGCGGGATGGGTCCGCCCTCGCGGGCCAGATCCTCCAGCCGGGGAGGGATTTCCGTAACCACGAACTGGTAGCTCTGGATCCGCTCGCCCCACAGCCGTTCCAGGCGCTGTGCGGATTCCAGGACCCACTCGTCGAACCGCTCGGAGCGGGTACGTGCTCCGGCCAGATGCGGCGGAATCAGGTCCCCGCGCAGCCCGCGGCCGTGCCGGTTGCGGCGGCGCTGCCGGAAGGAGCGGACCCAGTAGCCGGACGAGGACACAGCAGCCGAACCCGACTCATCATCGAGGCTCACCCGCAGCGAAGATCCCATGGACATGTAAGAACTCTAACCGCTGCCCCCGGGTGCCGGGACCCCGTCGCCGGGGGCAATAACAGCGGGCATCCGGCCGCCGGCCAATCCCCGGCACCGTGGTGGCCCGGCGCGCCTGCACCGTCGTCGCCGGGGAGCGGGTAAAGTGGTCCTCCGTGGAATCCTTACGTCAGTGCTCCAGATCAGCATGCCGCCAGCCGGCGGTTGCAACCCTGACATACGTCTACGCCGATTCCACTGCAGTGCTGGGGCCGCTCGCAACGTACGCCGAGCCCCATTGTTACGATTTGTGTGCCGGCCATTCCGCCCGCCTCACCGCCCCCATGGGATGGGAGCTGGTCCGGCTGAACCTGGACGGACAGTCCCGGACACCGACCAGCGACGAACTGTCGGCCCTTGTGGACGCCGTACGGGAGCGGTTCGCCGAGACCCCGGCGGAGGACGACGATGAGCCCAAGCGCAGCGGCAAGCATGCGTTGGAGCCGCCCGCTGACATCCCCGGGTCGCGCCGCGCGCACCTGCGGGTCCTGCGCGAACAGAACTAGCTCCTGCGCCGGGGCCAGGGGTTAGGCTTGGCTGTGATGCGCCGCCAGCCGCGGCACCTGACGTGTTCTGACTTGTGAGGAAGTGCCGTCCCATGGCCACACTATCTGCCGGACTGCTAACGGTCCTGCGTTGCCCCGTTACCGGTTCCCGCCTTGTGCAGGAGGGCGACGAACTGCTCTCCACTGCCCCTGACACCTCCGGGGCCCGGGTACGCTACCGGCTGGAGGAGGGCATTCCCGTGATGTTGAAGCCGTCCGCCACCGGCGGCACCGGTCCCGTTCCTGCAGCAACGGATTAGGGGAGTGGGCGGAAGCATGGATTTCAAAGTCGCCGACCTGTCCCTGGCAGAAGCTGGACGCCACCAGATCCGCCTGGCCGAACACGAGATGCCCGGGCTGATGGCGCTGCGCCGCGAATACGGTCCCGGCCAGCCGCTGGCCGGAGCACGCATTGCAGGATCCCTGCACATGACGGTGCAGACCGCTGTGCTGATCGAGACCCTCACGGCCCTGGGGGCCGAAGTGCGCTGGGCGTCCTGCAACATCTTCTCCACCCAGGACGAAGCCGCCGCCGCAGTAGTGGTGGGGGAGGGTACCCCGGACAACCCGGCAGGGGTGCCGGTATTCGCCTGGAAGAACGAATCGCTTGAGGACTACTGGTGGACAGCGGAACAGATCCTCACCTGGCCAGAGGGCTCCGGCGGACCGAACATGATCCTGGACGACGGCGGTGACGCGACGCTGCTGCTGCACAAGGGAGTGGAGTTCGAAACAGCCGGGTTCGTGCCGGAGAATCCGCAGGCGGACGATGACGGCTACTCCTACGAGTTCACGGTCATTTTGGACCGGCTGCGCCGCAGCCTCGCCGAGCACCCCGGCAAATGGACCGCAATCGCCGAGGGTATCCGCGGCGTCACCGAAGAAACCACCACCGGTGTCCTGCGGCTGTACCAGCTTGCAGCCGAAGGCAAACTGCTGTTCCCGGCCATCAACGTCAACGACTCCGTCACCAAATCCAAGTTCGACAACAAGTACGGCATCCGGCACTCCCTGCCGGACGGGCTGAACCGGGCCACGGACACGCTGATCGGCGGCAAGGTCGCCGTCGTCTGCGGCTACGGCGACGTCGGGAAAGGCGCCGCGGAAGCACTGCGCGGCCAGGGCGCGCGCGTCATCGTGACGGAAATCGACCCCATCTGCGCCCTGCAGGCGGCCATGGACGGCTACCAGGTGGCCCGGCTGGAATCCGTGCTGGACCAAGGAGACATCTTCATCACCACCACGGGCAACAAGGACATCATCATGGCCCGGCACATGGCTGCCATGAAGCACCAGGCCATTGTGGGCAACGTGGGCCACTTCGACAACGAGATCGACATGGCCGGGCTGGGCCGGGTCCCGGGTATCCGCAAGGTCGAAATCAAACCGCAGGTACATGAATGGGTCTTCGATGAAGGCACGGACGAACAGCGCAGCATCATCGTGCTCTCCGAAGGCCGGCTGCTGAACCTGGGCAACGCCACCGGCCACCCCTCGTTTGTGATGAGCAATTCCTTCGCCAACCAGACCATTGCCCAGGTTGAGCTCTTCACCCGCCACGGCGACGGGACCTATGCCAACCAGGTGTACGTGCTGCCCAAAGTCCTGGACGAGAAAGTGGCCCGCCTGCACCTGTCCGCCCTCGGCGTCGAGCTGACTGAGCTCACCAAAAGCCAGGCCGACTACCTGGGCGTGGATGTCGCAGGTCCCTTCAAACCGGACCATTACCGGTACTGAACCGGAGCCGGTGACGGCCGGGGCCTAACGGCTGAACGGCGTCCGGTGCAGCCGTGCGGCCAGCACTGCAGCGGATCCGCGGGCCCGGTGCAGACGTGCAAAGTCCCGATCCCGCCGCTCTCCGGTCACGGCCCGCAGGTACGCCTCGGGGTGGGTGCCCATGGGTGGCTGCGGCGACACGTAAGGCACCGTTTCCGCTGCCAGTTCGGCGGCAAGCGCGGTCCTGGCGGGCCCGGACATCCCGCCGGTCTGCGCCAGGAACCGGGAGATCCGGAAGGACAGGGGATCGGGGAGCCGGCCAAGGTCGGCCAAACGCGCCCAACCGGCAAGTTCGGGCGGGGTCAGCACCGGAGGCGGTGCGGCGGCCGGGAGCCGCTCCTGCAGGGCATAGGTTCCGGCCAGCACGTCGCCGAGCCGTTTGGACTTGTCATTGAAGACGGCCACGAAAACCGCCAGGGCACCGGAGAGCGTATAGATTTCCAGAACGGCCGTGACCGACCGGATGATGGCGTGCCGGAACCGGACCGCACCGCCGTCGTCGCGCACTATGCGCAGCCCCAGGGCCAGCCGCCCCAGCGATTTGCCGCGGCTGGCCGCTTCGACGACGGCTGGAGCCACAACGAACACGAGCACCACGGACCCCACCAGAAGTGCCTGGAAGAGGGATTCATCCGCGTTGGCGGCAATCCCGCCGAGCGCCAGCATAAGGAGCACAAATACCACGACGGAGGCGGCAACGTCGATGAGGGCACTAAGCATCCGGGGCGCGAAACCGGCAGGGCGGAGCTCCAGGACCACTGCCTCGCCGGTAACAATGCTGCTCACGCGTGTGCCTCCTCCAAAGCCGTTGGTGAGCTCCACTGTACCGACCCGCTAGGGTGTACCCGTGGACCTGGATGCCTTCACCGCCGTGCACGGTGCCGATTGGATGCGCCTCGACGAGCTCACTGCCCGACGCCGCCTCAGCGGCCCCGAAGCGGATGAGCTCCTTCGGCTGTACCAGCGCGCTTCGACACACCTGTCCATAGTGCGCTCCGTGGCCCCGGAAGGGCCTTTGTCCGCTGGGCTTTCGATGCGCCTGGCGAGGGCGCGTACGAAGTTCACCGGCAACCGCTCCGCCGCGCTCACGGACCTCTCACGCTTCTTCCTGTACTCCCTCCCTGCCGCGTTCTACCGGGTGCGCTGGATCACCGCCGCCATCGGGGCAGTGTTTGTCCTGGTGGCCTGGCTGAGCGGGTGGTGGGCGCTGAACACCCCCGGAGTGTTGGCAGCCATGGGCACAGAGGCTGAAATGCGCCAATACGCCGAAGAAGATTTCGTGGACTACTACAACCCGTCCGCCGGCTTCGCCGGAATGGTCTGGACCAACAACGCCTGGATCGCCCTCCAGTCGGTGGCCTTCGGCGTCACCGGGGTGTGGGTGCCGTGGATCCTCCTGCAAAACGCCGTGAATGTGGGGATGTCCGGCGCGTTGCTGGCCGCCCACGGGCGCCTGGATGTCTTTTTCACGTATATCCTTCCGCACGGTTTTATGGAACTGACCGCCATCTTCATAGCCGGGGCCGCAGGACTGCGGATCTTCTGGGCCCTGGTTGCGCCGGGCCGGACGCCGCGCATGGCAGCGCTGGCCAGGGAAGGACGCTCCCTGATAACCGTGGGCCTTGGCCTCATCCTGGTGCTGTTTGTATCCGGGTTGGTGGAAGGGTTCGTGACCCCAAGCCCGCTGCCTGCATGGCTGCGCCTTTCAATTGGGTTCCTGGTGTTCTGTGCTTACTGGGCTTACACCCTGATCCTGGGCGGCAGGGCCTACCGTGCCGGACACCGGGGGGACCTTGCCGCGCGCGACGCCGGCGCCGAGGCGCTGACTGCCTAAGCTGCGGGCGGGGTGGCGTGCGCACACGACCCGCACTGTCCCGGTAGGGTCGAGGTAAGACCAGCGAGAACAGTTTCGGGTAGTGAAATCCGGGTAGTGAAAGAGGAAGCAGTGGCAAGCCAGGACGAAACCCCCACGGATCGGCCAACGACACCGGGAGAGCCTCAGAACGGTGCCGCCGAATCCGCGCCTGCCGGGCCGGATAACCGCATCGGCTCCCGGTCCGGATCCCATTCGGCCCGGGCGGCCGGCGCGGCCGGACCGGCCTCCCTGCCGGGCCCGGACGAACACGCGGACTGGGATGCCGAATTCAACAGCCTTGCCGGATCTGCGGAATCCACCGGAAGCGCCGGGGATGGCAGGGATGCCGGGAATGGCAGGGCTGCCGGGAAACGGGAAGACACTTCGTCTCCGGCCGGACCCGACACAGAGCCGGCCGAGACGGGCCAACCGGACGCAGAGCATGCTGAGGCCGGCACGCCGGACGCGGTATCGGCAGACACGGACTCGCCCGCAGCCGTCGTTCCCACCACCGCGCTTCCCGCCACCGTGCAGCGCCCCGCCACCGAGCAGCGCCCCGACCCGGAGGCGTCGCCGTCGCCGCACGGGACGGAAACCGTCCCGGGCGGCCATCCGAGCTTGGCGCAGCGCAGCGAGCTCCCCATGCGCCGGGCCAGCACTCTTCCGGACCTCAGCGGCGTTGCCCGGGCCGGGGACCGGAAGGAAGGCACCGCAGACGCTGGCGAGCCGGCCGAAAGCGGTTCGCCCGTGCCCGGAGCTGCCGTGACGGCCGCAGCCGTGTCTGCCGATCACCATCAGACGGACCGCAGCAGTGCCGATACCAACGGCCACGCCGACGACGCCCTCCCGAACAACGAAGATCCGGAGAACACGGACCGGAACCTCGCTGATACGGAGAACAATCACCCCGACGACAGCGATCCGGAGGACACGGATCCGGAGGACACGGATCCGGAGGACACTGACCGGGACCCGGCCGATCAGGACGGTGCCGCGGTGTCGCCGGAGCAAGTCGAGCGGCGGGCCAAGGAACGCGAAAAGGCAGCTGCCGGCAAGCCGGTGCTTGCCCGTGTACTGCAGGTGATGATCGCCGTGTTCTTCCCGGTCATGGTGCTCGCTGCGGCCATCCGAGCCGTTGCCACACCCTTGTTCCTGTGGGCCGAATACCACCGTCCGGGCTTCCCCGAGGACGCCTACGGCTTCTCACGGGATGACCGCATGACATATGGCTCATATGCCGTGGACTATCTTTCAAACCTGAGCGGGGCGCGGTATCTGGGCGACCTGGTGGGGGGCGGCGGGGAACCGCTGTACCTCGCCAGCGAGGTCAGCCACATGGCGGACGTCAAAACCGTGCTGACGGCCGCCTTCACGGCCGCGGCAGTGATGCTGCTGCTCAGCCTGGCCGCAGCCCTGTACCTCCGCCGCCGCAGCCCCGGCGGTATCCGGCGCTCGCTGTTCGCCGGCGCCCTGGTGACCCTGGCGCTGATGGCCGTGCTGGTGGTCCTCGCCGTCTTGGGCTGGGAACAGTTCTTCACGCAGGTGCACAGCATCTTCTTTGCGAACGGCAACTGGACCTTCCGCCTGGACGACACACTGATCCGGCTGTTCCCGGCCCAGTTCTGGATGGACGCAGGAATTGTGATCGCCGCCTTGGTGCTGCTGACATGCGCTGCAGTTCTCGCCTGCTGCTGGCCGACCAAAGCCCGCCGGGAACGCGTCCGCCAGGCACGCGAGGACGCCCGCCGCCGCTACGCAGAGTCGCTGAACGCGCTCTAGGCCCCGGCAGCTGACGCCGCACGGCACACAGAAAATCCCCCGGACCGCTGGACGGTACGGGGGATTTCCTATTGGCGGAGACTACTTCGCGTACAGCTTCTCAACCTCGTCGGAGTAGTCGGCAATCACGGCGTTGCGGCGCAGCTTCAAGGTGGCCGTCAGGTGCCCGGATTCCAAGGTGAAGTCCTTGGGCAGCACGGTGAACTTGCGGATCTGCTCAGCCCGGGAAACCGTCGCGTTGGCGGCGTCCACGGCCTCCTGCAGCATCTGCTGGACCCGGGGGTCGTCTCCGGCATTCCCGGTCGGCGCCCCGTTCTCCCGGCTCCAGGCCGCCAGGGCTTCGTCGTCGAGGGTAATCAGCGCCGAAACGAACGGCCTGCCCTCGCCCACCACAATGGCCTGGGAGACCAGCCGGTTCTCGCGGATCTTTTCCTCCAGCGGACCCGGAGCCACATTCTTCCCGCCGGCAGTGACCAGCAGGTCCTTCTTCCGGCCAGTGATGCGCAGGAACCCGTCGTCGTCCAGGACACCCACATCGCCGGTCTTGAACCACTCGCCCTCGAACGCGTCGGCGGTTGCCTCCGGGTTGCGGTGATAGCCCTTGAACACGACGGCGCCGCGGACCAGGACTTCGCCGTCGTCGGCAATCCGGATGGTGGTGCCCGGCATGGGCAGCCCCACCGAGCCCACCCGGGCGCGGGTGGCCTGGTTGACGCTGGCCGGGGCCGTGGTTTCGGTGAGGCCGTAGCCCTCCAGGACGGTCACGCCGCTGCCGCGGAAGAAATGGGCCAGCATGGGGCTCAGCGCGCTTGCGCCGGAAATGGCGAACTTGGCGTTGCCGCCCAGGACCGCACGGACCTTCGGGTAGAACAGCCGTTCAAACAGCTTGTGCTTGAGGGCGAGCGCGACGGAGGGGCCGCGGCCGCCGCGGGCAGCGGAATCCACCGCCTCCGAGTAGGCAATGGCAGTGGCCGAGGCAGCGGCAAAAGCCTTGCCCTTGCCGGCCGCTTCGGCCGAAGCCTGGGCGCCGGTGTAGATCTTTTCGAAGATCCGCGGCACGGCCAGCAGGAACGTCGGGGAGAAGGTCTTGAGGTCGCTCATCAGATCAGACGCGCTGCGGGAGTGGCCAACCTTCACGCCCGCGTGCAGGCAGCCCACCTGAACCGCGCGGGCCAGGACGTGGGCCAGGGGCAGGAACATCAAAGTGGTCGGGTTGGGGACCTTGAGCATCTCCGGCAGCACTTCAATCACGTTGACGCCGAAGAGGGCGAAGTTGCCGTGCGTGATTTCGCAGCCCTTGGGCCGTCCGGTGGTCCCGGACGTGTAGACCATGGACGCGGTGTCCTCGAGGTTCGCGGTGCTGCGCGCCGTTTCCAGGGTGTCGTCGCTGACACCGTGTCCGGCTGCGGCCAGGGCGGTGAGCGAATCGGCGCCGTCGCCGTCGTTCATCATCCACACGGCGAACTCGCCTTCCAACCCTGAAAGGGCTGACTGCACGACGGCGGCCTTCCGCTCATCTTCGACGAAGACGTGGCGGGCGCCGGAGTCGGCCAGGATCCACTCCACCTGGGACGGGGAGGACGTTTCATAAATCGGAATGGTCACTGCACCGGCAAACCAGTTGGCCATGTCGGCAACGGTCCACTCGTAGGAAGTCCGTGACATAACGGCCACGCTGTCGCCGGGGCGGACTCCGGAACCAATGAGCCCCTTTGCCAGGCGGGTCACTGCCGCCAGGAACTGTGCGGCGGTGATGTCTTCCCACTCACTGCCGTTCTTGACCGCGTACAGCACGCGGGCGGGGTCCTTCGCATGCATCTGGAGCAACAGATCCGTGACATTGGATTCTGCGGGAAGACTAACCAGGAGGTCAGTGGCGGATTCGCGCACTTAGCCCTCTCTTTCTGTGCCGGAGCACATGGATAACGAGACTTAAATCCAGCTGGGCATCCACATGCGCAGCCGCCAGACAGAATACGGGACGGTTTCGGCCGTCCAAACCGGCATGAAGAACGCCGAGAGGAGGAGGACCGCGGCTGCGAAGCAGCCGACCACCAGCAGACCCGTGCGCCGCCGCCGCGTGCTGTCGGTGCGCCGGCCCAGGACCAGACCGAGGACATAGACCAGGGCCAGCACCAGGAACGGTTCAAAGGACACAGCGTAGAAGAAAAATGTGGTCCGTTCAGGATAGGCGAACCAAGGCAGGTATCCAGCAGCCACTCCGGACAGCACCGCGCCGGCCCGCCAGTCGCGCCGGCCTGCCCAGTAGAACAGCACCACCAGCAGCGACAGTGCCGCCGCCCACCAGATGAGCGGATTCCCCACGGACGTGACTGCGGACGAGCAGCTGTCCACCGTGCAGCCGCCCTCGCCGTTGGCGGAGGATTCGTAATAGAAGGAGGTTGGCCGGCCCATAAACAGCCACGTCCAGGCGGATGCCGAGTAGCTGTGTTCGGAGGACAACCCGTTATGGAAGGCGTACGCGCTGCGGTGGTACTCGGCCAGGGACCGCAGCGACTGCGGCAGCCAGCTGAGGCCGTCGCCCGGGTTCTCCGCCGCCCACTGCCGGTTGTAGGCGTCATCGGATTGGAACCATCCGGTCCAGGCGGCCAGGTAGGTGAGCAGGGCAGCTGGAATAACGGTCAGGAAGGCCGGGACGCCGTCGCGCAGCAGCGCGCCCTTCCACCGCGTAATCCCGGCCAGCCGCCGGGCGTTCACGTCCCAGAGCACGGTCATCAGCCCGAACACGGCAACAAAGGCCAGGGCTGACCATTTGGTGCCCACCGCCAGGCCCAGGCATACACCGGCAACAAGCCGCCAGGGCCGCCACAGCAGCCATGGCCCGTTCAGCCACGGCCCGCCCATCAGTTGACTGCCCGCGGCGCCCGGGGGCGCGGCGGCCCGGGACAAGGCGCGCGCCAGGCGCAGCCGCCCGTCCCGTCGGTCCAGCAGCAGGGCACCGAAGGCAGCCACTAGCCAGAAGGTCAGGAAAACATCCAGCAGCGAGGTTCGTGAATGGACCAGATGGTGGCCGTCCACGGCCAGCAACATTCCGGCGAGCCCGCCCAGGGTCGCCGAACTGAACAGCCGGGCCGCAATCAGCCCCAGGAGCAGGACCGTCAGGGTCCCGGTCAGGGCCGCGCCGAACCGCCAGCCGAATCCGTTGTCCGCACCGAACAGCGCCATGCCCAGGGCGATCATCCACTTTCCAACAGGCGGATGCACCACATATTCCGGCCCGTCCAGCGGTGCCTGCGGGGTGCCGGCGTTAAACGCGTCGTTGGCGTCCTCGGGCCACTCCCGTTCATAACCGAACTGCAGCAGCGAGTAGGCGTCCTTGACGTAATACGTCTCATCGAACACCAGCGAACCGGGTTCCCCGAGGCGGACGAAGCGCAGTACGCCGCCCAGGAGGGCCATCAGCAGCGGCAGGACCCAGCCGGCTCGGCCCAGCGGCACGGCCAGGGTACCCAGCAAGCGTTCCCGCAGTGCCTCGTAGGTCACTGCCCGTTGCGGGGATTCAAGCCGGGACAGTGCGTCGCGGCGGGTTCTCGGGGCAGCGGTGAGACTCACGCGCCCCACTCTATAGCCTGTCGCGTAGGGTTAGAGGGTGGACTCAAGCAAGATATCCGGCAGTACGGCGGACACAGATACAGGCAACGCGGACAAAGGCGGGGCAGGGTCCGGGCAAATTGTCCTGGCCGCAACTCCCATCGGGAACATGGGAGACGCAACCAACCGGTTGATCGGCCTGCTGGAAAGCGCCGACATCATCGCCGCGGAGGACACCCGGCGCCTGCACCGGCTGGTGAGCGCACTGGGCATCACGACGCGCGGGCGGATTATCAGTTACCACGAACACAACGAGGCGACCCGCACCGCAGATCTGCTGGAAATGGTCCGCAGCGGCAGCACGCTGCTGATGGTCACCGACGCCGGAATGCCGGCCGTGTCCGACCCCGGGTTCCGGCTCGTGGAGGCTGCGGCGGCGGAAGGGCTGACGGTGACGGCTGCTCCGGGCCCGTCAGCGGTACTGACGGCGCTTGCCCTATCGGGACTGCCCACGGACCGCTTCTGCTTTGAGGGCTTCCTGCCGCGTAAGCCGGGGGAGCGCAGCACGCGGCTGGCCCAGCTCGCCGGCGAGCAGCGGACGATGGTCTTTTTCGAAGCACCGCACCGCCTGGAACCCATGCTGCGGGCACTTGATGCGGCCTTCGGCTCGGACCGCCGGGCCGCCATAGCCCGTGAACTGACCAAGCTCCATGAGCAGGTGCTGCGCGGACCCCTGCGTGAGCTGCTGGAATGGGCCGAGGCCGGAGACGTCCGCGGGGAAATCGCCGTCGTGGTGGAAGGCGCACCGGATGCCGCCCCCGAGCAGGCCGCGGACCACGTGGGCGCGGTGAACGGACTCGTAGAGCAGGGCATCCGGCTGAAGGACGCGGTTGCCGCCGTCGCCGAGGACGCCCGCATCAGCAAGCGGGAACTGTACTCTGCGGTGCTGGCAGCACGGAACTGACCAACCACGCGGCTGGGCAGATGCACAGTGGTTCGGCCGGTGGCCAGTGCGCCTCCGCATTTACACGGCCGGGCCGGGAAGCCTACGGTGAAGGGAACTGCGGGCGCAGCGTCCGCAGTATCCGATGAACTTTGGAGGCAATTCCCATGGGTATTCCCGCAGACCGTGAAGCCGAACTCCTGGCGCAGGTCCCCACCGGCCTGTTGATCAACGGGCAGTGGCGGGACGCGTCGACAGGCAGCACGTTCGACGTCGAAGACCCCGCCACCGGCAAGACCCTGCTGAGCATCGCCGACGCCTCAGCCGAAGACGGCGCACTGGCCATGGACGCCGCCGCCGCTGCGCAGGACGCTTGGGCACGAACCGCCCCGAGGGAACGCGGCGAGATCCTGCGCCGTGCCTTTGAGCTGGTCACCGAACGCACCGAAGACTTTGCCCTGCTGATGACTTTGGAAATGGGCAAGCCGCTGGCCGAGTCCCGCGGTGAGGTGGCCTACGGCGCCGAATTCCTCCGCTGGTTCTCCGAGGAAGCGGTCCGGGTCTCCGGACGGTACAGCATGTCGCCGGACGGGAAGTCCCGCCTGCTGGTGAACAAGAAACCGGTGGGACCGTGCCTGCTGATCACGCCGTGGAACTTCCCGCTGGCCATGGCCACCCGCAAGATCGCCCCGGCCGTGGCTGCCGGCTGCACCATGGTGCTCAAGCCCGCCAAGCTTACTCCGCTGACTTCCGCCCTATTCGCCGCCGTCATGATGGAAGCGGGCCTGCCTGCAGGTGTGCTTAACGTTGTGCCGACCACCGCAGCAGGCGACGTGACGGGACCGATCCTCAAGGATTCGCGGCTGCGCAAGGTGTCCTTCACCGGCTCCACTCCGGTGGGGCAGGGCCTGATCCGGGATGCAGCGCAGAACGTCCTGCGCACGTCCATGGAGCTGGGCGGCAACGCTCCGTTCATCGTGTTCGAAGACGCAGACCTGGACAAGGCGGTGGACGGTGCCCTGGCCGCCAAGCTGCGGAACATGGGCGAGGCCTGCACTGCAGCCAACCGCTTTATTGTCCAGGACACCGTGGCCGAGGAGTTCGCAGGGAAGTTCGCCGCCCGGGTGGGTGCCATGGCCACCGGCCGCGGCACCGAAGATGCCACCAAGATCGGGCCGCTGATCGACGCCAAGTCCCGTGACAAGGTGCACGGCCTGGTCACGGACGCGGTGGACGGCGGCGCCGTGGTGCTGGTGGGAGGCGAGCCCGTGGACGGTCCGGGCTACTTCTACCAGCCGACGGTCCTGAAGGACGTTGCGCCGGACGCACGGATCCTTCAGGAGGAAATCTTCGGGCCGGTTGCGCCTATTGTGACTTTCTCCACCGAAGATGAGGCAGTAGCCCTGGCCAACAACACCGAGTACGGATTGGTGTCCTATGTCTTTACCAGTGACCTGAACCGCGGGCTCCGGATCGGGGAAGAACTCGAATCGGGGATGCTTGGCCTTAACGCCGGCGTGGTATCCAACGCGGCAGCACCGTTCGGCGGGGTCAAGCAGTCGGGTCTGGGCCGCGAAGGCGGTGCCGAGGGCATCGAGGAATACCTCTACACGCAGTACATCGGCATAGCCGATCCCGCGCAGCGGTAACGCCGGCTCAGCACGGTCCAGGGGCTTCTCCGCCGCCGGCGGGGAGGGCCCTGGGCCACGCTGGAAGCTAACCGTGCCGGAAGCGGGTGGTTAGCGACGGCGGCAGGAACCGGGCGCGGAGCCGGGTCAACAGGCGGGCGTTGGCGTGCAACGCGGCCCGCACCGAGTCCACATCAGCCCAATCCGCCGCCGGCCGGGCCGATACGGTTCCGCCTCCCGGCCGGACCCCGGAGTCCGCACGTGCGTAGGCTTCCTCTTCATAGGCCCGGCAGATCCGGGTCAGGGCGGCGTCGGCAGGCGGGGCAAAGCCGGCCTCATCGGACAGCCGCCGTGCGTAGGCCCGCGGCGTATCCGAGGGGCGGCCCGGATACCCGTAGTCCAGGCCCAGATCGGCTATTTCATCCCACGCCGGCCCGGAACGGGATCCGGAAGTTTTGCGTTTTGCTGTTCGGCGCCGGCGCAGTGCCCAGGGCGCCAGCGCGGCCGCGGCGGCCGCCAAAGCTGCCAGTACACCGCCGGTCCACGCCGTGCCCTGGGAAGCGTCCGGTTCCAGCACCGTTTCCGGTTCCAGCGGATCCTCACGCGGTACGGACGGAACCGCGGGCTGGGCTCCGGGAACGCGGGGATCTTCATCCTCGCGCACGGACGCTCCGGTGGCGGGCCGTGCCTGCTGGGCATAGTCCGGAACCGACCCGCGGGACGGGGTGGGCTCGAACCGGACCCAGCCCGCACCTTCGAAGTACAGTTCCGGCCAGGCATGGGCATCCGTGGAGTCCACTTCAAATTCGGTCAGCGCTTCGCCGTTGGGTCCGGTCCCGTCCGGAGTCTCCCCGGTGGACTGGCCGGGAGCGTAGCCCAGGGCCATCCGGCTCGGAATTCCCTCATACCTGGCCATAACGGTCATGGCCGCCGCGAAGTGGATGCAGTACCCGGCCTTGCGGTCCAGGAACTCGGACAGGACATCCATCCCGTTCCCGTCGTAGCCGCCCTCCACGGGAGCATCCAGGGAGTAGGAGAACTGGGGGCCGCGCAGATAGCTCTGGATGGCCATTGCCTTGGTGTACGGCGAGGACGCATCTCCCACCGCGTCCCGGGCTGCCTCGCCGATCCGGGCGGGCAGGTCTTCCGGGAGGTCGGTGAACACCGGGTCTACCTCTGAGGTGTCCGCCGCCGGAACCGCGGCCAGCTGCTCCGGAGTGAGCTGCGCGGAAACGCTGAGGACCTGGTAGTCCTGCGCGCCGGAACTGTCCGAGCCGTCGTCGAGCACCGTCATGGTCTTCGGGTCCCAGCTCCAGGACCCGTCCGCGCCGGAGATGCCCAGCGGGTAATAGGGGGCCAGGAGCCAGGGGCTGGCATAGGTCTTGCTGCTGATCCGCGTCACCACGGGTGTACCCGGTGTTCCCTCCGGGGTGCTGTTCCCGGTGGTTCCAGCGGCCATCGCGGCTATTCCCTGGCGCCGCTCATCGGTCCGCAGATCCGGTGACCAGCGGCGGCCGGAGAAGTCCTCCAAGGTGGTTGAGCGCAGGTATACCGGTTCCTGCGAGGACGTGGCGTACGTGATCCGTCCTGCGGACTGCGGCTGGCGCAGGTCGTTGCCGAGTGTAACTATCGGGTTCAGGCCGGTGGTGTTGGACCAGAAGTTGAATTTTGAGCCTTCCGGAAACGCGCCGCCCGTGAAGCCGGGCAGCACTGCCGGAAGCAGCAGTGACAGGAGAAGCGCCGATGCCGAGACGGCGGCGCTCCGGCCCGCCCAGGCGCGCGGCATCGGAACTCCCGGTGCCTGCTGTTCCCGGCGCGATCCGGCGGCGAGCAGCAGAAGGTATCCGGCGGCCGCCAACAGGAAGTACCAGGGCCCGATGCTCTCCGGTTTCAGCACTGCCGGGATCATCACCACGGCAAACAAGCCCAGGCCGGCGGTGGCCGGCATCCGCAGGGTGGCCGCCAGTGTATCCGCCAGGACTGCCACCAGCCCGACGCCGGCGCAGCATAGAAATATGATGCCCGCCAGGGGCTGTACGGGGGTGACCTCGGTGATGATTACCGTGCGCGCTTCCACCAGCAGGGCGTCCGCCCGGGCGAAAGCGGCCGGGCCCGGAAGGAATCCCAGCACTGCGGAGGAGGCGGCGAACAGCCAGGTCAGCGTCAAAACCAGTGCGGCAATACCGGCCAGGGGTACCAGGGGCAACGGCCATCCCAGCCGCCTGATGCCGGCAGTAGCGGCGAGCGGAAGGACTACAGCCAGGATCAGGGGAGGGAGCCAGGACCAGCCTTCGATGACCCCGTGGATGCTGAGCGAGGACAGCAGCACTGCCGCCGCCGTTGCCGCGCCCACGGGCAGGTTGGCGGACCCGCGGCGTTCCGGGCGGCCTCCATGGGCGGACGGGGCCGGGCGGGCCTGCTGCGGGCGGGAGAGGAGCGTGGTCATTCGGAACCCCTTCCGGCACCGGTGGACGGGGCGGAACGAACGGGACGGGCAGCGCTCCGAGCCGCAGCCGGAGAAGGCTCCGGAGTGTTGCCGGCGTGCAGGAGCGACCAGGCGGCCGGGACCGGGGTACCCGGGCCCACGGCAACCGTGCTCCAGCCGGCCTCGTGCAGGATCCGTTGCGCCTGACGCTGTTCTGCCGGCCGGTCACTGACCATCAGCACCATGGGCTGCGCCGAATACCGGGCTGCAGGCGCGAGGGCTGCTGCCTCGGCGGCGCTGATCCTCCCGGCCACCACCAGCAGCGGGCCCGGAGAACGGCCAGCAGACAGGCCGTCGAGCAGCAGGTCCCCGAACGGGGCGGCCGGTGCGGGGCCGCCGGTAACCTGGGCCGGATCGGCCAGGCCCAGCGCGGCCAGGCCTTCGGCGAGGTCCTGCAGACCATCGGCGCCGTGGAACAGGCGCTCGTCGGCGTCAACGGCCGACGGCGAGCGGGACAGCCCGGGCCGGAACAGCTCGTCGGTGAAGCGCACGGCGTATCCGGACTCGGCGAAAAATACGGCGCTGGAGATCACGGCAGAGACGGCCCACTCAAAGGTTTCGGAGGTCAGCAGCCCGCCGTCGTCCGCGCCAAAGGCACCAGGGGACCCGTAGGCGGGACGGCGCTGGTCAAGGAGGATGGAAGCAGTGGGTGCAGTGACGGGTTCTTCCTGACGGACCATCAGTTCGCCGTGCCGTGCCGTTGCCGCCCAATGCACGCGGCGCATAGGGTCTCCGTACCGGTATTCCCGGGTGGTCACGTCATCCTCGCTGGGGGTGCCGCGGCGCCTGCTGGGGGAAGACCCGTCCGTTCCCGCGGGCCCTACGATCGGCGCAGGGGGAAGGTCCCGGGGTGCGGGGGCAACCGCGAGCTGATTCGTTCCGCCCAGGGTGTGGACCGTCTTGGCCAGGCCGAAGGGGTCGAGGAATTCAGCGGTCACCGGGCCGATCGAGTACAAGCCCCGCCGGCCCGAGCGCAGACGGTACCGGTAACTTCCGGTTCCGGTTTCGGCCCCGCCCTCGGGGGGAAAGCGGAACACCGGACTGGCACCGAAACGCAGCGGGAGTCCCTCCCGTATCAGTGACACCGATGCCGGCCGGCCCCGAATGGACAGGGTCACGGTGGCTGCCGTACCGGTTTCCACCAGCGGCGGGGCAAAGGACCGGTCAACCTGGAAGCCCGGTTTGACCAGGCGGAGCGTGGCAGCAGCGAGGAGAGGCAGGCAGATCAGGAGAACAGCGAGGGCCAGCAAGTCCTCGCGCCCCAGGGCAGCAGCCCCCAACAGCGCCACGGCTCCGGCCGCGAGCAGGCCCCAGCCGCGGGGCGTGAAAAACCCCGTCAGGGAGGAGGGTGCCATGGCGGCCTTTCGCTCGGGGTCCGGCGGGTGCCGGTACGGAAGATCAGCGGCGGGAACGCTCCGCGCCGGCGGCCGTGCGGGGCACCGGGACCGAGGCAACTACCGAAGCTATGACGCTGGAAGCACTCTCCCCGGCGCCGGAGGCCTTGCGGTTGAGCAGGAGCCGGTGGGCCAGGACGGGATCGGCCAGCGAGGCGACGTCGTCCGGGAGCACAAAATCCCTGCCCTCCAATGCGGCGAAGGCCTTGGCTGCGCGCAGGAGCTGGAGCAGCGACCTCGGGCTGGCACCCAGCCGGAGGTCCGGATGTCCGCGGGTGGCCCGGCCCAGCGCCACCGTGTAGTCCTTGACCGCCGTTGAAACATAGATGTCCTGCACCCGGGCGATCATGGCAGAGGCTTCCCGCATGCCGACCACTGGGGTAATGCTCTCCAGCGGTGAGCCGGACTGGTGGTTCTCCAGCATGTCCGCTTCGGACCGGGCATCCGGATAACCCAGTGAAATCCGTGCCATGAACCGGTCCCGCTGCGCTTCGGGCAGGGGATAGGTCCCCTCCATCTCAATGGGGTTCTGGGTGGCCACCACCATAAAGGGAGCCGAGAGCCGGTGCGTGCCGCCGTCCACGCTGACCTGACGCTCCTCCATGCATTCGAGGAGGGCGGACTGGGTTTTGGCGGAAGCCCGGTTGATCTCATCCGCAATCACGACATTGGCGAACACCGGTCCCTGCCGGAACTCGAACCGGTGGCTGTCCTGGTTGTAGATAGACACCCCGGTAACGTCCGAGGGCAGCAGGTCCGGTGTGAACTGGATGCGGCTGACGGTGCAGTCGATGGTGCGGGCGAGCGTCTTGGCGAGCATTGTCTTCCCGACGCCGGGAACGTCTTCCAGCAACACATGCCCTTGGGCCAGCATGACGGTCAGGACAAGCCGGGCCGCTTCCTCCTTGCCGTCGATCACCGTTCCGATGGCAGCCAGGATCCCGTCCGCCGCTGAGCGGAAGGAATCGGGGGTGTAGGGCTCGGAATGAAGGGCCGTAGCCGTTCCCTGCCCGGATGCCGGCGGGCCGGAGGGGAAGGCGTTAAGGGACGCAGCGGCGGACGGGATTGGAGCGTCCATGGACACCTTCCATAGTCGGCGGTTGCAGCTGCAGCCCGATTGGTCCGCCCGGCGGCGAACCGCCGGGAGTCCGATCAGCAAACCCGTCGGGTGGCACCCTGGCGCTGCAGCGGCGGAACTGCGAAAGCTCCCTCAGCTGGAACCTGCGCCAATGACAGACCCATGACAGACCAGTGACCCGACCAGCGGCACTTGTCTGTACAGCGTACTAGCTCACTTAGGCTTAAGAACATGAGTAATCGAAGCGGATATCTTCCCGGCACCACACCGGAGGCCTACCTGCCCGGCGGTGCCGGGGCAGGGGCGCCGGGACGTAGCGGCAAGGGCTATCCGCCGGCACCCGAGCCCCTGCCCGTGCCGGTGATGGACAACCATACGCATTTCGACTTTGCAGGCGGGCCGGACGCCGGCCTTGCCGCTGCGCTTGCCGCGGCCCTGGACGCGGCGGAGGGGGCAGGGGTCAAAGGCGCCATCCAGGTGGGCACGGACCTGGCCTCCTCCCGTTTTACCGCAGCCGCCGTCGACGTCGATCCGCGGCTGCTGGGCGCGGTGGCAATCCACCCGAACGATGCCCCGCTGCTGGCCGCCGAAGGTGCACTGGAACCGGCGCTCGAGGAGATTGAATTGCTCGCCGCGCACCCCCGCATCCGGGCCATAGGCGAAACCGGGCTGGACTACTTTCGCACGAGGGAGGAGGGCCTGGAACGCCAGCAGTACTCCTTCCGCCGGCACATCGACATCGCCAAGCGCCTCGGACTGGCCCTGCAGATTCACGACCGCGATGCCCACGCCGACGTGCTGCGGGTGCTGGCCGAAGAAGGAGCTCCGGAAACGGTGGTGTTCCATTGCTTCTCCGGAGACGCGGAGCTGGCACGGACCTGCAGTGAGAACGGCTGGTATATGTCCTTTTCCGGCACACTGACCTTCCGCAATTCCGCCAACCTGCATGAAGCGCTCGCCGTCGCGGACCGGGACCTGCTGCTCGTGGAGACGGATGCCCCCTACCTCACCCCGCACCCGCACCGGGGCCGGCCCAACGCCAGCTATATGGTGCCGTACACCGTGCGGTTTATGGCCGAACGGCTGGATGCTGATCTGGCCGAACTGGGGGCGCGGCTGGCCGCCAACACCGAGCGTGCCTACGGTTCGTGGGACGTCCGTTAGCTGCCGGGGGAGGTCCGCGGGGACTCCAGGCGCGGCAATGCGCCGGAACCTTCGGTTGCCCTCAGATCACGGTTCGGTTACGGTAGGGAGCTATTAGCCGGGGTCGGGGAAGGCATCCGGACTAGATCTGTATAAATTCGCAAGGCCGTGCTAGTGCTGCTTCCGCAGCTCCAGTGGGCCCTGCCCGCCATGCCTGCGCCGCGCGCGCTCCTGCTCCGCCGTCAGCCGGTGGGCGGGAACGCACGCCCGGTGCTTCAAGTCCCCGTGCCCGGATGCTGTGACAGTTTGGGAATTCGTGGCAAATTCACTCGCAAAGCGTGGGGTAAAGATCGTTGGCCAAGCGGCCGTGATGGTGTGCCTGGTCCTGGGGCTGGTTGCCTTTGTGGGTGCCACCAAGACGGTGGTGCTCACCGTCGACGGCGACCGCCAGGAGGTACAGACCTTCGGCGGCACCGTGGCTGACGCGCTGGCCGCCGCCCACGTGGAGGTGAATCCCGCAGACCGGATCACTCCGGCACCTGCCAGTGCCCTTACAGAGGACACTGCCATTGAGATCACCCGCGCACGCGCAGTGGAGGTCACGGTGGACGGCAACGGAACCACTGTGCACACCACGGGGGAAACCGTCGCCGACCTTGTATCAGAGCTGCGGGTCTCCACGAATTCGGCGGTTTCCGCTTCCTTGGACACTTCCCTGGAGGGCCTGGACGGGCGTATTTCCATCTCGACCCCCAAGACCGTCTTCTTGATCGTGGACGGCGCCACCCACCCGGTCAGCACAACTGCCGGGACGGTGCGCGATGTGCTGAAGGAAACCGGCGTCAGCCTGGGGACGGCCGACCGGGTGTCGGCGCCCCGCAGTGCAGCGCTTGTGGACGGCATGGGCCTGAAAGTGACCCGTGTCGCTGCCGGGAAACAGGAAACCGTAACCGAGCCGGTGCCCTTTACCAGCAGCGAGGTGCCGAACGCGGACATAGTCGAGGGCGAGAAAAAGGTCACCACGCCCGGCGTCGACGGCGAACGCACCAAGGTCTTTTCCGTAACGGTCGTGGACGGCCGGGAAGTCAGCCGGACGCTGGTCAGCGAAAACGTCACGCGTGAGCCGGTGGCGGAAGCGGTGGCAGTGGGTACCAAGAAGCGCGCTGCGGCGGAAACCGGCGCGCCTGCCGCAGGGGCGGCCGCCGGATCCGGGGAGGCACCGTCTTCGGGCACCTGGGCTGCCTTGGCACAGTGCGAATCCGGCGGCAACTGGCACATCAACACCGGCAACGGCTATTCCGGCGGCCTTCAGTTCAGCTCCGCCAGTTGGTTGGGCGCCGGCGGAGGCGCCTACGCTCCGACGGCCGGCGAGGCCACGCCTGAACAGCAGATTGCGGTGGCGGAGAAGCTCCGCGCCAGCGGCGGATGGGGTCACTGGCCGTCCTGCGCCTCAAAGCTGGGCCTGCTCTAGGTTCCGGGGGCTTAGCGTGTGGTGATTTCGTGGGCCAGGGCGGCCGCGTGTGCGGCACGGTCGCCGGCCCCCACCGCACGGAAAGACTGCTCGCTGTCGGCCAGGTAAAGGGACCCGGCGTCGGTCGCCCCGGTCCGGGCCAGTGCCAGGCCCAGGTGGAGGGCAACTTCCCCTGCAGCCTGGGGCGGAAGCTCCTCCCGGTGCGCGTACACCTCGGAGAGGATGTCCACCGCCTGTATGTGTTCCCCGTTGAGATCCAGCCATAGCCCGCGGCTGTGGATCAGCTCCAACTGCTCCGCCGCCGGCAGCCCCACCACTGCCATCCCCACCTCGGCGTGCTCTATGCAGGCCAGTGTCTCGGCATCGTGAATGCCTGCCGCCAGCCGCATGGCGGCAGTGGAACTGCTGAAGCGTGCCCACAGCTCGACGTCGGATCCCGGCAGCAGCAGGACGGCGGCGTTCCGGTGGTAACGGAGTGCGGTGCCGTAATCCCCCCGGCGGAAGGCGACATTGCCCACGGCCCACAACGCCCGGCCCCTGGCCTCCCGTGGAAGTCCCGTTTCCAAAAGAGGCAGCACCAGCGTGCGGCAGTATTCCCATGCCTCGTCGATCTGCCCGAATTCGGCCAGTGCGGACGAAAGTGCTTCGCAGGCCTCAAGGAACAGCAAGGCTCCGGGCGCGGAGCCCTGTACCGACCGGAGGGCGGCACGGGCATGGGCCACCGCTTCGCCGAGTTCACCCATGCCCTGATACGCGCGGGCGAGGAGGATTTCCGCCTGGGCACGCAGGCCGGGATGCTCGGCAGCCAACGGATGGCGGAGCAGTCCGGACGCTTTCCCGGCTGCCTCCCGGACCCGGCACATGGCCTGCAGGCACCGGGCAGCCAAATGGGTCATCGCCCACCAGGACTGCTGGTCCCCGGCGGCTGCTGCGGCGTCGGCGGCCCGGCCGGCCAGCACACATGCCCCGCCGTAGTCGCGTTCATCCAGGGCCTGCCACGCCGAGAGTTCCAGGAACAAAGCTCCGTCTTCGCACGTACCGGAAGCGGCTCCGCCGCGGCCGCTTTCCAACCGCCGGCTCAACAGGGCCGGCGCGCCGGGTGCCGGTTCGCGGCGCCCGGTTTCAAGCAGGGAAATGTCCCGTGCCCTGAAAGTGCCGTTGCCGAGCTGTGCCTGCGTCAGATGCCGTTCCAACCGCGCCGTGCGCAGCTTTTCGCCGAATGATTTGCCCATCGTTGTTCCGCCAATCACCGGGTGCGACAGCCTGTAGGGCCCCGCCAGTGCGATCGATGCTAGCCCCCGGAGCCGGGCCGCGGCAGAGCATCCGTCGCTTCTCGCAGGCAAAGCGGCCAAGTGCCTTCCGGGGTGCCCCGGGTGCGGAAACCGGGCCGTCGTTCACCGGAAAGAGCCCCCTGCGGCACCCGGATGCCGGCTCCGGCGCGTACGCCCCGCTCGGCTAGTATTACTGGGTGAGTGAATCCGAACCCGCCCCCCGTTCATCGGTCCCTGCGCTGCTTGGCGCCACGGATATCCGGGCGCTGGCGGAGGAACTGGGTGTCCGCCCCACCAAAACGCTGGGCCAGAACTTTGTCATTGACGGGAACACCATCCGCCGGATCGTGGCTGCCGCGGATATCCGGCCCGGTGAAACGGTGCTGGAGGTCGGACCGGGACTGGGGTCGCTGACCTTGGGACTGCTCGACGCCGCCGGGACGGTGGTGGCCGTGGAGATTGATCCGGTCCTTGCCGGCAAGCTGCCCGATACCGTGGCACGGCGGAGGCCTGAATCCGCCTCGAACCTGCACGTGGTGCTGGGAGACGGCATGCGGATCACCGAGCTGCCGGCTGAACCCACGGCACTCGTGGCGAACCTGCCCTACAACGTTGCCGTGCCCGTTGTGCTGCACCTGCTCGAACACTTCCCCTCCCTCCAGCACGGGCTGGTGATGGTCCAGGACGAAGTGGCAGACCGGATGGCGGCCGCCCCCGGCTCCAAGACCTACGGTGTGCCCTCGGTCAAGGCCGCGTGGTACGCCACCATGCGCAAGGCCGGCGTCATCGGCATGAATGTCTTCTGGCCGGCGCCGAAGATCGCCTCGGGCCTGGTGGGGTTCACCCGGCACGAACCGCCGCAGACCCGCGCGAGCCGCGAAGAGGTCTTTGCCGTGATCGACGCAGCCTTCGCGCAGCGCCGCAAGACGCTGCGTGCCGCACTTGCCGGCTGGGCAGGCAGCCCGGCCGAAGCAGAGAAGGCGTTGCGCGCCGCGGGCGTGGATCCGAGTGCCCGGGGCGAAGTCCTGGACATCGCGGCGTTCGCGCGTATTGCCGAGGCCGCGAAACCGCTGGTTGCCTGAGGGAAGAGACGCAGAAAACATGAGCGCACCGGCTTCCGTCCGTGTCCGGACCCCCGGCAAGATCAACGTCTCCCTGAAGGTCGGCCCGCAGCGGGCGGACGGCTACCACGGCGTAGCCAGCTTGTACCTGGCCGTGTCCCTCTTCGAGGAAGTCACCGCTACGGAGCTGGCAGGCGATGAAATCCGGCTGACCGTCAGTGATCCCGACAACCGCGTGCCCGTGGCCGGCATTCCGCTGGACGGCAGCAACCTCGCCGCCCGGGCCGCCCGCGCAGTAGCAGCCCGGGCCGGCCGGGCCTCGGCCGGGGTACACCTGCACATTGCCAAGCGGGTCCCCGTGGCCGGCGGCATGGGCGGAGGGTCGGCCGATGCCGCTGCGGCCCTGGTGGCCTGCAACGAACTGTGGCAGGCCGGGCTGGGAACCGGTGAGCTTACGGAGCTGGCCGCGGGCCTCGGCGCGGATGTGCCGTTCGCCTTGATGGGCGGTGCCGCTGCCGGCCTGGGCGTGGGGGACCGGCTGACCCCGGTGCCCGCACCGCAGCCGCTGCACTGGGTCCTGGTGCCGGCTGCCTACGGTCTTTCCACCCCGCAGGTCTTTGCGGCCCTGGATGCGCTCCGGGCCGATGCCAAGGTTGCCGAACCCGCGGAGGTGGACCCGCGGATCCTGGGCGCCCTGGCTGCCGGGAACACTGCCGGCCTGGCCGGCGTTCTAGTCAATGACCTGCAACCCGCCGCACTGGAACTGGCACCCGGGCTGGAATCCGTCCTTGCGGCCGGTGCCGGCAACGGCGCCCTGGCCGGCATGGTCTCCGGTTCCGGCCCCACCCTTGCCTTCCTCGCATCCTCAGAGGCCCATGCGGCCGCACTGGCCGAGGCGCTGCGCGGCGGGGGCCACGCAGCCATAGCCGTCTACGGACCGGCACCGGGCGCCGTTGTCCTGCCGGAACCGGACCCGGATTCCGCCGCAACACCCACGCACAGAAAGTAGTACCGATTGGCACACCTGCTTGGCGCTGAAAACCTCAGCATCTCCTTTGGCACGCGCACCATCCTCGACGGGGTATCGCTCGGCCTCGAGGAAGGCGACCGGATCGGGATGGTCGGCCGCAACGGCGACGGCAAGTCCACCCTGATGAGCCTGCTGGCCGAACGGCAGACCCCCGACGACGGCCGCGTCACCCGCCGCCGCGACGTCACCGTGGGCTACCTGGACCAGACCGACGTGCTGGACGGGGACCTCACGGTAGGGCAGGCCATTGTCGGCGATGCCGCAGACTACGAATGGGCATCCAACGCGCGGATCCGCGACGTGATGAGCGGCCTGGTGCAGGAAGTGGACTGGAACGCGCAGGTCTCCTCGCTTTCCGGCGGGCAGAAGCGCCGGGTGGCGCTGGCGAAGCTGCTGACCGGCGACGACGACGTGATTATGCTCGACGAGCCCACCAACCACCTCGACGTCGAGGGCGTGGCCTGGCTGGCCAGGCACCTGAAGCAGCGCTGGCGTCCCACCGACGGCGGCCTGCTGGTCGTCACCCACGACCGCTGGTTCCTGGACGAAATCTGTACACGCACCTGGGAGGTCCACGACGCCGTGGTGGATCCGTTCGACGGCGGCTACGCAGCGTACGTGCTGGCCCGCGCCGAGCGCGACCGGATGGCGTCCGTGGTGGAGAACAAGCGCCAGCAGCTGGTCAAGAAGGAACTGGCCTGGCTGCGGCGCGGCGCGCCCGCCCGCACGGCCAAACCGAAGTTCCGCATCGAGGCCGCAAACAACCTGATCGAGGACGTGCCCGAACCCCGCGACACGCTGTCCCTGAACAAGATGGCCACCGCCCGGCTGGGCAAGGATGTCCTGGACCTGGAAAACGTGTCCCTGACGCTGGGAAACACTGACCTGTTCCGGAACATCACACTGCGCCTGGCGCCGGGTGAGCGGCTGGGCCTGGTGGGTGTGAACGGCGCCGGGAAGACCACCCTGCTGCGCCTGCTCAACGGGGAGATCGAACCCACAGCCGGGCGGCTCAAGCGCGGAAAGACCGTGCAGACCGCCGTCCTGACCCAGGAAGTGAAGGAACTGGACGAGGTGGCGGACCAGCGGGTCATCGAGGTCATCGAAAACGAGAAGCGGGTCTTCAACGTGGGCGGCCGCGAACTGTCCGCCGGCCAGCTTGTAGAGCAGCTGGGCTTCAGTGCCCAACGGCAGTGGACACCTGTCCGGGAACTTTCCGGCGGTGAACGGCGGCGGCTGCAGCTGCTGCGCCTGCTGGTGGGTGAACCGAACGTCCTGATGCTGGATGAGCCCACCAATGACCTGGACACCGACACCTTGGCCGCTGTCGAGGACGTACTGGACGGCTGGCCCGGTACCCTCGTGGTGGTCTCCCACGACCGGTACCTCCTGGAACGGGTCACCGACCACCAGATGGCACTGCTGGGCGACGGGAAGCTGCGCGGCCTGCCCGGCGGCGTCGACCAGTACCTGGAACTGCGCAACGAAACACTGGCCGCGAACTCCTCGGCGTCCACGGCTGCCCGCGGGTCCTCGCAGGCGGCCCGTGCCGCTGCCGCCGGAGCATCCCGCCCCGGAGGATCAACGGGCGGAAGCGGAACGACGACGGCGCTGGCCGGCTCGGGCGCCAGCGAAGCCGAGAAGCGGGCGGCGAAGAAGGACCTGGCCCGGATCGAGCGCCAGCTCAGCAAGCTGACCGCGCAGGCGGAAAAGATCAACGCGCAGATGAATGAGGCCACGCAGAAGTCCGGCGGCGCGGACTTTGAGCTGATCGGCGGGCTCAATGCCAAGCTGCAGGCCGTTGCCGCCGAGCAGGAAGAACTGGAAATGCAGTGGCTGGAGGCCTCGGAGCTCCTCGAGTAGGGAACCCGGGCAACTCAGGCGCAAGCGGCTCAGCGCAGGCGGCTCACGAGGGCGCTCAGCCCAGCATGCGGGGCAGGATGTGTTCGGCCAGCAGCGGAGACAGGTCAGTGCGCTGCGCCGCGGCGGCCGGGGCCAGCCAGAGGATTTCCTCGATCTCCGCCGCGGCGGCCGGTTCGACGCCGGCCGGGACGGTCCACGCGAACAGCCCGGCGTCAATGAAGGTGTTTTCCTCGTTGGCGGCCGGGCCGTACCAGCGGCCAAGGTCCGTCAGGTCTGCCGGGGCGGCCTGCACCCCGAGTTCCTCGCCCATTTCGCGGGCAGCGGCCTGCACGAAAGACTCCCCGGGCTCCAGCTTGCCGCCGGGCTGCATAAAGCGCGAGGTGCCGCGCTTGCGGACCAGGAGGATGCGGCCGTCGTCGTCGGAGACCAGTACGGCGGAAAGGCGGAGGACGGCGGGGGAGCTGTCTGCGCTGCCGGTGGGAGCGACGGACGGTGCCCCGCCCGCCATGCCCGTGAGCTGCGGTTCCTTCTGCAGGCCTGTCAGCCCGTTCCAGGCCAGATTGACCAGGTGTGCCGCCACCGTGGCTTTGTCGGGGGTGCGGGAATCCAGCCACCACTGGCCGGTCATGGCGACCATTCCCACCAGCATCTGCGCATACATGCCGCCCACTTCGGCGCTGAGGCCGCGGCTGCCGAACTCCTTGGACAAAATGTGCTCCACGTCCCGGGCAATACGGGAGAGCAGGGTGGAGAAGGTGCCGTCCGGCTGCGACGGCGGGGCGTCCCGGGTGAGGATCCGGAAGCCGTCGGTGTGGTTCTCGATGTAGTCCAGCAGTGCGTAGGCGGCCCGCTCCAGCAGGACACGGGGGCCCGCGGACGCATTCAAGGACTCGGTAACGGCAACGAGCAGGCGGTTGAACTCGGCCTCCACCACTTCGGTGTAGAGACCCTCCTTTGACCCAAAATGTTCATAAACCACCGGTTTGGACACACCGGCCGCGGCCGCGATCTCCTCGATGGTTGCGCCGTCGAGTCCGCGCAGCGCAAAGAGGCTGCGTGCCACTTCGATCAGCTGGGCACGGCGCTGGACACCGGTCATACGCAGGCGTGTAACGCCGGCGGAAGTCTTTACCACCGCTCCAGTCTACCCATCCGCCGGCGGCGTCCTGCGGCCAACTCGCGAACGCATCGGCTCCCGTGGCAGACTAAACTCTTGTGTGCGTGGCTAGCCAGGCACAAGATCCGCCCTGGTGTAATGGCAGCACCCCGGCCTTTGGAGCCGTGGAGTATAGGTTCGAATCCTATGGGCGGAACACTGTGCGGCGGACCTCCGGGATGTTCCCGGGGTTGCCGCGCTGTTGATACATACCGGCCGTACCACCAAGGAGCGCCATCTCGTGACCACCAACGATGTCCGGACCAACGGGAATTCTGCGGAGGGTTTGGCTGCGGTTATTGTCCTTGCTGCCGGTTCCGGGACGCGGATGAAGTCCCGGACCCCGAAGATCCTCCACACCGTCGGCGGAATCTCGATGCTCGGCCACGCACTGTCAGCCGCCGAAGCGCTGCACCCGCGGTTCCTGGCCGTGGTTGTGCGCCACGAACGCGACCTGGTTTCGGCCCATGCCGCCGAGCATGTACCGGACGCCGTGATTGTGGACCAGGACGATGTTCCCGGCACCGGCCGTGCAGTCCAGGTGGCCGTCTCCGCGCTGGACGCGGTCAGTGAGCTGGACGGCACGGTGGTGGTCACCTACGGTGACGCACCCCTGCTGGAAGCGGACACCCTCCGCCGCCTCGTAGCCGTGCACGAGACGGACGGCAACGCCGTGACCGTGCTGACCGCCAAGCTGGCCGACCCCTCCGGCTACGGACGGGTGCTGCGCGCCGAAGACGGCACAGTCACCGGCATCGTGGAACACAAGGATGCCACCGACGCACAGCGTGCAGTGAATGAGATCAACTCCGGCATCTACGCTTTCGACGCCGCCGCGCTGCGCCGCGCGCTGGAATCGGTCACCACGCAGAACTCCCAGGGTGAGATGTACCTGACCGATGTGCTGGCCATTGCCCGGGACGCCGGCGGCCGGATCGCGGCCATGGTGACGGAGGACCAGTGGCAGGTCGAAGGCGCCAACGACCGGGTCCAGCTCGCCGCCCTCAATGCCGAACATAACCGGCGCGTCCTGGAGCGGTGGATGCGGGCCGGGGTCAGCATTGCCGACCCGGCCACCACGTGGATAGATTCCACCGTCACCCTGGCCGAAGACGTCACCATCCTGCCCGGCACGCAGCTGCACGGAACCACCAGCGTTGCCCGGGACGCCGTCGTCGGTCCGGACTCCACCCTGACGAACGTCCAGGTGGGGGAGGGTGCCTCGGTGGTCCGCACGCACGGCAGTGATGCCGTCCTCGGTGCCGGAGCCGCCGTCGGGCCCTTCGCTTATCTGCGTCCGGGAACGGTGCTGGGCGCCAAGGGCAAAATCGGGACGTTCGTGGAAACCAAGAACGCCAATATCGGTGCAGGTTCGAAGGTTCCGCACCTTTCCTATGTGGGTGATGCCACTATCGGCGAGCAGTCCAACATCGGCGCAGCTTCCGTTTTCGTCAACTACGACGGCGTAAACAAGCACCACACGACCATCGGTTCGCACGTCCGGATGGGCAGCGACAACATGTATGTGGCTCCCGTCACGGTGGGCGACGGGGCGTACAGTGGAGCCGGAACGGTGGTCCGCAAGGACGTCCCGGCAGGTGCCCTGGCCATCAACGTCGCCCCGCAGCGCAACTTGGACGGCTGGGTCGCGGAACACCGGGCCGGCACCGCCGCCGCCGACGCCGCCGCCGCAGCGGCCCTTTCAGCTTCTTCCCCCACAGGTAACCCCACGCGAGAAAGCGACCACGAATGAGCAGCGAAATCACCTCCAAGGGTGAAAAGAAGCTCGTCCTTGCCACAGGACGTGCCCATCCAGAGCTGGCAGAGGAAATAGCACGCTGCCTGGATACGGAGCTGCTGCCGCTGGCCGCATACGACTTCGCGAACGGAGAGATCTACGTCCGTCCCAATGAAAGCGTCCGCGGCACCGATGCCTTCGTAATCCAGGCGCATCCGGCCCCGCTGAACAACTGGCTGATGGAACAGCTGATCATGATCGATGCGCTCAAGCGGGCTTCCGCCCAGCGCATCACCGTGGTTTCCCCGTTCTACCCGTACGCCCGGCAGGACAAGAAGGGCCGCGGCCGCGAGCCCATCTCCGCACGCCTGATTGCCGATCTGTACAAGACCGCCGGCGCGGACCGGATCATGAGCGTTGACCTGCACACCGCGCAGATCCAGGGCTTCTTCGACGGCCCGGTGGACCACCTGATGGCCATCCCGCTGCTGGCCGATTACATCCGCACCCGGGTGGATGCCTCCAACGTCACGGTCGTATCCCCGGATACCGGCCGCGTCCGCGTGGCAGAGCAGTGGGCCGAACGCCTTGGCGGCGCGCCGCTGGCCTTCGTGCATAAGAGCCGCGACCTCACGGTGCCCAACCAGGCTGTGTCCAAGCAGGTTGTGGGCCAGATTGAAGGCCGCACCTGCGTGCTGATCGATGACATGATCGACACCGGCGGAACCATCGCCGGCGCCGTGCGCGTCCTGAAGGAAGCCGGCGCCAAGGACGTCATCATCGCAGCCACGCACGCGGTGCTGTCCGATCCCGCTTCCCGGACCCTGGCCGAATCCGGTGCCCGCGAAGTGGTGGTCACCAACACGCTGCCCATTCCGGCAGCCAAGCGGTTCGAGCAGCTGACGGTACTCTCGATTGCCCCGATGATCGCCCGGGCCATCCGGGAAGTCTTCGAAGACGGCTCGGTCACCAGCCTGTTCGACGGCAAGGTCTAAGCGGATCCCTTTCCGCGCACAAGGGCGCCCGCCCGGACTTCGGTTCGGGCGGGCGTCCTGGTGCTGGTAGCATTAACCCCGATGCCTAGGCGAGGGAGCGGCCCGGAATGATCCGGGCGGACTCCGTTATCGACGGTGGCTGGCAACTTCTGGCCGTACACGGGACCGATCCGGTCCGTACGGTGCACTGTTCCGAAACCGGCGCCTACGCCCATGGAAAGCCGACACGGCACCCACGGAACACCACTTACAGGAGTTAGCAATGTCTGAGCAGAAGCTCGCAGGAACCACCCGCACCGATTTCGGCAAGGGTGCAGCCCGCAAGGCCCGCGCCGCCGGCCAGATCCCCGCAGTCATTTACGGACACGGTGCCGATGTCATGCACATCCTGCTGCCGGCCAAGGCCACCACGCTGGCTGTCCGCACCTCCAACGCCCTGCTGGAGATCGACGTCGACGGCGAGTCCCACCTGGCCCTGGCCAAGGATATCCAGCGCGACCCGATCAAGCAGATCATCGAGCACATCGACCTGCTGACCGTCCGCAAGGGCGAAAAGGTCGAGGTAGAGGTCAACGTCCACGTTGAAGGCGAACTGGCTCCCGGCACCGCTGTATACAACCAGGAAGCCAACACGGTCCTGGTTGCCGCAGATGCCACCTCGCTGCCGGAGACCATCGTGGTCAACATTGAAGGCCGCACCGCCGGCGAGCACATCTACGCCAAGGACCTGGAGCTGCCGGCCGGCGTCGAGCTGCTGCTGGATCCCGAAACCATGGTCATCAACGTTTCCGAGTCCACCGTCCAGGACCTGGGCACCCCGTCTGACGAAGAGGTTGCCATTGCAGCCGCTGAAGTCGGCGCCGAAGCGTAACCCACTTCCGGGGCCTGCTCCCCGTAACGGAGCCGTCCGGTTCTCAGTGAAGGAGCAGTACCCGCAGTGAACAGCAACACCTGGCTTGTAGCCGGGCTCGGGAACCCCGGGCCCGGCTACAGCCGTAACCGGCACAATATCGGCAACATGGTCGTGGATGAACTCGCGTCGCGCATGGGCGGGAAGTTCAAGTCCCATAAAACCCGAGCCGCCGTCCTGGAGGGCAGGATCAGCCTGGGCGGCCCCCGGGTGGTCCTGGCCAAGCCACTGACCTATATGAATCTGTCCGGCGGACCGGTGTCCGCCCTGGCCCGGTTCTACGACATTGATCCCGGACATGTAGTCGCCGTCCATGACGAAATCGACATCCCCTTCAATACCGTCAAGCTCAAGCTCGGCGGAGGCGAGGGCGGACACAACGGCCTGCGGGACATTAGCCGGGCCCTGGGCACCAAGGACTACCTGCGGGTACGCGTAGGCGTCGGGCGACCGCCGGGCCGGATGGATACCGCGGACTACGTGCTGAAGGACTTCTCCGGCGCCGAAGCCAAGGAACTGCCGTTCCTGGTGGGAGACGCCGCTGATGCGGTGGAAATGCTCCTGGCTGACGGGCTTCTCGCAGCCCAGCAGAAGTTCCACGGCGCTGTTTCCTAAGGGTTCCTTCCCATGGCGGCCCTAGGTAGCAGCGTCCTGGGATTGGGGTAGTTTTCCAGCGCCCCGGACCGGCCCGAACCATTGTTTCGCTTCCGGTGCCGGGCCTAAAATGGAAGCAGCCTTAAGGGCTCCCAATACGGGGCCGACGTCGGGAGGCCTCCGAGACTGGGCCACCCCCATCCCGGCGTCGGTCCCTTTTACATGTGGCTTTTCCTCACGGCCACGGCCCTGCCGGTATGGGCCTGGGCAGGGTACACCTCGCGCCGCCCTGCCGCCATGGAATAAGCGCCTCGCGGACCTTCCCTGGTTCATGTCTTTGTATGTACTGGACGGGGTGGAGGGCCGCGCGTATGCTCGCCTCTACTGACCAGTAGCTACCGACAGCTGCAGTATTGGGGACCATGGTCCGGGTACTGCGTGCGTTTTTGGGGGGCGTGGCTTGAGCGATGAAGAATGCGTCGGCTGTTGACGATCTGGTTGGCCGTGCCGACGCCCTCGACGCAATATGCACGGCGGTGGTCGAAGGCCGCGGAGCACTGGTCCTGGGCGGGGCGGGTTTCGGTAAGACTGCTGTCCTCAAAGCGGTTTCTGAGCGGCTGAGGGAAGACTTCCACACCCTGTACGTCAGGGGAACTCCGATTTCCTCGCAGACCCCCTACGGCGCATTGGCGTTTCTGATCGGCGGGCTTCCCGAAGCAGCGGTCAGCAGCCCGTTGCAGCTGCTCCGCGAGCTGGACTCATCCCTGGCAGCGGGCTCGGGCGGCCGGCGGATACTCCTTGCCGTGGACAATGCAGACCGGCTGGACCGCTTCTCAAGCATGGTGCTTGCGCAACTGCTCCGCCGCGGCAGCGTAGCGGTGGTCGCAGCGGCATCCGCACATTGGGAGTCAGGGTTCGAATTGATGGACCTGTGGAGCGAAGGACTGTTGGCAAGGATAGCCCTGGAGCCATTGTCCGAGCGGCAGACCCGTCAGCTGATGCAGCAGATCCTCGGTGGCGCCGTCTCCTCCCTTGCCGCCGGTACCATGTGGCACGAAACAGAGGGCAGCCCCCGTTTCATCCGGCTCATGACCGAAGCACAGGTCCGCTCCGGCACCTTGGTGCGCCGGGGTCCCGTATGGGTCAGGACGGGTTCCTTTGTCCGCACCGGGGACGTGGGAGAAGTGGTGGACGCGATGCTGGACCGGCTGGCCCCGCAGGAACGCCGGCTCGTGGAGGTCCTGGCCCTTACACGCAGCCTTCCCCTGCCCACCGTCCTCGAACTGGTGCCCGCCGGCGTTGTCGATTCCCTCGAGGAGCGCCAGCTGATCCGGGTCGAAGACGCCGGGGCCGCTGTGCGCTTTGCCGGCGGAAGTGTGGGCACAGTCATCGCAGCGACCATGCTTCCCGGGCGGCGGCGGGAGCTGTGGGATGACGTGTCCGTTTTGGTGGACCAGGGCAGCTTGGCTCCGCCGGAACTGGTTGCCTTTGTGGGTTGGGCCATCTCCTGTGGGGGAACTCCCGGCCCGGCCGCCGTCCTGCAGGCGGCGGCTGCAGCAGCAAACGGGCGGAGCGACCCGGCCACGGCACTGCTGCTGTCCCGAACGGCGGCCGGTGAACGGACACAGGGGTTGGTCCTCGAAGAAGTCCGAGCGCTCCGGGCCACGGGGGACTTTGAGGGGGTGGTCCGTGCAGTCGGGGAGCACCGGCCGGACCCCGTGGACAGGGACAGCTACGTGCCGCTGATGACGGAGTACGCCTATGCACTGGCGCGGTTTAACGCGCCAGACCCGGATGCCGTACTGGCCGGCGTTCAAATCTCCGGACCGCCTCAGGGCGACGGGCCTGAAGCTGCTGCGGCGCTGGTTATTGCCCGCAGCGCACTGGTACTTGACAGCGGAAACGTATCGGCCGTGCCGGACGGCTTGGCATCGCTGACCCGTGACCTGCGGTTGAGCCACGGCATCCGCACCCATGCCCGTGCCCTGCACGCCAACGCGCTTGCCCTGGCAGGCCGGGGCAGCGACGCGATGGCCGCCCTGGCCGCTATGGGCAGGCCTGCTGACTACGCGCCGGGTGCAGGCAGCGGGGGCGCCGGAAATGCGGAGGAAATATGTACCAGGGTATTCGACACGTACATCCTCGCCGGAGAACTCGAGCGCGGCGCGGAGTTCGTAAAGCTCTTCGACGACACCGGCGTCCGGCCGTCCTATCAGGGCAGCGCAGGCGAGCTGGCTGTATCGGTGCTCGCGGTATGGCAGGGGCAGGACGGCACTGCGCGGGAGGCGCTCACCGGCGGTATCGGACAATTGGAAGTCCACGATCCGCAGGAGATGCTCCCACTGGCCCGCATCCTCGCGGGCTACGTCCGTGTCCAGCAGGGCCGGGCGGCGGCAGGCACACCGCTCAATGCCGGGACAACCCGGTTCCGGGAACCGTATTTCCGGGGGTTCCAGAGGAAGTACTTCGCGATCCTGGCGGAAGAACCGGACCCGGATAGCCGCTGCCGGTTGCTGCGCGAAGCGGCGGTTTCGGCCCTGGACACAGGGTGCGCCGCGCCCGCGCTGCTGTTCCTGTCAGCAGCAGTCCGGGCAAAAGACAAGGCCGCAGCCGGGCAAATGCTGGAAACGGCCGACAGCTCGCAGGGCAGGTTCGCGGAATCGTTGTCGCTGTACGCAGCCGGCCTGCTCAAGGATGACCCGGCATTGCTGGTTGGCGCGGCAAGGGGCTTTACCGCCCTGGGCCAGCACCTGCTGTGCCGGGACGCGGCCAGCGCCGCCTCGGAGCTGCTGGCTGCCGCCCCGGGAGGAGATGAACGCGGACTGGCCAGGATGGCCCGGGGCTTGGTGAACCTGAGCCTGCGGCGGATGAAGCACATCGGCGGGCGGGCAGAAACGCTGGCCGAATTAAGTGAATTTGAAGCAGATCTTGCGCATCGTGCCGTTACGATGGCCACCACCTCGCAAATAGCCCGGGAACTGAACCTGTCGCCTCGCACCATCGAGTGGCACCTGGGAAAGATTTTTGCGAAGCTCCACGTCTCCGGACGCGCGGAGCTGGCCGAGGTACTGGCCTAGGAACGGGGGATATCGCATGATCGGGTCGAACCCGCGGGCACTGGCGGGCAGGGACGATGTCCTTTCCGGCGTGCTTGAAAGCCTTCGCCGCCCCGGCGGCCACGGGGCGGTCATTGCAGCCGAAGCGGGCCTGGGCAAGACCGCTGTGGCGGCGGCCGCCGCCCAAGAACTGGAAACCGCTATGCCCGTGCACTGGGTGTACGCCAGCCCCGCGTTGACCGCGGTGCCCTACGGAGCCCTGGCGGCGCTTTTACCCGACATTACTCCGGAGCAAACAGGATCGGCGCTGGCCGTGATGCGCGCAATCATGGGCAAACTGGGCATTGGCGAGCACGCCGCAGAACCGGCCGGCAGCCCGGCCGCCCCCCTGCTCATAGTGGACGACGCCCACGAGATGGACCAGCCGACCCTTGACCTGCTGTCCCAACTGCTCGACGCCGCACAGATCAGGCTGCTGGTCCTTACCCGCACTTTCGCAGACGTTGCCGGGACCCTGCCGCACATGTGGGACGGCCAGCTCACCCGCCACCGGTTGCTTCCCCTCACCGAGGATGAGGTCCACACGCTGTGCGAGCAGGAACTTCCGGGGCAGGTTGCCACCACTGCATCCGTTGAGCTGTCCCGGCTCACCGGCGGTAACCCCGTGTACCTCCTCGCCTTGATCGAGGAGGCGATCCGGAGTGGTTTCCTGGTCCAGCGGCACGGTATCTGGGTGGTGTCCGAGGCCGAAGTGCCGGTGGGTGGCCGTGTGGCGGACTTGGTCAAGGGCCGGCTGAGGGCACTGGACCCGGAGGACCGCTCGGCGCTGGAAACGATCTGCCTTGCGGAACCGTTCGACCTGGCGGCAGCCTTCCGGTTGGGCATGCACCGCTCCATAGACCGGTTGGCCGCAGCTCTGTTGATCCAGGTATGCGGGGATGCGGGGAACGCGCAGTCGCTGCGTCCCCTGCACCCGATCTACGGGGAAGCAATACGGAAACTGGTCCCGGCAGCACGCAGTGCGCGCCTGCTGGGGAAGCTCGACGGCCCGGTGCCGGGAACCGGGGAGGAAAGCCTGCTGCGCTGGGTGGCTTGGTCCCTGTCCCTGGGAACCGAAGTCCCTGCGGCCGGGTTGCTGCGTGCGGCCGAAGCAGCGAATAACCGGTCCGACCCGCGGCTCGCCCTTCGGGCAGCATCTGCCGTGCCCGACGGCGGCACCCTGGTCCCGGCCCGGTTGCAGGAAGCGCGGGCACTTCTGCAGCTGGGTGAATATGAAGCTGCCGCAGCCATAGCTAAGGGCACCCTCGAGGAAGCGCCGGACCTGCGCACAGCCAAGCAAGCGGTAGTGGTGCATGCCCAGCTGGCCATGCGGGCAGGCGGGGATAACGCATGGGTGCGGCCGCTTTCCGTTGCGTGGCGCCAGGCGATCGAACGTTTATCGGCGGTGGAGCCGCCAGGGGCTGTGGCGCGGGCCCGCGGCGGTCCGGAAATGCTTCTGGTGTTGGAAGCGGTCCGGGAGGGGGAATATGTCCGGGCCGAGTCCGAACTCGTGGACTTGCGGGCTCGGGCCGCGGAGGATGCCGAGGCCGTACTCTTCGTCGAAGCCCTCCTGGCGGAGGTGCTGGTGGCTACTGGCCGCGCTGCAACAGCCTTGACCCACAGCAGTGCGGCCATGGCGCTGCTGCAGCGGGAAGGCTCCGGCTTGCTTCCTTATTACCCGTTTGTTCTGCACCGGCACCTCACCATCCTGGTCTGGCTTGGGCAGTGGGAAGAGGTGCATCGGTGCGTGGGGACCGCCGGCTCCGCGGCGCAGCGGTCGCTGCTGCATTCCGGCGGGATGGCTGATTTCGCGCTGGGACTGTGCAGCCTGCGCTCCAGCGCCATGGAAGACGCCGCACGGCATTTTGCGGCGGCGGTCGAGGAAGCAGAGGCAGCTAACGATCCCGAAGGCGTGCTTGCCCTCGCGCTTGGACTTGGCTCCTTTGCCGCAGCCAGCCTGGGCCAGCGCGAACAGGCGGGCAGGTTGCAGCAAGCGGCTGAACAGGTGCAGTCGCACGGTCCCCGGCAGTACCAGGTACTCGCCGCCGGCATCCTCAGCGCAGCAAAACTGGCCAAGGACTCGGACGACGCTGCTGCCCGGAGCCTGCGGGCGCAGGCCGCCGCCGCTCGGGAGTCCTCCTTCACCGCCATTGAATTCACCCTGCGCCACCTCGCCATGCGGCTGGGCGACTTTTCCGACGCCGGCCGGCTGTTGAAGATTACCGAAGGTTTCGAGGGACCGCAGGCGCCGGTGGTTAACCGAGTCGCCCGTGCCGTTCTGGACCAGGACGTTGACGCACTGGCGGCGCTGGCGACCAGCCAGGAACCTGAAATGGACCTGCTGCTGGCCCGGCAGTGCACGCTCGAAGCGCTGCGGCTGGCACGGAAAGGTTCTGACCGTGCGGTTCTGAACCGCATCCAGCGGCTGGTCGGAAAACAGGGTGGGAACGGACATTCCTCCCTGCCCGGGTTGACCCGCAGGGAACACGATGTTGCCGAACTGGTTGCCGCTGGCTACCGCAACGCAGAGATAGCCGGCCAGCTGGATCTCTCCGTGCGGACCGTGGAAGGGCACATATACCGTACGTACGAAAAACTGGGGATCAGCCGGCGCGATGAGCTCAAAGCCAGGTTCCCGTCCTTGCGCAACCCCGCCGCGGGCTGGAAGCCGCCGCCGCGCGGCGAGTAGTTTGCCCACCAAACACCAGTAGGTTTTACTCGGGCAAAGCGTTTCCGGGGTTCGTAGCGTTATGAGCGTTACTTGAGGTTCGAGGGTGCAGCGGTGCAATTCGAGGCTCTGAAGGTTTTCTCCGACGGGGGTTGTGGAGGATAACCGCAGGGCCCCGTGCAGCTGTACCCGGACTTCGGGTCCCACAAACGGAGCCGGCGGCGTCGATGCCCTCTGAGACCGGGGCGTCCCCCCAGCCGCCGCCGGCTCCTTCCCCCTAGCTGGTAGACAGCACCCGATATTCTGAGCGCACTGGTGCATGCAACCCGGTGGACAGATGGAGCCATTCGATGGATGTTGCCGGCCCAGGCCTGGCCCGCCCGAGCGACCAAAACCCCCTGTCCGCACCGGCACATCACCTCCAGCCGCCGCCCCTTGCACAGGTGCAAAGCAGTGCAGCCTCCGCACTGGATGCGCTCAATCAAGGCATGAGCGTGGTCATTTCCGGCGCTGACGGAACCGGTAAATCCACTGTGATGGCCCACATCCTTGGCGCACTGGGCGGGGAATTTTCCGTGCTGCGCCTGCGGGGGGCCGCTGCCTGGTCAGGGAAACCGTTCGGCGGTCTGTTCTGGCTGCTCAGCGAGCTTCCGCCCGAAGCGTTGTCCAATCCGGTGTTTGTCCTGCAGTTCGTCCGCGGAGTGTTGGCGGAAAAAGCCGGGGGACGGCGCCTGGTACTGGCAATCGAGAACGCAGAGGACCTGGACGTGTCCACCACTGCCGTCCTCCTCCAGCTCTGCCGTGCCGGATACACCCTCATGCTGGCAACAGTCAGGGACTTCTCCGCGTGCCCGGAGGAGTTTGTACGCTGGTCGGCAGACGGCTCCGTCCACAAGGAAGACCTGTGCCCGCTGCCAACGGCCGGGACGCGGACCTTGCTGGAAGACTTGTCCGCCGGCCCGGTATCCAGCCGCTTGGTGGCGGAAGTCCAGCAACGGACCCGGGGGAATCCGCTGCTGGCCACGTTGTTCTTCCAGGAACAAGTGCAGGCCGCGACGGTGCGCCGCCGCAGGGGTACCTGGGTCTGGACCGGAGCCGTGTCCTACGCGGGTGCCCTGGCCGAACGGGTGGAAACGGAAATCCGCGGCCTTTCCCCGGCCGAAAGGTATGCCGTGGATGTACTGGCGGTTTCCGGCGGGCTGCCCGCGCCCGTGATCCTGGAGGTTGCCGATCCGGCTGCCGTGGAGCGGTTGGAAGACATGCTTCTGGCTGCTGCGGACTCGGGCCCGGTCCGGACGCTGCGTCTGAAGGACCCGCTGCTCGCTGGAGCTGCAGCAGCGCTGGTGCCGCACGGGCGGGCCAAAGAGATCCGGTCCCGGGTGGCCGCAGCCGAGGCAACCTGCCGGATTCGCGGCGGTCCAAACGCTTTTCCCGAAGAGGCAGCGGCCCGGAACGCGGTCCGGGAAGCCGTGGAACTGTCCCGCAGCGGCCGCTGGGCTGAGGCTACCGAAGCGGCCCGGGCAGGCCTGGACCTGCTCCTTGAGGACAGCGTCCGGCGCAGGGACCTGCTTTCGAAATTGTTTTGCGTGTTCCTGCGGTGCGGCGAGCTGCGGCTGGCAGCGGACGTGCTGGCCCGGACCGAGGCGGGTACGGAGGGCGTTGAGCTGCCCGGCGGCAATGATTTGTGTGCGGGGATCGTGCAGGTGCTCGGGGGAAGGGCGGACAAGGCCCTCGATTATCTGCAGCGTTCCCTTGCCCAGCTCGAGGAAAACAGGACGCAGGACATAATCCCGCTGGCGAGCGCGGCCGCGGCCTACGCCTGTGTCCTGCTTGACGACGCCGAAGCTGCACGGGCCTACCTGGCGGCGTCCCAGCCACCGGCGGAACAACAGGCAGCAGGTGCACGGGAACCCGACCTCCGGGACACCTGGCAAAGGGACTCAGCCGAGGGCCTCGCCGGTGCCTTGGGCCGGCTGTGCACCGTACGAGGCGTTCCGGACGGGTTCTTCGGGCCGGAGAGCGTTGATACCGGCAGTGTTGAAGAAGGCAGTGTTGAAGAAGGCAGTGTTGAAGAAGGCAGTGTTGAAGAAGGCAGCGTTCAAGACGGCAGCGGTGAAACGGTGAATACCGGCAGCACGGCGGCTGCCGGCCAATCCGCGTTGCAGTTGCTGGTACTGGCCGTTTCAGCGTTTCAAGGAACCGCCGGCGCGGTTGAGGAGTTGAGGGCAGCGGCATCCGCGTGCAACGGCGCTGCTGCTGCCATGTATTCGGACCTGGCCGCCGGGCTCGCCGATTCAGACCGCCTCGGTGTGCTCCGTGCGGCCCGGACTGCCTACAGCCTTGGCCACTACCTCCTGGCCCATGAAGCGGCGGGCCGGGCGGTGCGCCTGGCCCGGGCGCACTCCGACCGCACGGTGCTTCGCACTGCGCGGCGGATCGAAAACGCGAGCTTCAGGATGCTGCTGGCAGCCAACTCCGTTTCAGATCGGCTGCCGGAGCTGTCGGATTTTGAGCGCGCCCTCGCGGTGGGAGCCGCAGCGGGGGAGAGCAGTTCGGACCTGGCCGCACGGCTGCATCTCTCACCCCGCACCGTGGACTGGCACTTGGGCCGCATCTTCTCGAAACTCCGCGTTTCGGGACGGGCTGAACTGCGTGAATGCCTGGAGACGGAACGCGCGGAAGCCTAACGCCGGGCCGCTATCCTCCCGTTTCTGCCCATACAGGTGGTGCGAAGAGCGCGAACACGTAGGCCGACACCTTTATGCGGCCGCATTTCCAAGTAACCACGTAAGGCAACTAGGGGACGCTACTCGTGTACCGCTGCAGGCGTGTTCCTACTCTGGTGCGCAACAGTGGCGCAGGTGTTCGGCCCCTACGGCGGACGCCGGGCTTCAACTACTGGACAGCAGAACCTGAATCGACAGGAACGGGTCTCAAAGTGCAGCCTCATGATGATCAGCCGACCTCCACCCGCCTTCACACCGGACCTGTCCAGGGCCCGCCTCCCGACCCGGGTTCCGGCCTCCAGCCCCCGCCCGTCGTCGTCGGCAGGACCGCGGTGCTGGAGGAAATCCTGAAAGCACTCTCCGGGACCGCCCAGGGCACGGGCTGCGTTCTGGTGGGAGACACCGGCATCGGGAAGACAGCCGTGATGCAGCACGTGCTCCGGCACCTGCAGGATGAAATGTACGTTGTCCAGGTCCGCGGTTCCGAATTCGCCGGCCGGACCCCGTTCGGTGCCCTGACGTTCCTGCTCTCGGACCTGGAACCGGAACTGTCCACCCACCCTGTCATGATCCTGCGCGGCCTGACCCAGCTGGTCCGGGAACGTTCCGGTGGCCGGCCCGTGCTGCTCGCCGTGGACAACGCCGAGGATTTGGATGAATTCTCCGCCATGGTCCTGACCCAGATGGTGCTGAACCGCAGCGCCGGAATGCTTGTGGCCTTCCGCGACTTCAGTTCCGCTCCGGGCGAGTTCACGGGGCTGTGGCGCGACGGCATTCTGGCCCGCGTTGACCTGGAACCTCTGGACGTGCAGGAAGCCGCCGCCTACCTCGCCTCATTACTGGGCGGGGCCGTTTCCCGGGCGGCCGCGGCAGCGCTGTGCGGTTACGCCGGCGGCAATCCCCACCTGCTGGCACTGGCCCGGCACGATTTCGAGGACGCCGGAGCACTTAGGCATCACAACGGCACCTGGATACTCGCCGATGGGGAGGAAATCCGGGGCGGCCGGGTTGCCGCCGCGGTCCTGGGTGTCCTCACCGGACTGAGCGCTGCACAGACACAGCTGCTGCAGCTGCTGGCCATGGCGGGGTCGCTGCCGCTGCCGGTGGCGCTGGGACAGCTGGACAGTACTGAACTTGACGAGCTCCAGGAACGCCGGCTGGTCAGCCTTGATGCCCGCCCTGTTCCCGATGTGCTGGTGAGCAACCCTGTGCTGGAGCGCTCCATCCGGGCCGGGCTGAGCACTTCGCGGAAGCGGTTGCTTTTTGAGGAGCTCGGCCCCTCGCTGAACTCCCTGGAAGGTTTTGTCCTTGATCCCGTAGTGCTTGCACGCTGGCTTGAGGACATCGGCGAAATCCCCGCAACGGAGCTGGCGGTACGCGCAGCACGCAGGGCCACTGCGGCACAGGACCCCGCAACGGCAATCCGGCTGCTCACCGTGGCGGCCGGATCCGGTGACAGCGCCGGCGCCGTCGTCGAATTGGCCCGTGCGAGGACGGCGCAGGGCGAATACGGTGCAGCTTTGGGGGTCCTCGCCCGGTTCAGGGGCGGTGAGCAGGTGCCCTCCCGGGAAGAACGCGTCCGCCTCCTGCTGGCCGAAAGCAGGGTGCTGTGCATTGAGGCCACCGGCCTGCGGGACCCGCGCTCAACGGATGCCCCCGCCGAACCCGCCAGGATGCGCCACACCGACCTGTTCGCCCAGGCAGAGCAGGAAGCGGCGGGACTCGACCAGCACCTTGCCGGTACTGCCGAGTTGAGGCGTGAACTCGCCGCAGCCCGGGCGGAATGCCACTCCGCCCACGGACGGTTCCAGGAAAACATCGCCTACCTGGCCGAGCTCGACCGGCAGGACACGGGCGCGGATCCGGAATTCGGTATCCAACGGGCAGCATTCCGCTGCGAAGCGTGGGGGATGACCAACCGGCAGGACGACGCCGTCGAACTGGCCGGGAAGGTGGAAAAGCTGCTGGAAAACGCGCAGATCAGCCCGGGGACGCGGGCCAGGGTGGTGGGCCGGCTGCTGCACACGTATCTGCTGACGGGCGCCCTCCCGGCATGCGGGCGGCTGCTGGCCAGATCGGCCGCAGCCGGTATGGAAGGCAGCTACACGGAATTGGCAGAAGGTTTGCTGCATGCCTTCGCCGGACGGCCGGACGCCGCGCTCCCGGCGCTAACGGCCACGGTCAACCAGCTTGCCGTCACCGGACCGGCAGCATTCCTGCCGCTCGCCGCAGCAGCCGCAGCGTATTGCCACGCGGTGGAAGGCCATACGGAAACCGCGCGCCAGTACCTGCAGATGCAGCGTGCTGCAGCCGACGGCGGCCCCTGGGCCGTACGCCGGGGAGCCCGCCACTTCGCCGCCCTGGCCGAGGCTGCGCTGGGAGCGGAAACGGGCAGCACCCGGTTTTCCTCCCTCGCGGCCCAGGACCACCGCCGTGGTGCCTACGCCTACGAGCTGCTGGCCCGAATCACCGCCATGCGGCTGGGGGATGCTGAAAGCCTGGACGACGTTCTGGCCGTTGCCGCCAACCAGCAAGGGGACTTTGCTTCCCTTTGTGAAAGCTACGCCAAGGGTTTGGGCAACGCCGACGCGCAACTGCTCCTGCGGGCCTCGGAAATAGCCTCCGGTTCCGGGCACGTGATGCTGGCCCGGGAAATTTCCGAACATGCGCTGGGTATCGCCTCCGGCGCCGGGGACCGGGCGACCGTCCGTTTCATCCACCGCAGCCGCCGGGTGGCAGCCCCGGATCCGGCCGCCGAGGCGGCCGACGAATTCCTCGGCGCGCTCACCGCCCGGGAACGCTCGATTGCGCGGAAGGCCGCGGCCGGCACCAGCAACAAGAAAATCGCCGAGGAACTGGGCATATCCGTCCGGACGGTGGAAGGGCACCTGTATCAGGTGTACTCGAAACTCCATGTGGGCAGCAGGCGGGAACTGGCACGGACCATCGCGGAACAGTCAGGGGCAAAGAAATGACACTATGGGGGCACGACCGGCAGCTGTTTGGCCGCGAACGCGAACTAGCCGAAGTAACCAGCCGGCTGCTGGACCCGGGCCTGCGCGGGGTTCTCATTCTCGGTGCCGAGGGCATCGGAAAGTCTTCCCTGGCCGAACAGGCAGCGGACCGGCTCGCCTCAATCATGGCTCCCTACTACGTCTGCGGCAGCCCCGTGCTGTCCACCATGCAGTACGGCATCCTGTCCACCTATCTGGGATCGGCCACGGCGGCGGAGATGGAATCCCCGCTGTCAGTGCTGAGGACCGTACGGGCGCATTTCCAGCGGCTGACTGAGACCAGCGGCATGCAGAGCCTGCTGGTCGTGGACAACGCCCAGTATATTGACGAGGCCAGTGCCCACCTGCTGACCCAGCTGGCCATGTCCGGTGAACTGCGTTTGATGGTGATTTCCCGGGCGCGGGCTCCCCGCATCCATGAGCTGCTGTCGCTCGCCCGTGACGGCCTGCTGGCCCGGATCGACCTGGGACCGTTGTCCCGGCAGGCGGTCCATGAGTTCTGCGTCAGCGTCCTCGGCGGCCCCCTCCTGCAAGCCTCCTCCACGCTGCTCAGCCGCATGTCCGGGGGCAACCCGCTCTATGTCAAGGAACTGCTTGGCCGCGCACAGCGGCAGCGCCGGCTGGTGGAGGCCAACGGGGCCTGGTTCCTCACCCAGGAACCGGACTGCGTCGACACCTCGCTGGTGGACCTGGTCAAAGGAATGCTTGCGGCACGGACCCCGGCAGAACGGAATGTGCTTGAGACGGTGGCTCTGGCAGGCCGGTTGCCGCGTGCGGTGGTCTCGGCGGTGGCCGACGACGAGGCGGTGCGCTCGCTGGTGATCGACGGACTCCTGGAGATTCTTCCCGACCGTGACGAGTCGGCGCATCTTGTGCAGCCCCTGCACGCGGAGATCATCCGCAGCTTGGTGCCGGTGGCACGCAGCGCGGAGATCCGTGCACGGGTGCTCGCCCGCTACACCCCGGTGTCAGGACCCGAACCGGACCACGAGACCGGCGCCGTCCTCCGCCGCACCGAGTGGGCGTTGGACTGCGGTGAACGCCTGGGGGCGGAAGAACTGCTGTCAGCCGCGCGGATGGCCAACGGTGCCGGCGACCCCGTCCGCGGGCAGCGCTTCGCCGCAGCGGTTCACGCTTTGCCGTTCCGAACCGCAGCCGAGGTGGAACGTGCTGTCGCCTGTGCCCAGCAAGGCAGCTACTCCTGGGCACGTGCCAGGCTGGAAGACCTGGCAGAAGGAATCCGGGAAGGCAGCGGCACGGGATGGGACCAGGACAGCCTGCACCGGGCTTCCTTCACCGGTGCGCTGCTGCTGCGCCAGACCAGCGGCCGGAGCACGGAACTTCCCCTGGTGGCCGACCGGTGGTTGGCAGCTGCCGCGGAAGTAGCTTCGCGGCAAAGCGCAGGTGGCTCAGTGCCCGCACAGGTGCGTGCGGCTACGGAAGTCCTGCGTGTCGCGGCGCTGGTGATGGAAGGAGACTTCAGCCGGGCCCGGACGCAGCTTGCGGAACTGGTCAAGGAGGAGTCTCCAGCCCGCAGCCACGCGGACGGAGAACGGCTGCTGGTAGCCCACGGTCTTTACGCTGAAGTTCTGGCCGCGTGCGGCGAAGTGGGTGCCGCCCTGAAACACGCCCTGTCCGCAGCGAATCTGCTCAACTCCGCCGACGGTAAACTGCAGAGCTATTCCGGTTTCGTTTTTGTGCGGCAGGCACAGTCCCTGCTTCACTCCGGGCGTTATGCCCAGTTGGACCAGCTCCTGGCCAGGATGCACGCTGGTCCGCAGCACCTGCTGATCAGCTTGGGCGGGACCCTGGGAGTTTTTGAAGCGGCCCTTGAAATCCACCGGGGTCGGCTGCACGAAGGGCTGCGCCGGTTGCGGCCTGCCGTGGAAGCGCTGCGGGACAGGGACCCGGAGCTGCTGCTTCCCTATGCCCTGGGCCTGGCCGGCTACGCATCCACCGTAGTTGCCGACGGCACTCCGGCAGCGGGCTTCGCCGCCCAGGTCGAAGGGTCCCGCTACCGGGGGCCGGTGCACCTTTGGCTGACCGCGCAGGCTTACGCGGCGGCAGCCGAAGCGTCCCAATCCACGGAGGGTCCTACTTCCGGGCACCTTGCGGTGCTCGCTGCGCAGGCACGGGAAGCAGGCTTGCGCAGCACCGAAAAGGACATCCTGGAGCTGTGCCTGGCGGTGGGCGATCTTGCCCAGGCGGGACGCCTTGCCGAGCTGACCGCCGACTTTGAAGGCGGCGAGGCGGAAGCCCTGCATGCGTACGCCGTAGCCGTCGCCTCGGGCAACCCGGACCGCATGGTGGCTGCGGCCGAAGATGCCATCCGCGCGCAGAAATACCTCGTGGCAGTGGAGAGCATTGGCCATGCCATCCGTTTCTACGGAAACCACGGCAATCTCCGGCGCCAGCGTGCCCTAATCCAGCAGCTGCGCCGGCGCAGGGAAGAACTGGCGGGCGTCACCGTCTCATATCTGAGCCCGTCCCTGCACCTGGTCCGCCTGACACGGCGGGAACACGAGATTGTGGAACTGCTGCTCTCCGGGGCGACCAGCAAGGACATTGCCGCCCACTTCACCCTCTCCCAGCGCACCGTGGAGGGGCACGTCTACCGCATCTACGTGAAGCTCGGGATTAGCCGCCGGGCGGATCTGGAGTCCGCCTACCGGGCGCTTGAGCCCGGGCACCGCAGCAGTTCGCTGCTGTAGGAAGTGCCTCCGCCACCAGCCTTTTCCGTCCTGACGGAACCGTGCCCGGTGGGGCTGCTGTTTCGCCTGTTAATACATACTTCCATCGTCTAAGAGTTTCGTCTCCCCAAGCTGAGTAGTGAGACCCAAAACAACGGCGTCAGACGTGCCGGGCCGGGTATGAGGTACTCGTGTCTGCCGCATTTGGCGCTCCTAGGCTGAGGCCAATCCAGTATTTCAAAGGTCTTAATTGCGGGTTGTTCTTGGGGGACGGAAGATGACGGCAGTACAGGAATCCGGGACTGAAGTTCTCCACGCACCCACCTTCACTTTCCCCAGCTTTACCACCCAGGGTGTGTTCGGCCGGGACGGCCACAGGCGAAGCGCAGCAGTGGCCTGGAGCCGGCGGTACTGCCGTATCCTTGCAGCCTCCGACGCCCTCGTGGTGGCGGCCTCGGTCCTGGCAGGACACCTCTGGCAATTCGGCGGGCAAACCCCGGCGGTCCGGATCGGACCCTTTTATGCCGGGGACCTCATGGTCTCGCTCCTTATCGGCTTGGCCTGGATGCTGGCCCTGCACGTGTACCGCAGCCGCGATGCCCGAATCACGGGTATCGGCACGGACGAGTACAAACGAGTAGTGAACGCCACCGTCATGCTGGTCGGCAGCCTTGCCTTCGCCGCTGTGGTGTTCCAGGTGGACGTGGCCCGGGGATACTTCGGCCTGATCTTCCCGGTCGGTGCCGTGGGACTGATCTGCACCCGGTGGCTCCTGAGAAGGTGGCTCAGCCGCAGGAGGCGCCAGGGATACTATCTGTCGAAGGTCGTGGTGCTGGGACGGCCGCGGGACGTGCGGTACGTAGTGCACCAGATCAGCGGGAAGTCCGCCTACAAGGTGGTGGGCGTGGCCCTGAGCGGGAAACCCCGCAGCTTTTTCCAGGTGGACGGTGCGGTGCTGCCCGTGGTTTCGGACGAGGACTCCGTAGTTGGGGCGGTGGCAAGGGTGGGGGCAGACGCCGTCATAGTTGCCGGACCAACCAAGGGCGGCGGACAGTATGTCCAGGAATTGGGCTGGGAACTGGAGGAATCGGCAACGGAGCTGATCCTGACAACCGGGCTGACCAGCGTTGCCGGGCCCCGGATCCATTCCCGGCCGGTGGAGGGCCTGCCGCTGATGCATGTGGAACTGCCCCAGTACTCCGGTGCCAGGCACGCACTCAAACGGGTTTTCGACATTGTCCTCTCCGCGGCGGCACTGATCATCCTGCTTCCGTTGATGGTCGTGCTCGGGCTGCTCGTCAAGCGGGACAGCCCCGGACCGGCGCTGTTCCGCCAGGAACGGGTAGGACGGGGCGGCAAAAAATTCCTCATGCTGAAGTTCCGTTCCATGGTTGAAACGGCTGAAGACGACTTGGTCGGCCTGCTGGACCGCAACGAGGGCGCTGGGCTGATGTTCAAGATCCGCAACGATCCGCGGATCACCCGGGTGGGGGCGTGGATGCGCCGCTACTCCCTCGATGAACTGCCGCAGTTCTGGAACGTCCTGATCGGGGATATGTCCCTGGTGGGACCGCGTCCGCCGCTGCAGCGGGAAGTGGACGGCTACCGCAACCGTGTCCACCGCCGCCTCTACATCAAGCCGGGGATCACGGGCATGTGGCAAACCAACGGCCGGTCCAACCTCAGCTGGCGGGACAGTGTCCGGCTGGACCTGTACTACGTGGAGAACTGGTCACTCACCGGCGACCTGATCATCCTCTGGCGCACGGTTGTCCAGATGTTCAAACCTCTGGGGTCCTACTGATGGCCCCCGGGAGCTCAGTCCCCTCCATCCACTTCATCCACTCTGGGAAGGCGGCAACCATGGCCATCCGCATAGGCTACGCCGCAGGCGCTTTCGACCTGTTCCACATAGGCCACCTCAACATCCTCCGCCATGCCAGGAGCCAGTGCGACTACCTCATAGCCGGAGTGGTTTCCGATGAACTCTGCGAGGCCCGCAAGGGCCGGCCTCCGGTCATTCCGCTGACGGAGCGCCTCGAGATTGTCCGGGGACTGCAGTGTGTGGACCGGGCTGTCGCGGAGGTCCTGCCGGACAAAATGGATACCTGGCAGCAACTGCGCTTCAATGTTTTTTTCAAGGGCGATGACTGGCGGGGTACCCCGGCCGGAACGGCACTGGAGGAGTCCTTTGCCGCCGTCGGCGTGGAAGTCGTGTACTTCCCCTACACAGTCCAAACGTCCAGTACCCGGCTGCGCCGGAGCCTGGAAATCCTGGATGCCGCAGCCGGGGGGCGGCTGTGAGGGGGCCGGCCCGGCAGGTGCAGCCCGGCCTGCGCATCGCAATGGTGGGGACCCGCGGGGTGCCGGCCCGCTACGGCGGATTCGAGACCTGCGTGGAGCAGGTGGGACAACGCCTTGCGGCACGCGGGCACGAGGTTACGGTCTACTGCCGTACCGACAGCCAGACCGACACGTCCGAGACCGAGTACCTCGGGATGGAGCTGGTATATCTCCCGGCACTCCACCGGCGCACCTTGGAGACCCTGACCCACACCGGCCTCAGCGTGCTGCACCTGCTGCGGCACCGGCCCGATGCTGCCATAGTCTTCAACGCGGCCAACTCACCGTGGCTGCCGCTGCTGCGCACGGCACGCATCCCGGTGGCCACGCATGTGGACGGGTTGGAGTGGAAGCGCGCCAAATGGGGGCCGGCGGGCCAGCGGTACTACCGGGCCGCAGAGGCACTGGCGGTGCGCTTTTCCGATGCCCTGATCGCCGACGCCCAAGGCATCCAGGACTACTACAGGGACAAGTTCGGCGCTGACAGCACCCTGCTGACGTACGGGGCTCCGGCGATCAGCGGCGCCGGCAGCCGGCGCCTGGCGGAGGTGGACCTTGTGCCGGGCCAATACCAGCTGGTGGTGGCCCGGATGGAACCGGAAAACCATGTCCACCTGATTGTGGAGGGGTATGTGCACAGCGGGTCCGAGCTGCCGCTCGTTGTAGTGGGCAGCGCACCCTATTCCGAGCGCTACACCGCCGCCATCCGGCGCGCTGCCGACTCCCGGGTGCGTTTCCTGGGCGGTGTATGGGACCAGGAACTGCTGGACCAGCTGTACGCCAATGCCCGGGTCTATTGGCACGGGCATTCGGTAGGCGGAACCAACCCGTCCCTGCTGCGGGCCATGGGTGCCGGCACAGCGGTCAATGCATTCGACGTCGGCTTCAACCGCGAGGTCCTGGGCGGTGCCGGACGGTTCTTCCGGACGGCCGAAGACGTAGCCAAACTGGCTCTTGACGCCGAGGAATCGCCCGCAGCCGTAGCCGAACGCGGCCGGGCGTCCACCCGTGAAGCAGCACGCTACGACTGGACGGAAGTATCCCGCGGATATGAACGCCTGGTGCAGGAACTTGCTGCCGGGGAAGGAGGGCCCCCGCGGCCCGCCCGGCACCGCCGGAGGGAGGTGGCGGCATCGTGACGCAGAGAACGCATGCGCCCGCCGCTCCCGCGCACCGGGCGTCACGCCGGACCCCGGGATATGCAGCCACAGTGCACGCCCTGGCGGCTGCCCAGAAACGGGCCGCGCCGGGAGCCCCGGCATATTCGCTCTTTGTCAACCGCCGGGCCGGACGGTACCTGGCCGCGGCGTGCCACCTGCTGGGGATGACGCCCAATGCCGTGAGTGCGGTCAGCGCGGCGTTCACCTTCAGCGGCATCTTGATCCTGGCCCTGGCTGCACCGTCCTGGCTCAGCGCGGCCGGCATTTGCTTCTGCCTGGTCCTGGGCTACGCCTTCGATTCAGCTGACGGGCAGGTGGCACGGCTGCGCGGCGGAAGCTCACTGGCAGGGGAGTGGCTGGACCACTTCCTGGACAGCATCAAGCTCTCCTGCCTTCACCTGGCCGTGGCACTCTGGGCGTTCCGGCTCGACGGCGGCCCGGAGCAGGCCTGGCTGCTGGTTCCCCTGGGATTCACGGTGGTGGCCAATGTGTCCTTTTTCGCCATGATCCTGAACGACCAGTTGAAAACCGGGCACGCGCTTAGGGCCGGGCAAGCCGCCGCTGTGCGCACGGGAAACCTGCGCCGTTCGCTTGTACTGATCCCCACCGATTACGGCTTCCTTTGCCTGTTGTTCCTGCTCACCGCACTGCCGGAGGTTTTTGTGCCCATCTACACCGCTGTCTTTATCCTCAACTTCCTGCACCTGGCGCTCGCCGCACCGAAATGGTTCCTGGACATGATCCGGCTGGAGGCACGCTCATGAACGGCTCGGATTCGGGCAGCGGCCCGCACGGTTCCTCCCGGCCGGAGGGGTCCGGGCACCGACGACGGCGTGTGGTGCTCGCGGTGGCAGTTGCCGCCGCAGTGGTCCTGGGCGTCTTCTTCGCGGCTAACGCCGTGCGCAATGACGGCGGCGTTCCCGCCGTGGCCGCATCCCGCGAGGCAACCACCCAGACACCGCGCGCGACGGCTGCCGAGTCGGGGCCGGCCGCCGAGCCCGCCCCGGCAGGAACGGCAGACCCGGGCACCGCAGCAGCCCAGCCGGCACCCGGTGCCGAACCGGTTGCACCGGAAGACCCATCGCTGGCTGCCCAAGACCTGCCCGTGGCCGAACCCGTGGCCATTGACGGCGGATCCAGCGAGGCCGGGGGCCTGGACATACGGGTGGCGTCAATGGAAGCAGTGGAGGGCGAAGCCATCGGGATCGGCGAGATCGGCGGCCCGTCGGTCCGGTTCACTGTCAGCGTTGCCAACGGCAGCAACGAACCGGTTGACCTCAGCAACGCCGTGCTTACTGTCGAAGCCGGACCGGACCGGCTGCCCTGCACCGAGCTCAGCGGCCCCGCGACGGCCGCCTTCCCGGTCCAAGCCAAACCGGGTGAGACGGTTACCGGGATTTTTGTCTTCCTGATTCCGGAGGAGAGCCGGAACGACGTCACGGTCTACCTGAACTACTCGGTGGATGCCTCGGTGGCGGCCTTCCACGGAGCGGTCCCTGCGCCATGAACCAGACCTCGAAGCCGTTCCCGGGACGGGAACCCCGTGCCGCGGCCCTGCGCCGGATCGTCCGCAGCACCCGCCGCGCCGGACGCCATCTTCGGGCCCGGACCGAAACTCCGCTGCTGGCTATGCGGAATGCACGCTCCGGCGCCCCGGTGACCGGAACCGCCCCCGTAGTCGTATCGCTGACCTCTTACGGCCGCCGCCTGGAGACCGTGCACCTGGCCATCGAGTCCATCGGGCGGGGATCGGTCCGCCCCCGCCGGTTGCTGCTCTGGGTCGAGGACCCGCGGGTTGCTGCATCACCGCCGGCGGAACTTGCCCGGCTGCAGGCACGGGGACTGGAACTTCGGCTGAGCGAAGGCTACGGACCACACACCAAGTACTACCCATACGTTGCCTCCACCCCCAAGCACACGCTGCCTCTGGTCACCGCCGATGACGACATCATTTATCCGAGGCACTGGCTGCATGCCCTGCTCCGCTCCTACGCGGCGTCGCCCGACGTCGTCAGCTGCCATTGGGCCAACCGAATGACGGTCACCGGCGGGGCAATCGGGCAGTACCGTTCCTGGGTGCCCAGCCGCACGGCTGACAAACGGCGCGACAGCCTGGCACTTGGGGTGTCCGGTGTCCTCTACCCGCCGCACATGCTGGACCGGTTGGCTTCGGCCGGAGCGTCCTTCCGCGATCTGAGCCCTACCGCGGACGACATATGGCTGCACTGGGTGGCCCTGCGCGGCGGCGTTCCCGTGCGGCAGGTTTCCCCGGTGCCGCGACACTTCCCGGTTATCCCGGGCAGCCAGGACACCCGTTTACTGTCCGTCAACGTGTCCCAGGGGCGCAATGACGAATGGATCCGGGGTCTGTACACGGAGGAAGACATACGGATGATCGAGGGCGCCTATCAACCATGACCGTGGTTCCACGAACGCGAGAAGAAGACGTTGCGCGGCCGGGGCCGGCCGCTGTCTTGGGCCGGAGACCGGTCCAGCTTCAACTGCTCCCGGGTGCATGGCACCCATCAACGGATGGACACCGTAATGAACAGAAAGAAAGCAGCCGTGCATAGAAGCACGGAAACCACAGGCCCGGAACGCACCGTTCCGGGCTCCCGAACCAGGCAGGCCGGCCGCGGCCTGCGCCAGCTTGCGGCGCTCGCAGCAACCTGCGCCCTGACGGTTACGGTGCTCACTGCACTGGCCGGCGGTGCCAGCGCGGACACTGCACCGGTCAACCCCGCCGACCCGAAAACACCGGTAACGGTATCCTCAGATCCGCTGCCCACCGCGCAGCTCGACGGCGTCGCCTGGCAACAGGTAGTGGTGGGCGACACCGTGTATGTGGCCGGCAAGTTCAGCAAGGCACGCCCGGCAGGTGCCGCCGCCGGAAGCCAGACCGTCAGCCGGAACAATGTCCTGGCGTACCGGCTCTCGACGGGAGAACTCCTGCCGTTTACCGCGAACCTGAACGGGCAGGCGCTGAGCATTGCTGCGTCCCCGGACGGATCACGGATCTACGTGGGCGGCGAATTCACCCAGGTGAACGGCACGGCCCGCTCACGGATCGTCGCGCTGAACGCGGCCGACGGTTCCGTGATCTCCAGCTTCAATCCGAAGGTCGGAGGCACGGTCCGTGCCATTGCCACTGCCGGGGATACGGTTTACGCGGGTGGAATCTTCAGTAACGTCGGCTCCGTTTCCCGCTCCAGGCTGGCAGCCTTCCGCGCCGGTGACGGCGCACTCCTGCCTTGGAATCCCAAGACGGACAACCGGGTTAACGCGCTGGTGGTGTCTCCCGACGGCCGCCAAGTGGTCATCGGCGGTGCCTTCGGTACGCTCAACGGCAGCTCCCGCCCCGGTTTCGGCTTGGGACGGGTGGACGCGGTTTCGGGCGCCAGCATGTCTCTGGGCGTGAACAACACCGTCCGCAACTCCGGAACCAATGCGGCCATCCTCTCGCTTTCCTCCGACGGAACGAACTTCTACGGCACCGGTTACATCTACCGGGCATCCAACGGGACCGGTAACCTCGAGGGATCCTTCTCCGGCAAGTGGGGGGACGGCAACCTGCAGTGGGTGGAGGACTGCCACGGCGACACTTACGGCGTATGGGCCTCCTCCACCGCTGTCTACGTTGCCGGACATAATCATGACTGCCGGAACTTCGGCGGATTCCCGGAAGTAAACCCGCGGGTTGAGCACCGGGCCGTGGCGTTCAGCAAAGCCGCCACGGGGGTTATGGCGAAGGACACGCAGGGCTGGCCGTCCTTCACCGGGATTGCCTCTCCGAGCATGCTCAACTGGTTCCCCGACCTGGATACCGGCACAGCCAGCGGCCAGAGCCAGGGACCGTGGGCAGTGGCCGGAAACGAGCAGTATGTGACCATGGCGGGCGAGTTCCGCAACGTCAACAACAAACCGCAGCAGGGGCTGGTGCGGTTCGCCGTCCGGCAAGTTGCCCCCAATGCCGACGGCCCGCGGGTCAGCGGAGCCAAGTTCAACCCCACGCTGACGTATAAATCCGCAGGAACAGTCCAGGTGGACTGGAAGTCCAACTGGGACCGGGACAATGAGTCCCTGACCTATCAGGTGATCCGGGACAGCAACCCCACACCCGTGTACACCACTACGCAAACCTCGCGGTTCTACAACCGGCCCAACCTGAGTTTCACCAACACCGGGCTTGCAGCGGGGGAGCACAGCTACCGCATTGTGGCCACGGATCCGTTGGGCAACACCGTCAAGAGCGACATCCTTCGGGTCAACGTGCCCGTAGGGGCGCCCGGCGGGCCAGTGCCCGAACCGGAGCCCCAGCCGCAGCCTGGCGCAGGGGCCTCGGATGACTTCGGACGGACCGGCAGCGGCGGGTGGGGCACAGCCGCCACCGGCGGGGCCTGGACGCATACCGGCTCCGCCGGCCTGTGGTCGGTCGACGGGGCAGGAAAGATGTCCCTGAACAAGGCCGGACTCGGCCTGACCGCTCGGCTCAACCTGGCGCAGCAGGATTCCGCGGTCAGGGTGGACACTGCGCTGGACAAGGTACCCAACGGCGGCGGAGCGTTTCTGACCATTGCGGCCCGCAAGGCTGCCGCCGGTGAATACCAGGGTGTGGTCAAGGTTTCGGCGGCAGGGGCCGTAACCGTGGACCTGGTCCGGGTGGCCGGCGGAACCTCCACGAAGGTGGCCACCAAGACCGTACCCGGGCTGACGTACGCGGCGGGAAGCCAGTTGGCTGTTCGTTTCTCGGCAGTAGGGTCGGGGTCCACCGCGCTCGGTATTAAGGTCTGGCCGGCCGGCGGCTCCGAGCCGTCAGCATGGACAGTCACGGCAACGGACACCACTGCCGGGCTGCAGCAGCCCGGAACAGTTGCCCTGACGGGCTACATCTCAGGGAGCACCACCAACGTCCCTGTGACGGCAGCCTTTGACAACCTGCGGGTCACGGCCCAGTAGGGGTCCAGCCGCGGATCAAAACGCGGATGGATAAGTGAAACCGGAAGCGGGACCGGCCCTGGAGCCGGTCCCGCTTTTCGCTGTCCGCTTATGGCTGTGCGCTTATGGCTGCGCCTCTGGTCCCCTGCACGGGACTCAATTGGCACGGGACTCAATTGGCACGGGACTCACTTGCGTTTGTACTCGCTGAAGACATAGCCGAAGGCACCCGTGACCATACCCGCTCCCCGCGCCGCAGTCCGCAAACCCTTGGCATTGTGCGCCGGGGACCGCAGAAGCGCTCCGAGCAGCCACCGGGCTCCTCCTCCCGCGCAACGCACCGTCCCCGGACCCAGGAGCCGGATCCGGGCAGCGGCCCGGGCACCTGCGGTAGGGCTGGTGGCCAGCGCTACCCGCGAATGGCAATTGCCGCTTCGGAACGCCCGAAGCAACACCCACCGGCGCGTCAGCCGGGATGCGGGCACACGGTCCACAACCGCAGCCTCGTCGCACCACAGCATTTTTCCGCCCGCGCGGACCAGCTGCCGGGAGAACAGGGTGTCCGATCCGCCGCTGAGTCCGAAGCGTTCGTCGAATTCCAGGCCAAGGGACCGGATCCGGTTCAGGTCCAGGAGCAGGTTGTTGGTTGCGGCCACGCTGAGGACGGAACCGGTAGCCAGCCGGCGCCGCCGGAAGAAGTCTCCGGCCGTGATCCATTCATCGGGTTGCACCTCGTACTCGGAGAGGACCGGACCGACCACGGCGGTTGCCCCGGACTCTTTTTGCAGGGCGGACAGCCGGTCCAGCCATTGTTCCGAGGGCACTTCATCATCATCGATAAAGGCCAGCAGATCCGCGACGGCGTAGGCCTCCCGGAGCGCACGGTTGCGGGCAGCGGCGATGCCCGGCCGGGGTTCGTGGACGTAGACCAGGTGTGAGTCGCCGGCGGCAGCTACGGTGGCGCGGGCACCGCCGTCGGGATCGTTGTCCACCACCAGTACCTGGGCTGGAACCGGCGCGCTGCGGGCCTGGGCAAGAAGCCGCGGCAGGGCGACGGCGAGGTCCTCCGGCCGCTTGTAGGTAAGGACCGCGATGATGAGCTGCGCCTGCAGCGTACCCAGCGGAGCGGGAACCGGGCCTGCCGCCGCCGGGGGAGCAGGAACCCGGGGTTCGGCACCGGGAGCAGGTGTGGTCATGCTTGGCCTCCTCGGACAGGTACTGGATTGCGTGGCCGCAACAGCCGGCGGAACAGCGGCAAAAGGAAACGCACGGTGCGGCGGTGGGCCAGGAACAGCACTCCGGCGGCGGTGCACACAAAGACCGCCAATCCCATCGACAACTCGATGCCGGGTCCGGGCAGCACCCGGCCCAGCGTCAGGTACGCGGCGCTGCCCCAGAGGCTGGCGTGCACCGGGGGCCAGAGGATCCGCACCTGCGCCCCGATACCCACACCTGAGAGCCGGGACTGCAGGAACATCAGTACCGGCGTCAGGGCAAAACCGGCTGCTGTGTAACCCGCGGCCACTCCCATGAGGCCGAACTGGAGCCCGGCAGCAATACCGCCAAGCTGCGCAGCCGTGGCCAGCAGCTCGTAGCGGAGGTTCAGCCCGGCCTTGCCCAGCCCTTTCATCAGCGACGGGGCAATGTAGAACACCGTTTCCCGGGCGCCCCCAATGGCCAGGACGCTCATCAGCGGTGCGGCGGCGAGCCATTCATCCCCAAGCAGCAGGTGCACCAGGGCGGGAGCGGCACAGGCCACGAAGGCCATCAGCGGTATAACGCAGGCCGCCAGCAGCGACATGGCAGCCTGCAGCTGCGCGGCAACCTGCGCACGGTCCGCGGCAAGCCGGGAAAAGGCCGGAAACATCACCCTGTTGACGGTTTGTCCGATCAACTGGACCGGCACCACCAGCACACGGTAAGCCATGGCATACAGCGACAGGGAAGCGACGCCCAGCACCCGTCCCACGAGGATGTTGTCTGCGTTGCGGGAGAAGTAGGCCAGCCCGTTGGTGGCGAACACGCCGATGCTGAAACCCAGCAGGGGCCGGACCTCGCCGAGGTGCAGGTTGGGTGCCGGGCCGCGGGTGCAGGCAAGGAGCACTCCGGCCGTGACCAGGTCGGTGAGCACCGTTTGGTAAAGCACGGCGAAGTAGCCGGCACCGGCAACAGCTGCGGCAATACCGGCGGCGCAGCCCATGACCGCGGCACCGACGTCGGCGGCAGCGATGCCCCGGAAGCGCAGGTCGCGGGAGAGCAGTGCCCGGGGAGTGATGCTCAGGGCCTTGAGCGGGAGGGCAAGGGCGATAAGCCGCAACAGCCCGGCCAGTCCGTCCACGTGGAAGAATCCGGCAATGGCAGGGGCACAGAACCAGGTCAGCGCGGCGACGGCGACGGCGAGAGCGATGTTCAGCGTGAAGGTGGCGCCGGCCGCGCGGCGGCTGAGGCGGGGGCGTTGGATCAGGGCGGAGGACAACCCCTGGTCCATCAGGAGCGTGGTGAATACGATGTAGAGGCTGGCGACGCTGATAACCCCGTAGCTTTCAGGTCCCAGCAGGCGTGCGAGGACCACTGCGGAGAGCATCTGGAAGCCCTGCTTGGACATGACCGCCAGCAGGCTCCAGCGAACACCGCTGGCTGAGCGCGCCCCCATGCGGCTTTCCCCGCCGGGACCTGCGCTGCCGTCACGTACGGCGTTTGAGTCCGTCACTGCGTTACCCCCTTGGCCGGAGCCCGGAGGCACACCGGCGGTGAATCCCCTGCCGGGAAGAGGATCCGGGCGGGGGGAGACCTGCATCGGAACGGAACAGTATGTGCTGGAGCGGGTGCCGTCCAGAGTGTTTTGCGCTGCCGGAAACGGTAAGTAATTGTTCGGAAAAGAGCAGTATTCAGGACCCCCAAACACGTACGGACGGCGTGGTACAAATTGCGGGATTTCACTCGTCGAGGGATTGGGTCTCGCTATGAAACTTGTGGATTATGCACGTGCGTTGGTTCGGGGCTGGTGGGTGGTACTGCTGTGCCTGGCCCTTGGATTGGGCGGGGGAATGATCGTCACGGCTCTGGTGCAGCCGTTGTATCAGAGCACCGTCACTTTTTATGTGGTGGCACCCAGCACCGAAAGGCAGAGTGCACTCCAATCGGATGAACTGGTCCGCGGCAGGATCACCGCCTACGCCGCGTTGCTGACCAGTGAGCAGTTCATTGACCGGATAGTCAGTGCGAGCAGCGTTGACCTGGACGCTGAGGTCGTCACGAAAAGCATCACGGGGATCGGAGACCCGGACACACTGACGTTGACTGTGAACGTCCGGGACCCGGAGCGGGAGACAACAGACGAGATCGCCACCCAGATTGCCGGCACGTTCGGCAACATGGTCAGTGACCTGGAAAGCGGAACATCCGCCGAAACGGTCCTGAACGTGGTGTCCGGCCCTTCCACCTCCGAGGAACCGGTCCGGCCGCGGCCGCTGGTGAATCTGGCCATCGGCGGGCTTTTGGGACTTTCGGCAGGCGTACTCCTGGTGGTGGCCCGCTCACGCGGCAGGGAGCACATGCCCGCGGCGCGGCAGACGACGCGGGAACAACCGGCAGATGTTGCACACTAGCTGTTTCACGCTGGGCATGCTGTGGCGGAAGGCGGCCTAGATGCAGCTTCTTCCCTGGATCCTCATCTGCGTTGTGGCAGCCGTGGTGCTGCGCAGGCATCCTGCGGCAGCGGCGCTCGCCGTCGTGGGCCTCTGGTTCACGGTTCCGGCTGCCGGCAGCTATCTATTGACGGGCCAGGCGGACGGCTGGCTTTCAATCCATGCCGCCACCTGGCTGATCTTCGCAATCCTGGTTGTCCAGCTGGCCTTTGAACCGCATGTGCTGGCCGACGCTGCAGCGCGCCACATCTACGCAGTAGTGGTGCTGGCCACCGTGCTGGGGGCTGCCATTCTCAGTACTGCCGTCAACGGGGAGGGCGAGGGCGGCATCCTGCTTGTAGACCAGATCGTGGCCCCGGTGCTGTTCTTCCTGTTCGTGGTGGGCAACGCCGCCCGCGACGCGCGGGTGGTGCCGTGGCTGCGCAACGGGCTGCTGGCGCTTGCCGCGTTCGTTTGCCTGGTCGCACTGGCCCAGCGCGTAACCGGGAACGTCCTGTTTTATGAGGAGGGCTTCCAGACCAGATACTGGTTCAACCCCGAGGGCCCTAGATGGATGGGTCTGCTGGACCAGCCGCTCACCCTATCCCTGGCGGCCTGCGTGGCGGCACCGCTGACCGTTACCCTGCGGCGTGTATGGCAGCAGGTTGCCTTGCTTGCCCTGTTCGGAGCGGGCATCCTGGTCAGCCAGTCCAGGGTTGGACTGGTTGTTATTGCAGCAGTGGTCCTTTACGTGGCGGCAGCCACGCGGAAACCCGTTGCGGCCCGCGTCGGCCTGGTGGGTGTCCTGGGTGCGCTGGTGGTCTGGGCCCTCTCCGGGCCCCTCGCCGAAGGACTGCTTCACCGGTTGGAGGATGACAACGGTTCGGCTGCCGCCCGAACCTCTGCAGTCCTTACCGTGTTGAAGAGGTGGCCCGAGTTTCTCTTTGAAGGACAGGGCATCAGCGGCAGCTACCGGGTGGCAGAACAAGGAGGGCTGGGCACCAGCCTGGAAAACTCCTTCCTGATGTACGGGGTGGACCTTGGACTGTTCTTCAGCATGCTGTACTTCGGCCTGCTTGCTGTGCTCGTGCTGATCACCTTCCGCCGCACGCTGCGCAGCGGGCTGGCCGTCGCCGGCCTGCTGGCGATTGCCATTCCGCAGACCTACAGCGGACTGGCCACGCGTTCAGCCGCAGCCATCCTGCTGTGGACCGTCATTGCCCTGGTGGTAGCCGAAGGTGACCGCCGAGTGGAAACCGACAGGCCGAGCGGCGCCGGACGGCACCTCGGGACGGGGGAGTCCTCCGTCGGGGTCCATCCTCACGCAAGACCGGCGCCGCTGGCAGCCGTTCCGGCCCGGGCAGCCGGAACGGAATGAACGGGCACGGGCACGGGCACGTGCAGCTGGTTCCTGCCGGCTCCGGCGGTGCCACTGGTGCTGGGATTTCGCGCCGCAGAGTGCTCCTGCTGGCCGGGGCAGGCCTGGGTATGGCGGCCACAGGGTGCCATGCAGGGGCGCGGGTGGCCCCGCCCGCTGCGAACAGCATCGCAACGGTGGAGGACCTGCTGACCCGCGAGCCCTTTTACGCTGCCCACCGGGGGTCACAGGACAACTGGCCCGAACACACGGCGGAAGCCTATCGGCGGTCGGTCGAGGCAGGGGCCGAGGCACTGGAAATTTCCGTGCACCGGACATCGGACAATGTGTTCGTCTGCCACCACGACCCCAATACACTCCGCATGACCGGCGTCGACAAGGAAATCGCCCGGAGCACCTACGAGGAACTGCTGGAACTGTCCAACAACGCTAAAGCCTGGCTGGGCCCGAACAGTCCCGGGGTGCCGCTGCCCAAGCTGACGGATGTGCTGGACCAGTACGCGGCGTCGTGCGTGATCTTTCTGGAGGACAAGGCATCCGGCGACCCCGCAGACCTGCTCGACATCATGGACAAGTATCCGGAACCCACACGGCACTTTGTGTGGAAGCAGTCCGGTACCGCCCGGCAAACCCCAGCAGTGAAAGAACGCGGCTACCTGACATGGGGCTACTTCGCAGAAGACGAATCCGTCAAGCTCACGGCGCAGCTGGCCGAGCGGTTCGACCTGGTGGGACTGCATTGGAGCGCCCCGGACGGCGAGGTGGAACGGGCCGTGGAATATGGCAAGCCCGTGCTGACCTGGGACATCCACACCAGATTCGAACGGGACCGCATGGTGCGCCTCGGTGCCCGCGGCATCATTTGCGCGAACCTCCCTTATGTCACCACCGATGCGCCCCGGGCGGACGCCGACTCTTTTGCCGGCGGAGTGCGTGCAGCCGGCGACCTGCCCTATGCACTGGCTTGGACCCATCAGCCGGTAATCCAACCGGCCACAGCCTCGATCCGGCTGGACCATCCGGTCAAGGCGAGTTACTGCATGGGATCCATGTGTCCGCTCAACGGCGAAGCGGGGTACAGGATCTCCTTTGAAATGCGCTGGCCGGACAAGCTTCCCGACGAGGCCGGGCACGCCGGGCTCGCCTTCGGCCAGGCAAATGACGCGCCCTACCGCATCCGGGAGGCTGCGTCCTCCGGCGGGTACCACTTCGTGCAGCGGACGGACGGCACCATGGAACTCTTCGGACGCCAGGCCGGCGAGATTTCCGGCTACGTGCTGGGCAGTAGCGCGGCAACGCGGCCGGTGCCGGGGGACTGGATGCGTTACGAGGTGCGCGTAACCCCGGACGAAGTATCCGTGGCACGGCTGGACGGGGACGGAGAACGGACGGTGTCCGCCCGCAACAACACGTATCGGGGCGGTTACTTTTTCCTATGCCGGAACTACGACGGGCCGCCGGCCGTGGAGTTCCGGTCCATTCGGAGCAAGCCGGCGGCGAACTAAGGCAGTGCTCAGGTGCACACCGGGGTGCAGCGTGGAATGATTAGGGCATAGTCGTGTTGCGTAATGGTGCACACCTTTCCCTTCTAGGAGTCTTCCGTGCCCGTGGTTTCCACTCCAGTCAGCCTCCGCCATGCCGAAGGCCCGATGGACAACGCCGAAGTTGAACGCATCCGCAACGACTTCCCCATCCTGCACCAAGAGGTCAACGGCCATCCGCTGGTGTACCTGGACTCCGGGGCCACGTCCCAGAACCCGCTGAGCGTGATTGAAGCGGAGCAGGAGTTCTACGAGCAGCGCAACTCCGCCGTCCACCGCGGCGCCCACACGCTGGCAGTTGCCGCCACCGACGTTTACGAAGACGCCCGGCAAACCGTAGCCGGTTTCATTAACGCGCGGCCGGACGAAATTGTGTGGACCTCCAACGCCACAGAGGCGCTGAACTTGCTGACCTACGCGTTCTCCAACGCCTCGCTGGGCCGCGGAGGTGCCGCCGCCAGGCGCTTCGCCCTGGGCCCGGGGGACGAGATTGTGGTGACGGAAATGGAGCACCACGCCAACCTGATTCCCTGGCAGGAACTGGCTTTCCGCACGGGTGCCGCCCTCCGGTACATTCCGGTGGATGACACTGGGGCACTCCTGTTGGAGGAAGCGGAGAACATTATTGGTCCCCGCACCGCCATCCTGGCGTTCTCTCACGCCTCCAACGTCCTGGGCACCATCAACCCGGTGCAAACCCTGGTAAAGATGGCGCACGGGCACGGAGCCCTGGTGGTGCTGGATGCCTGCCAGTCCGTGCCGCACCTGCCGGTGGACGTCAAAGCGCTCGACGTGGACTTCGCCGCGTTCTCCGGCCACAAGATGCTCGGCCCCACCGGGATCGGCGTGCTGTACGGCAAGGCGGACCTGTTGAACGCCATGCCCACGTTCCTCACGGGCGGTTCCATGATCACTACCGTGACCATGGACAAGGCGGAGTACCTTCCTGCACCCCAGCGGTTCGAAGCGGGCACCCAGCGCATTTCCCAGGCCATGGCCCTGGCCGCGGCGGTGAACTACCTGCAGGAAACCGGTATGGAGCGCATCCATGCCTGGGAAACTGAACTCGGACGACGCCTGGTCAGCGGACTGGAGCAGATCGAGGGCATCCGCGTACTGGGTCCGAAGGCGGGCGTCGAACGGATCGGGCTGGCGGCCTTCGACGTCGAGGGCGTCCATTCCCATGACGTCGGGCAGTTCCTGGATGACCAGGGCATTGCCGTCAGGGTGGGCCACCACTGCGCCCAGCCCCTGCACCGCCGGCTGGGACTGGTATCCACCACCCGGGCCAGCACCTACCTGTACAACACAACGGACGACGTCGATGCCTTCCTTGCCGCGGTAGCCGGCGTCCGGCCATTTTTTGGGGTGAAGTAAATGAGTTCCGACCTGCAGCAGCTCTACCAGCAGATCATCCTGCAGCATGCCAAGGACCGGCACGGCGACGGGCTGCTGGACGTTCCTGCCGGTGCCGGGTCCGGAGAGTCCCACCAGCTGAACCCGACCTGCGGTGATGAAATCACCCTCCGCGCGGTGATGGACGGATCCCGGCTGGATGCGGTGAGCTGGGAAGGACAGGGCTGTTCTATCTCGATGGCTTCGGCATCAGTGCTGACGGACATGGCCGCAGGGTTGGACCGGCAGGAAGTCCTCGCACTGGTGCAGGACTTCCGTGAGCTGATGCGGTCCCGTGGAACCATCGAACCGGACGAAGAAGTACTGGGGGACGCGGCAGCTTTCGCCGGTGTTTCCCGCTACCCGGCCCGGGTCAAGTGCGCCATGCTGGCCTGGGTGGCCCTGGAAGATGCGGTGCTCAGCGCGGCCTGAGCCGCGCCGTCGTTGTGCCGCCTAACTGCTGCCGCCGCTCTTCCGCTCAAACACGGTGATGCGGTTGGTGGTTCCGGACCAGGCGTCCACGGCCGTGAACCCCTGCTCGACTAACCAGCGGTCTTCCGCAGCTGTCAGCTCCGGCGGGTAGTCGGCGCGGCGGACGGCAAGGATCCGGTTAATGTCTTTGATCCGGGAGGTACTGTCCTGAAGCCGCAGCGACGTCCCGTCCAAGCTGCCGTCCGCTTCGCCCGTTGCCAGGACCGTCACGTCCCGCAGGCCCTCGAAGGCCTCCGGATACGCGGTGCTGATGCGGCGCTGGGTCTGATCCACCAGCGGCCCTTCCGGGGGCCGCCGCGGTCCAAAGTAGATGCCGTTCCCCGGGTTGGCGTGGGCCTGCACATAGCCGGCCGCCCGGGCCCAGTCGGACGAGTCCTTCGCTCCCTCGCTCCGTTGTGAGAGGTAGACCGGCAGGATCAGCGCGCACAGCAGGCCAAGGGCGGCCACTGCCCGGGGGCTCCGCAGGCGCGCAAGGCCCGCTCCGATGAGCAGGGCCATGGCCGGGACCGTCAGGGACAGGTAGCGGGGATTGTAGATGGGTGAGGCGGCCAGCGAGTAAAGCACAAGAGCTGCGGTAGGCACTAAGAGCAGCGGCAGCGCGAAGGCCAGCAGCGGCCGGGACGGCGCCCGCAGGGCACGTGCGGCCAGCAGCCATGCGGCACCGGCCAGGATCACCGCGGCGGGCTGCCACAGCCCGTTCCCGGACCCGGAGACTGCAGCGTTTGTTGGTGTTTCACCCAGGAACCACTGGTCCACCAGTACCTTTCGTGCCAACTGCTGCAGGGTGAGGTCAGGGGTTCCCAGCTGCCCCGCTTGGCGGACCGCTGCAACCACCACCGGAGCCCCTGCCAGCACGCCGCCCGCCGCAGCGGCAGACCATGCCAGCAATGCCCGGCGGGCCCGTGGAAGCAGCAATATGTACAGGCCGTGGGAAACCACGGCCAAAAGGACGTAGATGTTGAGGATGACACCTATTGCCGCGAGCAGGCCATAGAGCACAAACCAGCGCCGGCGCCGCCTGCTGACACCGGCCAGCAGAGCACAGCTCAGGGCAACCGTGACGGCGGTGCTGAGAGCGAAGGACCGTCCCTCCATCCCCATCCAGGTGGTCCTGGGCAGGACCGCAAAAACGGCTGCTGCGGCAAACGCGGTGCGGGGCCCGTCCAGCGCCCGGGCCGCCAGGTACAGTCCTGCGGTTGCGAAGCCGACGGCGATGGCGCTGGGCAGGCGCAGTGCCGCTTCGGAATAGCCGAAGACCGAGCCCCACAGGTGCATCAGCGCGTAATAGGCGCCGTGCACCGCGTCCACCTCGCCGAGCATGGACCACAGCGAGGACCAGCTTCGGGACGCAGCGGAAATGGTCACCGCTTCATCCGTCCACAATGCGGGCTGCCAGGCCAGGAACAGGGACACCGCCACCGCGATGAGACCCACTAGGACCGGCGCGGCACCTACCGCGGTTCGGTGGGTGGGACGCAGGGTGCCCGACGGCGTCAACCGGGCCGGACGCGGGTTGGAGGAGGCCTGTGCGGTGGTGTCGGACATACGTGCACCTCGGGCTAGGCAAGCGGTCGGGGGGCAGAGGTCGGGCCGAAGCGCGGGCAGGCGAAGCGGACCGCCGAACGCAGGATGCTAACAGGCCGCCGGCGGCTGGGGCACCGCAGCAACCGGTCCTCGGACCAGGGCCTGACTAGGTAGGTACGGGTAAACGGCTGAAAGTACTCCCGTAGGTAGCAAACGAGTGTTCCGCGGGCGGCGGGCAGCTTCCTAGCCTGTTTGTACGCACACGACACGGGGAGACACGCATGCGCCTGGGCAGACCGTTACGAGCCCGCTCGGGCATTCTGTGTGTGCACTCTTCCAACGAGATGTACGGCGCAGACCGGGTGCTGCTCCAAGTGGTGCAGTCGGTGCCGCCCAATCGCAGGGAGGACCTCGTGGTGTGGCTGCCGCGCACCCCGGGGGCCGACGCCGGCCCGGCACAGGGTGCACAGCTCAGTGACGAATTGGGACGCCTCGGATTCCGCCACGTCCGGCGGAATATGCCGGTGCTTCGACGGCGGTTGATTTCGGTACGCGGCCTGCTCCTGCTTGCCGGTCAGCTGGCTTCAGTGCTGCCGGCATTGATTCGGCTGCGCCCGCAGGTACTCTACTGCTCCACCAGTGCGCTCCTGTTGCTGGCTCCCATTGCCCGGATGCTGCGCATTCCCCGGGTGGTACTGCATATCCAGGAAATATGGTCCGGACCCGAAGCAGTGGTACTGCGGATCCTGTCCCGGTTTGCCACGGACTGGATAGCTATTTCCCGCGCCTGTGCGGATTCCGTGCCGCCGGCCCTGCGGCATAAAGTGCACGTTATTGCCAACGGGGTGGAGGACCTGCCCGCCCCGCAAAGACACGGCGGGCCGGAGGAAACTGGGCCGGAGGCACAGCCGGACGGCCCTGCCGGGACACCGCTTCGTTTTGTGATGGCAGGGCGGTGGAATACGTGGAAAGGCCATGAGTGCCTGCTGTCCGCGTGGGACGCGGGGGATCCGCCGGGAACGCTCAGCATCCTGGGCGGCCCGCCGGCCACCGGGAACGCCGTGGACGTCGCGGCCATGGCTGCCGGGCTGCGGCAACCCGAATCAGTGCGGGTGGTGGGAGAAGTTCCGGACATTACTCCCTACGTGGACGCGGCAGATGTGATGGTGGTCCCGTCCACCAGCCCGGAGCCGTTTGGTTTGGTGGCCATTGAAGCGTTCGCCCGGGGCAAACCCGTCCTGGGAAGCAACGCCGGCGGGCTGGCCGATGTGGTGACCCACGGCGTTACCGGCTGGCTGTACGAGCCCGGCGACACGGCCGGCCTGGCTACCGTCCTGCGGCAGGTGGACCGTCCCCGGGCCCTGGCGATGGGCCGGCTGGCGCGGCGCGCCTACGAGGAGCAGTACACCGCCGCTATCTTCCGGGAGAACCTCCGTGCCTGGTGGAAACAGGTGCTGGAGGAGGACTAGGGACGGCCCATGCCCCGGTAATTCCAGCCGGCCGCCCGCCAACGGCCGGAGTCCAGGACGTTGCGCCCGTCAATGATGTTCTTCTCCGCCACCATGGCTGCGGTGGCTACCGGATCCAGGCTCCGGTACTCCTTCCACTCGGTCAGGAGGACCAGGGCGTGGGCGTTCTGCATGGCGTTTTCCGTAACCGGTTCATAGTTGAGTTCCGGGAAGCGTCCCTTGGCGTTCTGCAGGGCCTGGGGATCGGTGACCGTGACGGTTGCCCCCTGCAGCTGCAGCTGCGCGGCTGCGCTGAGGGCAGGCGAGTCCCGGACATCGTCGCTGTCCGGTTTGAAGGCGGCACCGAGAATGGTGACGCGTTTGCCGAGCAGCGAACCGCCGCAGATATCCCGCGTCATTTCCACGACCTTGGACCTGCGGCGCATGTTGATGGCATCCACCTCGCGGAGGAAAGTCAGGGCCTGATCGGCACCCAGCTCACCGGCACGTGCCATAAACGCACGGATGTCCTTGGGCAGGCAGCCGCCCCCGAACCCGACTCCGGCATTGAGGAACTTCCGCCCGATCCGCTCGTCCATGCCGATCGCGTCAGCAAGCGCAGTTACGTCCGCTCCGGAAGCCTCGCATACCTCGGCCATCGCGTTGATGAAGCTGATCTTGGTGGCCAGGAAAGAGTTGGCGGCCGTCTTCACCAGTTCAGCGGTGGCATAGTCCACCACCAAGCGGGCCGTGCCCGTGGCCAGGGGAACGGCATAGACCTCGTCCAGGGCAGCGGCTGCGGCTTCACCGGCGGGGCCGGCGGGCACGCCGTACACAAACCGGTCGGGGGAGAGGGTGTCCTGGACGGCATGGCCTTCCCGCAGGAACTCGGGGTTCCACACCAGTACGGCCCCGGGCGCGTCTTCCTCCAGCTGCTCGGCCAGCCTCGCCGCCGTGCCAACGGGAACGGTGGACTTGCCGACCACCGCGTTGCCGGGCTTGAGGTATGGCGCGAGGCCGGCAACGGCGGCATCAACGTAGCGCAGGTCCGCGGCGTATTCGCCTTTCCGCTGCGGGGTACCCACACAAATGAAGTGGACATCCGCCCCGGCGGCGTCCGCCATGTCCGTGCTGAACTTCAGCCGGCCGGTGGCCTCGGCTTCGGCCAGCAGTTCGGGAAGCCCCGGCTCGAAGAAGGGTGCCCTCGCGGCGGACAACTCGTCCACCCTGGACTGGTCGACGTCGATCCCGATGACCTCGTGCCCCAGTTTGGCCATTGATGCGGCATGAACGGCGCCGAGGTAGCCGCAGCCGATGACTGAAAGACGCACATTTCCCCTATGGATCCGGCGGATGAAGTCCCCACCAGCCTATCGTCTGGGTTCAGGCCCTATCCACACGGCAGAATCCAAGTAGCGGGCGTGCGGAAGCTGAGTACCGGCCCTGTCTGGCGCCGGTGAGGGTGTGGCCCGGTTAGTAAACAGGCAATGGGATATCCGCGGCCGTGTGCACGGGAATCTCGACCCGAAACGTAGTGCCCCTGCCCAGTTCTGAAACGAAGGAAATCCGTCCCCCGTGGGCTTCCACAATGGATTTGGTAATGACCAGTCCGAGGCCCACCCCGGGGATCGCGGCCTTTTTGACCTGCCCGGTCCGGAAGAACTTCGTGAACACGTCCCGCTGGTCCGACTCGCTCATGCCAATGCCGTTGTCCTGGACCTCCAGGAGAAGGTTCCCCTCCGCCCGGCGGGAGCGGACCGTGACTGTGCCGCCGTCGGGGGAGTACTTGATGGCGTTGGAGAGGAGGTTGTCCAGCACCTGGGAAATCCGGTCCGGGTCCACCGTGGCTTCCAGGCCCGGCTCGCAATCACACTTCAGGGCCACATCTACTGCCTCGGCCCGGCGTCTGGCGCTGTCCAGGCTCGCCCGGACCAGTTCGGCGACGTCGGTGTCCCTGCGGTGCAGGTGCATGGTTCCGGAAGCGGTGGTCAGCAGGTCGGCCACCAAAAGCAGCAGGCGTTCGGCGTTGCGCTGGGCCACCTGCAGTGCACTTTGGATATGGTCCGGGACCGCCGCGGGCTCCAGGTCCTCGAGGACCAGGTCGAGGTAGCCGATGATCGATGTCAGGGGCGTGCGCAGTTCGTGCGACACGCTGGACACGAAGTCTTCCTTGGCATTGAGGGCGTTGACCATGTCGGTGACATCGCTGTAGGCCAGGACCGATCCGGAGAATTCACCGTTGTCGCGCAGGGACCGTGAACATACCGCCAAGGCGCGTTGGCGTTCACCGGCGCCCACCCACACAATAACGTCGGAGAAGGATTCTTCGCGCAGTGCCCGCTGCGTGGGGCGCTGCGCATGGGGCAGTCGGGTTACCTGGTCCAGGTCGAAGATGAGGTCGTTCTCGCCGTCGGGCGAGCCGGCATCCAAGTTGGCCAGGGCATGGTTGCTTCGCTGCCGGCTGTTCATCAGGATGGTGCGGCCCTTGGCGTCGAGTGCCATCACGCCCACGTCCACGGTCTCCAGCACTCCGTCCAGGAGTTGTGAACGGACACGGGTCTCCTGCAGGCTTCCCTGCAGCTGTGCTTCCGCCTCCATCAGGCGTGCGCGATGGACTTTTCCATCGCGCTCAACGGTGGAAACCACCATTGAAGTGCCCATCATGATGATCGGAATGAGCATGGGTGCCGCCAGTTCCCGGGGCGACGAGGCTCCTGTGGTCACCAGCGGCGCCCACAGCACCAAAGTGGTGCAGGCGTAGCTCAGCAACCCCGCCGTGCGTGGAGCCAAACCGGACCATGCCATCCAGAAAACCGGGAAAATCGACAGGAAACTCAGTCCGATGACCGAGGTGCGGCCGTCGTAGTACAGGCCGCCCACTACTGCGAAATCGAGCACGGGAATGATCCAATAAGCCAGGGGCCGGTGGCGTTCCCACGGTATCGCCACACACGCGGCCGTAAGGAAAACCAGCAGAACCAGACCGAATTGAAAGGCCGTATTGCCAAAAAGACCCGGGTCCACCAGTGCCGCGATGGGAAGCGCCACGGCAACCGAAATAACCAGGGGCAGTTGGCTGATTAGCAGCCGCCTCCGGAGATTGAGTTCGTACAACTGCGTTTTGAAACCCAAAAGGGCTGCTATGCGGCCTTCGAGACTGGACATATAAAAGTGGAACCCCCGGATTCCGATAGTGGTAGCTCAGATTATAGGGGTGCTCCTGTAAGATACCGAGCAAGGGGAGCGGACAATCCGAAGTCTCGCTGGACAGGAAAATAAACAGGCATGGAAATACAGCGCGTAGCGGTCATCGTCGAAGATGACGCAGATATCCGCGATCTTCTCAACGCAGTTCTGCAGCAGTCGGGGTTTAAGGTCTACACGGCCCCTAACGGCTCCGAGGGCGTGGAGATGGTCCGCCTTCACAATCCCACTGTGGTGACCCTGGACCTGGGCCTGCCGGATATCGACGGATTCGAAGTGATCCGCCAACTGCGCCTGTTCAGCGACGCCTACATTGTGATGCTCACGGCCCGCGCCGAAGAGCTCGACACCCTGATGGGCCTTGAAGCCGGTGCCGATGACTACATCACCAAGCCGTTCCGCCCCCGTGAGCTGCGCGCGCGCATCTCGGCAATGCTCCGCCGTCCCCGCGGCGAATCCGCTTCGGAAGGCGAGGGCGCCGGGTCCGGCGTGCCGGCCGGCGACGACGGCGCCGCGCATCCAATGCCGGCCGCGGCTTCTGCAGCGGTCCAGGCCCCGCAGGCGGCTGCTGCCCCGGGCGCATTCGGGCACAACGGCCTCACACTCGACCCGGGCACGCGCACCACGGAGATCAACGGGCAGGCCGTGGAACTGACCCGGACCGAATTCGACCTGCTGCATGCACTGCTGGAAGGCGGCCGCCTCGTGCGGACGAAGACTGATCTGGTCCGGCGCCTGCGCGGCGAGGAATATGACACCGGGTCGTTCATCAGCGACGCCGACGAGCGCACCATCGAGGTCCACGTGGGGAACCTGCGCCGCAAGCTTGGCGACGACTCCAAGTCACCGCGGTGGCTCGAGACGGTGCGCGGTGTAGGTTACCGGCTTACCCCGGCTTCCTAACCCGTCCCCCAGGAATTACGAAACCCCCGGCACGCATGGCGTGCCGGGGGTTTTCACTTCTTCAGCCCTGGAACCGGTCCTGCCGTGCCGGGCCCAGGGAATCGGTGAGGAACGCCATGGTGTCTGCGCCGCACCGGCCGATGGCTTCGACCATGCTGTCCAGCGCCGGAAAATCGTAGGCCGCCACGGCCGCTTGGGCCTCCGCGGCCAAGGCTGAGAGCCGTTCCGCGCCGGCCATGTGGCTGGAGATCTTGATGCTCAGGACCACATCCATGGCGGCCTCGAGATCCTTCGTTTCTGCGGCCCCCACCAGACGGGCAAAACGTCCGTCCCACATGGAAATGTAGTTGCCGATGTACTGCCGGCAGGTGCGTGCTCCCATTTGCTCGCTCAAATCCAGCAGGGTGGCCAGCGCGATCATCCGGTGGGGGAGTTCAGGCATCACCGACCGCGCTGCGGCCGGCAGGCCGGGATGCCGGCTCATGGCCGGGAATGCTGGTGCGGTCGGAGGCATACCCGCTTCTGCGGGCTGGCTCCGCTGCGGGGCAGTGAAGTACAAAAAATATCCTTCGAGTGGGGGCTCGTCGAGGTTATGGATCCTGGATCGGTGCCGGCTCGGACACTTCCCGGGCCAACACCAACAGTGGCATTCCAAGCTCAGGAACGGGTGCCCGCAACGCTCAAGATCGTGGCAATATTTCAGTTGCAATTGTTCCCGCTGAATTTCGCCGGTAAGGGCATCTTTAATTGCCCTTAGGAAAACGGTGCCCGCCGCCGCGCCCGGGGCCGGGCATGCAGCAAATAGGCCAGGCCCGCGCCGAATACGGCGCCTATCGAATTCGCCGCCACGTCATTGACCGTCGCATAGCGCAGGGGAAGAAACACCGACTGAGCTGTCTCGATGCCAATGGACGCCGCAATACCGCACACTCCTGCCAGCCACACATATCTGCGCGGAAGGATAAGCCCGGCAAGCAGGCCGAACGGGATGAACAGGGCCACGTTGGCGGACCATTCAAGACGGGCGTAGTCGAACCATGGCGGAAGTCCGAGCTCATACAGGCGCAGTGCGGTGTCCTGCAGGAAGGCGGCGGCTGGCCGGTCGATAGGCGAAGGCCAGAACACTGCCGCACCCAGCAACACCAAGTAGACCACCAGCACGACGGCGGCGGCCCCGCGTGCGCGTATGGAAGCGCCCGGCGGGCGGCTCATGGGTTTGTCGTGACGGGGCATGGGTCCTCCGGCCGGAAGAACGCTACGGTTTCCGGTGGTCGCGGCACCGGTTTGAGTCGATGTTGAGACTACCTTGTGCGGCGCTTGAGCATTGCCCCAATGTTGCCGCAACCCTGCGCCAAGCGCCCGTCGATTCTTGAGGGCCGGGCAGCAGACTTATCCCAGCGGCAGGAAAACATTCCGGGGCCAAAGACTTTCGAACAAAGGGATAACGATGAAGAGCATGACCAAGGGTGCACTGGCAATCGGCATCGGAGCGGCCATGCTGCTCGGCGGCGGCGGAACGCTGGCTACCTGGAACGCGGCAGCGGACGTTGCTCCCGGAACCATCACTGCCGGCGACCTGAACCTCGGTACCACGAAGACGGGCACCTGGAGCACCGCGGCCGGTGCGCCCATCGACATCGCCACCTACCGCGCAGTGCCCGGCGATGTTCTGGTCTTCACGCAGGACATCAACGTCACGCTCACCGGTGACCAGCTCAAGGCCAAGCTTGAAATGAGCAACGTCGCAGCAGTCAACAAGTTCACCGGCAGCGCGATGCCCACCGTGACCTACACGCAGAACGGCAAGGCCGTAGACCCGGCGCTGCTCACCAAGGACAACTCAGGCGTTATTACCGCCAAGGGCACCTTCATCTTCAACCCGAAGACCGAGGGACGCGCCGACGCAAACATGACGCTCGCCCTGAACAAGGTCGGCTTCACCCTGACCCAGGTCGTCAGCTAACACCCCTTCTCCACCCCTTGTTCAAGTCCGGGCTGTGCGCGGAGTGCCGCACACAGCCCAATCCCTGGAGGAAATAAACCGTGAAGAGTCTTCGAGCATTGAAAGCTGCCGGCTTGGTCCTGGCCGCTGTGGTGCTCGGTCTTATGACGGTCCAGGGCAGCTACGCCCTGTGGAATGCATCGGTGGATGTGAACGCCGGAACTATTCAGGCCGCAGATTTCAACGTCCTGATCAACGACGCCAACATGGCCGACACACCCGCGTTGACGCTGAATCCCGGGGAGTTGAAGCGCGGAACATCCGCTTACCAGTCCGTGCGGGTAACCAACGCGGTCAACGTGCAGCCGGGGTCGCCGCTGGTGCTTCAGCCGGCCGTTGGGCTGCCCGCCCCGGGCACCCTGCTCGAGGGCAACCTCACGGTGACCGCCCGCGTCCTGAAGGCAGGTCAGACATGTTCCGCACCTCTGGATGTTCCGCCCGGCACCCCGCAGCTCCAGACACTAGGTACCGGAGCGACCCAGACTCTTTGTTTCAAGATCACCCTTAGCACCAGCACACCGGCACGTCTTTTGGGCACTCCGGTCAGCATCCCCGTAAACCTCAGCGTGGCGCAGCTTGCGCCAACAGCTAAGTGATGGATAGGAAAACCATGTCAAGTGGCCGCAGAACAGCAGAAAAGCCTGCCAGTCCGTTGAGTTTCATCGGAACCGGCCTGAGCTACCTTGCCCTGTGCGCCACCGCGCTGATCGCGTTGGTCCTGGTAGTTGTCCCGCTGGTGACCGGATCGCAGACTTACAGCGTCCTGACCAGTTCCATGGCCCCGCATTACGCACCCGGCACCTTTCTGGTGGTCAAGCCCGTTCCGTTCGAGGAACTGCGCGTGGGCGACGTGATCACCTACCAGATCGAATCCAACGATCCGGCCGTCATCACACACCGCATCGTTTCCGTGGGCACGGCCCAGGACGGCGCGCGGACCCTGATCACCCAGGGCGACAACAATGACGTTGCGGACGAGAACCCGGTGCGCGAAATCCAGGTGCGCGGCAAGCTCTTTTACGCGGTCCCGTTCGTTGGCTTCGCTGCCAACGCCCTCGGCAACTCGGACCGCGGGGCCGCCCTGCAGTGGGGCGCCGTCGCACTACTCGGCTACGGCGTGGTTACCATGGTCCGCGGTGCGCTGGCCAAGAGGCGTGAGGACGGGGAGACGGGTGACGCCGGCAGCGGCGAGCCGGGCAATGACTCCGACGGAGCCGGGCCGGCTTCGGAATCGAATCCGATTTTTGGCACGCTGTCCCTGGACAGGGACGACATGGAGGACGATCCGGTACTGGAAGAGTGCGAGCACTGCACCCACGGCAGCTCACGCCAGCACCTGCGCAGCCACCGGAAGCCCGTAGCCGTCTAATGCCTGTTTCCTGGCCGGCGAAGCGCTGGCTCACTATGGGTGTGGTCGCCAGCGCCGCCGCAGCCGTCGCCCTTACGGGCATGCCGGCTGCGACTGCGGCCGGTGATTACCTGGCCTTCAGTACAGACGGCACCTCCTTTGCACCGACACTGGCCACCCCTGTTTTTGGCCAGGGCATCCGGCTGGTTCCGGGCAGCTCAACCGCGGGGTCCATTTGGATCCGCAACAATGGGGACGGACCGGCCCATCTCTCGGCGGGCGCCGTCAGGCCGATCCTGGACACTGAATTGGCGGGCCTGCTTTCGGTCAGCGCATCAGCAGACGGTATTGGCGGTAATCCGGTGCTGCTTGGCGATGCCGGAGCGTGCACCTCCCTTTATCAGGGGTGGGAACTTGCCCCCGGAGAGGACGTACGCGTGCAGCTCACGGCGGACCTTTCCATCGAGGCGCCCAATGCCGCCCGTAACCGCAGCGCAGCGTTCGACCTGGTGTTCTATCTGCAGTCCACGGACATCCCGGGGACCGGCCCGGATGCCTGCGAGGCCTTGGACGGTTCGGCGGGGAACCCGGAAATCCCCGCCAGCGGCGGCGGGACGGACAACGGAACACCCGGAACGGGAACCGACGGCGACGGCGTCACCGGCACCGATGGGGTCGCACCGACACCAAACCGCACCGGGCGGATCGCTGCCCTGTTCCAGGCCGGACAGAACACCCCGGGCGCTGCTGCAATGGCCGGCTTTCCCGCGGCCGCAGGTGAGCCGGGACAGGTACGGGGCAGCACACTGAATTTCAACGCCAACGTGGCGCCGGCAGAAGCGGGCAGGCTTACGGACGCGGCGCCGGCGGGTTTCCAGAGCACCGTTGAACCCATCATCCGGTCACTCTCGGGTACGCTCCTGATAGTACTGTCGGTGGCATTCTTCGCCGCGGCAGGTGTCCGTCTACGAAGCAGGAGCCAATGAGTACCAAGGCGCAGCAGGGGGCTGCGGAGAGCCGGGAGCGGGACCAGGTGATGGCCCCCCGTGTCGACACCGGCCGGTTCGGCCGGCTGCGGCGGCTGCCGGGGTTCCGTACCGCCGCCGTCGCGTTTCTCCTGACGGTGGTGCTTGGACTCGGCGGAACCGCAGCATATGCCTACTGGAGTGCATCCACTGCGGCCACCATTACCGTGACACCGATGCCCAATGTCGTAAAACCGCCGGCGCCATGGTGCACCGAATCGGGCAAAATCTCATGGTCACCGGCGGCCGGTCTGGAAACGGATGCCGCATACGTCCTGACCTTCACGGTGGGTGCAGCCAGTAAGTCCTACGCTGTGCCGCGGCAGCAGCTGACCTTGAACCCCTCAGAGCTACAAGGGCTGCGTTCGGCGCTCGGCACGACCAACGGCAGGACTCAGCCGATGGCGGTGAGCCTTCGAACGGCCCTTCCTAAGAGTCCGGTCTCGGGCGTCATCCAGGTTCAGGAGCCGGACATTTCCTTTCCGTCCGAGCGGGTACAGATGTGGCCCACAACGATGTCTTACACCACCAAGAACAGCTGGCTGGGTCCGTACGCGGAGTTCGGCTGCCGCTAATCCTCGCGTCCTTCGTACACATCCGGGACACCGTCATTGTCCGCGTCCAGCCGCTCTTGTTCCTCGATCGCGCGGTAGCGCCGGTTGCGTGCGGTCAGAAGGATTGATGCCAGCAGCGCGGCGAGCAGGGATGCGGCAAGGATACCCACCTTCGCGTCGTCGTTGTGTGAACTGCCCACCGCGAAACTGAGGTCGTTGACCAGCAGTGACACAGTGAAGCCGATCCCGCCGAGAACTCCGATGCCCAGCAGGTCGACCCAGCGCAGGTCCGGGTCCAGTTTCGCTTTGGTGCCGGCGGTGATGCCCCAGGTGGTGGCCAGGATGCCCAGCGGTTTACCCAGGACGAGCGCCACGATAATGCCGATGGCCACTGGGTCTGTCAGTGCCCGGCCCAGGCCGTCGAATCCACCCAGCGCGACGCCGGCGGAGAAGAAAGCGAACAACGGCACGGCGAAACCGGTGGAAATGGGGCGGAAGCGGTGTTCGAAGATCTCTGAAAGCCCCGGCAGCTCGGGGTTGGCCGGCAGCTTCCTGCGGTCCGGTCCGCGGCGCAGCACCGGGACGGCGAAACCGAGCAGGACACCGGCAACGGTGGCGTGTACGCCGGAGGCATGCATCAGAGCCCACGTAACCACGGCCAGCGGCAGCAGGATCACCCAAGCGGGCCAGGTCCGCGTGCCGAAGAACCTGGGGAGGCGCTGGACCAGCAGCGTGAAGGCCGCCAGCGGCAGGAACATCCAGAGCAGGTAGCCCAGATGCACGTCATCGGAGTAGAAGAAGGCAATGATGGTGATGGCAATCAGGTCATCCACCACGGCCAGTGTGAGGAGGAAAATGCGTAGGGCACTGGGCAGGTGGGAGCTGATCACGGCAAGCACGGCTAGCGCAAAGGCAATGTCCGTGGCCGTCGGAATGGCCCAGCCGCGCAGCCCGTCCGAGCCGGCGAGCACGTTTACCGCAACGTAGATCAAGGCGGGGACCACCACGCCGCCCACCGCCGCGGCAATAGGCACAATGGCCTGCCGGATGTCCCGCAGGTCGCCGGCGACGAATTCTTTCTTGAGTTCAAGTCCCACGAGGAAGAAGAAGATAGCCAGCAGTCCGTCCGCGGCCCAGGCGCCGATGCTGAGCTTGAGGTGCCAGGGCTCATATCCGATTTCAAAGTCTCGGACGGCAAAATAGCTGTCGGCAACGGGGGAGTTTGCCCAGATCAGGGCGGCAACCGTGGCGACGAGCAGCAGGATGCCGCCTACGGTTTCTTTTCTAAGGATTTCGCCGATGCGCTGTGCTTCGCCGTAGCTGCCCCGGCTCAGGACGGTACGGGGGCTGCGGGGCTTGGGTGACTCAGAGGCCATCAAAAGGTTCCTAACGGATTCGGGTACGGCAAACAATTGCCGACCAGACTTCCCGGCGCACCGTGAACCAGTCTACCCGGTTCTACGTTGGCGGGTGTCCCGGAAGCCCCTGCAGCGGACTCCGGGGGTCTTCAACGGTCCGGGAACAGCGCAACGCCCCGGAAGGAATCCCTGCCGGGGCGTTGCGGAGAAGCAGCCGGAAGATCAACCGGCCAGTGCCCGGATGCCGATCACTATGGTGGCCAGGCCGAAGACCATGGCGGAGCTGATCTTCATGAGGTTCACCGTCATGTACCGGGTGGCGGCTCCGTTTTCATCTCGGGCCTGCGGGGATTTCAGTACGTCCTTGAGGAAGGAGGGCCAGACCAGGATGGACCACAGGCCAGCGACGATCAGGACGAGGGCCAGGGGCGTGGGAAGGCTCATGGAGATGCTTAGCCCTTCCGGCTTTCGATCCACTTGCCGGCCTGGCCTGCCTGGATGGTCAGCGCCTTGCCGATCATGGGTTCGGCGGCCTTGGCGATTTTGTCGCCGAGGAACGGAATGGAGGAACGGACGTTGCCATCGACGTCCACCCGGGTGCCTTCGGCCACTGTGACCAGGCGCTGTACGGCCGTCACCTTAAGCGGAACGCCGCCCACGGACAGTTCAACAGCGGCTTCGCGGGTGCCGTCCGCGCCCGGTGCGGCCCACTGTTCCTTCTGGGTGACGGTCAGGGTAGCGCCAACGAACTTCTTGGCGATATCCGGGAGGCGGTCGGTCGGCATGGTGCGCACTGCTGTCAGGACAAATGCACCTGCCGTGTCGCCCTCCACGGTGGCCGAGACCAGGGCGCCGCCCACGTGTTCGCTGATGGTGCGCAGGAAGTCCTCGTTGGCGAAGGCGTCCGTCACGGTGGCGACGTCGTAGGGCAGGATGGTTGTTGCGTTCAGGGCCATGGGTCCTCCAGAGGTGGGTGCGAACGCCGGCTGAATAACTGCGGGCACGCCCGCCTACCGGCCAACCCTCATCCTAAACCGGACCCGCAGCCGGCCTGTAAACGGCCCCCCCCTACTGAGCGAGGGTCAGGCAGCCGGCTGCTTCGCCGTTTTCGCTGCCGCCCGCCTCGAAGATCAGCAGGGAGTGGCCGCCGCCGCTGCCCGGCAGGACCCACGGCACCGTACCGGTGGCCGTGGCATTGCCGGAGGAGTCCGTGGTGAAGTCCACGGCCAGTCCGTTGCCGCCGGTACTGTCCTGCGGATTCTGGACCAACCCGCCGGCATCGGCAGGGTCCGCTCCGCAGGCGCGCTCGTGCAGTTGCGCGGTGAAGGTCATGTCCGGGGAGAAGCCCTGGGCGGTCAGTTCCACGGTGGTGTCCGCATTGGTCTCGGTGACGGTCACGATGCCCTCGGCGTCGTCCGGAATCAGGCCCGCGTTGTAGCTGATGGCGACCGCGTTTTCGCAGTACGGGCCGAAGGTTCCTTCGTTCAGTCCGTCGGTCGGGGATGCGGCCGGGGTTCCGGTGCAGCGTTCATTGGCAGCTGTGCTTCCCGGGATCCCTGCCGCCTGGCAGTTCTCTTCGCCGGGGCTGTTGGGGGAGATGGTGGAGCAGGACGACGCATCCGATGCCGAGGAGGTCGAGCTGCCGGTGGCGGTGCCCCCGCCGTCGCCGTTGGTGCCGGCGCAGGCGCCAAGTGCGAGGGTGAGTACCGCCAACCCGATAGCCCGGAAGGGCGCTTTGCGTGCCGGTGCTTTGCGTGTCATGGGGCAATCCTCCGTTGGTGAAGGCAGCCGCAAGGCCAGCTGCCGGAAAGGAAGCTGTGGGGAACTGCAGTGACGCCAGTGCCTTTCAAGCGTCGCAGGGCGCACAAGGAAAATCCAGCAACGGATTCGATGGGGAGCGCAGGGCCGGAAAACCGTCTTTCCGCTCTCAGCGACAGGTGCGCCGGAGCCCCCAGGCAGCGGGTAGGGTGGAAGAAAACCCCGGGGTTCCGTCTGTGAACTTCGGGTATTTGCGTTGCGTCGTGAAGGAGAAAACACCCCCATGAGCCTGAACGGACTGCGTGCCGCCCTCGCCGAGGACCCGTCCTACGCCCGGGTGCGCACCCTTTCCTCCCGGCCGCCCGCAAACCGCAGTGAGGACCTGCAGATCGGTGCGCCGCAGGGCATGCGCGCGGCGCTGCTGGCCGAAGTTGTGGACGGCCTGGCCGCCTCGGGGGCCGGCGACGGCGTGCCCCCGGTGGTGCTGGCCGTGACCGCCACGGGGCGTGAGGCTGAGGACCTGGCCGCTGCGCTGCGCAGCTACCTTCCGCTGGCGGGCATCGAGGAGTTCCCGAGCTGGGAGACGCTCCCGCACGAACGGCTTTCGCCCCGCTCGGACACGGTGGGACGCAGGCTGTCCGTCCTCCGCAGGCTGGCCCATCCGGAAACCGCTCCCGTGCAGGTTGTGGTGGCGCCGGTGCGTGCCGTTGTCCAGCCGCTGGTGGCAGGCTTGGGGGAGCTGAAGCCGGTCGCCCTGAAGGTGGGGCAGGAGCAGCCCTTCGACTCCGTGGTCACCGCACTGTCCGAGGCGGCCTACGCCCGGGTTGACATGGTCTCCCACCGCGGTGAGTTCGCGGTGCGCGGCGGCATCCTGGATGTTTTCCCGCCTACCGAGGACCACCCCATCCGCATTGATTTCTTCGGCGACGAAGTGGATTCGATGCGCTGGTTCGCCGTCGCAGACCAGCGCAGCCTGTCAGGTGAGCACATCACCCACCCCAGCGAGCTTTACGCTCCTCCCTGCCGCGAAATCCTGATCACTCCCTCAGTGATGAGCCGGGCCGCGAAACTCAAGGACCAGATGCCCGCAGCGGCGGACATGCTGGAGAAGATCGCCGGCGGTATTGCCGTGGAGGGTATGGAATCCCTCGCACCGGTCCTGGTGGACCGGATGGTTCCCCTGATGGGAGAGCTGCCCGCCGGCTCGATTGCCGTGGTGATTGAACCCGAAAAGGTCCGTGCCCGCGCCCATGACCTGGCCGCCACCAACGAGGAATTCCTTGCCGCGGCGTGGGCCACGGCCTCCGACGGCGGCTCGGCGCCGCTGGACCTGTCCGCAGGACTCGCGGCGGACCTGAACGCCGCCAGCTTCCGTTCCCTGGCCGAAACGCGCACCGCAGCGCACGCCAACAGTGTGGCTTGGTGGTCCATCACGTCCTTTAACCCGGACGACGAAACCGTGCTGGATATCGACACGCTGACCATCAACGCCCGCGAACCGCGCGGCTACCAGGGTGATGTGGCCGAGATGATGGACTTCATCGGCGGCCGCGTGCGCGACATGTGGCGCGTCGTCGTCGTCACCGAAGGCCCCGGGCCGGCAGCACGGCTGGCCGAACTGTTCCGCGAGAATGACATCCCCGCCGCCCTGGTGGAGTCCGTGGACACCGAACCGCGCCCCGGCGTCATCGCCATCACCACGGCCAGCGCCGGCCGCGGATACGTCTTCGACACGCTCAAGACCGGGCTCCTCACGGAAGCCGATCTGCTGGGCCGGGCCAGCGCATATTCCACGCGCGACATGCGCAAGATGCCCTCCAAGCGGCGCAACGCCGTGGACCCGCTGCAGTTGCACGAGGGCGACTTTGTGGTCCACGAACAGCACGGCGTCGGCAAGTTCATTGAACTGATCCAGCGCGCCACCGGAGCCGGCGCCAACAAGACCGTACGCGAGTACATGGTGCTGGAATACGCCTCCTCCAAGCGCGGCGCTCCGGGGGACCGGCTGTTTGTCCCCACAGACCAGCTGGACCAGATCACCCGCTATGTTGGCGGCGAAACCCCGGTGCTGTCCAAGATGGGCGGCTCCGACTGGGCCAAGACCAAGAGCCGGGCCCGGAAGGCCGTCAAGGAGATCGCCGGGGAACTGATCCGGCTGTACTCGGCCCGGATGGCCTCCAGGGGCCACGCCTTCGGCCCGGACACCCCCTGGCAGCGGGAGCTGGAGGAAGCCTTCCCCTACGTGGAAACGCCGGACCAGCTGACCACCATCAACGAGGTCAAGGCGGACATGGAGCGCGAAGTGCCCATGGACCGCCTGGTGTCCGGCGACGTGGGCTACGGCAAAACGGAAATCGCGGTTCGGGCGGCGTTCAAGGCGGTGCAGGACGGCAAGCAGGTGGCGGTGCTGGTGCCCACCACGCTGCTGGCCCAGCAGCACATGGAAACGTTCGCCGAACGCTTCTCCGGCTTCCCGGTCCGGGTGGATTCGCTCTCCCGGTTCCAGACCGCCAAGCAGGCCAAGGCCACCAATGAGGGCGTCAAAAACGGTTCGGTGGACGTAGTGATCGGCACCCACCGCCTGCTTTCCCAGGAGGTCCAGTTCAAGGACCTGGGCCTGGTGATCGTGGATGAGGAGCAGCGTTTCGGCGTGGAGCACAAGGAAGCGCTGAAGAAGATGCGCACCAACGTGGATGTGCTGGCCATGAGCGCCACCCCGATTCCCCGCACCCTGGAAATGTCCCTGACCGGGATCCGGGAGACCTCCACCCTGGCGACCCCGCCGGAGGAACGGCACCCGGTGCTGACCTACGTGGGTCCGTACACGGACAAGCAGGCTTCCGCCGCCATCCGCCGGGAGCTGATGCGTGAAGGGCAGGTCTTCTTTGTGCACAACCGGGTGTCCTCCATCGACCGGACCGCCGCGCACCTCCAGGAGCTGGTGCCGGAGGCGAGGATCGCCGTCGCGCACGGCCAGATGAGCGAGTCGAAGCTTGAACAGATCATTGTGGACTTCTGGGAGAAGCGCTTTGACGTGCTGGTGTGCACCACCATCATCGAGACCGGCCTGGACATCTCCAACGCCAACACGCTGATCGTGGACCGGGCAGACCACTTCGGCTTGTCCCAGCTGCATCAGCTGCGCGGGCGGGTGGGCCGCGGCCGGGAGCGGGCCTACGCCTACTTCCTCTACCCGTCCGAGAAGCCGCTGGGCGAGGTGGCGCTTGAACGCCTCAAGGCAGTGGCCACTCACAACGAACTGGGCGCCGGCATGCAGCTGGCAATGAAGGACCTGGAAATCCGCGGCGCCGGCAACCTGCTGGGCGGGGAACAGTCCGGGCACATAGCCGGTGTTGGTTTTGATCTGTACATCCGGCTGGTGGGCGAAGCTGTGGCCGATTACCGCGGCGAGGCTGAGCAGAAGGCCGCCGAGATGAAGATCGAGCTGCCGGTCAACGCCCATCTGCCCCACGAGTATGTGCCGGGGGAGCGGCTGCGGCTGGAGGCCTACCGCAAGCTGGCTTCCGCACTGACCAACGAGGGGATCGATGAGGTCCTGGCCGAACTGGTGGACCGCTACGGCGAGCCGCCGCAGGAAGTGAAGAACCTCATCGATGTGGCCCGGTTCCGGGTGGACGCGCGGGAAGCCGGGCTGACCGACGTTGCGCTGCAGGGCAACTTCATTAAGTTCGCCCCTGCCGACCTGCCGGAATCACGCGTGATGCGGCTGCAGCGGATGTACCCGGGGGCGCAGGTCAAGCCGGCCCTGAACGCGGTGCTCGTGCCGAAGCCGAAGACAGCGCGGATTGGCGGACGGGACCTGATGGATGCCGAAATACTGGCGTGGGCCAAGCAGGTGCTGGACGCCGTTTTCAAGGAGTAGGGGCTCCCCGGGGCTCCCGGGGCTCCCGGGGCGGTCAGCCGGTCACGGCGACCAGGAAGAGTGCGGCGGCGGCCACCAGGCAGGAGACCAGGACCGCGTAGCCAATGAAGGTGATGCGCTGCTGCCGGGCCCGGTCCCGGCGCCATTCCCTGCGGGTCATCATGGTAGTCATGCAGCGAATCTAGGGAGCGCTTCATGCGTGCGCTAAGAGTAAGGGCTACCTGCTTGCCCCGGGCCGCTACTCAGTTTCCCCGGCCGCGGTCCCGCTGCTGCGGGCAGCCTGCGGTGTTAAGCGAGCGATGCACCCGGGCCGGTGGCCTCGGGTGCATCGCTGGTGTGGTGCTGTGGTGCCGGACCTACTCGTTGTGGGAGTAGCCCTTTGCCAGTTCGGTGGTGGTGTCCGAACGCCCGATGGTGAAGGCCACGAAGTACATGCCGCAGGCGGCAACCAGCAGGATGGCCATGGGCCAGACGTTGTCCAGGCTCAGCCAGTTCAGTGAGAAGATGGCGCCGAGGAAGACCGCAAACATCACTACGAAGGTAAGGATGTTGCTGACCAGGTGACCCTCGCCTGAGTGTGTCGGCTGCTTTGACCGTGTTCCAACCATGGAGTTCTCCGTTTCAAAAAGTGTTCAGTAGCGTTGCGGGTCAGTAGTCCGACGTGGCTTTGCTTCCATTAACAATAGCGATTCCGGAGCTCGCTCCGATACGCGTGGCCCCGGCGTCGATCAAAGCCTGCGCATCTTCGGCGGAACGGACGCCGCCGGAGGCCTTTACGCCCAGGTCGGGACCGACCGTGCGGCGCATCAACGCAATGTCTTCCACCGTTGCTCCGCCGCCGTTGAAGCCGGTGGAGGTCTTGACGAAATCAGCGCCGGCGTCAACCGATGCTTCGCAGGCCAGGACCTTCTGCTCGTCGGTGAGCAGGGAAGTTTCGATGATGACCTTCAGGATGCCGCCGGCGGCGTGGACGGCGTCGGCGACGGCGGCGATGTCGCGGACCAGCGCGGCGCGGTCGTTGCGGCGTGCTGCGGCAATGTCGATGACCATGTCGATTTCGTCGGCGCCGTCCTGCAGTGCACCCTGGGCTTCGAAGACCTTGACCTCGGTGGTGGTGGCACCCAGGGGGAACCCGATCACCGAGCAGGTCAGCACGCCGCTGCCCTTCAGGGCGTTGCGGACGGTACCTACCCAGAGCGGGTTCACGCATACCGACTTGAACTGGTATTCGGCGGCTTCGGCGCAGACCCGCAGGATGTCCTCGCGGCTGGCCTCGGGCTTCAGGAGCGTGTGATCAATGTACGAGGCAATGGGGGTAGGCATGGATCTATCTTGCCACAGGGGCAGTGGTGGAAAGCCGCGGGAATGCGGCGGGAGCTCCTCGGAGCCCGGGAAAAATAAGCGGCCGGGCCCCCGAAATCAGGCGCCCGGCCGCTTAGACTGCTTTGTTTTTAGTGGTAGCCGGGCCAGTTGCCCATCAGCTGGATATTAGAGCTGCCCGCGGCGGCCGATACAGTGGCAGCCGAAGCGGGCGCTGCCGCGCCCGCTCCGAGGAGGACAGCGGCCAATAGTGCTGCTGCACCAAGTTTTTTCATGGAGTGCTCCTTGGGGGAAAGTTCATTCGGGGTGGGACAATTGGAGTGTAGCTATGCTTAGGATCCAATTGATGTGCGGCGCGCCTTCTTTGGGGAATGCTGAGCAAATATTTTATGTAACCGTTGGATCTTGACCCCTGAAAGAGGCCTGCAGCGTTGGAACAGAATCCAGTCGTTATAGTCAACGAGTATCGAGCACAGCAGGCCAAGGCTGAGCATGACTATGCAAAGGCTATTGAATACTCCGCAATTGCCCGCGATGCAGCCCTAAGCGACGGCGACAAGTGGGCCTTTCACCGGTCATCTTTCAATATCGCTCATTTTCAGTACGCACTGGGACGAATGGACGACTGCATTCGCACCATTGAGGAACTGGTGGAGCACGCTGCCATGGCTGATTACCCTGAGTTGGTTGCCCAGGCCCGGACGTTACTGGCCCACGCGCTGCAAAACAGCGGGGCGACCGATCGAGCCCTGACCGCCGCCGAAGAGGCGGCGAGCGTTATTCCGGATGAGCCGGGACAGCTCCGTCTGGCACTTCAGCACTCCATCGTTTCCACACTTGCGGAGAAGGGCGAATCAGAAGATGCCTGGCGGGAGGCGCTGGTCTTGGACACTTTGGTTGGACCGGAATCCGGCACTAAAGTCCGCGGCATGGCTTATTGGGCCATCGGAAATGCCGGCTTTATGTCCGGACGAATCACCGAGGGACAGGAGTATCACGACCGGGCGGCAATCGACCTCGTCCGTGTAGGCGACGTGAATCTGTGGGCACTCTTTAACAAGGCTGCTGCCAATATGCGCCTCGAAGCAGGTCTCATAAACAGCGCGACACTTGAATGTGTTGAACGGGCAGAGGTTGCTATTTCCGTTGCGGGCGGCAACGTTGCGGACAAGGTGGAAATTCTCCTGGCACGCGCCCATTGGGAATATGCGTCAGGGAACTTGGAAGTCGCTGAGAATAAGCTCCGTGAGGTTGCGGCCCAAACCAAGGAGCTGTTCCCGTATATTCGAGCCCAATCCCTTCAGCTGCTCAGCGGGTGCCTGCTGCAGGCGGGCCGAAAGGGGGAGGCACTCAAAGTCGCGCTGGAAAGCGAGCAGATCTTCCTGGAAACCGGTGGCGCCGAGCGTGCGTTCCAAGTCCGCACATTCATTGACACCATGGAAGCAGCCCGCGAACAATAGGCCCCTTCGAAAGCAGGGAGCAACACAACCACAGGAACTCGATATTTAAGCATTGAAGGCGCACAATACAAGCACGGTCTCCGAACTACCGGCGGCGGCGCTATCAGTTATTCCAATACGGCGAGGCATACCGCTGCATAGAGGTCCCGCGCGGCGACTTGGGGGAAACATGGCTAGATACGAGGGGCACCCGACAACGGTGCAGTACCCGCCCGCGCCCGGATCCATGGACGTTCATCTGTCCGAGGAGGGTCACCTGGTGCTTGAGCTGCCGCCGGGCGAGGTTGTGACGGGCACCATGGCCGAGATTGCGGCCGAGAACATCATCAGGATGGCCAGCAGCGGTAAGTTGCCGTTGCTCCTGACCCTGTCCGGTGTCGAATCCATCACCCGGGGTGCCCGGGAGGTATTCAGTGCTGCGCGTTCCCTCTCCGCCGTCGCCGTCATCGGTGTTTCACCGGTTGACCGCGTTATCGCCAACTTCCTTCTGGGCGGGGAAGTCCAGCCCTGCCCCACCCGTTATTTCTCCTCCGAGGCGGACGCCTTGATCTGGCTGGAACGGTTCGCCTCGTGATGGCGGATCAAGATCAGGCAGCACCCTCGGCATATAACGACGCCCGGTTGAACAAGATCGTGGAGGGCATTGTCAGCATTGCCGCCGGCGATCTGTCTGCCCGGATTCCCATATCGGCTGCCCGTGACCAGGTGGACGCGGTCAGCACCGGTATTAACCTGCTGGCCGCAGAGCTGGATGACATCTACCGCGACTTTGAGCAGCGCGTGGAAAACCGCACCGAGGAATTGCGGGAGGCCCATGCCCAGATGCAGCACATGGCACTCTCGGATCCGCTCACCGGCGTCGCAAACCGGCTGGCGCTGATGCAGGTAACCGAAGATGCGTTGAGCGAGTGGAACGGTGCGGAGCCTGCGCCTGCAATGTTGATGATCGATCTCGATGGGTTCAAAGACATCAACGACAGCTTCGGCCACAACGCGGGGGACCGCGTCCTTCAGGAGGTTGCCGTGCGGCTGCTCCGCGCGGTGCCGCCGAGGAGCACCGTGGCCCGGCTCGGCGGGGACGAATTTGCAATCCTGCTGCCGCGCGTGAATCGTTTGTCCGCCCGTGCAGCGGCAGAGCGGCTTCAGGAGGCACTGAGCATCCGTACCGAGGTGGAAGAACTGGATGTGTGGCCGCGGGCCAGCATCGGGGTTCACCTGGCCGAAGCAGGACAGTCCGCCACCGATCTCCTCCTGCGTGCCGACACCGCAATGTATATCGCGAAGGATGAGGGCCCCGGGATGGTCCGGGCCTTCGAACCGGTCATGCTGTATGCCCGGCAGCTGCGCCGGGACATGGTGTCCGAACTGCGCAACGCCGTGGAACGCAACGAATTCCGGCTGGACTACCAGCCGGTGGTGGACCTGGCCAGCGGGCGGATGCAAGGCGTTGAGGTCCTGCTGCGCTGGCAGCATCCCACACAGGGACTGATCATGCCGGACGCTTTTATCCCCCTGGCTGAGGAGTGCGGCGCCATTGGGGGCATAGGCCGCTGGGTGCTGCGGTCTTCCCTCGAGCAGTTGGCGGCTTGGCGGGCCGCCGGAAACGACCAGGACGGGTTCCACATCCGGGTCAACGTCTCCCCGTCTGAGTTGCAGAGCATGGACCTGGTGGACTATGTCCGCGCCCAGCTGCGGGAAACGGGAGCAGCTCCGCGGGATCTGGTCCTGGAAATCACCGAGAGTGCGTTTGTAGGCAGCGGAGACGTGGAGACGTACTCCATGAAGTCACTCAAGGCACTGGGAGTACGGCTGGAAATCGACGACTTCGGAACCGGGTATTCCTCCATCAGCTACCTGCGGCGACTGCCCGTGGCCACCGTCAAGGTGGACCGGGCCCTGATTGCCACCATCAGCCGGGACGAAGGCCAGCTGAAATTCGTGGACGCCGTGCACCGCCTCATTCAGGCGGCCGGGATGGAAGCCGTCTTTGAGGGCATTGAAACCCGTGACCAGGCCCGCCTCCTGCGCCAGATGGGCTGCTCCAGCGCGCAGGGCTACTTCTTCAGCCGCCCGCTGTCGGCTGAGCAGGTGGGAACCCTGCTGGCCAGCGGCAGTCGTCTGCCCCTGGCCACCGAACTGCTCGCCTGACTGCACGCCGCCGGCCAAGCGCCCTCCACCGCCCGGGCTTACTTCTGCACCCGGTAGTGGAGGAACACCACACCATTGCCGAAGCGCTGTTCCTCCACCAGCTCCAGGTCCAGGCGGAGCCCGGCCGGCAGGAAACGCTTGCCGCCGCCGATGATCACGGGGGAGAGCAGCTGCTGCACCTCGTCCACCAAGCCGGCCTGCAGCGCCTGCGCGGCGAGGGCCGCTCCGCCCACCGAGACGTCGCCGTCGGACGCCTCAACGAGGGTCCGTACGGCGTCGGGGTCGAAGTTGTGCTCCAGCCGTGTGCGCGGTGCATCCAGTTCCGTGAGGGAGCGGGAATACACCACTTTGTCCGCCGCCTGCCAGATCCGGGCATACTCCTGGATGGCTTCGGGCTCGTCCGGCGGCACGGAATCCCAGTACGCCATCACCTCGTACAGTTGACGCCCCAGCAGAAACGTCCGCATGTTGCGGTCCAGTCCGTTGACGAAGCGGTGCACCTCTTGGTCGGGCATGCTCCAGTCAAAGGACCCGGACTCGTCCGCAATGTAGCCATCCAACGAGGTGATGCCTGTGTAGATCAGCCGTCCCATGCCGGTCTCCCGCTTAGGTTAGAGTCCCAGGGCCGTCCGTACATCCGCCAGCACGGCGTCCAGCGCAGCGCGTGCCTTGGCACGGGCGGCCGGCAGCTCCTCGGCCGAAGCCACCGGCTCAATTACCTCGAGGTAGCACTTGAGCTTTGGCTCGGTTCCACTGGGGCGGATGATGACCCTAGTGTTGTCCCGGGTAATGTACCGCAGTCCGTCGGTGGGCGGCAGGCCCGCGTCGCCCAGGGAAAGGTCGACGGCGGATTCCACCTCGGAGCCGGCAAAAGACACGGGCGGGTGTTCGCGCAGGCGCTGCATCATCTCGGTCAGCAGGCCCAGGTTGTCCACCCGGACGGAGAGCTGGTCGCTCTGGTGCAGGCCGTGGGTCAGGGCAAGGTCGTCGAGCTCATCGAAGAGGGTCCGGCCGGCGGCCTTCAGCGACGCGGCCAGCTCGGCAATCAGCACACCGGCGGAGATGCCGTCCTTGTCCCGCACCAGTCCGGGAGCCACGCAGTAACCCAGGGCCTCTTCGTAGCCGTAGGTCAGCTTCGGCACCCGCGAGATCCACTTGAAACCGGTGAGGGTCTCCTGGTGCTCAAACCCGGCCGCTTCGGCGACCCGGGCCAGCAGGCGGGAGGACACGATGGAGTTGGCGAAGACCACGCCTTTACGGCTCTTTTCGCCGCGGACCTTCCACCGTCCCGCAGCGATCCGGCGGGAGATATGGCGGCCGAGCAGGGCCCCCACTTCGTCGCCGCGCAGCATCCGCCATTCACCCGTGGCCGGGTCCTTGGCGGCGACGGCGGCGCGGTCGGCGTCGGGGTCATTGGCCAGGACCAGATCCGCATTCCGCTCGACGGCCAGTTCCAGGGCCAGGTCCAGCGCGCCGGGTTCCTCGGGGTTGGGGAAGGCTACGGTGGGGAAATCCGGGTCCGGCAGCGCCTGCGCGGCCACCAGCGCCACCGAGGTGAACCCGGCTCCGCGCAGCACCGACGTCATGGTTTCGCCGCCGACGCCGTGCATGGGTGTCAGCACAATGTCCAGGTCCCGCTCGGGGTAGCCTTCGGGGTGCATCAGCCCGTCCACGGCGCCGATGTAGTCAGCCACGAGGGATTCGGAGACCTCGGTGTAGCCGTCCGGTGCCAGCTCGATTGAGTCCAGCGGCGCCGTGTAATCGATCCGCGCCGCGATCTCGGCGTCGTACGGCGTGACAATCTGGGCGCCGCGTCCCGGCCCCTTGACCGTGCGGCCGCCCAGGTACACCTTGTAGCCATTGTCCCGGGCCGGATTGTGGCTGGCGGTAACCATCACTCCGGCGTCGGTGTCCAGGGCGCGTACGGCATAGGCCAGCAGCGGCGTGGGCAGGGTGCAGGGAAGCAGGAACGTCTCGATGCCGGCAGCGCCGAACACCGCAGCGGTTTCCAGCGCGAAGTCCCGGGACTTGTGCCGCGCGTCGTAGCCAATCACGGCGCTGGGGGTCCAGTTGTCCCCGGCGGTGTCCTGCAGGAAGGACGCGATGCCCGCAGCCGTGCGGCGTACCACCACCCGGTTCATCCGCATGGGACCGGCGCCCAGTTCCGCCCGCAGCCCCGCGGTGCCGAATTCCAGCGTGCCGGCAAACCGGTCGGCCAGGTCGTCGGCCGCTTCGGCGTCGTTGGTTTCCAAAGCGCGGAGCACGGCGCGCAGTTCCGCCGCGGTATCGGTGTCGGGGTCACTCGCTGCCCATGCTTTTGCTGCGGCAACGAGTTCATCCAGTTCAACGGAATTCATAGTCATGATGTGTACCTTGCTGGGCAACGGCGGAGCGCCGCTAGATCCGGTTGATGATTTCGGCGAGCAGCTTGGAGATGCGGGGGCCGGCGGCCTGCCCGGCTTCCAGCACCTCCTGGTGGCTCAGGGCCACCGGGCTGATGCCCGCGGCGAGGTTGGTGACCAGGGAGATGCCGAAGACCTCCATGCCGGCGTGCCGGGCAGCAATGGCTTCCAGCGCGGTGGACATGCCCACCAGGTCGGCGCCGATGGTCTTGGCGTATCGGACCTCGGCCGGGGTTTCGTAGTGCGGGCCGGTGAACTGTGCGTAGACGCCCTCGTCCAGGGTGGGATCCACGCTGCGGGCGACCTCCCGCAGGCGCGGGGAGTACAGATTGGTGAGGTCCACGAACGTTGCCCCCTCCAGCGGGGAGGTGGCCGTGAGGTTGATGTGGTCGCTGATGAGCACCGGGGTGCCGGGCTGCCAGGCCGGGTTCAGGCCGCCGCAGCCGTTGGTCAGGACCATGACCTTGGCGCCGGCGGCGGCTGCGGTACGCACACCGTGCACGACGGCGCGTACTCCCTTGCCCTCGTAGTAATGGGTGCGTGCGCCCAGGACCAGGGCACGCTTGCCGTCGGGAGTGAGCACCGAACGGATGGTGCCGACGTGGCCCTGAACGGCAGGGGCGGAGAAGCCGGGGATGTCGGAGGCGGAGAGGGTGGCAGTGGTCTCGCCGATGAGCTCCGCTGCTTCCCCCCAGCCGCTGCCGAGAACCAGGGCAATGTCATGGGAGGGCACACCGGTGTGCTCGGCAATGTAGTCGGCGGCCTGCTGGGCAAGTTCAAATGGGTCGTTAGTCACACCTACAACCTACCGTCTTCACACGCTGGCCGGGTGCGGGGCCGGCGGCGCCGTTTGAGCGCCGTCACGGGATGGGACACAATAGAGCCTTGTGACGAGCCAACTAGATTTCACTGCCCGGAAAATTGCCATCCTCGGAGGTGGCCCCGGCGGCTACGAGGCCGCCCTGGTGGCCGCATCCCTCGGGGCGGACGTAACCATTGTCGAGCGGCAGGGACTGGGTGGCTCTGCGGTGCTCACCGACGTCGTTCCCTCCAAGACCCTCATCGCCACCGCCGATGTGATGACCCGCATGACCGCCGCCCGGAACCTGGGCGTTGAATTCGGCGATATTGCCAGCCCGGTCTTCGCTGACCTCAAGGTAGTCAACCACCGCCTGCTGGCGCTGGCCAAGGAACAGTCCAATGACATCCGCCGCACGCTCGAACGCGTGGGCGTGAAGGTAAAGATCGGTGCCGGCCGGCTGCTGAACAACACCACCATTGAGGTCACGGCCGACGACGGCACGGTCGACACCGTCGAGGCCGAGGCCCTGCTGATCGCCACCGGCGCCAACCCCCGCGAGCTGGACACCTCCCTGCCCGACGGTGAGCGCATCTTTACCTGGAAGCAGATCTACAACCTCACCGAGGTGCCCGAACACCTGATTGTCATTGGTTCCGGCGTGACCGGAGCCGAGTTCGCCAGCGCCTACAACGGCCTGGGCACCAAGGTCACGCTCATCTCCAGCCGCGACCGGGTGCTGCCGGGCGAGGACGCGGATGCCGCCGTCGTACTCGAAGACGTGTTCCAGGCCCGCGGCATGACGGTGCTCAGCCGTTCCCGCGCCGATTCGGTGAAGAATACCGGCGACGGCGTGCTGGTCACCCTTTCCGACGGCCGCACCGTGGAAGGCAGCCACTGCCTGGTGGCCGTGGGCGCCATTCCCAACACCGCCGGCATCGGCCTGGAAGAGGCCGGGGTGCAGCTGGATGACCGCGGCCAGATCAAGGTCGACGGCGTCTCCCGCACCACGGCGCCGAACGTGTATGCCGCTGGCGACTGCACCGGCGTCTTCAACCTGGCGTCCGTGGCCGCCATGCAGGGCCGCATCGCCGTGGCGCACCTGATGGGCGACGGCGTGAAGCCGCTGAAGCTCAAGCAGGTTGCCTCAAATATCTTCACATCGCCGGAAATCGCGTCCGTGGGCGTTTCCGAAGCGGACGTTGCCGAGGGCCGCTACCAGGGCGACGTCATCAAGCTCTCGCTGCACACCAATGCGCGGGCCAAGATGATGGACGTCAAGGAAGGCTTCGTAAAGATCATTTCCCGCAAGGGCTCCGGCACCGTGATCGGCGGTGTGGTGGTGGGTCCGCGTGCTTCCGAGCTGATCTTCCCCATCGCGCTTGCCGTGACGCAGAAGCTCCACGTGGATGACCTGGCGAACACCTTCACGGTTTACCCCTCGCTCACCGGCTCCATTTCCGAGGCGGCTCGGCGCCTGCACGTACATATGTAGCGTTTTACGCTTCCCCATCCCGCGTCCGCGGCGGAGTATTCCAACCGCGGGCGCGGGTTTTTTGTGCCCGGAATATGACAAACGCCGAAACATTGTCCACTATTTGGAATCGAATCTCAGATAACGGACGCCGTTGCCTACGATGTGGATACTTCAATTCCTCTTGCGAAAGACTCCCAATGCCTACTACGAATCGTTCTGCGGAAGCGGTGCCGGCCAAGGCCAATTCGAAGAGCCGCGTGATCGTTGCCAGCCTGATCGGCACGTCCATTGAGTTCTACGACTTTTACGTTTACGCCACGGCTGCCGTCCTGGTCTTTCCCCGGCTGTTCTTCCCGAACGCGGAAGGCGCCACAGCCCTGCTGAGCTCGTTTGCCGTCTTCGGGGTGGCCTTTATTGCCCGCCCGCTGGGGTCGATCATCTTCGGGCATTTCGGAGACAAAGTCGGCCGCAAGGGGACCCTGGTGGCCTCGCTGCTGACCATGGGCATTGCCACCTTCCTGATCGGGTGCCTGCCCGAGGCCAAGGACGGGTGGATCATCCTGGCGCCGGCGCTGCTGGTTGTGATGCGCTTCGCCCAGGGCCTGGCCCTCGGCGGGGAATGGAGCGGCGCTGCCCTGCTGGCGACCGAGAACGCCCCGGCCAACAAGCGCGCCGTCTGGGGAACCTTCCCGCAGCTGGGCGCTCCCATCGGCTTCATTCTCGCCAACGGGTTGTTCCTGCTGCTGAGCTTCCAGCTCACCCCCGAACAGTTCGACCAGTGGGGCTGGCGCGTGCCGTTCCTGGCCAGCGCCGTCATGGTCATCATCGGCCTGTACGTGCGGTTGAAGCTGGTGGAAACCCCGGCGTTCCAGAAGGCAGTGGACTCCGGTGAAGTGAGCAAGCTGCCGCTGGGACGGGCGTTCCGCTTCAGCTGGCGGCAGATGATTGCCGGCACCTTCATCATGCTGGCCACCTATGTCCTCTTCTACCTGATGACTACCTTCACCCTCACCTACGGCACTGCGGCGAAGACGGAAGAGGCGGCACGCGCCGCCGCCGAGAAAGCCAATAAAGCCTTCGACCCCGAGACCTTCTCGGCGGGCCTGGGCTATGCCCGCAACGACTTCCTGATCATGCTGATTGTGGGCGTCGTGTTCTTCGGGATCTTCACCCTGGTGGCCGGGCCGCTGGCGGAGAAGTTCGGCCGCCGCAAGACCCTGCTGACCGTGACCGCGGGAATCTTCCTTTTCGGCTTCACCTTCGCGCCGCTGTTCTCCGGCGGCACCGTGGGTGTCATGACCCTGCTGATCATCGGCTTCACCCTGATGGGACTCACCTTCGGTCCGATGGGCGCCATGCTGCCGGAACTGTTCCCGACCAACGTCCGGTACACCGGCTCCGCCATTGCCTACAACGTCTCCTCGATCCTGGGTGCGGCCGTGGCACCGTTCATCGCCGTCGCCCTGTGGCAGGCCGCAGACGGCAGCCCGTGGCTGGTGGGTATCTACCTCAGTTCCATGGCGGTGCTGACCCTGGTGGCGCTGTTTGTCACGAAGGAAACCCGCGACGTCGACTACGAGAACAACACCACTGAGGCCGTGAAGGTCCGCTAGGCAGGCTCCGGCAGACAGCTGTTCAGCGGCAGGGCAAAGGCCCGGTTCCCCCAGGGGAGCCGGGCCTTTCCGTTGTGCTGTGTTGTCTGTGGTGCCTGTGTTGCCCTCGCGCGGGCCTGCGGGCCTGCGGGCCCGGGCCTAGTCGGCGATGGTGGCGATGACGGCGCCGGCGGACACGGTTGCACCGGGCACCGCCGTGAGTCCGGTGACGGTGCCGGACTTGTGCGCGGTCAGCGGCTGTTCCATCTTCATGGCCTCCAGGACGACCACCAGGTCGCCCTCCCGGACGGCCGTCCCGTCCTCCACCGCCACCTTGACGATGGTGCCCTGCATGGGCGAGGTCAGGTCATTGCCGGCTGCTGCCGCGGAAGCACCGCCGCGGGAACGCTTGCGGCCCTTGCCGCTGCCGCCGTTGCGGGGACCGTTGGACGCGCCGTTTCCGGCACCGCCCAGCCCGGCGGGCAGCACAACCTCAAGCCGCTTGCCGCCCACTTCCACGGTCACACGGCGGCGTTCGTCGTCGTCGTTCGCTTCGCCCGCCTCGCCGCTCCAAGCCGGCAGGGAGTTCACGAACTCGGTCTCGATCCAGCGGGTGTGGACACCGAAGCCGGTTTCGGAGGTGAAGGCCGGGTCGGCCACCACGGCGCGGTGGAAGGGCAGGACGGTCGGCATGCCAACGACGTCGATCTCCGCCAGGGCGCGGCGGGCACGCTGGAGCGCCTGGCTGCGGGTGGCGCCGGTAACAATGAGCTTGGCGAGCATGGAATCGAAGTTTCCGCCCACCGTTTCGCCGGCCTCAATACCGGAATCGACCCGGACGCCGGGGCCGGTGGGCAGCTTGAACGCGGAGACTGTGCCCGGCGCCGGCATGAAGTTGCGGCCCGGGTCCTCGCCGTTGATGCGGAATTCAAAGGCGTGCCCGCGGATTTCCGGGTCCCCGTAGCCCAGGGCTTCGCCGCGGGCAATGCGGAACTGCTCGCGGACCAGGTCCAGTCCGGTGACTTCCTCGGACACCGGGTGCTCCACCTGGAGGCGGGTATTTACTTCCAGGAAGGAGATGGTGCCGTCCGTGCCGACCAGGAACTCACACGTGCCTGCACCCTGGTATCCGGCCTCTTTCAGGATGGCCTTGGACGCCGTGTACAGGCTGGCCGTCTGTTCCTCGGTGAGGAACGGGGCGGGGGCTTCCTCGACCAGCTTCTGGTTGCGGCGCTGCAGGGAGCAGTCGCGGGTGGAAACCACAACGACGTTGCCGTAGGCATCGGCCAGGCACTGGGTTTCCACGTGCCGGGGAGCGTCCAGGAAGCGCTCGATGAAGCACTCGCCGCGTCCGAACGCCGCAGTGGCTTCGCGGACCGCGGAGTCGAACATCTCGGGGATTTCCGCGCGGGTGCGGGCTACCTTGATGCCGCGTCCGCCGCCGCCGAAGGCAGCCTTGATGGCCAGGGGCAGGCCGTGCCGGTCAGCGAAATCCAGCACGTCCTGGGCGGACTCGACCGGATCCGGGGTGCCGGGTACCAGCGGGGCGCCGACCTTGGCGGCAATGTGCCGGGCCTGGACCTTATCGCCGAGTGAGGAGATGGCGCTGGGGGAGGGGCCGATCCAGGTCAGGCCGGCGTCAATGACGCGCTGGGCAAACTCGGCGTTTTCGGAGAGGAAGCCGTAGCCGGGATGGATGGCGTCTGCGCCGGAGCGCGCCGCAGCGTCGAGGATTTTATCCATGTCCAGGTAGGACTCCGCGGCGGTGCTGCCGCCCAACGCGTAGGCCTCATCCGCGAGGCGTACATGCAGTGCGTCCCTGTCGGGGTCGGCATAGACGGCAACGGCGGCAAGGCCTTCATCACGCGCTGCGCGGATTACCCGGACGGCAATTTCGCCGCGGTTGGCAATGAGGATCTTGGTGAGTGCCTTGGCGGAGGTCGCGGCAGGCTCGGGGATGTTCTGGCTCATTGGTGCACTGGCTCCTTTTGATCTGTTCGGAGCCTAGCGCGGTTTTGTGGTCTCGGGCCATAATGCGTGCTGTTTCTGCGTGGGACACAGCTGTTCGTTGTGGGGTTTCTACAAAGCACATGGTGCTTGTGAGGGTCGGTCCCGGCTGGGGCACCGGCGAGGGACTTCGGCGAGGGAGGGATCCTTTGGGGACGGGTCTCGGGCCGGAGATTCGTCTGCGGGGTGCTCCACCGCCAACCCGCTGCAGCATGGGGACTGTTCCTCCCGCGGGGGAAGTCCTGGACTGGTTCCGCACCGGCGGACGCTTTTTGCCGCCCCGGAGTGCAGGGTGGAGTGGAATGGCTGCCTGAGGTATCCGCGCCCCTTGCCAGTGGCTCTTAAACCCTTTACGTTTTCCGCCGCCAAAGCCCTCAGCATCACCGAGAATCGACTCCGTGCGTCGGACATGAGAACGCCCAGCCGTTCCATTCGTGTGCCATTAGGCGGCCATTACACGTTGGCCGACAGGTGCCGGCCGTACGCGGACTTGTTGCCAGACGCCGTCGTAAGCCATGCCACGGCCGCCCGGCTCCACGGCATGGTGCTGCCGCGCCGCTTGGCTGAGGAACCGGTCATCCATTTGAGTCGGCCCCCGGGCAAAAGCCAATCCCGGCGACGCCACGTCGTCGGACATCGTCTGGTGCTCCACCCGGGTGAGATCACCAACATTCTGGGGTTGCCGGTCACCAGCATCGCCCGCACTTGGCTGGACCTTGGAGGCATGCTCACGCTGGAGGAGTTGATCATCTCGGGCGACCAAGTGGTGAGCGAGCATCATCGTAGTTTCGGCCCCCGCAGAGTGGCACGGGTGCCGCTGCCGGAACTGAAGCGTTACATCGAGGGGAAGTCCGGAATTGCGCATCTATCGAAGTGTCGGACAGCGCTTGGGCACCTGCGTGCCGGAGTTGATTCCCCTCCCGAAACCCGGCTTCGGCTGATGCTCGCGCACGATCCGCATCTGCCGGAGTTCCTTCCCAACGTGGCCATCTGTGATGTCGACGGCACACCGCAGGTATGGGTTGATCTGGGCTGCCGCAAGTTCCGGACCTGCTTGGAGTACGAGGGTGCCCACCACCTGACCCCTGAACAGCAGGCGAAAGACCATCACCGGGACCTTCTGACGGCCGAATTGGGTTGGGTCCAGGTGAAGATCAGCCGGGCCGATCTGCTGCAAGGGGCAGGCTGGGTCCAAGCGAAAGTGCGCCGAGGACTGACGCTAGCCGGGTGGGAGCCTCCTCGGTAGGGCCTCCCAGGACCTGCTCGGTGGCGTGCCGCCAGGCAGGGCTCGAGTGAGCAGATAACGGGGTATCGGAGCCCGGAAAAGCCCGGGATGTGCTCAGTAGACGGGGAGCGGGCCCCGGGTAGCCCGGGAAGTGCTCAGTAGACGGCGAGCAGGGCCGGAAAAGCCCGGGAAGTGCTCACCAGACCCAAGCCCCTGGCCCGGCCACCCGGGCTACTTCCAGAGATCGATGATCCGCACCCCTGCGCTGGACAGCAACTGGCGCAGCGTGGACACGGACAGCCCGACGACGGCGTGCGGGTCACCGACGACCCGCTCGATGAACGCGCCGCCCAGGGAATCGATGGTGAAGGATCCGGCCACCTGCAGCGGCTCGCCCGTGGCGATGTACGCCTCGATTTCCTCGTCGGACAGCTTGGCGAAGTGCACCTCGGCGGAGCTGACCGCGCCGAGGGTTGCGCCGGACCCGTCCTCATCGGTGTCGCGGCAATCCACCAGCCAGTGCCCGGTGTGCAGTACCCCGGAGGAACCGCTCATGCGCCGGATCCGGGAACGGGCGACGTCGGCCTCCCACGGCTTGCCGTGCGCCTCGCCGTCGAACTCGAACACCGAGTCGCAGCCGATCACCAGGGCGCCGTCCGCCTCCGGCAGTGCGGCCACGGCTTCGGCCTTGGCGCGGGCCAGCAGCAGGGCGGTGTCGTGCGGGTCGGTCAGCCCGTAGCGGGCGGTGACGGCGTCTTCATCCACGTCGGATACAAGGACCGTGTGGGCTATGCCGGCGTCGGTCAGCAGCTTGGTGCGGGCGGGGGAGGCGGAGGCCAGGATGAGGCTCAGGTTTGGGTTGGTCACGGCATCCAGCCTAGTGCCGGCGGAAGCCGCCGGGAAAACGCCGCCGGAGCCGGTTTAGCCAGCCCGGCCGGCCGTTAACGCAGCAGGGCCGCCCCCAAGGGGACGGCCCTGCCAAAGCGGTGAACCTAGCTCCTGACACCCGCTCCGGGTACCTGGATGGCGGTTTGCTCCGCAGCGGTCCGCACCGGGTCGATCTGCTCCGAGTCGTCCGCAAACGGGTCGCCCTCGCGCTTGGCGTTGTACAGCTCGGCATCCAGCAGGCCGTTGCGCTTGGCCACCAGGGTGGGAACCACGGTCTGGCCGGCCACGTTGACCGCCGTGCGGCCCATGTCCAGGATCGGATCGATGGCCAGCAGCAGCCCGACGCCGGCCAGCGGCAGGCCCAGCGTGGACAGCGTCAGGGTCAGCATCACGACGGCGCCGGTGGTGCCGGCGGTGGCGGCTGAACCCAGCACGGAGACCAGGGCAATCAGCAGGTAGTCCGTAAAGCCGAGGTCAATGCCGAAGAACTGTGCCACGAAGATCGCGGATACGGCCGGGTAGATCGAGGCGCAGCCGTCCATCTTGGTGGTGGCGCCCAGGGGTACGGCGAAGGACGCATATGCCCGGGATACACCGAGGTTGCGTTCGGTGACGCGCTGGGTCAGCGGCAGTGTTCCCACGGAGGAGCGGGACACGAAGGCCAGCTGGATGGCCGGCCAGGCGCCGGAGAACCACTGGCGTACGGACAGGCCGTGGCTCTTGATCAGTGCCGGGTAGACGCCGAACAGGACCAGGAAAAGACCGATGTAGATGGTCAGTGCGAACATGCCCAGGGAACCGATGGTGTCCCAGCCGTAGGTGGCCACGGCGGTGCCGATCAGGCCGACGGTGCCCACCGGGGCCAGGCGGATGATCCACCACAGCACCTTCTGGATCACGGCCAGCGCCGACGCGTTCAAGGCCAGGAACGGCTCTGCGGCCTTGCCGACCTTGAGGGCGGCGATGCCGACGGCGATGGCGATCACGAGGATCTGCAGCACGTTGAAGCTGACGCTGGTGCTCACGTCGCCGCTCTCGGCGACCTTGGAGCTGGCACCCAGGCCAAGGAAGTTGCCCGGGATCAGGCCGGTGAGGAAGCCCAGCCAGCTGCCCTGGCTGCCGTGGAAGTCCTCCTGGGCGACGTCGGCATTGTTACCCGGCTGCAGCACGGTGCCCAGCACCATGCCGATGACCACGCTGATCAGTGCGGTAAGGGCGAACCACAGCAGGGTCTGCCAGGCCAGCCGGGCCGCGTTGGAGACGGCACGCAGATTCGCGATCGAGCTGACGACGGCCGTGAAGATCAACGGCACAACGGCGGTCTTCAGCAACGAAACATAGCTGGTGCCGATGGTGCTCAGGGTGGTGGTCAGCCAGTTCGGCTCGTCACCGTTGGAGCCCATCGACTTGGCCAGCAGGCCAAGGGCCAGGCCGGCGATGAGCGCAGCGATGATCTGCGGCCCGAAGGACGTTGCCCACTTGGGCAAACGCCGGGCGGGGGAATCGGGGGAGGAGGTCTGTGTGGTCACGGAGAAGACTCTAACGGCGGACCACTACCAGACCTGCCTTGAAGTTGCGAAATATTACGCCGGCCAGGACGGGTGCTTTGCAGGTAGCGCGCTGCAGGCCCGCGGCGTCCTGCGGAGAAAGGGCAGTGCCCCGGGGTATTCCCCGGGGCACTGTGACGAACCTCGCATTGGAGGAAGGCGCCGGAACCGGGTTAGTTCCCCAGCAGGGCCCGCCGCAGGGTGTCCAGGCCCACCGAGCCCAGCTGCAGGGCCCGGGTGTGGAAGGCCTTCTCGTCGAAGGCGTCCCCTTCGCGGCTGCGGACCTCGTCGCGGATCTGCTCCCAGAGCCGCTGGCCCAGCTTGTAGGACGGCGCCTGGCCCGGCCAGCCGAGGTAGCGGGTGAACTCGAAGTTCAGCTGGCCTTCGCTGATGGTCAGGTTTTGCCTAAGGAAGTCGTAGCCCTTCTCGGCTGTCCAGGTGCCTTCGCCCCAGCGCTCGGGAATATCCAGTTCCAAGTGGACGCCGATGTCGAAGACCACGCGGGCCGCGCGCATCCGCTGGGCATCAAGCATGCCCATCTTGTCGCCCGGATCGTTGAGGTAGCCCAGTTGGTCCATCAGCCGCTCGGCGTACAGCGCCCAACCTTCGCCGTGGCCGGAAACCCAGCAGATGTTCCGCCGCCAGTCGTTGAGCAGCCCGCGCGCCGCCGTCGCCGTGGCAATCTGGAGGTGATGCCCGGGTACGCCCTCGTGGTAGACCGTGGTGGTCTCCTGCCATGTGGTGAAGGTGTCCTCGCCCGCAGGAACGGACCACCACATGCGCCCGGGCCGGGAGAAGTCATCGCTGGGGCCGGTGTAGTAGATGCCGCCCTCCTGAGTGGGGGCGATCATGCACTCGATCCGGCGCATGGGTCCGGTGATGTCAAAGTGCGAGCCGGCCAGGTCTTCCACGGCGCGGTCCGCCAGGTCCTGCATCCAGGACTGCAGCTCATCGGTGCCGTGCAGCTGCCGGGCCGGATCCTCGTTCAGGATGTCCATTGCCTCCTGCACAGTGGCGCCGGGGCGGATCTGCTCCGCTACGGCTTCCTGTTCGGCGATGATGCGGTCCAGCTCTTCCACGCCCCACTGGTAGGTCTCCTCCAGATTGACGGAGGAGCCCAGGAACCGGCGGGACATTAGTGCGTAGCGTTCGGCGCCGACGGCGTCCTTCTCCGGCGCTGCGGGCAGCATCTCGGATTCCAGGAAAGTGGCCAGAGACAGGTACGCGCGGCGGGCGGACTCGGCGCCGGTGCGCAGCTCGGCCAGCAGTGACTCGGGGAGGTTTTCGCCGCCGGGCAGGGATGCGTTGGCGGACAGGGCGTCGAAGAACCCGCCGTCCTCGGCATAGGCGGAAGCCTGCTCGATGACGATCTTGACCTGCCGGCGGGCCGGCACCAGGGACTGTTCCAGTCCGCTGCGGAGGCTGGTGATGTAGCCCGCGACGGCGTCGTCGACGTTGTTCAGCCGGCCGGCAATGTGGTGCCACTGCTCCTCGGTATCGGTGGGCATCAGGTCGAAGATGCTGCGGATGCCCTGGGCGGGGGAAGCGATGTTGTTCAGGTCCGACAGGTCCCAGCCGGATTCGTGGATCTCCAGGTCCAGGCCGAGGCGCTCGTGCATGGCGTCCAGGGTGACGCGGTCGACGTCGTCCGCGGGTTCCAGACCGTCCAGGCGGCTGAGCGTTTCCCGGATGGCTTCGGCGAAGGACTCCAGGCCTGCGGGGGAATAGTCGCCGTATTCGGTTTCCCGCCCCGGGATGCCCAGGGAGGTGGCAAGGGACGGATCCAGGTCGAGGAGGGTGGCGGTGTATGCATTGGCCACGGCGTCGATGGCAGTGGGCTGGCGCGCCGGTGCGCTGGCCGCGGTGGACATGGGCTCGGAAGATGATGTCTGTTGGCTCACAAAGGTAGCCTAACCGCAGAGGCGCCCGGCGGGCCTAATCGCCGTTCCGCAAGGGGGCTAACGGAAGCTGCGCCGCCAGGAGCCCGGCCCGGGGGTCGGCTCGAGCCGGAGCATCCGGCGCCGGGCCCAAATCCGGTGCGCCGGGCGCGGTGCCGGCAGCACTGCTTCTTCAGCCGCCAGCCCGGCGACGACGGCGGCCAGCGCCGCGAGCTCCTCGTCCGTGGGGTTGCCGGCCACCACGGAGAGCAGGGGTGCGCCGGGGGCCGGCGACTCGGGGAATAGGTCCGCGGTGCTCACAGCGGCATGTTCCCGTGCTTCTTGGCCGGCAGGGCGGCGCGCTTCTCGCGCAGAGCCCGCAGCCCGCGGATCAGCTGCAGCCGGGTTTCGGAGGGGGCAATCACGGCGTCCACGTATCCGAGCTGGGCAGCCTGGTACGGGTTGAGCAGCTCGTCCTCATACTGCTCGATGTACTGGCGGCGGACGTCTTCGACATCGCCCCCGGCGTCGGCGGCTGCCTTCAGCGGCGCCCGGTAGAGGATGTTGACGGCGCCCTGGGCACCCATCACGCCGATCTGCGCGGTGGGCCAGGCGAGGTTGAGGTCGGCGCCCAGCTTCTTGGAGCCCATCACAATGTAGGCCCCGCCGTAGGCCTTGCGGGTGATGACGGTGAGCTTGGGGACGGTGGCCTCGGCGTAGGCGTAGAGCAGCTTCGCGCCGCGGCGGATGATGCCGTTGAACTCCTGGTCCTTGCCCGGCAGGAAGCCCGGCACGTCCACGAAGGTGAGGATGGGAATGTTGAAGGCGTCGCAGTTCCGGACGAAGCGTGCGGCCTTCTCAGAAGCGGCGATGTCCAGGGTGCCGGCAAACTGCATGGGCTGGTTCGCCACGATGCCCACGGTGTGGCCTTCGACCCGCCCGTACCCGATGATCACATTCGGTGCGTAGAGGGCCTGCATTTCCAGGAAGTGGCCGTCATCCAGCACGTTCTCGATGACGGCCCGGATGTCATAGGGCTGGTTGGCGGAGTCCGGGATGAGGGTGTCCAGGGCCAGGTCCGCCTCGGTGGGTTCCGGATCGGAGTCGAAAGCGGTCAGCGGTGCTTCGGCAAGGTTGTTGGACGGCAGGAAGTCCAGCAGTTCGCGGACGAACTCGATGGCGTCCTCCTCGTCCGAGGCGAGGTACGTGGACGTGCCCGTGGTGGCGTTGTGCTGACGGGCACCGCCCAGGGTTTCCATGTCCACGTCTTCGCCCGTGACCGTCTTGATGACGTCGGGTCCGGTGATGAACATGTGGGAGGTCTTGTCCACCATAACGACGTAGTCGGTCAGGGCGGGGGAGTACGCGGCACCCCCGGCGGAGGGGCCCATGATCAGGGAAATCTGCGGTACCACCCCGGACGCATGCACGTTGTTGCGGAAGATGTCAGCGAACATGGCCAGCGACGCGACGCCTTCCTGGATGCGGGCGCCGCCGCCGTCGAGGATGCCCACCACGGGACAGCCGGTGCGCAGCGCGAATTCCTGCACCTTGACGATCTTCTCGCCGTTGACCTGGCTCAGGGAACCGCCGTACACAGTGAAGTCCTGGCTGTAGACCGCCACGGGACGGCCGTCCACAGTGGCGTAGCCGGAAACCAGGCCGTCGCCCAGGGGCTTCTTCTTTTCCATCCCGAACGCGGTGGAACGGTGGACAGCCAGTGCATCGAACTCCACGAAGGACCCGGCGTCGACCAGCAAATCGATGCGCTCCCGGGCAGTGTGCTTGCCGCGGGCGTGCTGCTTCTCGACGGCGGCCTGTCCGGAGGGCAGCTCTGCCTCGGCCTGGCGCCGCCGGAACTCGGCGATCTTGCCTGCGGTCGTGTGCAGGTTCGTGTCCTGGTCGATGCTCAAGAAGGCCTCCGGGTGCCGGTCGAGTAGCGCGGGAACCTTCCGGCGGGAAGGGCCGTGCTGGGCGTTAAGTAGGTTCCGCACAAAATGCGTGCGGTTTACGGGGTGTGGTTTACCCAGTCTAGTGAGCGCCTGCACCGGGACTGAGTGTAGAAATCCTACAATTTCGCGTCCCGGTGCTTGGTCCGGCGCAGATGGGGGCCGACATGCGGACACGATGTTACTGACGGGTAACTTAGCTGTGGTGTGTATTACTGTCGAGGCATGAGCACACCCAACAGCACCCCGGAAACGGCGTCGCGGTCCCTGGCCGGACGCACCATCCTGATGTCCGGCGGCAGCCGCGGCATCGGACTTGCCATTGCCCTGCGTGCCGCAGCGGACGGTGCCAACATTGCAATGCTCGCCAAAACGGCGCAGCCGCACCCCAAGCTGGAAGGCACGGTCTACACCGCCGCCGAACAGTTGGAGGCTGCCGGCGGCAAGGCCCTCCCGATCATCGGCGACGTGCGCCGCGACGAAGACGTTGCCCGCGCGGTCCAAGCCACCGTGGAACAGTTCGGCGGGATCGACATTGTCCTGAACAACGCCTCGGCCATTGATCTGTCCGGCACCGACGCCGTGACGATGAAGAGCTATGACCTGATGGCGGACATCAATACCCGCGGCACCTTTATGCTGTCCAAGTTCTCCCTGGACGCCCTGCGCCGGTCCGATAACGCCCACATCCTGACGCTCTCCCCGCCCCTGAACATGGACCCCAAGTGGGCCGGCAACTACCTCGCCTACACCCTGGCCAAATACGGAATGTCGCTCACTACGCTCGGCCTGGCGGAGGAACTGAAGAACGACGGCGTGGCGGTGAACTCGCTATGGCCGGTCACCGGCATCGACACCGCGGCAATCCGCAACATGCCCGGCGGCGACAAGCTGGCGGCGGCGTCGCGCAGCGCCGACATCATGGCCGATGCTGCACATGCCATCCTGACCCGGCCCAGCAGCCAGTCGACCGGCAACTTCTACACCGATGAAGCCGTCCTCCGGGAGGAAGGCATCACCGATTTCAGCCGGTACGCGCCGGGCGTGCCCGCAGAGTCGCTGATGCCGGACTTCTTCCTCTAGCCGGGCCTGCACGGAACCGGGTGCCCATCAATGTCAGGGCGCCCGCGTAAGATCGGATGCATGCAACTGCACTACTCCAGCATGGAAAGACCGGCCCTGGATCCGGACCGCCTGCGGGCGGCCCTGGTGGCCCCCGCCGGCCCGTATGCGGATCTGGAAGTAGTACAGGAAACAGGTTCCACCAACACGGACCTGGCCGACGCCGCCCGCCTGCGCCCCTGGGAGGTTCCGGACCTTACGGTGCTGACCGCCGAACTGCAGAACGCCGGCCGGGGCCGGATGGACCGCAGCTGGGTGGCACCGGAACGGTCCTCGCTGTTTGTCAGCGTCCTGATGCGGCCGGTGAACCGGGACGGGCGCCCGCTGCCCACGGACTCCTACGGCTGGCTGTCGCTGCTGGCCGCGCTGGCGATGGCAGAGAGCATAGCCGCCCGCACCGGCGTGGAAGCCCGGCTGAAATGGCCGAATGACGTGATGGTGGACGGACGCAAGCTCGCCGGGGTGCTGGCGCAGCTGGTTCCCTCCAGCGACGGCGCACCGCCGGCCGTAGTGGTGGGTGCCGGCCTGAACGTGAGCCTCACCGATGAGGACCTGCCGGTTCCCACGGCCACCAGCCTGCTGATGGAGTATGCCTCCACCACGGACCGCAACATCCTGCTCCAGGACTACCTGCTGGCCCTGGCGGACGGCTACCGCTTGTTCTGCTCCGTAGACGGAGACGCCGACGCCGTGCCCGCAGGCGGGCAGGACTCGCTGCGGGGCCGGGTTACCGCACGGTTGACCACCCTGGGCCGGGACGTGCGTGCCGAGCTGCCCGGGGGCGGAGCCCTCCTGGGCCGTGCTGCGGCGCTGGCGCCAACGGGAGCCCTCGTTATTGTCGATGAGCAGGGGCACCCGCACACGGTCAGCGCCGCCGATGTGGTGCACCTGCGCGCCGGGCAGGCCTGAGCATATGAGGACCGGACTGTGCCTTTCGGCAGGCGGTGGGTGGTGCGCCTGAGACTGTATCCCGGCGAACACCTCATTACCGCCGGGCGCCCGCATGCCCGTCCTCTGTGGAAACCGCTGGTACTGGCCGGAGTCACCGGTGCCGCCGCCGGATACGCATACGGCTGGCTCGGCCGGGACAGCCTGCCCGGGCAGCTGGGCGAGTGGAGTCCGTATCTGCAGCCCGCCGTCGCTGCCGTGGCCGTGCTGCTCCTGCTGCGTTACTGCGTCCCGCCCGTGCTGCGCTGGTTGGCCGGCCGCATCATCCTCACCGACCGCCGGCTGATCCAGCGCCAGGGGGTGCTGCTGCGGCGTGAGCATGAGATTGCCCTGGCTGCCATCTACCAGCTGGAAATACGGCAGTCCGTGCCGGACCGGATGCAGGGAAGCGGCACGCTGGTGCTGGACCTCGGACACGGGCGGGTGATGCAGTACCCGGCGGTGCCCGAAGTGCACCGCTTCCGGTCGCTAGTGGTCTCGGCCATAGGCCAGCTGCCGCTGACCGCCATGTTTGATGGTGTAGATATTGATTCAGACGGGGGATACGACTACGAACGGAGGGACAATGACTGACGCAGGCCACGGCGAGGCCGGAGCCGCCAGCCACCCCGAACCCCTGTCAGTGCCTGCCGATTCCGTGCCGGCGGACCCGCTGCAGGCCGCAACGGCGCCCCGCCCGGACTATTCGGCGGCGGACACGGGTACGGAAATTGACCGGGAGGACGTGCGCAGGCTCGAGGCGCAGCTGATCGGCGGTCCGCGGACCTTGAGGCGCCGTGAAGCTGCCGCCGAAGCGGGCGTCTCGCTCCTCTCCGCCCGCAAGCTCTGGCGCGCCATGGGTTTCCCGAACCTCGACGACGACGCGGTCTTTTTCACCGAGCAGGACCGGGAGGCGCTCAGCACCGTGATTGAACTGGTGCGCGACGAGCAGCTCACCGAGGAAGCGGCCATTTCCATCATGCGTTCCATCGGCCAGATGACGGACCGCATGGTGGTGTGGCAGGTTGAAGCACTGGTCGAAGAAATGGTGGCCAGGCGCGGAATCACCGACGCCGAGGCCCGCAAAAACCTGGTGGCGGCGCTGCCCGATTTGATTGAACCGTTGGAAAAGACGCTGGTCTACGCCTGGAAGCGGCAGCTTAATGCGGCTATCCAGCGGCTGGCCCTGCGCGCCGAAGCGGGCCTGGCCAGCCACGACGGCAGCGCCTCGGATGATGCCCCGCTGCCGCTGGCACGGGCGGTGGGTTTCGCTGATCTTGTCTCCTACACCAGCCTTTCCCGGCAGATGAACGAGAAGACCCTGGCGCAGATGGTGCAGCGTTTTGAGCACAAGTGTGCCGAGATCATTTCGGTGGGCGGCGGGCGGCTGGTCAAGACCATCGGCGACGAAGTGCTCTTCAATGCCGAGACACCTGAGGCCGGTGCCGAAATTTCACTGGCACTGGCGAAGGCCTTCACCGAAGATGAGCTGCTGCCCTCGGCCCGCGTATCCCTGGTCTGGGGACGCGTCCTGTCCCGGCTGGGAGACATCTACGGCCCCACCGTGAACCTTGCCTCCCGGCTGACGTCCCTGGCCGAGCCCGGCACTGTGCTGACCGATGCCTCCACCGCGGCCGCGCTGAAGGACAACCCGAAGTTTGTCCTCATCCCGCATCAGCCGCGCAACGTGCGCGGGTTTGGTGAAATCCACCCGGTGACTTTGGCCCGCGGCACCGGATCGGGACTGGTCCTGGACTGATTCCGGGTCCCTCCGCCCGCCCGCCCGGCGGGCAGTGACGCATGCTACCTCCGGATGAGATCTGTGTAACACTATGCGGTGGAACTGTGGTGTCCGCTCCCTTTCTCGGGGGCTGCCGGACCCCTTTTCCGCTGCAGGTCAAAACCAGGGGGAAACATCGTGGCAGCGCATGGGGGAAATGCACGTCTGCTCAGCCGCAAGCGGCGCAGGGCATTGTCGGTTGGCTCGGTCGTTGCGGTCACCGCAGGCCTGGTGACCGGGGCACTGCTGTATCCGGGCTTCGCCAGCGCCGATGTGGACCTGAACGACGGCGGGGTTTGGGTCACCAACCGCACCCAGGGCATGGTGGGCCACCTGAGCTACCCCTCCCGGCTGCTCGACGGCGGTTACACGGCCAACAGTGACAACTTCGATGTGCTGCAGAACGCCGGCACGGTTTTTAACCTCAACACCGACCAGTCCAAGGCCAGCCCGGTGGACGTGGCCAATGTGGCCCGCGGCGCCGAAGTGCAGCTTCCCGGCGCCGCCGAGTTTTCCTTCGGTGCCGAAACCGTGGCCATCACCGACCCGGCCCAGGGCCGGCTGTGGATTCTCCCGGCGTCAGAACTGGGATTCTTCAGCGAGTCCGGGTCTGAGCCCGTTCTCGAAGGCAAACCGGGAATGATTGCGGCTGTGTCCTCGGACGGCCAGGTGGTGGCTGCCGCGCCCCGGGACGGCATGCTGTACACGTTTGAGAAGGATAAGGACGGGAAATACGGCGAGCCGGAGGGGCGCGAAGCCCCTGCGTTGAAGGACTTTGAGGACGCCTCCATCGCCGCTGTGGGTAACAAGCCCGTGGTCCTGAATCCGGAAACCGGAACCCTTCTGCTGCCTGACGGCGAAACCCTCGACCTTCCGGACGGGAAGAACGCCAAGCTGCAGCAAAGCGGACCCGCCAGCAACGTCGTGGCCGTAGCGACATCCCAGGCACTGGTCCTCCAACCCCTGGACGGCGGGGATGCGGACATTGCCAAGGTGGACTCGGGCGGCAGCGCTGCGGCCCCGGTCCGGTTGGGCGACTGCGTGTACGCGGCCTGGGCGGGCTCGGGAACCCATGTGCGGGACTGCGGCAACGACGCCGACGACACCCGCGAGGACATCCCCGGCCTCAGCCCGTCTTCCGAACTGGTCTTCCGCGTGAACCGCGACGTGGTGGTCCTCAACGATGTCAACGGCGGCAGCGTATGGCTGGTCCTGGAAAACATGCAGTTGGTGGACAACTGGGGCGACGTCATTCCGCCCGAGCAGAGCACCGACGACGACGAAGAGGAAGCGGCCAGCGAGAACCCGGTGAATGCCCTGCCGGACCGGACCACGGAAAACCAGCCGCCGTCGGCTTCGGATGACCGGTTCGGTGCCCGGGCCGGGCGCACCACCATCTTGCAGGTGCTCGAGAATGACAGCGACAGCGACGGTGACCTGCTGACTGCCTCCGTCGTGGGGGACCAGCCGCTGGTGGGGTCGGTCCAGCCGATCTATAACGGGGCTGCCCTGCAAATCGTGATTCCTGCCGGCACGCCGGCAGGTACGGGCACTTTCGCCTACGAGATTACGGACGGGCGCGGCGGCCGGGACACGGCAACGGTGACGGTCGAGGTTCCTGCGGCGCAGGCCAACACCCCGCCGGAACCGCGGCGGCCCACGAAAATCCTGTTGGAGCAGGGCAAAGAGGTCAGCCAGAACATCCTCAACGACTGGAAGGACGCAGATGGCGACGACCTGGTCCTGACCAGTGCCGAACCCACGGAAGACGGTGACCAGGTACGGCCGAATTCCGACGGCCTCCTCGACTTCCGCGACGTGGGCAAGACCCTCGGGATCAAGGAAGTGCCCATCACTGTGTCGGACGGGTACGACGAGGCCAAAGGAATCGTCACCTTTGACGTGCGCCCTTCCGGCGTGCTGCCGCCGGTGGTGAACTTTGACCATTTCACGGCGACGGTGGGCCAGCCCATCCAGTTGTTCCCGCTGAAAAACGACATGGATCCGGCTGGCGGGCAGCTCTCCCTCGCAAAGGCCGAGGGCGAGAACGGACTGGCCCTGACACCGGATTACCAGACCGGTTCCATCGGTTTCCTGCCCACCGAAGCAGGGACGTATTACATCGAATACCTGGTGACCAACGGTCCGCAGAGCGCCAGCGGACTGATCCGGGTGGATGCACAGCCTGAAGGCCGCCAGGGGGCGCCGGTGGCGGTGCGTGACGTGGCCCTGGTCCCCAGCGGCGGCAGCGTGCTGGTGGATGTGCTGGGCAACGACACCGACCCTGCGGGCGGGCTGCTGGTAGTGCAGTCCGTGACCGCTTCCGTGGATGCACCGGTAAACGTAGCCGTATTGGACCGGCACCTGCTGCAGATACATGACGAGCGCGGCCTGCAGCAGCAGATGACCATCAGTTATGCAGTCTCCAACGGTATGTCCACTGCCACGGGCGAGGTCAACGTAATTCCGGTGGAGGCACCCGCAGTGGTTCTTCCGCCGTCGGCCGGCCCTGACAGCGCGGTGGTGCGCGTGGGCGATGTGGTCACCATTCCGGTGCTGGACAATGACTCGTCGCCCAGCGGCGGAGAACTTGCCGTCAGCCCGGTGCTTCCCCAGGGGGTGGACCCGGCGGACGGCCAGATATTCGTCTCCGAAAACAAGGTCCGTTTCGTGGCCGGTCCAAACGCGAAAACCGTCTACGCCATCTATGAGGTGACGGATGACAGCGGGCAGAAAAACTCCGCCCAAGTCAGCATCACCATACGTCCCCGGGACGACGAGAAAAACACGCCCCCCGTCCCGCAGAACGTTGAAGGCCGGGTGGTGGCAGGAGCCACGGTCCGGATCCCGATCCCGCTGGACGGACTGGATTCCGACGGGGATTCCGTGGTGCTGAACGGCGTGGGCACCGCCCCCACCTTGGGAGCGGCGCAGACCGGTCCGAACTATATCGACTACACGGCGCTGGCACAGGCCTCCGGCACCGACTCGTTCACCTATACCGTCCGGGACCGCCTGGGACTGGAGAACACCGGCACTGTCCAGGTGGGCATCGCCCCTGCGGCCGAGGCGAACCAGAAGCCTGTGGCTGTCAACGACACCGTTGCCCTGCGGCCCGGCCGCGGAACAGCAGTGAATGTGATCGGTAATGATTCCGATCCCGACGGTGATCCCATCTCGCTCAACACCGCGTCCCTGAGCGGCAGCGACCCGGAGCTGGAGCCCCGGACGGATCAGTCGCGCGTCCTGCTGCACGCTCCGATGGAGCAGGGCACCTACAGCATCAGCTACGGGATCAAGGACAACCGCGGCGGCACGGCAACCGGTAACCTCACGGTGGTTTCGGACGAGAACGCGCCGCTGCTTCCCCCGCGTGCCCGCGACGACCTTGTTGATCCCGCGGAAACCCGCGACAAGAGTTTTGTCGAGGTGCCGGTCCTGGAAAACGACGAAGATCCGGACGGGCTCGCCGACGATATGAGCCTGACCATTCTGGGTGACCATCCCACCGCTTCGGTCTCCGGAAACCAGGTCCGGGTGGACCTGACCGAGGAAGCCCAGATCATTCCGTATGCCGCGGAGGATGAAGACGGCGCCTCGGCCAGTGCCATCATCTGGGTTCCCGGCCTGAGCACCCAGTATCCGATGCTGCGGAAGGCAGAGCCGCTGGAAGTGCAGGCCGGAAGCACCTTGGACCTGAACCTGAAGAACCTGGTAGTGGTCCGGGACGGCAGGAGCCCCCGGGTGACGGCAGCCGAGCAGGTCAAGGCCACGGGCACGAAAGACGGCGGCGTCCGCCTGATCAGCCCCACTGTCCTCCGTTACGCACCCCACCCGGACTATTCCGGGCTGGGTTCGGTGACCTTCGAAGTCACCGACGGGGCGGGCCCGGATGACCCGGAGGGACTCAAAGCGACCCTTACGGTACTCGTGAACGTGATTCCGCTGCCGGAGCAGAACTACCCGCCCGCGTTGAGTTCGGGGACCCTGGAAACAGCCAAGGGTGAAGAACCGAAAGCCCTGGACCTGGCAGCGTTGGCCTCGGACCCCAATCCGGAGGACACCGGCAGGCTTAAGTTCCGTCTCGCCGGCTCGGTTCCGCTGGGCTTCGACGCAAAACTCGACGGCAGTGTCCTGTACATGAGCGCCAAGGACGACGCCGCCGTCGGCACCACCGGTGAGCTGGCAGTCACGGTGAGCGACGGCCGCGGAGACCCCGTCAGCGGCCGGGTGGACGTGACGGTAATCGCGTCGACGCGGCCGCTGCCGGTGGCCAACGACGACGTCGTGCCGGACGCGGTGCAGGGCCGGGCAGTTACGGTGCCGGTACTGGACAACGATGTGAACCCCTTCCAAGGCGGCAAACCCCTGGAACTGGTGGACGTGGCAGCTGACGGGAACGGAACTGCCGTCCGCCAGGGGTCCTCCGTGGTGGTGACACCCGGAGCCGACTTCGTGGGGAACATGACCGTGCGGTACACCGTGCGGGACCGGACCGGCGAACCGGGCCGTAATGCCGTGGGCCAAATCCGCCTCACGGTGCAGGGAAAGCCGGCGGCACCGGCTACTCCGGTTATCGAGTCCACCCGGAGCAGGACCGTTGTGCTGAATTGGAATCCGCCCGCCGCCAACGGATCTCCGATCACCGGGTACACCGTGACCGCCAACAACGGCTTCACCCAGGCCTGCCCCGCCACCACATGCACCCTGACCGGGCTCACCAACAACGTTGAATACGTTTTCCGGGTCACAGCCACCAACGCCAACGGCACCTCGGCACCTTCACCCACCTCAGCTGTTGCCCGGCCGGATACCCAGCCGGACCGGCCCGCACCGCCGGTGCTTGTCTACGGCGACAAGGAGCTGAAGGTCAACTGGACACCGCCGGGGAATGACGGTTCGCCGATCACCGGTTATGACCTGCAGATTTCCCCTGCCCCGCCCAACGGAACAAGCCAGAGAGCCGTTCCTGCCACAGGCGGTTCCGTGGTGTGGGCCGGGCTGGAGAACGGTACCAGTTACCGCGTCCGGATCCAGGCCCGGAACTCTGCGCCCCAGCCCTCGGACTGGAGCGACTACTCCGTGCCCGAAACCCCCAGCGGTCCTCCGGGGGCACCCGGCACGCCCACCACCACCACGGCCCAGCCTGTGGGCACCCAGTCCCAGCTGAAGGTTCAGTGGAGTGCTGCGCCCACTAACGGTGCAACGGTGGACCAGTACGAGGTGCTGGTTTATCAGGCCGGCAAACAGGTAAGCACGTCAGCCGGAACCGGCGACACCCAGGCCACCGTAACCGTGGCCAACTCCGAAGAGGACTACTCCTATGCCGTGCGGGCACACAACCGCTCCGGCTGGGGTGAACCAAGCCCGGTTTCGGCTCCCCGCCGGGCCACGGGCACACCGGACCCGCCTCAACCGCCCACCCTTTCGCTGGCCAACACTGACAAGGCCGGGGGATCGGTCAAAATCAACTTCGCCCCGCTGACCAAGGAACAACGCAATGGCACCCGGGCCTCTGAAATCATTTACACCGCTCACTTCGACAACGGAAAGACCCTCCAGGTGTCAGACGGCCAGGTGGTGACCGGATTCCCCAACGGCGTGCCCGTCTCCGCCGTGGTCACTGCCGCCACAACGGTGAACGGCGCAGAGTACGCGAGTGCCGGCAGCGGTCCGTCCGCGCCGGTCACGCCCTACGGGTCCCCGGGCCTGCCAAACACGTATAAGCGCGACGGGTCGCTGCAGCATATTGAAGGCGTGGTCGGCTGGTCGTTGCCCAGTGCCGACGTCGCTGACGCCGTAAGGGTGGAAGTCCGGGTCAACGGAGGGCCGTGGACGAAGGCCCAGTTCCCATCTGATGAATGGACATTCGGCGATGAAATCGACAAGGAACACACCGTTGACGTGAGAACCGTGAATTCCGTGGGTACGCCGGGGCAGCCGGTAACCGTAGTCGTGAAGACCGGTGCATCCTTTGTCGGCACGACGACCGCGCAGACGTGTTGGCGGGACTCCGGCGGGGACTGCTCCCCAACGGCCGGCAATGTGCCGGCGGAGACCGCAGTCAAGTCCGTCTGCAAAATCGAGAAAAAGGGCAAGAGAGATGAGGAAGGCATGATCCTGCTGAAGCCCACCACGCCCGTCGGCAACATGTGGTCCCCCTACCTCGATTCCAAGGACGTGCAGCACGGCTCCGGCACAACGGTGAACAACCTCCCGTCCTGTTAGCACCCAAGACACTGATTTCCGCGCACTACGCACAATTGGAGAACACACATTCCATGGCAATGACCCAAGAACAGGCAGCATGGTTTGCCGAGACCTTTGAACGCCTCACTGCGAACGTAGGGCAGGCGGTGTTGGGCAAGAACGACGTCGTGCGGCTGGTGCTCACTGCCATGCTGGCCGAGGGGCACGTGCTGCTCGAGGACGCCCCGGGTACCGGCAAAACCATGCTGGCACGGTCCCTGGCGGCGACCGTGCAGGGCTCGAACTCCCGCATCCAGTTCACTCCGGACCTGCTGCCTTCGGATGTCACCGGCATCACCATCTACGACCAGAAAACCCAGCTGTTCGAGTTCCACCGCGGGCCGATCTTCGCCAACATCGTGCTGGCCGACGAGATCAACCGCGCCTCGCCCAAGACCCAGTCCGCGCTGCTGGAAGTCATGGAGGAATCGCGGGTCACGGTGGACGGTGAAACCTACACCCAGGATCGGCCGTTCATGGTGATCGCCACCCAGAACCCGATTGAACAGGCCGGAACGTACCGGCTGCCCGAAGCCCAGCTGGACCGCTTCCTGATCAAGACCTCCATTGGCTACCCGGACCACGAGGCCACGCTGGAACTGCTTTCCGGCTCCTCCACCCGGGACCGGTCACTTGCCCTGACCCCGGTCATCACCACAACGGCCGTGCGCGACATGGCGGAGCTGGGCACCACCGTGCATGTGGAACCTGCAGTGCTGGAATACATTTCCCACCTGGTCTCGGCCACCCGTACGGCTACCGAAACCCGGCTCGGCGTCAGCGTCCGCGGCGCCCTCGCCATGGTCCGGGTGGCAAAAATCCGGGCTGCATCCGAAGGGCGGAACTATGTCCTGCCCGACGACGTGAAGGTACTGGCGCCGGCGGTCTGGACGCACCGGCTGGTCATGGATCCCGAAGCGGAATTTGCCGGGGCCAGTCCCGAGGCAGTCCTGCTGTCCGTGCTGGCTGATGTGCCCGCACCCCAGCAGCGTGCAGAGGCGCAGGCCTGATCCATGCCCAACATCACCAAGCGCGGCTCCCGCCGGGGCCGGCGCGCCGCAGTCCAGTTGCGCCGTCGTTTCCTGCGCCTGCGCCGGACCATGCAGCGCTCGGCTTACTGGCGGGCCGCAGCACCAAGGCTCGCCCCGGCAGCCCGCCGCCTCCGCCCGGTCCTGGACCGGACCGGAGGCCTGGCATCAACCGCTGCGACAGGACTGCGCGCAGGAGCAGCCGCCGTCAGCCCGCTCGGCTGGCTGGCTTTGGGGTTCACCGCCATGTTCTGGCTGCTGGGCGCGGTCTTTAACTGGCAGGAGGCCCTGGTTGCCGCCGTCGGCTCTGCTGTCCTGCTGGTACTGGGAACCGCCTTTGTGGTGGGACGGCTGTCCTACGACGTGGACCTGGATCTGGCCCGCACCCGGGTTGCCGTGGGCGACGCTGCGGTCGGCAGCCTGAGCATCACCAGCACCGCGGCGCGGGCCCTGCTGCCGGTGACCTTCGAGCTGCCGGTGGGCAACGCCACAGCTGCTTTCGAACTGCCGCGCATGCGCCCGGGGCAGACCCATGAAGAACTGTTCAGCATCCCCACCCGCCGCCGCGCGGTCATTGTGGTGGGCCCGGTGGAATCCGTCCGCCAGGACCCGCTGCGGCTGATGGGCCGCCGCGTCACGTGGGCGGACCCCGTGGACCTATACGTGCATCCCCGCACGGTGTCGCTCAGCGGATCAACAACGGGGTTTATCCGCGACCTGGAGGGGGAGCCGACCACGGACCTGTCCAGTTCCGACGTCGCGTTCCATGCCCTGCGGGCTTACGTCCCCGGAGACGACCGCCGGCATATCCACTGGAAAACAACGGCCAGGACAGGCACCCTGATGGTGCGGCAGTTCGAGGAGACCCGGCGCTCACACGTCGCCGTGGCACTGTCCCTGAACACGGCCGAATACTCCTCCGAAGATGACTTGGAACTGGCCGTCTCCGTGGCTGGTTCCCTGGGGCTGCAGGCCTTCCGTGAACAGTTGGCGCTATCGGTGCTTTCCCAGGACGGGCCGATCCGGTGCACGGCACCGGGCACCATGCTGGACGGGCTAACCGAAGTGCAGGGGCAGGCCCGGGCCTCCGGGATAGTCGACCTGGCCAGGACGACGGCGGACGCAGTTCCCAACGCTTCCGTGGTGTTCCTGGTGACCGGTACCGAACCCAACGGTGCGGCGCTGCGGTCCGCGTCCACCAAGGTTCCCCCAGGCATCCGCTGCATTGCGTTGCGGTGCGGCGCCGGCCTGGAACCGGCCCTGGCCGCCATCGGCGACCTGGCCGTACTGGACGTAGGGAACCTTGACGGCCTTCCGGCCGTGCTGAGGAAGGCCGTGGCATGAGTGCCGGACTCACCGGCCCCAGGCCGAACGCCCTGCTGCCGCGGCTGGCGGACTGGGCGCTGCTCACCGCCATGCTGTCCCTCGGGGTGCTCGGCTTCGGCCCCACCTTCGGATGGGATCCCCGGTTCCTGGTTGCCGGTTTGGGCGGCATCCTGCTCGGGCTTGGACTCGCGGAAACTTCTGCCCGGCTCCGCTGGGGATTCTGGGCGACCACCGGCGCCGCAGCCGCAGCATACGTACTGCTGGGGAGTGCCTTTGCGGCTCCCCGGGAGGCGCTGGCCGGAATTCTCCCTTCCTTCGCCTCCGTCCGGGTGATCGTGCTGGGCGTGGTGTTCTCCTGGAAGGACCTGCTGACCATTGCTCCGCCGGTCGGTTCAGCCGCCGGGATGCTGGTGGTTCCCTTCCTGCTGGCCTTTGCCTGCGCCCTGGTCTCCGGAGTGCTGGCCTGGCGTGCCAAGCGGCAGTACTGGGTGCTGCTGCCGGTGGTGCTGCTCTTCACTGCTGGCATTGCCCTGGGCACGGACCAGGCCCCGCTGCCGGGAATCCGCGGCGCTCTGCTGATCGGCCTGCTGATGCCCTGGCTGGCCTACCGGCGCGAGCTTCGCCGCGGGAGCGTGGAGACCGTTACCCTGCAGAGCCCGGCGCGGACCGGTGCCGCAGCTCCGACGGACGCCTCCCGGCGCATCCTGCGCGAGGGTCCGGAGCAGGTGTCGGGAGCGGCCCGGGCCGCCCGCGCCCGGCGTCTGGGCTTCGGGGCGGCAGTGCTTGCGGTGGCCCTTGCCGCCTCCGTAGGCGTGGCCCCGCTGCTGGACCAGGGCGACGGGCGCAAGGTGCTGCGCGACGTCGTCGAGCCTCCCGTTGACCTCTTTGACTATCCCAGCCCGCTCACGGACTTCCGGCGGTACGTCAAGGATGAACCGGATACCACCCTCTTTACAGTGGAAGGCCTTCCCGAAGGCCAGCGGATCCGCTTGGCCGCCCTAGACGCTTACGACGGCGTGGTGTACAGCGTTGACCCGGGCACGGACGGAAACTTCACCCGGGTCGGTGACGCCCGATCCGACCTGGTCCAGACCGGCGGCGAAGGCACGGAAGCGCACCTCAAGATTACGGTGGGCGAGTACCGCGGGGTCTGGGTGCCGGCCGCAGGCCTGGCAACCGGTTTCCAGGTGAACGGGGAGCGGGCAGCGGAGTTGGCTTCCGGCCTGTACTACAGCGAAACCTCCGGCACGGCGTTGACGGTGGCCCAGCTGCAGCCCGGGGATTCCTACGAAGCCAACGTGCTGCTGCCGGACGAGCCCGACGACGCGCAGCTGGCGCAGTACCGCTTCTCCGGCACGCAGCTTCCACGGGTCTTCAACGACCCGCCCGTACTGGGGTCCAAAGCCGCCGACTATGTGGGCGACGAAGCCCGCCCGGTCCAGCGGGTGCGCCGGCTCCAGCAGATCCTGGCGTCCGAAGGTTACTTCAGCAACGGCAAGGAAGGGGAAACACCGTCCCTGCCCGGACACGGAGCCGCCCGTCTGCAGACCCTGATGGACGCGGACCAGATGGTGGGTGACGACGAGCAGTACGCCGTCGCCATGGCCCTGATGGCACGCAAGCTGGGCATCCCGGCGCGTGTGGTGATGGGTTTTTATCCGGACTGGGAGGAGGTGGACGATCCGTCCGCACCCTTGGAGATTACCGGCGATGACGTGCACGCATGGGTGGAAGTGGAGTTTGAGCACGTGGGCTGGGTGCCGTTCTTCCCGACCCCCGACGAGGACAACGAGCCCGTCCCACCGCAGCAGCAGCCCAAGTCCACGCCCAAGCCCCAGGTGCTGCAGCCGCCGCCTCCGCCGCAGGAACCGGCCGAGCTGCCGCCGGACACCAACGCGGACGCGCAGGAACCCGAGGAGCAGCAGGAAGACTTCTGGGCCACCTTCCGCTACTGGCTGCGTTTAGTTGGGCTGGCTTCGCTGCCGCTCGTCATCCTTTTCGGTCCCCTGCTGCTGATCCTGCTGGTCAAGCTTCGACGGCGCCGGAAGCGGCGCCGTACCGGCCCGCCGTCGCGGCGGGTCGGTGGCGGCTGGAACGAGGTGGTGAGCATGGCAACGGACCTCGGCGCCAAGCCGCCCAGCCGTGCCACCCGGCGTGAGCACGCCGCCCTGCTGCAGGACTCGTTCCCGGCGGCAGCCGACTCCACCGTCCTGTTGGCACGCCGTGCCGACGCCGGCATTTTCGGCCCCGGAGAGCCTTCCGAGGAAGAGGTCGAGGAGTACTGGAAGCAGGTGGAGGAACAGCTGGGTGCCATGACCGGGTCGGTAGGCTTCTGGCGGCGGCAGCGGGCAAGGTATTCCCTGCGGTCCCTGCTGCTGGATGCCCGGATGCGGACCCGCCGCTTGAGCCCGGGCCGATGGGCGCTGCCGTCGGTTAGGGTATGGGGGAGAACTAGTAAGCCAGATCACTTTAGTGATACTTCCGGATAGGGCGTGAATGAACTCCGACGAAACGACATCCCCGGATACCGATCTGCATGCTGTGTTCGGCTACGCCTCCGACCGCGGACTCCGGCGGGAACTCAATGAGGACTCGCTGATTGCCGCAGATCCCATCTTCGCCATTGCCGACGGCATGGGCGGCCACGAGGCGGGGGAGGTGGCGAGCAGCATCTGTGTCCGCACCTTGGGGGACTCCGAGATAGTGGGCAGGCACCTGCCGGAGGTTTCCGCCGAGCAGCTCGAGGCACTGTTGCAGGAAGCGGACCACCGCATCCGCGAAGCCACCGGCGGACGGGCCGGCACTACGCTGACCGGCGCCGTCCTAGTCCGTGAGGCGGGCAACCCGTACTGGCTGGTATTCAACGTGGGGGATTCCCGTACGTACCGGCTCAGCCACGGCGTGCTGGAACAGATCACCGTGGACCACAGCGAAGTCCAGGAACTGGTGGACCTGGGCCAGATCACCGCCGACGAGGCACTGGTCCATCCCCGCCGGCATGTGGTGACCCGCGCCCTAGGCACGGGCAACGACGCCGAGGCCGATTTCTGGTTGATTCCGGTGGAACCGGGAGACCGGCTCATGGTCTGCTCCGATGGCCTGACCGGCGAGGTTGCCGACGGGCACATCCTGCAGATCCTGACATCCGTGAGCAACCCGCAGGACGCCTGCGCCGCACTGGTACAGGCAGCCCTGCGTTCAGGCGGACGGGACAACATCAGCGTTTTGGTTGTGGATACCGAAGGCGGTCCTGACGGCCACGAATCAGCCGCCATCACGCTGCCGGGAGTGTCCCTGGAAGAACAGGTCACGTCGCCGCGGCACGGTGCAACGGCCGTCAGCCCCGACGGCGCGGCCCGCGCAGCTGAAAGCAATGCCGAACAGGGAAGGGCCGCAACCTGATGGAGGGGCTCCGCTACCGATCCGGCACCTGGATCTGCCTGGTGCAGGACTCCCTCCTGTGCCTGCTGCCCCCGGATACCGGCGAGGACCGTGTGCAGGAGATCTGGTCCCTGCTCGGCACGAAGCCCGCTTTGGACCGTGTGTTTTCCGCAGTCTCGGGCGGACTGGGCACCAACCTGGCGGACATGCCCGCCTTCGGGGTCCTTTCCCTGGGAGAGCGCCGGCACGTGTTGCTGCGCGGTCCGCTGGAACTGCAGCAGGCCGGTCACAGCGAACCGGCAGCGTCCGGTGAATTCGTCACCACGTGGAGTGAACGCGTCCTGACCGGACCCGGTCGATTCACCATGCGCGTCACCGCTCCTGCCGTCGCCGGAGCGCCGGGGGCAGGAATGCTGCTGCCGCTGGAAAGCGGGATAGCGCTGGTTTCGGTGCTGGAGTTCGATTCAACGCAGGATGCCGACCCTCGGGCCGAAGCTCCCGGCAGGAGTATGCCCGGAGCGGGGGAACCCGGCGAAACGGCGCCTGTTGAGGCTGCGCCTGTCGTTGTGGCGGCTCCGCCTGCTGCAACTGAGCCTGTAGCTGTGGCGGCTGCGCCCGTTCCGCCGGACCCGGCGGTTTCGGCCGGACATGCCCCCGAATCCGACGTTCGTGAGCCCGGCCGTCACCGGGAAGCTCCGCGGACCCCGGAAGCTGCAGAGGCGGAAAACCCTGACCTCGGACTGACCGTCCGCCCGCCCGAGGAGACCGAGGTGCCGGCGGAAACGGTGGACCCCGGGGACACCCTGCAGTCGACCGCCTCCCTGCAGACGGCCGCCTCGGCGTCGCCGGCCGGGCAGCTCATCGATTCCGTGCCCTGGCTCCGCAACGGCGCTGCCGCAGCCGCGCCGGCAGCGCCCAAACCGGCCCCCGCTCCTGCACCGCCGGCCCCTGCCCCCGTCTCTGCACCGCCGGCCCCTGCCCCGTCGGTTCCCGCGGCTGCCACCGGCCTGGACGTACTGGACCTGGACGACGCCGACCTGGACCACGACGGCGACACGATCATGAGCAGCGACCTCGCCAAGGTTTTGCCTCCGCCGGCGCCGGACGGCCGCCCGAACACGGCTCCCACGGTGCTGGCCCGCACCTGCCCCTCCGGGCACGCCAACCCTCCCACCCGGTCTGTATGCGTCCTTTGCGGCCAGCCGCTTGGCGAGGACCCGCAGCCGCTGTCCCGTCCGTCCCTGGGCACGGCAGTGTTTTCCACCGGGCAGGTGGAACCGCTGGACAAGAACATGGTGATTGGCCGGCAGCCTTCAGTGGCCCGGACACCGGGATCGGTGATGCCGCGCATGGTGCAGGTGCCCAGCAGCGGCGGCGACATTTCACGCTCCCATGCCGAGATCCGCCTGGAGGGCTGGCACGTTATGCTGCGTGACCTGAACTCCACCAACGGGACCGTCATGGTCCGTGAGGGCCAGCTGCCGCACCGGCTAGGCCAGGGCGAGGCCGTGATTGTGCTCGACGGTGACGTGGCGGAGCTCGGCGACGGCGTCTGGGTGCGGTTCGAGGGCCTGGCGTGAACAAAAAACGGGCTCCCGCACCACCTCCGGAAATTTCCGGCTACCGCTACCTCCGGCATCTCGGTTCGGGCGGCTTTGCCGATGTATACCTTTACGAGCAGGACCATCCCCGGCGCCGGGTTGCCGTGAAGGTACTGCTTTCGGACCTGCGAACGGACAGTGCCAGACGCAGCTTCGAAGCCGAAGCGAACCTCATGGCACAGCTGTCTTCCCACCCCTACATCGTCACCATCTACGAAGCGGACATCACCGACGACGGCCATTCCTACCTGGCCATGGAGTACTGCTCCCGGCCGAGCCTGGATATCCGCTACCGCCAGGGCGGACTGCCGGTGGCGGAGGTACTGACGCTGGGGATCCAGGTGGCTTCCGCCGTGGAAACCGCCCACCGCGCCGGCATTGCCCACCGCGACATTAAACCGGCCAATATCCTCACCACGGACTACAACCGCCCCGCGCTGACGGACTTCGGTATTTCCGGGACCACCGAAGGGGCAGAGGACGAGGACCTGGGCCTGTCCATTCCCTGGTCGCCGCCCGAAGCGCTGGCCGGCGGGCGTGCGGACGGCATCCGGGTGGACGTGTGGGCACTGGGTGCAACCCTCTACACCCTGCTGGCGGCCCGATCCCCGTTTGTGGTGCCCGGCCTTGGCAATACCCAACGGGAGTTGATCGACCGGATCAACAGCCAGCCGCTGCGCCCCACCGGCAGGGCCGACGTCCCGGAATCGCTGGAACTTGCCCTGGCCACGGCCATGGCCAAGGCTCCGGAGTCCCGGTTTTCCTCGGCCTATGCCTTCGGGTTGGCGCTGCAGCGGATCCAAAGCGAACTGAACCTCGCCAACACGCCGTTCGAAGTGCTGGCCGAGCCCGATCAGGCAGAAGAGAGCGGGGAAGAAGAGGACCGCACACGCATCCGCCGTGTGGTCTCGATTGACCCCGGCACTACCGCCCCGCCCCGGCGTGCCCCGCTGCAGCGCCCGTCCGTGCGCGAGCGGCAGGCCCCGCAGCCTCCGGTACCGGTCCAGGGGACAAATTCGGGCGGGCCGGCACCCCGGCAGCCGGCAGCCCACCATCCTTCAGTCACTGAGGGAACCGTGCTGCGTTCAGACCTGGCTGGAGCCAACGGGGAGGCAGCACACCCGGTTCCTTTGCAATGGCCCGAGGCTCCTCCGCGGCGCAGGAGCAAGGCCCTGCGCATCACAGCGGTGGCAGCAGCGGCTGCAGCCGTCGGCATTGTGGCTGCTGCCCTGCTCCTGCCGGGTGCGGAACCGAAAAGTGCGCTGCCTACACCGTCGGAGTCGGCCCGGGACGCGCTTGCCGGAAGCGAGGGCACGGTATTGCCGCCGGAATCGCTGACGGCGTCGGCCACCGGGGACTCGGTCGTGTTCGGATGGGAGAACCCGGCACCGCAGGACGGCGACATTTACCTCTGGCGGACGGTCAGCGCCACGGCTAAGGGAGACCTGGTGCGCACCTCCGAGGCGCAGGCCGAGGTGCCGGCGGCGGGGCCGCAAACCTGCATCGAGGTGCAGGTGGCACGGAACAACGGGAAGTCTTCCGCTCCGGTGGCCTTCTGCGCGCCGCAGTGAGAATGGGGTGTGCAGGCATGGACAATGAGGGGCGGAACGGGACCATGGGGGAACCGTCCGGACAGCCGGGCAACCGGATGAGGGGGAAAAGCATGGGGGAGCTTGGCATAGAGTACTGCGGCGAATGGTACGAGCCGGAAGAAGGCGGAACGTTCAGCATTGGCCGGGAGGGTGACCTCGCCATTGACGACAACCCCTACCTGCACCGCAAGTTCCTCAGCGTTGCCAAGGACAACGGCATCTGGTGGCTCACCAACATCGGAAGCCGGATCTCGGCCACCATCGCCGATTCCGGCGGAGGCATGCAGGCCTGGCTAGCTCCCGGCGCCAGGATGCCGGTGGTCTTTGAACAGACACGGGTCATTTTCAGTGCCGGGTCCACCACCTACGAGTTCGATGTGCACCTCAAGACACCCACGTTCCGGCAGGATCCGCTCAGCGTCGGCGACGGCGGGGAAACCACCATTGGCCCGGTGCTGTTCACTGAGACCCAGAAAGCGGTGATGGTCGCCCTGGCCGAGCCGTTGCTGCGGCGCGACGGCACCGGCTACAGTGCCCTGCCCACCTCTGCCGAAGCGGCCCGCCGCCTTGGCTGGTCGCAAACCCGGTTCAACCGGAAACTGGACAATGTGTGCGACAAACTGGCCCGCGTAGGCGTGGCGGGACTGCGCGGAGAGGAAGGCAAACCGGCGTCGAACCGCCGTGCCCGCCTCGTGGAACACGCAGTGACCTCACAGCTGGTGACCTCGGCGGACCTGCCGTTGCTGGACCAGCTCGCCGAGCGGCCGGAACCGGCCACGGGGCGGCAGGCCCCGGTGCGCGCCGCAGCAGCTCCAGTCCCCGGGATGGTTTCCCCGGTGAGCCGAACAGCGGCCCGCGGAATGACAAGGAACAGCTAGATGCCCCCAAGCCCGAATCTCGTCAACGCCACAGCAGCACAACGGCTGGGAGCGAAAATCCTCGACGCACTGCCGGTTGCCGCCTTGCTGGCGGCAGCTCCGCTGCTGTTGTCACTGGCCATGCCCGGCCGTGACGCACTACCTGTCGGTTTCGCCGCCGGAGGAGCACTCGCGGGCGGCTTTGCCCTATGGCTGTGGATCTGGGAAGCCGGAACCGGGAAAACCCCCGGGAACCTGGCCTTGGGCATCCGGACCACCAGTGAAGACGGACGGGCGCCGGGCCTGATACCTGTCCTCTTGCGCAACGTGCTCCTGGCCCTGTCAGGCATCACCGTGGCCGGCCCCGTGGTGCTGCTCCTCTCCAACCTCTGGGACCGGAACAGCCAGCGGCAGGGATGGCACGACAAAGTGGCCCGGACCCTGGTGGTGGACGTCCGGGCAGGCCGGGATCCGCTGCTGACCGGCGGGCTCCATACAGCCGCCGGGGCGGGGCGGACCAGTCCGGCCGGTTCCCTTGCGTCGGCTGGTCCCCTTGCATCCACCGCTGTCCCGGGGCCGGGCCCGATGACGTCCGTTCCCGGTTTCACCGCCGCCGCACAGCCGGCCCAAGGCCGGCACCAGGCTGCCACACCCCAGTTCCAGGCTGCCCCCGTCGCGGCACCGCAGTCCCAGGCGCCGCAGTACCAGGCGCAACAGTTCCAGGCGCCCGCGGCCCAGGCCGTCCCGGCACCCCCGGCCGCACGGAGTATGCCGTTCCAGTCGGTGCCCGTGCCGGCGCCCGTAGCCGCGCCGGTACCCGCCCCGCCGGGAGTGCATCCGGACGAGGAACTGGAAATGACCCGGGTGGCCCGTCGCCGCCGTTCCGCCGGCATCAGGATCCGCTTTGATGACGGCAACTCCTCGGTCATCACGGGCACCGCCCTGCTGGGCCGCAATCCGGGCCCCAAGCCGCAGGAGACGGCTGATCAACTGCTCGACTTTGCCGATATGGGCCGTTCGGTATCCAAGACGCATCTGCATCTGCAGGCCGACCCGAACGGCATCTGGGTGACTGACCGCAACTCAACTAACGGAAGCGCCGTCGTAACCGTCCAGGGGCTGCGCGAGGAACTCGAACCGGGCCGTCCGGTCCTGGCTCCGCCCGGCAGCACGGTCTTTTTCGGCGACCGCAGCTTCACGGTCGCTCCGGTCTAGTTACCGGCACGGGCTTTAGCGGTGGGGTGTTACCGGCCCGGCACAGCGCCGGGCTCACCGGCGCCCAGTGCAGCTGCGAGCACGGCGTAGGCCTCCACGGGATGGACACGCCCGGCAAGCGGTTCGGCGGGGTATTCCACCACCAGGGACTGCAGGGGCGCTCCGCCGGTGAGCCGCGACCCCTCTCCGGCAGCAGCCAGTGCCCGCTCGGGCCCGACGCCGGCCAGCGCCTCCGGGCCGAAAAGTGCGCAGCGCGGCACCACCAGGCCGGTGAAGCGCGCCGGCCGGTTCAGGTTGTGATAGCCGATGCCCTGGCCCAGGACCGCTGTGCGGGCGCGGGCCCGGTGGGCGCCGTCCGCGAAACGTTGCACCTGCTCCGGGCTGAGCGGATCCGGGCTGGCGGCCAGGAGCTCAATGCTTTCCAGGACCCCCCGGGAAGTCCGCTCCACGGTCATCACGCCGATGGAGCCGGCCGAAGCACGGCCGTTGGCCTCCTGCCTCACGGCGGAGCCCACCACCTCGAGCCGGGTGGCGTTGGGGGAGCGGTCATAACAGAACGCCGAGGCCGCGTCCACGTTCCACGGCTCGCTGACCGGTTCGCAGACGCCCCAGCCGCGCGGCGGCAGGCCGGTTACGGCGGCGAAAATCTGCTCGGTGAAGCTGCCGGCCCGGGTCCGGTAGGACGCCGGATGCAGGGTGGCGGCACGAACGTGTACGTAACCTGTCTGGTTCGGCTCCACGGCCAGGAATTCCTCCGCCAGGGAATCCTCCGGAGTGAGGGAAACATCGGACCAGTCATATTCGCGTCCGGTCATCCCGTTGTAGAGGGAACCCCCGGAGCCGGTTACCAGCCACTGGCCGCCTCCGGTGCCCAGCAGCTCGGCGAGCGGCAGGGTGATCCGGGTACTGCCGGGGGTAAGCAGCACAAAGTCCAGGCCTGCCGCAGCGGCGGCAGTGTGGGCGCGCAGCACCCAGGGGGTCAGGGCGGCCACGGGCTTGTCCTGGAACAGGACGGCGCTGGAACCAAGCACCAGGTCGAAGCTGGCCTCAGACATTGTCGGCGTCCGTAAAGGGGGCTATGACGACGCCGCAGCACAGGCCGGCCAGGACATGGCTGAACCGGTCGGCGAGTTCATCCGTGGCGGGCTCCCCGCCCATGGCATGGATCTCCTGCCACCACAGGGGGTCATCCGGGTGCCCGTTGCCCCCCGGTGCGAAGAGGGCAGGCACTGCCGTTCCGGCCGGGGCGCTGACGGGTGCACCGGTCAGCAGCCGCAGGGCTTCCTCAGGTACCCGGACCAGGCGGGGCAGCTCCAGGGCAAGCAGGACCGTTCCGTCGTCGTCGAGTACCGCAAGCATATTGCTGTCCGCCCCCTGCCGGAGGGTGAGGTGGGGCATGGTCGCCACGAGCGAATCCACCACCCGCTGCTGCGTGGGTTCCTCCACCCCCAGAACCGTCCAGTCCCGGCTCACCGGGGCACTCCTGCCGACGGTGCTCCCGCGGCCAGGGCCTCGTCGGCGGTTTCGTTCCAAAACAGCTGCAGGGTTTGCACCGGCCGTCCGGGCTGGACCAACTGGGCCCGTCCCGGCGGCAGTGCCCGGGCACGGACACCGTTGATCAACGTCCCTTCACCACGGTCACCGGACAGGATGAGGGCCGCGGCACCGGAATCCCGCAGTGCGGTGAAGAAGGACTCGTACATGCCCCGGCTGGCGCCGCGCACGCGCCGGGACAGGATGCCGTGCAGGCCGATCTCCGGCGCCAGCGGGAGGAAGGGCGTCAGCCTGGCAAGCGGGGAGGACCCGCCGGCAGTGAGCACGTCATAGTCATCGATCACCAGGACCACCCGGGGGAGGGCCGCCACTTCCTCCGGGGTGGCGTTGACGCGTTTCTGCAGTTCGCCGGCCACGGCAGAGGCCAACTGCTCGGCCAGGGCGGCGCTGGTCGCGTAACCGCCCAGGTAGGCGTCGGGGACCTCGTCGGCCAGGGTGCGGCGCGGGTCGAAGACGGCAAAGACAATGTCGTCGGCGTCGTGCTGGGCCACCATGCGCCGGATCACCGAGCGCATCACGTTGGTCTTGCCGGCGCCGTCGTCGCCCATCACCACGAGGTGACGTTCCTTGCTGTGCAGGTCCAGCAGCTCGGTGCCGAGGTCGGTTTCGCGTTGCCCCAGCGGCACCGTGGCGGGCGCTGCGGGGGTGGGCGCGACGTCGGCGTCCACCACGGCTGGGAGCACGCGTACCTGCATGGCGCGCTCGTCGGTGGACGCGGAGACCGCTTCCACCAGATCGCGCATACCGCCTACGGCGGTGTCCTGGTCAGGGTTGGAATCGATACGGGGCAGGGCGAAGTGGCCCTGCAGCTTGCGGTCGGTCATGGACCGCCCGGGGGTGCCCGGGCTCACCGACTCCGCCAGCTTTCGGCCGTGGGCGGATTCCCCGGGATCGGACAGACGAAGTTCCACCCGGTTGCCGAAGAAGCTCTGCTGGGCAATCCGGATTTCATTCATCCGGGAGCAGGTCACCACCACGTGGATGCCGTATCCGCCGCCGCGGCCGATCAGGGCGTGCACGGACTTCTCGATTTCCTCGAACTCGTCGGAGAGCTGCCCGTAGCCGTCCAGCACCATCACTATGTCGGCGCTGGGCAGTTCGGGGATGCTGCCCTGGGCGCAGAGCCGGCGCAGGGTGGGCAGCGAATCGATTTGGTACTTCTCGAAAATCCGTTCGCGCTGCGAGAGCATGGCCAGGATTTCATCGACCGTGCGGCGGACCACCTCCCGGTTGGTGCGCACGGCCACGCCGCCCACGTGGGGCAGGCCTTCCAGCGGAACGAGTCCGCTGCCGAGCAGGTCCACGGCGTAGATGCCCACCTCGGCGGGGCTGTGGGTCAGGGACAGGCTCGCCACGATGGTGCGCAGCGCGGTGCTTTTACCGGTCTGCGGCCCGCCGACGATGGCGGCGTTCCCGCCGTTGGCCGTGAGGTCCAGTTCCCAGATGCCCTGCCACTGCTTGGCGGGGTCATCCAGCAGGCCTACGGGGATTTTCAGCCCGCCGCCGGTGGCCAGCCGGATGCCCTGGCTCGTGACGTCCAGGCCGCCGGCGGCTGTATCCAGGGCAATGCCGCCGGGCAGCGGGGGAAGCCAGATGGGAGCGACGGCGCGCGGGAACTTGGCCAGCGTGTCCATCAGGGTGGAGAGCACGGTGGGGCCGGTGGTCCGCTTGGACCCGGAGGTGGACGCCGGTTTGCCCGCGTCGGTCCGGGCGGCGGCCGCGTCCTGGAGCGTGGCCGCGTAGCGCGGCACCTGCAGAACGGCTGGCTGCCCGGCGTCGTTGGTCTGCGGCTCGTCTTCTTCGTCTTCCATTTCCAGGGGCCCGGAAACGTAACCGGCCTTGAACCGGGTGTAAGTGGTGGTGTCCACCTTCAGGTAGCCGAAACCGGGCACCGGCGGCAGGTGGAACGCGTCGGGGGTGTCCAAGACCGTCCGGGATTCCGCTTCGGACAGCGTGCGCAGGCCGATGCGGTAGGACAGGTAGGTGTCCAGGCCGCGCAGCTTGCCGCCTTCGATCCGCTGGCTGGAGAGCAGCAGGTGGACGCCGATGGACCGGCCGATCCGGCCGATGGACAGGAACAGCTCGATGAAGTCAGGGCGGGCGGTGAGCAGTTCACCGAACTCATCGATGATCACCACCAGGTGGGGCAGCGGGGCGAGGTCCTTGCCCTGGGCCAGCAGTTCCTGCCGGTGCAGCTGGTAGTCGGTGATGTTGGCCAGGTTGCCGGCGTCCTTGAGGACTTCCTGGCGGCGCTGGATTTCACCGGACAGGCTGGCGTAGACCCGCTCGATCAGGCTGACGTCGTCCGAGAGGTTGGTGATGACACCGGTGACCTGGGGGGCGTTGGCGAAGGGGGCGAAGGTGGCGCCGCCCTTGTAGTCCACCAGCACCATGGCCAGCACTTCGGGGGAGTGGGTGGCCAGCAGGCCAACCACCAGGCTGCGCAGCATTTCCGATTTTCCGGAACCGGTGGCGCCCACGCACAGGCCGTGCGGGCCGTGGCCGAACTGTGCGGATTCCTTCAGGTCCAGCAGGGCAGGGCGGCCGCGGTCATCGGGACCGAGCGGCACCCGCAGGAAGTCCACCTCGCCGCGCGGTTTCCACAGCCGGCGGATGTCGGCTTCGTCCAGCCGCGGGGACAGGCCGAGCATTTCCAGGAAGCCTTCGGAGCTTTCGGAGGAATCGTGTTCCAGGGAGTCGGGCGAGAGCCGCAGCGGGGCGAGGGTGCGGGCCAGCGCGTCGGCCAGCGGGACCGGAAGCAGGTCCAGGGTGCCGGCCTCGATCACGGGCTCCACGGGATCGGCACGGAAGTTTTCCACCCGGAACCCCTCGCCCTCTTCGCTGATGCGGATGGCTACCTCGCCGGGCTCTTCCCGGCGTTCCCGGACCAGGAACAGCGTGGTGATGCCCAGCGCGCCGGGAGCGGCCTGCTTGTCCGGGACGGCCAGTTCCACCGGCAGCTCGCCGTAGGAGTCGGCCACCACCAGCAGGCGGGGCAGGGCGGTGCCGACGCCGCCGCGCAGGAAGTTCTTCCGCGATTCGGCGGCCAGCGTGGACCGTCCGTGCAGGTCCGCTGCGAGCAGGTCGGAGAGGGTGTCCATGGACGGCGCGAGACGGCGCACCGGACCCGTGCGGTGCGCGGCTTTTTGGTCCGCCAGGTGCGGCAGCCAGGTGGCCCATTCCCAGTTGTCCCGTTCGGCGTCGGGCACGGCCAGCGCCACGTGCAGGTCTTCCGGGGAGTGGAACGCCGCACCCTGCACCAGCAGCAGCCGGGCTACGCGCAGCACGAACTCCCGCGAGCCCACAATGCTGACGTTCCCGGCGCAGTCCAGCGGCACGGTCAGGGGAAGGTCGGGGCTGGATTCATACCGGCGCCTGAGGATTTCCACCTCGGTGGTCATGAAGGTGTCACCCTGGGCCACCGCGGAACCGGAGTTCGTGATCTGCACTTCACGGTTCTGGCGGGGTCCGGTGCCGATGCGTACATCGAGGAAGTCTTCGTTGTGGCGGCGCCGTTCCCACAGCCGCCTCGTGTTGCGGACAATGTCGAACAGGGCTTCCGGAGGCGGGCTGGCCACCCGGGCCACCTTCGCGGCGGCGTGTTCCTCGGTCCGCAGGGTGGCGCGGCAGCGCTCCAGGTATTCGAGGTAGTTTTCCCGCTGGTCCTTGCGCTGGCGGCCCTGCTTGCCCCGCTGGCTGACCATCATGATCACGGACGCCAGGATGGTCACGATCATCATCAGGGCGCCGACGGCGGCCAAGGGCGAGCCGCGGAAGAGCATCATCACGGTCATAGAAACGCCGGCGCCGAGCAGCGGCACCAGCGACATCATGTTCATGCCGCCCTTGCCCTGTTCCATCTGCGGCGGGGCGTCCATGGTGAACGGTTCCAGCCCGCGTGCCGGCGCGGTGGTGCGTGCCGGCCGGTGGATGACCCGGGTGCTCATGACGACGCCCTGGCCAGGACTCCGGCGGCGAGGCCGGCGGCCTCCAGCCGGGTACGGCGGGCCAGCAGCCCCAGGCTGATTTCCACTCCTGCCGCCAGGTGCCGGTCATAGCCCAGGCCGACCGCGTCGATCCCGGCGCGGGTGAGCCGGCGGGCTTCGACGTCGGCACGGAACGGCCCGTCGGGCAGCGTCTGGACCACCACCACCAGCAGCGGCTTGGCGGCCAGTGCCGGGTCGCGGCGCCAGGCGGCGGCATAGGCGGCAGCGTCTTCGAGCCCGGCCACCGAAGCGGGGGTGGCGAAAACGGCCAGGTGGGACTGGCTAAGGGCCCAGCGTGTGGCGGGCAGGTCCGGCCCGGTGCCGCAGTCCAGCACGGTGATGGGGCAGTACCGGGAAACGGCCAGCAGGAGTGCGCTGGCGGCGCCGTCGGCGGCAGGACGGGGAAGGGTGCCCCGCCGGCCGGTCACCAGGAGGTTGCCGGGGCCGGCCTGGGTCAGCAGGGCGGCCAGATCGGACAGCGAGGAGGGCTGGCGGCGGGCCAGCTGCTCCGCTGCGGCATCCAGTGACGGGGCGTCGGACGCCCCGGTGCGCAGTGCCAGCGTTCCGCCGGCTGGAGCGTTGTCCAGGACGGTGACGGCGTCGGTGCGCATGGAGGCGTACACGGCGCCCAGTAGGGCGGCCACCGTGGTTTTCCCGGCGCCGCCGCGCGAACCGATGACGGCTATCCGGCGGCCCGTGGACACCGGCACCTGGGCGCCGGCGGCTGCCTCCGCCAGCCGGCGGGGATAGTCGTCCCCGCGGAAGAGGTTTCCGGCGGTGCCCAGGGCGCGGCGGACCGGCCCTTCGGCAGGCCGGGTCTTCAAGGTGCGGCGCAGGCGCTGCGGCGTGGACTCGAAGCCGTCAGCGGTGGCGATGCCCGGGGCTCCGTAGGCGGCGGGAGCGGCGTTTGGCGGTTGGGTCATGACAGGTGTCCTCCACCGGCAGCAGCTGCCGGATCAGCGGTGCGGAAGGTAATGGGTGCCTGCGGTGCGGGCAGCATCAGAAACTGCCCAGCAGCTGGCTGAAGATGCCGAACAGGCCGATGACCAGGGGCACCGAGGCCAGGATGGCCAGGGTCTCCAGGCGCTTCGCCAGCAGCCGCAGCCTGGCCTCGGTGTGGTCCGGCAGGTTCAGGGTGAGGCTCACGGCGATCCCTGCGGCCAGGATCAGCACGGCCAGGCCGGTCAGCCAGGGCCGGTCCGCGAAGAAGTGCAGTGACGCGGCGGCAAGTGCAACTACGCCAACGCCGGAGGCCGCGTAGAGGGAGATTCGTTCCGCGGCCAGCGGGAACGAGCGGGCCCGCAGGAACACGGCCAGTGTCAGGGCCAGCAGCAGCGGCAGCGTCCATTTCTGGTGCGCCGTATCGGTGCCCAGGACCCACAGGCCCAGGGCAATGGACAAGGCGGTGAGGACGGTGCCCAGGGTGAGGCCGCGGTGGGCGCCGGCTACGGCTTCGAGGGCGTCGGTCCGGCCGATGGTACCGCCCTTTGCGCGCTGGTCATCCAGGGTGGCCAGGCCGGAGGTGGCCAGTGCCAGCTTCGGCAGCAGCCCCAGCAGCAGGACGCTGGCCACTGCGGCCAGCGCGGCCGCGCGTGCCGGTTCCTGGGAAACAAGCCCGGCAACCGCCCAGACGCCGGCGGCCAGGGCGAGGGTGCCGGCTCCGGTAAACAGGGCCCGCGGATTGGCCGCGCTCAGGCCCATGCCGACCAGGGTCAGGACGGACAGGGCTGCCAGCAGCAGGGCGGTGCCGCTGAACGGCAGATCTGCGCGCAGCAGGGCGCCGAAGCCGAGCAGCCAGCCGGCGCCCTGCATGGTGGGTCCGATGGCGGAGGTCCGGGGCGGCCGCGCGGCAGCGGTCCCGGCAACCAAAAGGATCAGGGATGCTGAGAGCAGCAGCCACCAGGCGTCGCCGGGCGCCAGGGCAGCCAGCAGCAGTTCGGCACCGGCCCATAGCCCGACGGCGGCGGACACCCCGGCGGTCCGGTCGCGGAACCGGTCGGTCCAGCGGCCCGCGACGGCTTCGGTTTCGTGAACCACCAAGTCGGTCACGTCGTACACCACCGGAGCCGGCGGTGCTTCGGACGCATTGGTGAGCATCAGGGAGGAACCGTCGGCAACCTCGGCGCTGCTCAGCGTTGCTTCCGCGGAGAGTTCGGTGCCGTCCGGTCCCACCAGTACCTTGGCCGCCACTTCGTCGGCCGGGGGATCGTTGAGCATTTCCAGCACCTGCGGCATCAGTGCGCCGACGGGCTGGTCGGAGGGCAGCAGCAGGTCCAGGTGTCGCCGGGAACCGATCAGGGTCACTCGGGTGAAAGCATGCGCCATGGCGGCTAGGATCCTGTCTGCGCTGGGAAGGGGAGGCGGAAGCTGCCCGCGGCGGGGCCGGCGTCGTAGTCCATGGGATGAAAGGCAGCCGAGCTTTGCTGCTGACGCTGCTGTTCCTGTTTCTGCCGGTTCTCCTCGAGCAGATTGCTCACAAAGGAGTACCCCACACAGACCGCCGCGATCACCGCGGCAGCGGCCACACTGAACAGGAACAGGCGGACACTGTCCACCCAGCGCCGCTCGTTCTCGTTTTCGCCGTAGAGCAGGGCAGTCAGCAGCCGGTTCCGGCGCACGGCAACGGATTCGATCAGCTGATTGTCATAGTCGCTCGCCAAAATAAGTCCCCCCACCACATGGACAAGTACCGGACATATCCTTACACGATCCGGGAGCGGTCTGCGTCACACGCGCCGGGGCGCCGTCGCCGAAGACAAGCGCAGGGGTTGCCGTACGTTGTGCCTGCCATGCCCCGGGTGCTAATGCTTGAGGGGACCAGCACCCGCAATTCGCCCCAGTGAAGGAGCACAACATGAGCACCAACCCGGAGACTGAAGAACGCCGGCTCGACGACTGGAGCAGGCGCCTGACCCAGGCACTGCAGATCCTGGACCTGGAGGTGGATACCCCCATGCTGCTGGAGCTGGGGAGGAAATCCGAAGAGACGGTCGGAGGCGGCGCGGACATCATCAGCGGTTTTGTGGTGGGCTATGCCGCCGGACTGACCAAAACCAGTGGACGGAAGTCGGCGGAGGCAGCGGTGCAGAAGGCGGCGGACACCGCCTTCCAGTTGGCCGAGACAGGCCTCGAAGGGCCGGACAACCCCGGGTGGAAGGGCTCCGCCCAGTAATTCCTGCGGCCGCATCACAGACACGAGGGCTGAACCGCCACGGCGGTTCAGCCCTCGTCCGTTGTATCTCCGGAACGCTTAGGCAGGTGCTGCCGCGCGCCGCATCTTGTCCTCGGGACCGGCGGCAGCATGGGCCGCGGGTTCCACCCGGACCACCACCGTCTTGGACACCGGGGTGTTGCTGCCCTCGGCCACATGGTCCAGCGGCACCAGCACATTGGCTTCGGGATAGTACGCCGCCACGCAGCCCTTGGGGGTGGGATAGGAAACCACGCGGAAGTTGCGCAGCACCCGCTGGACGCCGTCGTGGTGTACGCCGTGGATATCAACGTACTGGCCGTCCGCCAGGCCCAGTTCCGTGATGTCCTCGGCGTTCATGAACAGCACGTGCCGGCCGCCTTTGATGCCGCGGTAGCGGTCATTGTGGCCGTAGATGGTGGTGTTCCACTGGTCGTGGGACCGCATGCTCTGCAGCAGCAGGGTCCCGGCCGGGCGCTTCACCGCTTCCAGGTCATTAACCGTCAGGATGGCCTTGCCGGTGGGCGTGTTGAAGGTCCGGGAGTCCCGGGGACCGTTGGGGAGCACAAAACCGCCCTCGTGCCGGATGCGCTCGTTGTAGTCCTCGCAGCCTTCCACCACCCGGGAGATATGGTCGCGGATCAGGTCGTAGTCCTTTTCGTAGCCTGCCCAGTCGGCGTCGATCCGGTCGCCGATCACCATGGCTCCGAGCCGTGCGATGACGGCGGGTTCGGAGAGTAGGTTCTTGGAAACGGGCTCCACCCCGCCGTGCGAAGCGTGGACCACGCAGACGGTGTCCTCTACGGAGACGAACTGGCGGCCGGTCTCCTGGACGTCTATTTCCGTTCGCCCCAGCACCGGAAGGATCAGCGCTTCTTTGCCGGTGACCAGATGCGACCGGTTGAGCTTGATGGACATCTGGACGGTCATGTCCGTCTTCTCCATGGCGGCCTCGGCGAACTGGGTGTCCGAGATCGCCGAAACCAGGTTACCGCCCAGCGCCATGAAGAATTTGATCCTCCCGTCCTGCATCTGCAGGAAGGTCTCGACGGCGTCCGCTCCGTGGTCGCGAGGCGGGTCGAAGTTGAACTCCTTGCCCAGCGAGTCGAGGAAGGCCGGCGGCATCTGTTCCCAGATGCCCATGGTGCGGTCACCCTGGACGTTGCTGTGGCCGCGGATGGGTGCGGCGCCGGCCCCGGGTTTGCCGATGTTTCCGCGCAGCAGCAGCAGGTTGATGATTTCCTTGATGGTGGCGACGCCCTTTTTCTGCTGGGTGATGCCCATCGCCCAGCAGATGATCACCTTGTCGGCCTTGATGTAGCGCTCGGCCAGCTCGTCAATTTCCTCGGGGCGGAGCCCTGTGGCGGTGAGGACTTCCTCGTCGTCGAGCATGGCCAGGTGTTCCTTGAGGTCTTCGAGTCCCTCGCAGTGCTTCTCCAAGAAGTCGTGGTCCAGGACGGAGCCGGGGTTTTTCTCCTCGGCCTCGAAGACGCGCTTGGAAATGGCCTGGAGCAGGGCCATGTCCCCGCCGAGTTGGATCTGCAGGAACTGGTCCGCCAGTTCAGTGCCCTTGCCGGCGATGCCGCGCGGTTTCTGCGGGTTCTTGTAGCGGCGCAGTCCGGCCTCGGGCAGCGGGTTCACGGCGACAATGCTGCCGCCGTTGCGCTTGCACAGTTCCAGGGCAGTGAGCATCCGGGGATGGTTGGTGCCCGGGTTTTGGCCCATCAGGATGATCAGGTCCGCTTGGCCGAAGTCGTCATAGGTGACTGTGGCCTTGCCGATGCCGATGGTCTGGCCCATGCCCCATCCGGAGGATTCGTGGCACATGTTGGAGCAATCGGGCAGATTGTTGGTGCCGAAGGCGCGCACGAACAGCTGGTACAGGAAGGCGGCTTCATTCGAGGTGCGTCCGCTGGTGTAGAACGCCGCCTCATGCGGGGATTCCAACGCCTTAAGCCGGTCCGCAACAATGGTCAGCGCCTCGTCCCAGCTGACCGGCCGGTAGTGGTCCTCGCCTGCCGGCTTGTACAGCGGCTCGGTCAGGCGGCCCTGCATGCCGAGCCAGTATTCGGTGCGTCCGCGCAGTTCAGTGAGGCTGTGCTCGGCCCAGAATTCGGAAGAGATCACTACAGGGGTAGCTTCCCAGGTGACGGCCTTGACGCCTTCTTCGCAGTACTCAAAGGGGCTGCGGTCCTTGGGATCCGGCCACGCGCAGCTGGGGCAGTCGAAACCGTGCTTCTGGTTCATCCGGAACGTGGTGCCCAGCGCCCGGGCAAGTCCCATGTGCTCGATGGCGGGTTTCATGGAGTGGTAGACCGCAGGCATACCCGCAGCCCATTCCTTGGGCCCCTTTTCGACCTTGATGTCCTTTTCGTTGACGTCTTCTATCCGGGGTTCTTTCCTGGCCACGCCGCACTTCCCTTCATCGCTCCGTTGCAGGTCCACCCGGGCGGCAGTGTTCCGGCACGGGGTTCTCCTACGTACAGGCCTAGCAGCCGCGGGCCGCCGCTGCAAGCACGGCGGGGCCGGACCGGTGGCAGGGGCGACGGCGCCGTGCGTCCGGGGGATGGGTGGGGGATGGGTAGTTCTGCCCATGTGTTTTCCTTGACCGGTTTTGTTTTGGTGGGTTTGATAGGGGTTACCGGCAAGCGGAAAGGGATTTACCTGTTGGGGTGAATTCGTCCGGCTGACGGGGGAACAGTTTTGGACGAGGGCGCCGCGGGGTGCCAATAGGGAGTTTTTTCATGAAATTCGATATGGGTTCTTCTACGCTGGGTACGCTGACGCAGCAGACCGGGTCTTCGAATGAGGATTTGGGGCAGCTGGTGCGGAATCTGATGGAGGCTGCTGCTCCGTTGGAGGGCAAGTTCAACGGTGCCGGCCGGGTGAAGTTTGATGAGTTCAAGGCCCGCACTGATGAGGTGGCCAATGAGCTGAACAGTTCCCTGTCGGCGATTCTGACGGGCCAGTCGGAGATGGACCGGTCGTTCCAGACCGGTGACCAGGAGGCTGCGGATAACGCGGCGCAGCAGCAGGGTTCGGCGGCGTTCGACGCCGCACGGTTCGGTTCCTCGCGCTAGCGCGGGTTGAGCTTCTTCTTTTCTTCCTTTTCTTTTTCCGTTGTTGTTTCCGGCTGGTGCCGGTGTTGAAAGGATTTGTTATGTCCCAGGATCGTTTGAGCTATGACACTGATACGTCTTCTGCCGTGCAGGGGGATATCCAGTCGATTGTTGCCCGGTTGGAGTCGTTGATCGGTGAGCGTGAGAAGGCCGTGAATGCGGCGATGTCGGATTTCCAGGCTGATGGTGTGTCGGAGGAGTACCAGGCGGTGGAGAACCGTTTCCGGAATGCGGCTAATGAGACGCGGAACATTATTGCCCTGGTGAAGCAGACGCTGTCACAAAATGATGAGACGGCTGCCGGTGCGGGTGCGCGGGCGAAGTCCGCCGTCGCCAATATCGGCTAGGACGCTTTGGCAAGCGGCGCCGGCAACCTGCCGGCGCCGCTTGTTTGTGCTTAAGCGGGTCGATCAGTGCCGGCGGGAGAGCCCCGCCGGATCCTTCGGACCGCCACCAGGAACGCGCGCAGCAGCATCAGTCGCGCTGCCAGGATCCGCCGCAGCGACCGCCACTGCTTGGGTGAGGTGTTGGCCTCATGCAGACGGCGCCGCAGCGTGTCCTCTTCGACGTGGTGCATGGTGCCGGCGAGGTTGGCCACCATCGCTATCCACTGGTCGTGCGTTTCGGTGAGGAACCCCGGAAACGGCAGTACCAAGGACAGGGCACTTCGGCGCATGGCCATGGAACAGCCGTAATAGGGGCGGTATCCCACCCACAGGGCGAACAGGTTTGCCCACCGCCGTCCGCTGTCCGCGGACCGCAGGCGGATGGATTCTATGGCTCGCGGCTGCTGGCCGAAGAAACTGAAATTGCTCGCGACCACCTCCGCATCCTGCAGGGCATCAACCATTCGCTGGACCCGGCCAGGGATCCAGACGTCGTCCTGGTCCGACAGGAACACATACTCGCCCCGGCTGTGGGCCAGTGCCGCCGCGAAGGTCCTCACGTACCCCCGGTTCACGGGAGAGGGGATGAGCCGGATCCGGGAGTCGCCGACGCCGGACACCACGTCCCGGGTTTTGTCGGTGGACGCATCGTCCACTACTACCAGCTCATCGCCGGGACCCAGTTCGGGCAGGATCGAGTCGATCTGTTCGCGGATGTGTTCGGCGCCGTTGTAGGCCGCCATGCAGACGCTTACGCGGGTTGCTTCGGCCTGGTTCGAGTCCGGGTCCACCTTTTCCCCTGTCTGGATAAGGAAGCTAACCCGGTCAATTGAACCTGAACGGGATGGTTTGCGCTATGGAGGATGGGTGGGGGATGGGTAGTTCTGCCCATGTGTTTTCCTTGACCGGTTTTGTTTTGGTGGGTTTGATAGGGGTTACCGGCAACGGAAAGGGATTTACCTGTTGGGGTGAATTCGTCCGGCTGACGGGGGAACAGTTTTGGACGAGGGCGCCGTGGGGTGCCAATAGGGAGTTTTTTCATGAAATTCGATATGGGTTCTTCTACGCTGGGTACGCTGACGCAGCAGACCGGGTCTTCGAATGAGGATTTGGGTCAGCTGGTGCGGAATCTGATGGAGGCTGCTGCTCCGTTGGAGGGCAAGTTCAACGGTGCCGGCCGGGTGAAGTTTGATGAGTTCAAGGCCCGCACTGATGAGGTGGCCAATGAGTTGAACAGTTCCCTGTCGGCGATTCTGACGGGCCAGTCGGAGATGGACCGGTCCTTCCAGACCGGTGACCAGGAGGCTGCGGATAACGCGGCCCAGCAGCAGGGTTCGGCGGCGTTCGACGCCGCACGGTTCGGTTCCTCGCGCTAGCGCGGGTTGAGCTTCTTCTTTTCTTCCTTTTCTTTTTCCGTTGTTGTTTCCGGCTGGTGCCGGTGTTGAAAGGATTTGTTATGTCCCAGGATCGTTTGAGCTATGACACTGATACGTCTTCTGCCGTGCAGGGGGATATCCAGTCGATTGTTGCCCGGTTGGAGTCGTTGATCGGTGAGCGTGAGAAGGCCGTGAACGCGGCGATGTCGGATTTCCAGGCTGATGGTGTGTCGGAGGAGTACCAGGCGGTGGAGAACCGTTTCCGGAATGCGGCTAATGAGACGCGGAACATTATTGCCCTGGTGAAGCAGACGCTGTC
>NZ_JASKLW010000009.1:0-341058 GCF_030125565.1 Arthrobacter sp. zg-Y1143 | reverse complement strand
GGCCCGCCGCCCCGGAAAGGGGCAGCGCGCCGTCGTCGTTTTGTGCGGTTGCGCAGTAAAGCTAGGCTGCGACCTCGGCACCCAGACGGGCCTTGAGGTTCTCGTCCAGTGCGGCGAGGAACTCTTCGGTGGTCAGGTACGGCTGCTCGGGTCCAACCAGCAGTGCAAGGTCCTTGGTCATCTTGCCGGATTCAACCGTCTTGATGACAACGTCCTCAAGGGTTTCGGCGAAATTAATGACCTCGGGGGTGTTGTCCAGCTTGCCGCGGTGCATCAGGCCGCGGGTCCACGCGAAGATCGAAGCGATCGGGTTCGTGGAGGTGGGCTTGCCCTGCTGGTGCTGGCGGTAGTGGCGGGTGACCGTACCGTGCGCTGCTTCGGCCTCAACGGTCTTGCCGTCCGGGGTCATCAGGACGGAAGTCATCAGGCCCAGCGAGCCGAAGCCCTGTGCAACGGTGTCGGACTGGACGTCGCCGTCGTAGTTCTTGCAGGCCCAGACGTAGCCGCCTTCCCACTTCATTGCGGAGGCAACCATGTCATCGATCAGGCGGTGCTCGTAGGTGAGCCCGGCTGCTTCGAACTGGTCCTTGAACTCGGCGTCGAAGACTTCCTGGAACAGGTCCTTGAACTGGCCGTCGTAGGCCTTCAGGATGGTGTTCTTGGTGGAGAGGTACACCGGGTAGTTGCGCTGCAGGCCGTAGGCGAAGGAAGCGCGCGCGAAGTCCTTGATGGAATCGTTGAAGTTGTACATACCCATGGCGACGCCGCCATCTTCGTTGTACGTGACAACCTGCTGCTTGATTTCTTCGCTGCCGTCGGCCGGGGTGTAGGTCAGGGTCAGCGTGCCGGCACCGGGAACCTTGAAGTTCGTGGCCTTGTACTGGTCGCCGTGGGCGTGGCGGCCGATGATGATCGGCTTGTTCCAGCCCGGGACCAGGCGCGGGATGTTGGAGATGATGATCGGCTCGCGGAAGACCACGCCGCCCAGGATGTTGCGGATGGTCCCGTTCGGGGAGACCCACATCTTCTTCAGGCCGAATTCCTCGACGCGTGCTTCGTCCGGGGTGATGGTGGCGCACTTGACGCCCACGCCGTGTTCCTTGATGGCGTTGGCGGCATCAATGGTGACCTGGTCATCGGTTGCGTCGCGGTTCTGGATCGAGAGGTCGTAGTACTTCAGGTCTACGTCCAGGTACGGGTTGATCAGGCGGTCCTTGATGAACTGCCAGATGATACGGGTCATTTCATCGCCGTCGAGCTCTACAACAGAGCCCACAACCTTGATTTTCTCAGCCACACGTACTCCTAGTGTGTTGGTGGGCACCGGAGCATGTCTTGTGGCATGACGGGACCCGTCTTTTTAGCTTGTATTTGAGTCCAACTATGCCACAGCCCACTATCCCGGCCCTAAACCGCGGGACGGTGCATTACCTGCACGGTCCCGCGGTTCCAGGCGCGGCGGAGCGGGTTTTTCCTAGTGGAAGAAGTGTCGTGCCCCGGTGAAGTACATGGTGACCCCCGCCGCAGCAGCTGCTTCAACCACTTCGCTGTCCCGGATGGAGCCGCCCGGCTGCACCACGGCGCGGACGCCGGCGTCGATCAGGATCTGCAGGCCGTCCGCGAACGGGAAGAACGCGTCCGACGCCGCCACGGAGCCGCGGGCGCGGTCCTCGCCGGCTGCACCCAGGCTGTTGGCGCGTTCGACGGCGAGCCGACAGGAGTCCACCCGGTTCACCTGGCCCATTCCCACGCCTACGGAGGCGCCGTCCTTGGCGAGCAGGATGGCGTTGGACTTCGCCGCGCGGACCGCTGCCCAGGCGAAGGCCAGGTCGGCCATGGTGGCCACGTCTGCCGGCTCCCCCGCGGCCAGGGTCCAGTTCGCCGGGTCATCGCCCTCGGCCTGCAGCCGGTCCGATTTCTGGACCAGCACGCCGCCGGAAACCTGCCGGAATTCAGCGGCACTGCGGCCGTAGCCGTCCGGCAGGGCAAGCAGCCGGATGTTCTTTTTGGCGCTGAGGATGTCCACGGCCTCCGGCTCGAAATCGGGGGCGATTACCACCTCGGTGAAGATGTCCTTCACGGTCTCGGCCATACCTGCCGTGACGGTTCGGTTGGCGGCGATGACTCCGCCGAACGCCGAGACCGGATCGCAGGCATGCGCCTTGGCGTGCGCATCCGCAATGGGATCGGCTGCACCGGGCGAGGCCACCGCGATGCCGCACGGGTTGGCGTGCTTGACGACGGCGACGGCGGGTCCATCGAAATCGAAGGCGGCGCGCAGGGCGGCGTCGGCGTCGACGTAGTTGTTGTAGGACATGGCCTTGCCGTGCAGCTGGTCGGCCTGGGCGACGCCGGGCTGTCCGTCCTGCTCTACGTACAGGGCTGCGTCCTGGTGCGGGTTTTCGCCGTAGCGGAGCACTTCGGCGCGTTCCAGGGCCAGGCCGGTGAAGGCCGGCCACTTGGAGCCGTCTTCGGTCCCGTCGCCGAACTGCTCTGCGGTCCAGGTCGCAACTGCGTTGTCATAGGCGGCGGTGTGGGCAAAGGCTTCGGCGGCGAGCCGGCGCCGCTGGGCCAGGTCGAAGCCGCCCTCGGCTGCTGCGGTGACGACGTCGGAGTATTTGTTCGGGTCCACCACCACTGCAACGGACGGGTGGTTCTTTGCGGCGGCGCGGACCATGGAGGGACCGCCGATGTCGATCTGCTCCACCACATCATCCTGCGCTGCGCCGGAGCGGACGGTTTCCACGAAGGGGTAGAGGTTCACCACCACGAGGTCGAAGGGTTCAATCTCCATCTCCTGCAACTGGGCCACGTGGTCCTCGCGGCGGCGGTCTGCCAGGATCCCGGCGTGGACGCGCGGATGCAGGGTCTTGACCCGCCCGTCGAGGCATTCGGCGAAGCCGGTGACCTCGGAAACCTCGGTGACCTCGATGCCGGCGGCGGCAATCTGCTTGGCCGTGGATCCGGTGGACACAATCCGGACACCGGCTGCCGAAAGGCCCTGCGCCAGCTCCGTCAGCCCCGTCTTGTTATAAACCGAGATCAGGGCCCGGCGGATAGGAACACGGTCAAGGACAGGGTTGCTCACAGCTGACACTCCAAAGGGGTTGATGAAGGACGTGCAAAAAGCCGTACGGCCATGCGGAAAGTTTATGCCTATGTGCTCCGGACCACGCCTGCGGGGCTGTAACAACGTGTCTTGGCCGCGCTGGGGCCGGGCAAAGACCGGTCCCTGCGCGCGATCGAAAAGGCAAAAATTACCGTCGAAGGGAACGAAAAGGCACAATTTACCGATTTTCGGCACAATATCGGTAAATTTTGCCTTCTCGTGGAGCACGGTGCGTCAGGCGGGGTGCGTCAGGCCCGCCCGTCAGGCCGGCTGTCCGGGTCGCCAGCCGCGCGTCAGGAGGGCAGCGCGAACCTTCTCCGCTGCTGCGGCTTGGTTGCCGGGCCGCAGGTGCTTCTTGCTGAAGCGCAGCACCACCCATCCCAGCCGTCGAAGGCCGTCGTCGCGCGCAATGTCCCGGTGCCACTGGTCCGGATCCAGCAGGTGATGCTCGCCTTCATATTCAAGCGCAATCCGCAGCCGCACATATTGCAGGTCCGGCCGGGACACGCGCTGCCCCGCCGGACCGATAATCCATTGGTTTACTGCCGGCTCCGGCAGCCCGGAACGCCGAATGAGCAACCGCAGCCTGGTTTCCTGAGCCGAGTCCGCGCCTGGGCGCATCAGCTCGAGAGCGGTCCGCGCGGTGGATGCACCGCGGTTTCCCGCCCTGCGCTGCAGGACCTCCTGCAACTCCTGCATACCGCACAGCGGATCCGGTTGGGACAGGTAGCCACCGCGGTCCGGCGCATCCCTCCGCCGCAGCAGGGAGTCCCCCGCAGCCACCAACTCATCGGGAGACAAGAGAGCGGCCAGGTCGCGCCAAGTCCAAGCCGGTGATGTCACCAGCAGCCCTCCGGCCCGGACCACGTCCAGTTGCAGAAGGGGTGCATGGTGCCCGACGACGCCCTTCCTCCGCGGCTGACTGAACCGCAGCGGCCGGGTGAGGTGCAGCGGTTCGGGCCCGAAGCGGTACGGCAACCAGATGCCCCACAGGGCGGCGGCGGTGGTGTGGCTGGCCACCGTAGTGCCGGACGCCGGGGCAAGCGGCCGCACCGCATCCGGCAGGGCGGATGCTGCCCCGCCGACCGTACGCAAACCGTGCCCGGCGCCGTCGTACGCCCTGCGCCGCAACTCCGACGCCGGCACGCCGCGTGCCCGCGCCTCTGCCACGGAGAACACCGGTCCGGGCAGCCCGATCCTTCCCGCCCGCTCCGGTTTGCCCATCACCACATGGTGCCCGGTCCCGCGAGTCTCCGGCGCCTTATCCACAGGCGGGGGCCCCGCACGGTATTGTTTCCCCGACGCCATTGACCCCCGGCACACAGCCACCCCTCCTGCACCCCGCATCCCCGGAAGGCCCCGAACCAACATGTCCATCACCAATATGCTGCCCACCGGTGACCAGGTGGTCCAGAACCTGCCGTGGCGGTGGAAGGTCCAAGGCCGGATCTTCCTCATCGGCGGACTCGGGTTTATGTTTGATGCCTGGGACGTAACGCTGAACGGCGTGCTGATTCCGCTGCTGTCCAAGGAATGGGGGCTGACGGCGCCGCAGGCCGCCTGGATCGCCACCGCGAATCTGCTGGGCATGGCCATTGGTGCCTTCGTATGGGGTTCCATTGCCGATGCGATCGGCCGCAAGCGGGCGTTTTCCGCTACCTTGCTGGTGTTTTCCCTCTTTACCGTGCTGGGTGCGTTCTCCCCGGACATTGTGTGGTTCTGCATTTTCCGCTTTATGGCCGGGTTCGGACTGGGCGGCTGCGTGCCGGTGGACTACGCGCTCGTTGGCGAGTTCACCCCCAAGAAACAGCGCGGCCGAGTGCTGACCGGGATGGACGGCTGGTGGCCGGTGGGTGCCGCCCTGTGCGGGGTCACTTCCGCTGCGATCATGGCCACCTTCGCGGATTGGCGGTACACCATGCTGGTGATGGTGGTCCCCGCCCTGCTGGTGTTCTGGGTGCGCCGTTCGGTCCCCGAGTCCCCCCTCTATCTGGTCCGCAAGGGCCGCACCGATGAGGCGGCCGCCGTCATCAACAGCCTGATCCGGCGCACCGGGGGAACCCAAACCCAGTGGCGGCTGCCCGAACCGGAGGAACCGGAAAAGCTGTCCCTGCGCACTATGGGCACCCAATTGGGCGACCTATGGAGGTTCAGCAGCAAAACCACCATCACCGCATGGTCCCTGTTCCTGACCATCCTGCTGGTCTACTACCTGGCGCTGCAGTGGATGCCCAAGATCCTCGTGGACGCCGGGTTTGCCGAGTATCGCGCGTTCCTGACCACCTCGGGCATGGCAGCCGTTGGTCTGCTCGGAGTTATCGCGGCGGCCCTGCTGGTGGAGAAGGTTGGCCGGAAGTGGATCCTGGCGGTCACCGGTCCGCTGTCCGCCGCCATCCTGGTGGTGGTGGCGCTGGTGGTGGACCTGCCCACTGCGGCAACGGTGTGGCTGCTGGCCTACGGATTCGTGGTGCAGGTGGCCATCCCCGTGCTGTATGCCTACGTCTCGGAGCTCTACCCCACCGAGCTGCGCGGCAGCGGTTTCGGCTGGGCCTCCACCGTCTCCCGGGTGGGAGCAGGCTTGGGTCCGCTGCTGTTCGTCTCGGTGCTGTGGCCCCATCTCGGGCTGGCGCTGTCGTTCGCCCTGGCAGGAGTACTGGTGCTAATGGCGGTGCTGTGGATGGCCCGGTTCGCACCCGAAACCAAGGGTGCGGCGCTGGACTAAGCCGGCGCCGGCAGCCCTTCCCGGCTCAACCGGCCCAGGGTGTCGATCAGCAGCCGCCGCTCCTGGACCTTGATGCGCTCGTGCAGGGACTCCTCGGTATCGCCGTCGAGCACCTCCACCGCGGCCTGGGCCAGGATCGGGCCGGTGTCCACACCGGCGTCGGCCCAGTGCACCGTGCAGCCGGTGATCTTCACGCCGTAGGCCAGGGCATCCCGGACGCCGTGTGCCCCAGGGAAGGAAGGCAGCAGCGCGGGATGCGTGTTCAGGTACCGGCCGTTGAACGCGTTGATGAACTCCTCATCCACAATGCGCATGAATCCCGAGGAGAGCACCAGGTCCGGCGCGTAGGAAGCCACCGTTTTGGTGAGCGCCCGGTTCCAGTCCGGCCGGGCCGGGAAATCGCGGAAGGGCACCACGAAGGTGGGGACGCCGGCGTCGGCCGCCCGCTGCACCCCGTAGGTGCCGGGCCGGTCCGCGCCCACTGCCGCGATCTCTATATCCAGCCGGCCGTCGCTGACGGCGTCGAGCACGGCCTGAAGGTTGGAGCCGGTACCGGACACGAGGACTACGATGCGCATGCGTCAACCATAGGGTGCGGCGTCCCCTAGGCTTAAACCCATGAATGACGACGGCGCGCAGTACAAGACCCAAACCCTCGCGGAGCAGAGCCGCCGCCCCGGGGCGACCGACGAGCAGAAGAAGAACGCGGTCCGCTATGTCCGCGTGTTCTGGCTGCTGGTGCTGGTCATGCTGCTGAGCAGCGGCCTGGTCCTGCCGTGGAAGCTGGTGCCGCTGGCAATCGGGCTTGTTGCCTTCGTGGTGGGAATCATCGCCCTGGTCAAGCTGGCCCGCCGGCGGATGGGTGCCCTGCTGCCCGTCCTGGTGTCGCTGGGCCTGGTCATCACTTTCCTGACCACCCTGGGGCTGGGCTTCATGGTGGCCATCTGGGACCAGACCGTCACCTATGAAACATGCATGCGTTCGGCGCTGACCTTGGACGGCGCGGAGGCCTGCCAGGCCGAGTACCTGCCCTTCCAGCAGATGCGCTAGACCGCGGCCCGCTGTTTCTCGGGTTTGGGCTCACGTTCCAGCCAGGGACCTACGGCGTAACCGATGACGACGCCGGCCCCTACTTCGGCTGCGACCCATAGTCCCAGCCACAGCGGATCCGGGCCGAGCTGCACAAAGCGCCCGATCCCCAGCGACCCGACGGACAGCCAGGCGGCCCCTGCCGCCAGCAGTCCCGAGACCAGTCCGACGATCGCGCCGAGGACCAGCGTGGACACCGGTGCCGTGAACCAGCGGGCGCGGATCTTGATGGAAAGCCATTCGTCGAAGTGGTTTTCGCCCTCGCGCAGGAACCACCAGCCGGCCAGGATCCCGGCCACCACCGGTATCAGCAGCGCCGCGTATCCGTATTCCATGCTCCCCGTAGGCAGGGCGGCGAGGACGGGCAGCGCGGGCAGCGGACCCACCGTGGTTTCCAGCGGACTGATGATGCTTCCGGTGCCCAGCGAGAATCCGGCGCCCGAGGCCCAGCCCAGGGTCCACACCACAAAGTTGGGCATCAGGCCCAGCTCGACGACGGTCAGTACCGTTCCGCCCAGCACACCGGCACCGAGCCGTTCATACACGGAGACCATTTCGGCCCAACTCATCGCCAGCGTCACCACGAGCAGCAATGAGGACAGGCCCAGTGCGGCCACGATCCCCACCACCCCGGCACGCAGGGCGGCCCACATGTAGGAGCCGGCCCAGCGGGAATGCTGGCTGGTCCGGGCAATCCAGGCGGTCAGGTCCATGCCGATCAGCCGCACCCAGGATCCGGCTTCGATCCGGGCCCCCACAATCAGGCCGGCGCCTGCCGCGATGAGGGGCAGCAGCGCACCGGCGGCCACCGAAATCCGCACCCCGTCGGTGCTGCTGAAGTAGGCGGCTGCCGCGCCCAGCAGCGCATAGGCGCCCAGGGCGCCAAGCAGTGCCTGCCAGAGCTGGTCCGTGTAGGAGGCCCGGGCCAGACGGCGGCCGGCACGCCAGGACAGGAAGAACGGGATCAGCGTCAGCCCGAGCGGGAAGAAGGAGAGCAAACCGGAGGCCGGACCCGTTCCGAGTTCTCCGGCAGGGAAGCTCAGCTGCAGCGGCACGCCGTGGATGAGCAGCCAGGCCTGGCCGCCGAGGCGCGCCAGGGATGTGAAGTCGATATCGGTGAAGCCGTTGGCCAGCCACACGCCCACCAGCGGCAGCAGCACCAGCAGCGCGGAAAGCACGGCAGCCTGGCCCAGTTCAAACGTTCCCTGCAGCCAGAGTGGCATGGGCGGCACACCCGGCTTCTTCGGCCGCAATAAAATCTTCATCGCTTCTATCGTGCCATCCGGGCCGGTGCTGCCCGATGAGGTGCCTGCGTGAGTCGGGTAACTGCGGCGGGCACGGCCGTGGTGTCAGCGGTGCCGATGCCGGTCAGAGGTCGTACAGGCCCTTCACCAGTGCCGTGGCTGCACCAATGAACGCGATGACCACTACTGCCAGCCGGGCCTGGTCGTCGCGGATGAACCGCTGCAGCTTCTCCCCCGCGTAGATGCCGCCCACAATCATGACCCCCACCAGCACCCAGGCCCAGGGCTGGAACGGAGGCATCTGGCCGGGGTCCAGGATCAGCTTGGAGGCCAGGGTGACGGCGGCGGTGGTCACGAAGAACGGCTGCAGGGTAGCGGCGAACGGGCGCTGCGGCCAGCGGGCCAGCAAGGCGTACACACTGACGGCGGGGCCGCCGACGCCGGCCATGGCATTGGTGATGCCCGAGGTGAAACCGGCCACGGCCTTGGGGGTATTGCCGGTCAGCTGGATAGAGGTGCGCTGCAGGAACAGGGAGATACTCAGGGCCACCAGTACGACGGCGCCCACGGTGACTGCCAGTGGGGCCGCGGGCAGGAACACGGCGGCCGCCGAGGCCGGTACGCTGGCGCAGACCGCCGGGATGGCCAGCCACCGGTACATGGACCAGTCGATGTCCCGCCAAACCCGGCTCATGATCAGCAGCGAGGACACGAGGCCGCAGATGTTCACCATCAGCACCCCGCCGTGGGAGCCGAGGATGATCACGAGGAACGGAGAAATGAGCAGCGCAAAGCCTAAACCGGCGATCCGCTGGGCTATCGCGCCGATAAAGATGGCGACGAGCACCACAATAAGAAGTCCGGTAGTCACCCGAACACACTACGCTGGACAAATGCTCTCTCCCGTCACAGCCCTTGCCACCGCCGATTGGCGCCGTAACACTTTCGCCCTTTATGAGCAGGCGCGCCGCGCTGCCGAGGGGATCTCGGCGTCGCACGCCCATGCCCTCTGGGCCACCGGCCGGGATCGGCTCTTCGGCACGCACCCGGCCTCGCCCCTCCCGGAAGATGTCCGCCGCCGGTTCCGCGGTTTGAGCACCGCCCGCTACGATCCGGCGTTCCGGTTCGAGGCCGTTATTGACGGCGCCGGTGCCGGCGAGTCGATGGAGGTGGCCACCGGAACGGACGGGACGGTGCCGTTCACCCGGCTCGGGACGGTGAACGTGGACGGGGTCGGCAGCCTGGCGGTGTGGAACCTGGACACGTACGGCGGCGGAATTTTTGTGCCGGTCCGCGATGCCAGTTCCGGCGCCGACGGCGGCAGCTACGGCGGCGGGCGCTACCTGCTGGACACGATCAAGGGTGCCAGCCTGGGACCGGGCAGTGAACCCGGCAGCTTGGTGCTGGATTTCAATTACCTCTACAACCCATCCTGCGCCTATGACGAGGCGTGGGCCTGCCCGCTGCCCGGCCCGGCGAACACCGTGGACACCGCGCTGCCGGTGGGCGAACTGTACGTGAAGTACTAAGACGGCCGATGCCCGTCCGGCCGCGGCGCCGGGCGGGCAACCCGGAGTCAGTGCCTATGCTGGAAGGGTGCAAGCTTCCATTTCACATGCAACGGCTGAAGACATTCCCGGGCTCGTCGAATTAGCTTCCCTCACTTTTCCTTTGGCCTGCCCGCCCGAAGTCACACCGGAAGACAGCGCGGCCTTCGTTGCCGCGAATCTCTCCGCCGGGAATTTCACGCAGTTCCTCGCGGATGAGAAGCGTTTGGTGCTCGCGGCCCGGCAGGACGGCCGGCTGGTGGGGTACTGCCTGCTGGTCCTCGAAGCGCCAACCGACCCCGAAGTGCTTGATGCCCTGGACCAGGGCCGGGCGCTGCGGCCCTCGGCGGAGCTGAGCAAGTTCTACGTCCACCCGGATGCCCACGGCAGGGGCATTGCCGGGCAGCTCATTGATGCTGCTGCCGGGGCGGCGGCGTCCGTAGGTGCACGGTCCATGTGGCTGGGGGTGAACAACGGCAACGTCCGGGCGCAGTCCTTCTACCGCAAGTCCGGGTTCCAGACGTCCGGCCGCCGGTCCTTCCAGGTTGGTGCGCATACTTTCCGGGACCTGATCATGGTCCGGCTGCTCACCGGCACCGGGGCGGAGGCCGGTGACGGGGCCGGCCGCGGGGAACAGTGACAGACTGGGCCCGTGCAGACCTTCCTCCCGTATGAGAGCTTTGCCCGCAGTGCCCGGGTCCTGGATCAGGCGCGGCTGGGCAAGCAGCGGGTGGAGACCCTGCAGCTGCTGCGCGGTCTGGTGGTGCCGGATTACGGCTGGCAGCGCCATCCTGCCCTGCTGATGTGGAAGGGCTTCGTGCCGGCGCTAACGGCGTACGGGCTGGCGATGACGGACGAGTGGATCGCGCGCGGGCACGCCGACACCGTGCGCGAGCAGATCCTGGAGTTCGCTCCGGAAGCGGCGGGCTCCGACGTCGAGCTTCCGCCGTGGCTGGGCGACGAGCAGCTGCACCGCAGCCACCGCTCGAACCTGATTGAGAAGTCCCCTGAGGTGTACGGGCCGTTGTTTCCGGACACCGACGCGGGCCTGCCCTATGTGTGGCCCTCCCCCGCGGATGTTCCGGATCCTGCGGATCCGCCGCAGGGCGAGGGGCTGTGGGTCGCCCGGGCGGTACCCGACGGCGATGCTGCCGCCATTGTGCTGCCGATGCTTTCCGTGAAGGGCACGCCGATTACCGGCAAGCGGGGCCGGCAGCTGGTGCGGTTGTTGGAGGACATGGACGACGGCGATCCGGTGGCGGTGATCTCGCCGGCGGACCGTTCGCAGCTGCTCTTGGGACATGCCGGTCCGGTGGAACTGACCAATGACACCGCTGTGCGGCCGGTGTCGCTGTCCGGCAGCATTCCGCGTTCGGCGTTCGCGTATCCGGCGGTGCTGCAGGATCCCCGGACACTGTTTGCGGTGCCGAAGCCGAAAGGGCTTTAGCAGCCGATTAGCAGCCGATGCCGTTCGGGTTGATGAGGCAGTTGTCCGCGACGCTGCGGGTTTCGGCCCGCCACACCCGGATTGTTTGCGCCTGCGAAGCGACGGCGGCCCTCCCGTCAATGGGAATCATCGGCCCGCCGTTCACCGAATAGGTTCCGGAGAAATGCACGGTTGCACTCATTTGGTAGTCCCCTGCGGCGGCGTACCTGTGGCTCGTGCGGGTCTGCTCTCCCCACCGACCCTGCGGCAGCGGTGCACCGGCAGCCGATGTGGGACCGTAGACCGTTCCGTCGCCGTAGTTGATTTCGTATTCGGTGGGCGTCGCAACTATGCGGACCGTCTGGTCCAGCAGGACCATCTCGAAGACCTGCTCGGCGGCTTCAACGTAAACGTTGGTCTCCATCCCGATCAGTGTGTGCGGACTGGGTTGCACCACCAGCTTGCCGGCTGCGATCGGCCGCTCCTGGAACGCAGTGAGGATCTGCGCCTGGATCTGCTGGCCGATGTCGACCGGCTCCTCGGAGTAGATGCACGACGGGGTGTCGCTGACTCGGGGCCAAGCCGCGGGGTCGGTCCCCTTCAATCCGGAATACCAGTAAACGAGTCTGCCGTTCTCACCGGCAGGACAAGCCGCCTGGTTATCGGCGAGGCAATCCACATCACCAACCGAATCGTCAAAACACACCGGTTGGAACCGGTAGCCATTCGGATCGTCCGGTATACCGACCGGCATGGAGGTCCACATTCCGGTGGCAGGGTCCTGAACAAATGCGGAGCCGGTGACTTGTCCACCACTCTTCATATCTCCTTCGGCGGAACCCTCTGCCGATGCTTGTTCGGGGACTACGACGTTTGTGAGCACCGCCATCACGACCATGAGGATCAGGACAACAAACGTCCGGGCAGGCATCTGGCTCAACCCTTGATTGTGGCGATGTTTACGACCTGCCAGTGCTCATTAAGCCGAATGGCCTCGACGAGCTGGACTACGGCAGCATCTGGTTCCCCTACGGTCTGGAGTCCTTCGGGACCGTAGTACTCCATCTTGTCTTGGCGAAAATGAACCAATGCTTGATAACGGCCTTCCGGCGTTAAGAGAAAATCAGAATGTACGCCGAGAACTTCGATGGCAGCATTTGCCATCCAATCGCTGTCCTTGAACCCGTTCTCGACAACCTCGTAGTACTTCTGACAGGTCACACAATCCGGGCTGCTGATGGCCTGTACCAGGCCTACATCACCGGTTTCATAACCGTAATTCGCGGCCTCGTACCAATACCGGGCGAAAGCCTCCAGCCCCTCCTTGGACTCGACCTTCGCCTCCTCCGGCATCACCGGCAACGGAACATTTTCCGCCGGCCCCTCGGCAGAGGCAGGCTTGTAAACAGCTGACGGTGTGGGCGTGGGAGTTGGCGTCGTTGAGGCGGACGACTGTGACGGAGACGGGGACGCAGCACCGGTCCCTGAATCCCCGGACGCGCCCGAGCACCCGGCCAGGACAACCGCGGCGAAAACCGCTGGGAAGCTCCAAACACGAGAACGGCGCAGAATGGTTCTGGTCATCCGAAACCCCCAAGTTGGGCAAGCCGCGACACTGTCAGTCCGGCCATAATAGCCACCGCCCCCACACCACAACCGGTTATCCACAAGTCACGGGCACCACAAACCCGGCGAAGCTCGCGGCCCCCGTGAAGCCGGCAGCCTATGCCGTCGCCTCGCAGCAGCGCGGCGCAGGATGAGATACTGGCCAAGAGAACTACGGCCCCGGCCGGAAAACGGACAGGGCTCGGAAGAAGGATGTTCCAGCGCGGTGTTACGGTTTCCTCAGTGGCTCCCGGCCGACCCGTGCTCCGTCCCCGCGTCCGCGCCCACCCCGTCCGCGGGCGGCCGCGGTTCGGCCCAATACGCACCGGCCAAGACCGGCACCGCGCAACAAGTGCAACACCCGGGTATCCCGGCAGCAGTTCCCCGTGCAGCGCTGCACCCAACCAGCGCCTGCATGTGCGGGCGCCGACCATCCCTAGGAGGTTCCCATTACCGATACAGCCGCCGAACACGATGTCTACTTCGGAGCCCCGGAGCCGGACTTCGAACCCGAAAACCTCCAGACAGCTGCCCCCGCCGTACTCCGCCGCGTGGAGGAACGCCCCGAGGTGGCCATGTTCAAGGGCCGCCTGGCCCTGATGGACACCGGCCTCACCCCGCACGAGGCCATGGTGGAAGACCTGCTGTTTGTCCGCAGGGTGCTCGACGACGCCGGCATCACCTACCTGCTGGTGCGCGGCAATGACCAGCGGCCGGTGATCGCCGTCAACCTGCGCGAACGTGACCTGCTGCGCAAGGCAATGGTGGAAGCCTGCCGCGAGGAGCCGTTCTACGCGCGCAGCGTGGACACCAAAAAGAGCCGCACCCTGCTCATTGCCGACGGCAGCCTGGCCCCCGGCGACAAGACCCGGATCATCCGGGTCTACCGGCCGCGCGCCTTCACCGGCACCAACCTGGTGTTCTCCGCTGCGGCCGGGGTGCAGATTGAACTGTGGGACCTGGACGGGGAAAACATCACCCTGCCGGTGGAGAACTCCCTGACCCGCCGCACCCTGCCGGCCTCGGAGGCAGTCCGCGGCACCGTGGACAAGCACGGCCTGACCTGGCCGACCATCGAGAACATGTTCGCTGACCACGCCACGGACATCCGCTTCGACATCGATCTGGTGTTCTCCTGGGTGGACGGCAGCTCCCCGGAATTCCAGGCCGCCCGCGCGGCCCGGATGCAGGGTGCCGTGGTGGGCGAGGGAGATGACCACGAGGCCCGCTTCCGGCAGATCAACGAACTGAAGTACGCCCTGCGCTCGGTGCACATGTTCGCACCCTGGATCCGGCGGATTTTCATCGCCTCGGACTCCCCGCGGCCCCACTGGCTGGCGGAGCACCCCTCGGTCACCTTTGTGCCGGCGGCGGAGCACTTCAAGGACCCGTCCGTGCTGCCCACGCACAACTCGCAGGCCGTGGAAGCGCAGCTGCAGCACATCCCCGGGCTGGCGGAACACTTCCTCTACTCCAACGACGACATGTTCTTCGGCCGCCCGGTGGCCCCCGATATGTTCTTCTCCCCCGGCGGAATCACCAAGTTCATCGAAGCCAGCACCCGGATAGGACTGGGCTCCAACGACGCCGAGCGCAGCGGTTTCGAGAACGCGGCCCGGGTAAACCGGCGGCTGCTGTGGGAACGCTTCGGCCGGATCACCACCCGCCACTTGGAACACGCGGCCGCTCCGCTGCGCCGCAGCGTGCTGCTGGAAATGGAAGCAGCGTTCCCCGCGGAGTTCGCCGCCACCGCCGCGAGTACCTTCCGCGCCAAGGACAACATCTCCGTCACCAACTCGCTCTACCACTACTACGCCCTGCTCACCGGGCGTGCGGTCACCCAGGAAACCGCCAAGACCAAGTACGTGGACACCACGTCCTACGCGGGCCTGTCAGCCCTGGAGCGCCTGCTCGCCAAACGGAACATGGACATGTTCTGCCTCAATGACGGCAGCTTCCCCGAGGTGCCGGCCGCCGAACGCGCGGAGCGGGTCACGGACTTCCTGGAGAAGTACTTCCCGGTCAAGGCCCCCTGGGAGCACTGACCCAGGGAACCTGGCCCGGGAACAGGCCAGGGACACAGAACGACGGCGGGGGGGGCCCCCCGGGGGGGGCCCGCCCGCGTGGGGGGGGGGGGGGTTTTGGGGCCGAGCCCGGCACCGGCCCCCGCCACCCGGCCCGCCCCACCCCCCGCCGGCGGCGGCCCCCCCCGGGCCCCCCCCGCCGTCGTTCGCTGCGGTAGGTTTGTGCTGCCCTACCGGGTGACGACCACGTGCTCGTTGGGTACGCAGTGCGTCATGGTGAGGCCTTCAACGTTGCGGGGGCCGTTGTGGCCCAGGTTCTTCATCCGCTCGGTTTCTTCCTCGTTGAGCGTCTGGGTGGCCAGCGGGCCGAGATCCTTGATCTCGTCCAGGCTGATGCCGAGACCCTCGCCCACGCGGGCGCCCAGCTCGTCATCGGTCATGTAGAAGTGCCAGAGCATCCGCTCCTGAACTTCCCGGACAGCCTGGGAGATGTTGTCGACGAAGTTCTTCACCAGGTCGTCCTTCTCCCACTGCTCCATCAGCTGGTAGCGCTGACCGGCCTGCATGTAGTCGTTGGTGCGGGGCAGGCGGGCGCGGGTGAGGCGGCCTTCCAGCTCCGGACCGAGTTCGGACTGCGCCGGCTTGGGTGCTTCCTGCAGGCCGCCGGTGATGTTCGGCTCGTAGTTCACGTGCGGGTTCTGGCCCGGCGCAAGGTCAGTGCCGAAGGACATCTGCCCGCCGCGCTGGTTGGTGGCCACCCGGGCGTTCTTCGCGGAGTTCACCGGAAGCTGCAGGTAGTTCGGTCCCACGCGGTAGCGCTGGGTATCCGAGTAGCTGAAGGTGCGGCCCACCAGCATCTTGTCATCGGAGAACTCCAGGCCGTCCACCAGCACACCGGTGCCGAAAGCGATCTGCTCGCTTTCGTTGTGGTGGTCCGTGACGTTCCGGTTCAGGGTCATGGTGCCCACGTACTTGGGCTCGAACTCCTGCTCCGGCCAGGTCTTGGTGTCATCCAGCGGGTCGAAGTCCAGTTCCGGATGATCGTTGTCATCCATCAGCTGCACGTACAGGTCCCACTTGGGGTAGTCGCCGCGCTCAATGGCCTCGTAGAGGTCCTTGGACGCGTGGCCGAGGTCGTTGGCCTGGATGTTCGCGGCGTCTTCCTCGGTCAGGGACTTCACGCCCTGCTGCGGCAGCCAGTGGTACTTGACCAGCTTGGACTCGCCCTGTGCGTTGACCCAGCGGTAGGTGTTCACGCCAAAGCCCTGCATGTGGCGGTAATCTGCGGGGATGCCGCGCGGGCTGAAGAGGTTCACCAGCATGTGCATGGCCTCGGGGGTCTGCGACATGAAGTCGAAGATGCGGGCGGATTCCTGGCGGAAGGTGATGGGGTCCGGCTTCAGGGAGTGGATCACGTCCGGGAACTTGATGGCGTCGCGGATGAAGAAGACGCCCAGGTTGTTGCCCACCAGGTCCCAGTTGCCGTCTTCGGTGTAGAACTTGATCGCGAAGCCGCGCGGGTCACGGGCGGCCTCGGAGGAGTCACGGCCGCCGATCACCGAGGAGAACCGGATGGCGACGTCGGTCTTCTTGCCCGGCTCGGAGAAAAGCTTGGCGCGGGTGTACTTGGCAATGGGCTCGTCGCCCCACTTGCCGGAAGCCTCGAATTCGCCGTAGGCCACGAAGCCGCGGGCGTGCACAACACGCTCCGGGATGCGTTCCCGGTCGAAGTGGCTGATCTTCTCCAGAAGCTGGTAATTTTCCAGCGTGGCCGGGCCGCGGGCACCCACGGTGCGGGTGTTCTGGTTGTCGTAGACCGGGTGTCCCTGCCGGGTGGTCAGCGTCTTGGGGGCTTCGGCGTTGTTCTGGCCGTTGCCGGAATTCTGCGTTTCTGCGTCTGTCATCACGTGCTCTCTGAGTGTGAGGTCCATAGCTGGCTGACAATATCTACCCTTCCAACTCTCATGAAAACCGGAGCCTGAGTCAAGTTGATAAGCAGCCTGATAGTAGCGGCGGGAGGGCCGGGATTGGCACACTGTGCTCATGACTAGTGAAGAGCGGCCCCCGGTTGTTGAACTCAGTCCCGAGCAGAGTTGGAAGTACCTTGAGCACACGCAGCACGGCCGGTTGGCCCTGAGCGTGCTCAACGAGCCCGACATTTTCCCGATCAACTACTTCGCGCACGACGGCGTGATCACCATCCGCACGGCTCCGGGCACCAAGCTCGCCGAACTTACGGTGAATTCCCGTGTGGCGCTGGAAGCGGACGGCATCACCAGCGACCAGGCCTGGTCCGTCGTCGTCAGGGGAACCATCCGGGAACTGGAAACTTCCGAAGAGATCACTGCCGCGGATCAGCTGCCGCTGCAGCCCTGGGTGCGCACGGAGAAATACCGTTATGTGGAAATCACTCCGATCTCCGTGACCGGCCGGTTCTTCAACCTGGGCCCGGAGCCGGACCGGGGCTGATCCCCTACGCCGAAGCCAGCGTGCGGGCGTCCGGGATCCGTACGCCGGCGGCCGCCAGCCGGTCCGCCGTCTCCTGCGGGCCCACCTGCTCCCCCACCGTGCCGGCCTGCTCCAGCGGCACCACGGAATGGACCACCGAGTCCTCGTACAGGTGCACCATGTTGAAGGACTGCCCGGCATCCTGGCCGCGCGTTCCCGGCGTCACCAGGTCCTGCGCGTAACAGGTGGCCGAAGCCACGGACACCGGGATCCCGGCGAAGGTGCTGAAGGTCGAGTAGTGCAGGTGTCCTGCGATCACGGCGCGTACGTCGCTGCCGGCGATTACCGCGGCCAGCTCCTGCTGGTTGCGCAGCTCCACCAGCACGGACAGGTCCTGCACGCTGGGCACCGGTGGGTGGTGCATGGCCAAAATGGTGCCGTCCGGCGCGGGGGTATGCAGTTCCCGGCGCAGCCAGGCCAGTTGCTCCGCCGTCAGCTCCCCGTGGTGGTAGCCGGGCACGGAAGTGTCCAGGGTGATGACCCGCAGTCCGTCCAGGTGGTGCACCTGATCCACCGGGGTCATCTCCGGGGCTCCGTTCAACAGAACCTGCCGGAAGGCCGCCCGGTCATCGTGGTTGCCCATGGCCCAAATGACCCGGGCACCCATGCGTTCGGCAGCCGGGACGACGACGTCGCGCAGCCGGGCATAGGCTCCCGCCTCGCCTCGGTCGGCCAGGTCTCCGGTGAAAACGATTGCTTCAGGCTGCTGGCCGCTTTCCTCAAGCCGTGCAAAGAGCCTTTTCAGATTGGTGAGGCTGTCCACGGCTCCGTAGAGCCGGCGCTCCCCGGCCAGCAGATGCGTGTCACTGAGATGGAGGATGAAATGGCGGGGGCGGGGATGCTCAGCCCGGAGGAAATCCATCAGAACCTTCTGTGTCGGCAGCTTGCTGCGGCGTATCTCCTCCATAAAAGCAGACATGGCGACCGGGGGGTAAGCACCTCGGGCGTGTTTCGCGTCCTTTTACTCCGGGCCGAGTTGGTTGTTCTTCGCCCGGCTGCTCTGGCGCCCGGACGGAGGCGGCCGTAGGCTCGATGCAGGTTTGCACCGTTCTGTGACCGTTCTGTGACCGTTCTGTGACCGTTCTGTGAAGGGACTCCCATGAAACTCAGCCATATTCCCCTGCGGCTCGTCACCGGCGCGTACATCCTTAATTCCGGCCTGAGCAAACGCGGGCTGGACGCCGAAAGCGCTGCAGGACTGCAGCACATGGCGGCCAACGCCTTTCCGCAAGTGGAGGACATGGAGCCGGTGAAGTTCGGCAAGCTGCTGAGCAACGCCGAGATCTGCGTGGGACTCACCCTCCTCCTCCCGTTTGTCCCCAGCCGACTGGCCGGCTTGGTTCTGGGCGCATTCTCCGGCGGCATGGTCCGGATGTACCTCAAGACCCCCGGAATGACGGGAGAAGACGGCATCCGTCCCACAGCCGACGGAACGGCCTTGGCCAAGGACATCTGGATGGCCGGCATTGCCGCAGCCCTGGTCCTGGACCGCAAGAAGCCCAAGGTCAAGACCGTCAAGGTTCCCACTCCGGTAAAGGGGGCCGCCGTGATTGCCGGAGCCCAGGGCGCCAGCAAGGCCGCGAAGGCTGCGAAAAAGGCTGCCAAGGCGGGCGTGACCGCCAAGGCCGTGGCCAAGGCAGGCAAGGCAGCCAAGGCAGGTAAGACAGGTAAGACAGGTAAGGCAGCCAAGGATCACGCCGGCAAGAAGTAGCCCGTTTTCGAAGTAGCCGTTTTCACAACACCGGCATGGCCTCTCATGGCCAGGATCACCGCCGGATTGGCGGTACGTTAGTGTCATCAATCCTGGGGGGAACAGATGACGCAAAAGTATGTCGGCAAACATTCACTGCCAAATACGGCGGACGACCGGCGAAAACGGCAATACAACCCTGCGGGGCTCCTCGTCGGAGGCTTCCTGTTTGTGCTGGTGGGGACGCCCCTGGGTATCAGCAGTCTCGTCGACGGTTATACCGACCAGCACCTGATCGACACCGGTACCAAGGTGCAGGGAACCGTCACCGATATCAGGGAGAGCCGCAGCAAAAACGGTCGGCATGAACACGTGACGGTGACCTATAAAGCCGAGGGCGGGGAATGGACCGTGGAAGGTTCCCACCGGATGAAAACAGCCGGCTTCGAACCTACGCTCGAGGATTCCGAGCAAACCGTCTATTACGATCCAGAAGATCCTGCGAAGGCAGTGATCCTCGGCTGGGATACCACAATGCTGGACGGCTCCGCGGTAGCCGGCGGCATCGTGGGGGCAGGCGCCATCATGATGGGCATCAGTCTTTGGCGAATAAAGAAGATGCCTCTTCCCCCTGCCGCGGACCACAACAGCGCGCTCACCCGGTAGCCGGCGGCGAATGGCGGACGGGCGGTCCGGGCAACCCCGCTGCGCGGTCCGCCACGGCGTCCAGCAGCACCACCAGCGCATGTCCCCCGCGCCCGGCCGTATTGCTGGCGAACCGGTCCAGGGGAAAGGACACCGCGTGCAGTTCGGTCCCCTGCCCGGTGGAAACCAGCTCCACCTGCAGGATCAGCGTGATTGTGTTCTTCTGCCCGGTCCCCAACCATAGGGTCCGGCCGGTTTCGGCCAGCAGCCGGTACACGCGGTGGTCGGCGAGCGCCAGCTCCAGAAGCTGGCGGGCTTCGGAGTACGGCCGGTCCAGCAGTACCCGGCTCCGGGCCACCCGGCCGCGGCCGGTCGCCGTGCTGTGGCGGCCTGTGCTTTCCACTTCCCGCCGTACGGCCAGCCAGCCCTGAGGAGGACACCCCAGAGCACCACTTCGGCCAGCAGCAAAATGCCCTCAAGCGCGTATCCGTCCCCCTGTTGGGGTTTCAGGAGGAGCACAGCTACAAACATCCCCGCGATCAGGAGGTTGCCGGCCAACAGCCATCCCGGCAGCAACCGGTTGTCCTCCGCAAGCCGGCGGTCCTGCACATACCCCTGCGGATCAGCTTTCAGTAACTGGACCTGGCGGATGTTTCTCCGGACGGCCGCCATGGCAACCAAGGCTGCGGCAGTCACTTGTCCAGCTACCGTCCACGGACTGCTGTCCGCGTCCCACTGGCGGATGAGCAGGCCCACAAGGTAACCAACCACCGCAGCGGCAACCAGCACTGCGGGCACCAGCCATCCCTGTTTCCGTCTCCAAGACATGAGGGGCAAAGTAAGGAACGCAGCGGGAGCGGGCAAGCGTAGTGGCAGAATTTGGATATGCTCAGCGACCGCTATCCCATCCGGCAGGTCCGGGAACAGCCGTTGGAGCCACTGGACCGGAAGACCTGGCCGGCCACGCTGCCGCCGGTGGCCCAGTTGCTGCAGTCGGGATTGGACCTGGCCGCGGCCACCGTGCTGGTCGGTGACAACGGCAGCGGGAAATCCACGCTGGTTGAAGCCATTGCCCTGGCCTACGGCCTGTCCCCGGAAGGCGGGTCTACCGGTGCCATGCACACCAGCAGGCCCACGGAGTCCGCCCTCAGCGGGCATCTGCAGCTGGTGCGCGACCCCGGCGGCACCAAACGCGGTTATTTCCTGCGGGCCGAAACCATGCACGGCCTTTTCACCTATCAGGAGCAGAATCCCTCCACATCGCAGGCAGATGTTGAGTTCCATTCCCTCTCCCACGGGGAATCATTCCTCTCACTGGCCGTGGACCGGTTCCGGGGTCCCGGCCTGTGGGTTCTCGACGAGCCCGAGTCTGCGCTCTCCTTCTCTGGATGCCTGGCCCTGCTGGGCATCCTCAAGGACCTGGTTGCCGATGGACGCTCCCAAGTGCTGCTCTCAACCCACTCGCCTGTGCTCGCGGCACTTCCGGGCGCCCGGATCCTGGAGCTGGGGCCGTGGGGATACCGGGAGAAGGACTGGGAGGACCTGGACCTGGTCAGTGGCTGGAAGAGTTTCCTGGACGCCCCGGAACGGTACCTGCGCCGGCTGTGATCCGGCCCGGGCAGGCCGCCCTCCCCCGCTGCCTTGGAATATTTCGCGGATCCGGCCGTTGAAGTGTTCATGAGCACATTGGAGAGCACCCCTCGGATTCGGACCATCGGCTTCATCGGCAGCGGGAACATCGGTTCGCAGTTGGCGCGCTTGGCGGTCAAGCAGGGTTACGACGTCGTCCTGAGCAACGCGAGCGGCCCCGAAAAGCTGCAACCGCTCCTTATGGAACTGGGTGACCATGCCCGCGCGGCCACGCCGGCCGAAGCCGCTGCCGCCGGCGAACTTGTGGTGGTCACCATCCCGCTGAAGAGCTACCCGGACGTGCCCGTGGAGGAGCTGCGCGGCAAGACGGTTATCGACACCATGAACTACTACCCGCAGCGGGACGGGAACATCGCCGAGCTGGACAACGAGTCCACCACCACCAGCGAACTGCTGCAGAACCACCTGCCCGATTCACACGTGGTCAAGGCCTTCAACAACATCACTGCGGACCACCTCACCAGCCAGGGGACGTTGCCCGGAACGCCCAACCGCCGCGCGCTGCCCATTGCCGGCAACGACGCCCAGTCCAAGAAGCTGGTCACCTCGCTGATCAACGAGTTCGGTTTCGACGTCGTCAACGCCGGCCCGCTGTCCGAAGGCTGGCGCTGGCAGCGGGACACCCCGGCCTACGTTGCGGCGCTGGACGTCCCGGGCTTGGAAAAGGCGCTGGCCGAGGCCGTCCGCTACGCGGATATGCCCTAACACAGACGGACGCGCCCCGGCACCCCCTGCCGGCCAGCCCGGCCCGGATAACAAGGAAGCCTCCCGCCGGTACCGGCGGGAGGCTTCCTTCTTTAAAGAACGGCTACGGGATCAGCACCAGGCGGATCGGGTTGCCTTCCTTGGCGTCGAGGGCCTGAACGGCCTTCTCGGCGTCGGCCAGCGGAATGCGGCCGCTGACGGACTTGGCAAAGTCCAGCCGGCCAAGGCGGGCCAGGGACACCAGCTGCGGGACGTGGTGCGCCTCGGAGCCGTAGTGGCCGCGGACCTGCTTGCGGGCATAGGAGAACCCGGTGCTGTCATTGATGGTCATCGGCTTGCCGGACAGGCCCACCAGCACCAGGCGTCCGTCCCGGCCCAGGCAGTTGATGGCCTGGGCGCGCACGGCATCCACGCCGGCGAAGTCCAGGGCTACATCCAGGCCCTTGCCGCCCGTGGCGGCCTTCATGGACTCGGCGAAGTCTTCCGCCATGGGGTCCAGGGCGATGTCCGCACCGAATTCCAGGGCGCGTTCCCGGGCCTCGGGAAGGGGATCAACGGCAATGATGGGCGCCGCGCCAACCAGGCGCAGCAACTGGACGCCGTGGGCGCCGAGCCCGCCGATGCCCCACACACCCACGGCTTCACCGGCGCGGACATCTGCCGTGGAGGCAATGGCGCCCCAGGGGGTGGAGACGGCATCGGGAATGATCGAGGCCTGGTCGAAGGGGATGTCATCGCCCAGCGGAACCAGCACGCCGGCGGGAACAACCAGGTACTCGGCCCAGCCGCCGTCGTAATCCACGCCCATGGTGAGCGTGACGCCGTTATATTCGTAGCCGGCCTGAACCACTACGCGGTCACCAGGCGCCACGGACGCGACGCCCGCACCGGGCAGGTCCACCGTGCCGGCCACCTCATGCCCGAGCGTCACTTCGCTGCCCTTGAGGAACTGCGGACGCAGCAGGCCCTGGATCAGGTGGACGTCGGAGAGGCAGACGCCGGCCGCCCCCACCTTGATGCGGACAAAACCGGGGCCGGGCTCCGGGATCGGAACTTCCTGCATGGCGAAAGTGCCCGTTTCAACATTGAGACGTCCGGCAATCATGGTGCCGGTAGAAGTGCCGTTGGACATGGAAAACCTCTTTTACGCGGAAACTGCGGCGGCAGATGCACGCCGCGGTTCCCATTATCTGCCCGCGTAACAAATGCGCAAAAAGGCGGACGGGCGGTAGTCTGTCCGGCCACCGCCCGCCCGTTTTCCGCTGCCTTCCGTGGAAGGCCCGGCTACGCCTGCAGGATCACTTTCAGAGCGCCCGTCTCCGCAGCCCGGGAGAAGGTGTCATACGCCTGCATGATGTCGTGCAGCGGATACCGGTGGCTGATGAATTCCTCAGCCGGCAGTTTCCCCTCGGCCACCAGTTTCAGCAGCATAGGCAAGGTGTTGGTGTTCACCAGGCCCATGCTGATGTCGATGTTCTCGATCCACAGCCGTTCCAGGTCCAGGCTGACCGGTTTCCCGTGCACACCCACGTTGGCCACGTTCCCGCCGGGCCGGACAATGTTGGTGCACATCTCGAACGTGGTGGGGATGCCCACGGCCTCCACGGCAACGTCCACGCCCCAGCCGTCCGTTTGGGCCATGACCTGCTCGCGCCAATCCGCGTCCCCCGAGTTGACCCCGTGCGTAGCGCCGAACTTACGGGCCTGCTCCACCCGGTTGGCGTCCAGGTCCACCGCAATGACCTTGGCCGCCCCGTAGAGCCGGGCAGTGGATATGACCGCCAGGCCCACCGGCCCGGCCCCCACCACAGCCACCACATCACCGGGTTTGGTCTGCCCGTATTGCACCCCCATTTCGAAGCCGGTGGGGAAAATGTCGCTGAGCAGCACCCCATGCTCCTGGGAGACATTCTCCGGCAGGTGGTAGAGCGAGGTGTCCGCATACGGGGCCCGCACGTATTCGGCCTGGGTGCCGTCGATTAGGTGACCAAAGATCCAACCGATCCCGACGGAGCCTTCCTCGCCCAGGCAGTGCGAATACAGGCCGTCGCGGCAGAAGGAACAGGAACCGTCAGCGGACACGCAGGAGAGGATGACTTTGTCCCCCACCTTGAAGTTGGTGACGCCGCTGCCAATTTCAGTAACCGTTCCCACCCCTTCATGGCCCAGAATCCGGCCGGGCGTCACGGCCGGTACATCGCCCTTGAGGATGTGCAGGTCGGTGCCGCAGATGGTGGTGGTATCAATCTTGACAATTGCGTCCCGCGTCTCCTGGATCTGCGGATCGGGAACGTCCTTCCAGGACTTCTGCCCGGGGCCTTCGTAAACGAGTGCTTTCATAATGTCCTCGCCTGCCGCTCATCCGACCCTGTGCAGTGCCTGGAATGCGCCTGCACTTCGGGAGCTTCCCGGAGCGTGCCTGCCGTGCGGCAGACCGCCGTCGGATGTCTTCCAGCGTAGGTCCTGCGTGGGCGGGGGTGGAAGAAGCGGGGAGCTATACGCCGTCAACATACAGCCATTGCCCGCCCTCGCGGACAAAGCGGCTGAGCTCCTGCTGCGTGCCGCGTTCTCCGGCCTGCCGGTAGTGCGCCGCAAACTCCACGGTGCCCTCGGAGTCCAGGGGCCCGCCGCCGGAAACCGCAAGGATGTCCAGGCGCCGCCATTCCAGCTCCGGGTCCAGTTCCAGATGGGCCGGACGGTGGTCCGGGTGCCAAGTCGCCAGCAGGTAGGGCACGTTGCCGACGGCGAAGGCACTGTAGCGCGAACGCATCAGGGCTTCGGCGGTGGGGGCGGTTGCGGAGCCGGAGTGGAAGCGGCCGCAGCAGTTTCCATAGGTTTCGCCGCTCAGGCAGGGGCAGCGGGATTCGGCGGTGACGGGTGTATGGATACTCACCCCTCCAGTATCGCGCGGACGGCGGGGATACGACGGCGGGGATACGACGGCGGGGATACGACGGCGGGGGCGCTGCGGGGATACGCCGGCGGGGGGTGCGGGCGCCCGGCGACTGCGCCCTAGCGGCCGAAGGCGTCCTGCAGCCGCTGCAGGTTCTGGCCGATCTCACCGGGAATGGTTCCGCCGTCCGGCAGGGCACCCACGCGCCCGAGCATCAGGACCACCGCTGCGGTCAAGACCGCCATCACGACAACGGCAAGCAGTGCCCGGGCTGCGGCTGACGGCCGTTGGTCCGCCATCACCTGTACCTGCGGCATCCGAACCGCGGACACTGCGGGGGCAGCTGGGATACCGACAGTTGGCGGCACGGCGGGCGGAGAGGTCACAGGCAGCGGCGCGGAGGGGTGCTGTTCCCCCGCGGCGGCTGCCGGTACCCGATCGGAGCCCGGAGCCTGGTCCAAGGCCGGTACCGGGTCGGACGATACGGCCTCCGATGCCGGAGTCGATCGCTGCCGGGCTGCGGGGGCGGGACCGGGCACGGGACCGGGACCGGACACTGGACCGCCGGATGCCGGCAGGGCCTCGGCGCTGCGCCCGGGTGGGAATGTGCGGGCCTCGACGGTAGCGGGACCGTTCCAAAGTTCTTCGGAAATGGGCGACGGGCCGGAGCGCTCGGACTGCGTCCGCGCCGTCCCTTCCGCCCAGCGGTGATCCAGCAGTGCCGCGGAGACTTCCGCCGCCGTTGGCCGCAGGTCCGGGTCCCGGGTGGTCATGGCAGCCAGCAGTCCCCGCCAGTGACTGTCCAGGGACGCGGGAACCTCCGGATCCCGGCTCAGGCGGGCGACGGCGGATTCAATGGCGCTGCCGCTGAATTCCACCCGGCCGGTGACGCATTCCAGCAGGACCAGGCCCAGCGAGTAAATATCGCTGGGAGCCTCGGCCGCTACGCCGGATGCCTGTTCCGGGCTCAGGTAGTTCGCAGTTCCCAGGGTGGCCCCGGCCGCGGTGATGCGGGCGCCGTCGATAATCCGGGCAATACCGAAATCGGTTAGCTTGGCCCGCAGCGCGGTCCCGGGGATGGCCGGCGGAAGCAGGACGTTAGCCGGTTTGACGTCGCGGTGCACCACGCCCCGGCTGTGGATGTAGGCCAGCGCACCGGCAAGTTCGGAGCCGATGTAGCCGACGTCTTGGTGGCGGATATCGGTTTCCCGCAACCGCTTGCGCAGGTCCGAACCCTCCACCAGTTCCATCACCAGATAAGTGCGCGGCTCGCCGGCTTCACCGTCATCACGCCCGGCGTCGTCCTTACCGGCGTCGAACAGGGTCACAAGCCCCGGGTGGGATAAGGAGGCGAGCAGCCGCATCTCGTTGTCCTGGCGGCCGACGTCATCTGCAGCGACGGCGCTGGCCCGGAAGAGCTTCACCGCAATGTCGCGGCCGAGCGCTTCGTCCAGGCCCCGGTAGACGGTGGCCATGCCGCCGTGGCCGATAGGTTCGATGAGTCGGTATCTGCCTGCAATGAGCCTGCCCAGGCCACCCGTTGCATTGGTTTCCATGCTGCAACCTTCTCTCGCCCTCCATATAGCGTAGCGGAGCAGATTCACGGCGTAGATGGCCCGTAGCGACTTTTTTTCTACTCAGTTTTACCCCTCGTGCAACCCCGGTTGCTGCGCTAAACTGGCCCGCCACCAATGAAGCGGCGGCGGGCCAGCGGAGTCCCGATCAGGTCGTCCCGGCGGCGGGACCGGCCAGGACGGACTTCGGGAGGCGGTGGATGGTGACAGCACCGACCGCGGAGAAGGGGTGCAGCGGATCCGGTTCAGCGGAACCGGTGGGGCCGCCCAGCTGGGAATGGCCCACGGCGCTCATGACGGCATACGCATCGCCGCGGTCCCATCCGTGGTCAGAGACCAGGAAGTGGAACATATCCTCATAGCCGCGCCTAATGCTCTCCTGCACCGGATCGCCGAGTCCCACGAAGATCCATTCATCGGCGGTCTCCACCCGGGGAGCACGCAGGTTCAGGTCCCGGACCACGTCCACACTCACGACGGCGATACCTTCCGCCTCAATCGCCACGAAGGAGGACTCCCCTTCGGCCATGATGGCGTGGATATCACCGATGGACAGGTAGGCACCCTCCACCATCACGGGGAGGTAGACCGTCGACCCCGGCCGGCACTGCACCAAATCCATGTTTCCGCCCTGCGGGGTGGAGGGCATGATGGTGGAATTGCTGCCCTCCGCCGGTGCCGTGCCAATGCAGCCGATCATGGGCAGCGGCGCGAAGGTGTGCCGGTCCGTGACGTGCACCCCGTCGTCATCGATCGGGACACGCCGGGTGAACATCTCCTCGCCCATCACGTACTGCAGGGCTCCTGAGCCCGGCAGGCTGACCGACCAGCCGCGGTCCTTCAAGCGGATGTCGTGGATGGTGACGGCCAGGGCATCGCCGGGCCGGGCGCCCTCCACATAGACGGGCCCGGTGACGGGGTTGATCCCCACCGTCAGTTTCTCCATGTCATGGAATTCATGGAGCTGGGCATACACCTCGTCGCTGGTCTCGAATCCGATAGTCTCGCCGGTGCCCGGAGTGATTTTCAGCGCCGGGCTGCCGGAGGCGGAAAACCCGAACCGGCCGTGTGTCTTATCCAGAAAGTGGTCCATGGGTTTATGCCTTTCCCGTGCCCGGAGCGGTTGCCGCGGGTACGGAGTCGTCGTCGCTGGAAATTTCGGTTTTCCGGCCCGTGGCGCGGTAATAGAGGAACACGCCGGCGCCGATGAGGAGCCACACAAGCCCGCCGACCTTGGCTTCGATGTTCGCGTTGACCAATACGTAGCCGATGATGAGGAAACCAACCACGGGTACGGCCAGGTGCAGCAGGAAGTTACGGGACTTCTTCCGGATGAGGTAAAACACGATCACCGCCAGATGCAGGAGCATAAAGCCGAACAATGCCCCGAAGTTCACCAGCGAAGAAATAAGGTCGATCTGGCCTACGAAGAACAGGACCAGGACTGCTGAGATACCCGAGACGAGCAGGATGGCGTTCTGCGGCACCTGCCGCGAGTTAATGCGGCTCAACATGGCCGGCAGCTGACGGTCGCGGCTCATCGAGTAGAGGAGCCGGGACGTGGCTGCCTGGGCAGCCATGGCGTTAGCGATGCCCACCCCCACCACGTTGACGGCGAGGAAGGCGGTAGCCCATCCGCTGTTTGCGGCGGCCTCGACAATGGTGAAGAAGGCGTTTCCGGCTTCGTCATCCCCGAAGGTCTCCCGGCCGCCGGCCAGTGCGCTGGCCAGCCAGGTCTGCAGGATGAAGCAGGACGCCACGATGATCAGCGCCGCGATCATGGCCTTGCCCGCGCTGTTGCGGCTGCCGGTGGACTCTTCCGCCATGGTGGAGATGCCGTCAAACCCGAGGAAACTGAGCACGGCAATCGACAGGGCTGAGGCAATCAGCGGGCCCGACACAGTTTCCGGATTCCACATTGGGGCCCACGTGAGTTCCGCTCCGGGGACCGTTCCGCCGTTCAGTGCCGTGACCGCAATGACCACGAAAATGACGATGAACAGGAGTTCAACAGCCAGGAAGACCCGGTTCATCAGCTTGATCGAGCTGACACCGGCAAGATTGATGGCGGTATTGATGAGGACGAACACCACTGCCCAGATCCAGCGGGGGGTGTCCGGGAAGATGCCGACCATTGATTCGGCCGCAAAAACGTAGAGCAGAGTGGGTACCAGCAGGTAATCAAGCAGGATGGCCCACCCCGCGAAGAACCCGGCGGTGGGGTGGATTCCGCGGCCCACGTAGGAGAAGACCGAGCCGGCCAGCGGGATCGACTTCGCCATCTGCGCGTAGGCCAGTGCCGTGAAGATCATCGCAATGAGTCCGATGAGGTAAACGAGCGGGACCATGCCGCCGGACGCATTGTAGACCGTGCCGAAAATGGCCCACGGCGCGATGGGGAGCATAAAAATCAGGCCGTAAATGAGAAGGTCGGCCGTGGAAATGGAACGGCGGAGCTCCTGCTTGTAACCCAGGGACTCTAGCTCCTGCTGGGCATCGCGCTCCGGAGAGGGTGCAGAACGGTTCATTGCATCGGACTTTCGGACTCGGTGGGGGCCGGCGGGGAGCCCGACCGAAATAGCGGCGGTCGGGTCCGGCGAAAATCATCATTGCCGAGGAAAGGTATCGAGACAAGACCAATCAGCCCATTAGGATGTTTGTTACGCGCCGACGCCGCTTCGTCCGAAGGCTGTTAGCGGCTGACCAGGAGGACTGCAATGACCGGTACCGTCAGCGGTCTGGACACGCCGCTTGAGAGCTCGTCCCGGGTGGACGAAATAGTGGACCGCCTGATCACCGCCATCGCCATCGGCGAGTACCTTGCCGGTTCCAAGCTGCCGGCTGAACGGGAACTGGCGTCCTCGCTGCAGGTTGGCCGGATGACGGTGCGCGCGGCCATCGCCCGGCTTGTGGAGCAGGGGCTGCTGCGGACCCAGCGCGGCCGGAACGGCGGATCCTTTGTCCGGGACGAAGGCCCGGATGCTTCCTCCGGCCCGGCCGTCCGCCGGATCCTTTCCGGCCGGTGGGAAGCACTGCGGGATACCTGCGAAGCGGTGTCCCTGCTGCAGGGAACCATCTGCCGGGCAGCAGCGGAAAACCGGACGGCTGAGGATATCGCTGTGCTGAACGAGAGCCTGAACGCGTTCCGTGCAGCTGCCTCGGGCCTGGAGTCCCAGCGGGCGGACGGGCTGCTGCACCTGGCGGTCAGTGCCGCAGCCCACAATGCCACCCTGCAGTCCGTGCTCCAGGAGGTGGAGGCACGCGTCAGCATTGCTGCTCCATCCCACGTGTGGGGGGATGCTGCGGGCATGCGGCACATGGAAGAACGGGCGCTCCGCGACCACGAGCTCCTCGTGTCCGCGATTACGGATCAGCGCTCCTCCGATGCCGAGCGGCTCGGACGCGAACACGCCCGGATTGACTTGGAGCTGCTCGAAAGCGCCCTGCACCGTTCGGCGTAGCCGTGGTCCCCGATTCCGGCCCGGGCGCCCAGCCCACGGAGTGAGATTGCTCTCGCTGGAACTGCTGGTCCCGGTGCGGCTGACCGGACCGGGATGGATAAGTACTGAGGAAAATCCGCACCCTTAACCGCAGGAACGTAAAAAGCAGGGCGGGATTTCTCCCGCCCTGCTTTCGATTCACGCCGGCCCGTGAAACGGACCCGTAAGTCTAGTTAGACAGGCTGGATGTTGACGGCCTGCGGACCCTTGGGGCCCTGCTCGGTGTCGAAGCTAACCTTCTGGTTCTCTTCGAGAGACCGGTAGCCACTGGCGTTAATAGCGGAGTAGTGGGCGAAAACATCGGCGCTGCCATCATCGGGTTCGATGAAGCCAAAGCCCTTTTCAGCGTTGAACCATTTCACGGTACCTGTTGCCATTTTTAATCATCCTTCTAAACGAAACCAGCCCCGACCGTCGGGGAGTTTCATGCTGCGGTGTCCGTGGTGGCAAATTACAGAAAAAGCGGCTGGCCCTGGATCTGGGTTTCGCCGCTTGAACTTACATATTGCGCAACACCGCAACTGCTAAAAGTATACAACGGGGCCCCTGCCGAGTCACCCCTCCGGAAGCCCCTAGGGTGGAAGTATGGACTCCCCCATTGAGCACTACCTCCGCAGGATCCACGCTGAACTGGCCGGGCTGAAGGACGGCGCCCCGTACAGCGGCATACCCGCCATGGCCAAGGTGAACCCGAACAGCTTCGGGATTGCACTGGCCACCGCGGACGGCTATGTCTACGAAGTGGGTGACACCCGCGAGGAATTCAGCATCCAGTCCATTTCCAAGCCCTTCACCTACGGTCTGGCCCTTTCGGACCTGGGCATGGACGCCGTGGACGAGAAAGTGGACGTGGAACCCTCCGGGGATTCATTCAACGAAATTTCCCTGGCAGAAGGAACCGGCAGGCCGGCCAACGCCATGATCAATGCCGGCGCCCTCACCGCCACTTCGCTGGTGAAAGGCTCCGGCGGCCGGACCCGCTTCAAGCGGATCCTGGACACATACTCCGCCTTCGCCGGCCGGGAGCTGTCCGTAAGCCAGCGCATCTACACGTCCGAACTGCGCACCGGTCACCGCAACACCGCCCTGGGCTACCTGCTGCGCTCCTTCGGCATCATCGAATCCGACCCGGCACCGATCATCAAGGACTACTTCCGTCAGTGCTCGGTCATGGTGAACGCCCGCGATCTGGCCCTGATGGCTGCCACCCTGGCCAACAGCGGCCGGCACCCGCTCTCCGGGGAAGAGGTCCTGGACCTCGTCTCGGTGGAACGCGTCCTGTCGGTGATGACCACGTGCGGCATGTACGACGACGCCGGCTCCTGGATCAGCAGCGTGGGGATGCCGGCCAAGTCCGGCGTGGCCGGCGGCATCCTGGCGGTCCTGCCGGGGCAGGTGGGCCTGGCCGTCTACTCCCCGCCCCTGGACGCCCACGGCAACAGCGTCCGCGGCGTGGCTGTCAGCCAGCGGCTGTCCCATGACCTGGGCCTGCACTTTGTCCGTGCTGCACGCACCGGCCGTTCGGCCATCCGCGCCGTGTATGACATCACGGCCACCCCCTCCGGCATCCGCCGCACGGACGAGGCCGCGGAGATCCTGGCCGGACACGGCCACCGCGTGCAGGTGATTGAACTCAACGGGGACCTGCTCTTTGCCGGTGCCGAGTCCATGGTGCGGGCACTGAGCGAACTGAACGACGACGTCGAACTGGTGGTCGCCGATCTGCGCAGCGTAGACGAGGTGTCCGACGTCGCCATCCGGCTGATTGCCGAGGCCGAAGACATGCTGCGCCGGGACGGACGCGAACTGGCCCTGGTGGACATCGAAGGCTCGGTAACCGCTGCGCTCGAGGAGCTGGGCCGGGAAACAGCTTCCTTCACCACCCGCTCGGCCGCCATTGAATGGAGCGAGAACAAACTGCTGGAAGGGTACGGCACCGAACTGGTGCTGCCGGACAGCATAGAACCGGCGGACTCCCCCGCGCTCAGCCCCTTGGACGAGAATGACGCCCGGATGCTGCAGGACATGATGGAGGACCGCGAGTTCGACGACGGCGACGTGGTCCGGCGGGTAGGCCAGCGTTTTGGCGGAGTGTTCTTCATTGTCTCCGGGCACATCACCACGTCCATGCCGGGCCCCGACGGCAGCCGCGTGAAGCTGGCAACGCTGGGCCCCGGAATGACCTTCGGCGAAATGGCGATGGGTGAGGACAAGCGGCAGGAAACTACGGTCAAAGCTGCGGGGCCACTGAAACTGAAGGTGCTGACTGCCGAGGCCATTGAAGAACTGGCCGCGAAGGACCCAGTGCTGAGCATGAACCTGTGGAAGGCGCTGACCCAGGACGCGTACACGCGGGTGGAGCAGTACCTGCGCGAGGCTGCCGTGCGGATCCGGGACTGAGTCGTACCGGTCTCCGGGGGAAGGGGCGCGGTTCCGGCGTCCGGGACGACGGCAACGAACCCGGGCGGAGTCCCGGCCTGGAATATCGCCCGGTTAGTAAATCTGCTGACCCTTTGAAGTTCTGCTGCCCGTTTAAACCGGCAGCAGAAACCAAAACCGTCAGGAAAAACCCAACCCGGCAGCAGAACCTCCGGGCTCGGGAAAGGTGGGTGTCCTGGCCGGTGACGGCGCGTGGACACCGAGGGCGGCCATCAGCGGTTTCCACTCCACCGTCTGCACAATCCCGCTGCGGCCCACGGGAACCAGGGTGCCGCCGTCGGGCACCGGGGAAAGGGTCCGCGGTTCCGGTGCACCGCTCCCGCCGGCAGCCCGATGGCGGCACACCCCAGTCGCGGACAGCCCGCCCGTAGCACTGCAGCACCAGTCAGCGCGGCGTCGCCCCGCACTGCGGGACCGTAGTTAACGCAAAAGCAGGACGGGCGAACCCGTCCTGCTTTAGGCTGTTACGGCAGTGAAGCCGTTACAAAGTCTCTAAGAAATTAGAGGGCCTGGATGTTCGAGGCCTGCGGGCCCTTGGGGCCCTGCTCGGTGTCGAAGCTAACCTTCTGGTTCTCGTCCAGCGACTTGTAGCCGTTGGAGTTGATAGCGGAGTAGTGAGCGAAGACGTCGGCGCTGCCGTCGTCGGGCTCAATGAAGCCGAAGCCCTTTTCGGAGTTGAACCATTTCACGGTACCTGTAGCCATTTTAATATTCCTTCTGCATTGAAACGCATCCCGACTTTCGGGAGGTTTCAGTCGCGGTGTTCCTTTACCGCTTTTACAGAAAAGCAGCTAGACCGTTTGGTTTCGCCGCTTGAAATACAAAATGCGCAACACAACAACTGCGTTTCAGCCTACACGACCTTTGGGATAAGTCCAAACCGGGCCCTGATCACTGGCCCGGCAGCATCAGGTCCGCGGGTATCAAGTGACGGTTCGGCACCCTCCGCAGCAGCAGAGGATCGATACGTTGGCCCCGCCTAAGCACGGTTATGTCGCCCGTGGTTTCCAAGATGGCGACGGCCACTTCATTGAGGTTCCGAACGCCCGCGGCCCGCAGTTTGAAGTACAGCTCGTCCTCCACGACGCGGGCTTTCTTCAGCCCGTCCTGGAGCACTTCGCTGCCGGCCATCAGCAGGATCGGGTTGCTGGACAGGAACCCGCTGTCCTTTTCCCGCACCCAACGTTCCAGCCGCAGCATGGCGAACAGGGTGGCCAGGCCAACAACGCCGGCCGCAAGGGTGGTGGTGTACCCCAGGACCACACGGCCAAGCAACGAGCCGAGGGCGATCACCACGGCCTTGTCCAGCGTTGACCAGGTTGCCAGCGCACGCAGGCCGAAGGCCCTGACCATAAGGTAGAAGGCCGCGTAGATACCTACGGCCCCCAGAACAACCCAAAGCGCTTCTACGGGGGTAATGCCGAGGCTATGCCACACGGCGCATCTCCTTATTCGCGGTATCCGCAGCGGTTCCTGAGATGCTAGCGCCGCGGCGGTGCCGCATATAAGGCGGCACCTGCCCTTACACCGCCGGAGCCCCCTATTGGCGAGGCACTCCGTGACTACCCGCCGGTCAGGGAAAGACCGGTTCCCCCATATGCGCGGCAGCCAGCTCGCGCTGAGCAGGCGTCAGCCGCTGCAGGGCGCCGGTGGCACCGTCGACAAACGCCAGTGTTGTCTCTGCCCGCACACAGGGCTTTGACGTCACCGGATCGGAGATCACGTAGCCCAGAGTGATGCTCGCGCCCTTGAGCGCGCTGATCCAGACGTCGACGTCGGCCGGGATGTTCCGGTAGGTCAGCTCGGCTACGTACCGGATGCGGTGTTCAACCACCAGCGACTGCGTGCCGGCCGGGACATCCGTGAACAGCGGCACGGCCGGTGCGTTACCCGGCCCGCCTGTGCCGCCGGGAGGACCGAAAGCGTGGACACGCGCCTCTTCGAGCATGCGCACTATTTGCACGTTGTTGATGTGGCCGTAGGCATCCATATCTCCCCATCGCATGGGAACGGAGCAGTGGATGGCGGCAGGTGCGGTGTGGGAGTTGGAACTCATCCCCCCATCTCTAGCACAGCATGGCGGGCGCCCGGCCGAGCCGGGCACGGGGATGCGCGCAGCCGGGCATGCGAAAGGCGGGCAGGAAGAACCTGCCCGCCTTTCTTACGCTGCCTACGCGCTAACGGGCAGTGCTGCGGCTTCGGCCAACAGCTGGAAGGACCGCAGACGGCTTTCCAGGGTGGCGGTCTGCGTGGCGACGATCAGCTCGTCTGCCTGGGCGTGCCCGGTGAACCAGTCCAGGTAATCCCGTACTTCTTCGGGGTTGCCCACGGCGGAGTAACGGCCCATCTGCTTGACCTGCTGTCCGCCCGGGGACTGCAGGATGGCGTCCGCTTCCTCATCGGTGAAGGTGCGGTCGCGGCCGAAGAGCTGGGTTACCCGGCGGCGCTGGGAATCGGCAAACATCTGCTGCGCTTCTTCGCTGGTTTCCGCGGCCACCACGTTCACGCCGGCAATCACGTACGGCTCGGCCAGCTGGGCCGAGGGCTTGAAGTCGCGCCGGTAAATGGTGACGGCGTCCTGCAGCGCCTGCGGAGCGAAGTGCGAGGCGAAGGAGTACGGCAGGCCCAGGGCGGCGGCCAGCTTGGCGCCGAAGAGGGAGGACCCGAGGATGTACAGCGGCACGTTGGTGCCGGTGCCCGGCGTGGCGTGGATGCCCGGGATGAGGGTGTTGCCGGTCAGGTAACCCTGCAGTTCCTGGACGTCCTGCGGGAAGCTGTCCGATGACATGGGGTCCCGGCGCAGGGCGCGCATGGTCTTCTGGTCACTGCCCGGGGCGCGGCCCAGACCCAGGTCGATGCGGCCCGGGAACAGGGTTTCCAGGGTGCCGAACTGCTCGGCGATGGTCAGCGGCGCATGGTTGGGCAGCATCACGCCGCCGGCGCCGAGCCGGATGCTTTCGGTGTGCGCAGCGATGTAGCCGATCAGCACACTGGTGGCCGACGAGGCGATAGTGGGCATGTTGTGGTGCTCGGCGTACCAGATGCGGGTGTAACCCAGCTTTTCCGCTTCCCGGGCCAGTGCCAGCGAGGAAGCGAAGGAATCACGCGCGCTCTCGCCCTCATCGATGATGGCGAGATCGAGAATGGAGAGCGGGACAGTCATGGGGGCTTGCCTTTCAGTTGCGTGCGTGTCCGGCTGTTTGTCCGGGCACGGTAGATGCAACCGCGCGGGCCTCCGGCTTATTTCATCCGGGACGGACCACGGTTCTCCGCCGCCGTGAACCGTGGCACACTCCCGCCATGTCCCAGTCTCAGAAGCACCCCCTGTCCCCTGCCGGGCCGGCCAAACCGGTGCGGGACCTGCCGTTGCTGTCCCGCCTGGTGTTGTTCTTCACACCGTTCAGGCGGAAGGCCCTCGGCTTTCTCGGTGCGGCGGCCACCTGGCTGCTGCTGGGCCTTCTTCCGGAAGATGACCCATGGCATCCGGTCAGGGTGCTGCAGTCCGTGATCTGGTGGGGCACGTGGACCTTCGCGACCGTAGTGCTCGCCAATCGGCTGCGCCGGCCGCTGGCTCTGCCGCAACAGCATATGCTTGCCCTCGCCCGGGAACGCTACGGGCAGGAGGAAAGCTGGCCGTCGCCCAAACATCCGGAACAGGTGCTGGACGCCGTGGTCCGGGCCTTCCCCTCCCCCGGCGCTGCGGCTTCCCGAATAGGTGAGAGCGTGCTGGTGGAACTGGGCCGTGCGTACCGCCCGGCCACCGGGCATGCATGGCGGCATCAGGACGCCGTCGTGCACCTGAAGTTCCGGCCAGTTGTTCTGGTGTTCGCCGTTCCCGGACCGGACGGCACCGGAACCCAGGTCCATGCCTTGAGCCGGGATGAACAACGGACCGGCATGTTCGACGTACTCTCGCTGGCCGATGAGATGACAGCGGGCGCCGTGGAGGCTGTCCGTGCTGCCACCACCGGCTGATGCCTATTCCGCTGGTTCCTGTTGCCGGGCCAGGTAACCGGCCAGCCGGTGGAAGGCTTCACTCCATGCGCTCTCGTGTCCGACCAATTCCGAGCCTGGCTCGAAGGGACCTTCGCGGAACGTCATGCGGGTAAGCGCATGGTCCTCACCTGCTGCCAGGGGTTGCAGCTGAACGTTGATCACCCGCAGGGGACCGGCCGGCACCCCGTCCGGCTGCCGCCACTGCTGGGTGACCTCCAAACTGTGCGGCGGATCCAGGATCCGGTACTGGCCGCTCCACCAGAGTTCGTCCCCGGTGACGGCATTGACCATGCAGGCCTGGTAATCGCCGCCCACCCGCTGCTGGGCCGAGATACGGTTCGGTGGAACCACAAAACCCTCGGCTCCCCACCAGGACGTAATCCGGGAAAGGTCCAGCCAGGCTGAGTAGATGGCAGCGGGGGCGGAAGGCAGATCCCGCACCATGTGCAGGAAGTCCACCCCGTCGTCGGGAAGCTCGTCATCCATGGGGCGCTCCTAGCGGCACCGGGACGGTAAGCGGCGCGAATGGGTCTTCCTCCAGTGTGGAACCCCGGCCCGGCGGGCACAATCCCGCCGGGGTCCGGAGCCAGCCGTTAGGTTGGATGATGTGAGCATCCATATCGGAACTTCGGGCTGGGCCTACAACCACTGGCGGAACGTGCTGTATCCGAAGGGCGTACCGGCACGCGTCTGGCTGGAAAAGTACGCGGAGGAATTCGACACCGTGGAACTGAACGGCAGCTTCTACCGCTGGCCCCGCGAAGAAGCCTTCGCTGCCTACCGGGACCGGCTGCCGGAGGGCTACGTTTTTTCCGTGAAGGCCCCGCGGGGACTCACCCACGCCCGCAAGCTGCGGGATCCGGATGAATGGCTGGGACGCATTGACCGCTGCTTCCAGGCGCTGGGGAACCGTGCCGGTGTGCTGCTGTTCCAGCTGTCCCCCGACATGGAGCGCGACGACGAGCGGCTGGACTACGTCCTGGCCCACCTGCCGCAGGACATCCGGGTGGCGGTGGAGTTCCGGCACGAGAGCTGGAACACCGAGGACGTCTTCGGGCTACTCGAGCGGCATGGAGCGGCCTACACGGTGATGAGCGGAGCCCACCTGCCCTGCACCCTGCGCGCCACCGCAGATTTCGTTTACGTGCGCCTGCACGGACCCGACCCGGAACACCTGTACGCCGGTTCCTACTCCGAGGCAGACCTGCGGTGGTGGGCCGAGCGGATCCGGGAATGGGATGCCATGGGCAAGGATGTTTATGCCTACTTCAACAACGACGGCGAGGGGCACGCCGTGCGCAACGCCTGGCGGCTGCGCGAACTCATCCAAATGTGATTTCCGACATCCTTGGACGCCGGAGGGCTAGATGCCCAGCGAGGCCAGCGTGTTGCGCAGGGTTTCTGCCGAGTCCATCAGTTTCTTGGTTTCGGCTCCGTCAAGCGGCATTTCCAGCATTTTGTAAACGCCGTTGTGGCCCACGACGGACGGCAGGGACAGCGCTACGCCGCTAATTCCATACTCCCCGTCCAGCATGGCCGCCACCGGCAGCACGGCGTTCTCGGCGTTCAGCACAGCTTCCACAATCCGCACGCCGGCCAGGCCGATGGCGTAGTTGGTGGCGCCCTTGCCTTCGATCACTTTGTAGGCGGCGTTGACGACCTCGTTGGTCGCGGCTGCCAGGAATTCCTCTGTGAAGACCTGCCGTCCGCTGACCTTCCATTCCCGGATGGGGACCGGGCCGATGGTCGCGTTGGACCAGACCGGGAATTCCGAGTCGCCGTGCTCGCCGATGATGGTGGCGTGCACGCTGGTCATCAGCACGTGCGCCTCACGTGCCAGCAGCAGGCGCAGCCGCGAGGTGTCCAGCACGGTGCCGGAAGAGAAGATCCGGTTGCGCGGCAGCCCGCCGATCTTCTGTGCTGCGACGGCCAGCACGTCGGCCGGGTTGGTCACCTGGATGTAGACGGCGTCCGGGGCCTGGGCCATCAGCTGCGGGATCAGTTTCTCCAGGATCCGGACGTTGGTGCCGGCCAGGTCCAGCCTGCTCTGGCCCGGTTGCTGGCGTGCTCCGGCAGTAATAACGATGACGTCGGCCCCGGCCAGGGCCTCGATGTTGCCGCCGCCGGTGACGGTACTGGCTCCGGTGAACTGCGTACCGTGGGCGAGGTCCAGGGCTTCGGCTTCGGCCTTGGCAGCGTCAATGTCATAAATGGCGATCTCCCGAGCGGTGTCCCGGATGATCGCCGCGTAGGCCAGGGAGGTGCCCACGCTTCCGGCACCCACAATGCCGAGTTTTGTGACGGGTCGGGTGGTGATGTTTGCCATTCTCACGCCTCGCTCACAATAGGAAGGAATGCCCCCACATTAGGCGGGCGCACCGCCGAACGGAACGGCGTGCACGGCAAGGTCAGCGCCCGGCTGCATATCCCTGCATTCCGCGCGGATTGGCCGCAGCCTGCAGCAGGCCGGTTCCGGGGGCGCGGGTCACCGCGGACAGCCGTCCCAGCGCCCAGTCCCCCGCCCGGGTGACCACATGGCCGCGGGCTTCGAGCCCGGCAATGACGTCCTCGCCCAGGCGGTCCTCCACCACCGCTCCGCCGGGAGTCCAGGTCCTCGGCCAGAACGAACCGGGAATGGACGTGGTGTGCAGGGCCGGTGCGTCAATGGCCTGCTGCGGCGTGTAACCGCCCACTATGGTCCGCAGCAGGTACAGCAGCTGCCACTGGTCCTGCTGGTCCCCGCCCGGGGAACCCAGGGCGGCCACCGGCTGCCCGTCCCGCAGCACCAGGGTAGGGGTCAGGGTGGTGCGCGGCCGTTTGCCCGGTGTCAGGGTGGACGGCGCCCCTTCTTCCAGCCACGTCATCTGCAGCCGCGAGCCCAGGCAGAACCCCAGCTCCGGGATGGTGGGTGAGGACTGCAGCCAGCCGCCGGACGGGGTCACGGACACCATGTTCCCCCACTGGTCGGCGACGTCGATGTGGCAGGTATCCCCGCGCGTCTCGCCGGTGGGCGCCACCGTTGGTTCGCCGACGCCGGCGAACTCCCGGCCGCCGTCGGCCGGCGGACGGTACTCAGTACGCAGCGGGGGGACAAAGGGGCTGTGCCCGGGCACCGTGCCCGGCCGGAACTCGCCGGAAGCCGTGTCAGTGATAAGGGTCCGGCGCGCGGCTGCGTAGTCCTCGCTTAGGAGGAAATCCAAAGGAACGTCTGCATCCCCGTAGTACGCTTCCCGGTCCGCAATGGCCAGCTTCTGCGCTTCCAAGATGGTGTGGGCGCCCAGCTCGGTTGAGGGGTCCAGCCGTTCATCCTCAAAGCCGGCCAGGATGGCCAGGGTTTGCAGCAATGCCGGGCCCTGGCCCCAGGCGCCGGTCTTGGCGATGGTGCAGCCGCGGAATTCGAAGGTGACGGCAGGTTCGTAGCCGGCGCTGAACGCGGCGAAGTCCCCGGGTGTAATGACCGCGGCGTGGTCGGTTCCGGAGGAATGCCGGTGCGGTATTGAGAGGAAGTCCGCGGCGGCGCGGGCCACGAAGCCTTCGCGCCATTCCCTCCGGGCAGCGTCAATCCTGCCCGCACGGGTGGCGTTACCGGACCCGGCCGCCACGAGCCGGTCCAGCACCGCTGCGTAGGTTTCGTTGCGGATGGTTTCCCCCTCCCGGGGTGGCCGGCCTTCCGGCATCCACTGTGCGGCGGAGGTAGGCCAATGGTCGGTGAACAGCTCCGCCACCGCCTCAATGGTGGCCCCAACCCGGCCCAGGACAGGATGCCCGTTGCGGGCGTAATCCACCGCGAATGCCAGGACGTCGGCCAGCTCCCAGGTGCCGTGGTCACGCAGCAGCAGCAGCCAGGCGTCGACGGCGGCCGGAACCGCAGCGGCCAGCCCGCCTGCCCCCGGGACCAGTTCCAGGCCTTCGGCAAGGTAGTGCTCCCTGGTGGCTGCCGCAGGGGCCGGCCCCTGCCCCATCAGCACCACCGGCTCGCCCGGATTCCCGGCAGTCGCGAAAATACCGGTCAGGTCACCGCCGGGGCCATTGAGGTGGGGCTCCACAACATGCAGCACAAACCCCGCCGCCACCGCGGCGTCAAAGGCGTTGCCGCCGCGCTCCAGGACGGCCTGCGCCGAACCGGTGGCCAGCCAGTGCGTGGAGGCGCTCATGCCAAAACGGCCCTGCAGCGTTGGACGGGTGGTAAAGGATGCAGGCGCCGTATAGCTCACGGATGTCACTTTCAGCCGGGGATGGGTAGTGGCATCCTTGCACCGCCGGCTTTTGAATACAATCGGAGTTTCAGCCCCCGGTTCTGTCTATGTGCCGGTCCCTGCCTAAGGAGACAGCCCGCCAGTGAAGCGCCTGAACGACGTGCCCACCGAACGCGTGCACCTATGGCTGATGCTGGCCCTGACGTTCTCCACCGGGGTGGTGGACGCCGTCGGCTACCTGGGGCTGGACCGGGTCTTCACCGGCAACATGACCGGCAACGTGGTGCTGCTGGGCATGGCCTTCGCCGGGGGCGCGGACCTGCCCATCCTGCGCCCGGCCCTGGCGCTGGTGTTCTTTATGCTCGGGGCCGCCCTGGCCGGGCGCATGCTGCGCGGGGGCCCGGAGGGCTGGTCCCGCCGTACGTCCGTCTCGCTCGTAGTGGTGGCCGGCTTCATTACCGTCCTCGCCGTCTTCACCCTGGTATTCGACGTCCAGGGCGACCGGGTCCTGGGCAGCATTACGACGTCGGCCCTCGCCGCCGCCATGGGCGTCCAGGCCGCCACGGCCAAGCGCCTGAAGGTCGCCGAGATCACCACGGTGGTGGTCACGTCCACCATCACGGGCCTCGCCTCCGATTCCCGGCTGGCCGGGGGCAACAGCCAGTACTGGGTCCGTCGCATGCTGGCCATCGCGCTGATCATGCTGGGCGCCGTGGCGGGAGCGGCGGCCCTGAACGTGGGCGTCTGGCTGGGGCTGGTCATCTCGGCGCTGATTTCCATCAGCGTGGCAGCCGCCGGCTACGTTCGGCACCACCGCGAGCGCAGCGGCGCGGGCGAGGAACTGCCTGCGGGCTGACACCGGACGCGTGGGCGCATTCCGGCCTGGGAGCACTACTGCACCCTTCCCGGGGGTTGCCTGCCGGAGGCACCGCCGTACGCTTAATGGACGCTTGCATGCTTTCTCCACCCAGCGGACTGACGCGAGGTGTCCATGGAGAGCTTCACTCCCAGCACGGATCCGGTAGCCAACAGCGTAGCCCTCTCAGCCCTTGTGGCCTTGCTGCCCCTGCTGACGTTTTTCCTGCTCCTGGCCTTTGCCAAAACCCGGGCCTACGTGGCCGGGGCCTGGGCGCTGCTGGTGGCCCTCGCCGTCGGAGTGTTCGGGTTCGGCATGCCGCTGGGACTGGCGCTGCTCTCGGCCACGCAGGGCGCCGCCTTCGGCCTGTTCCCGGTGGTCTGGATCATCGTGATGGCCGTGTGGCTGTACCAGGTGACCGTGCTCAGCGGCCGCTTCGAGGACCTGCGGCGGGTATTCGATGCGATAGGCGGCGGGGACCTGCGGGTCCAGGCCATCCTGGTGGCGTTCTGCTTCGGCGGTTTGCTGGAGGCCCTGGCCGGTTTCGGCGCTCCGGTGGCCATCACGGTGACCATGCTGCTGGCGCTGGGGATTGCCCCCATCCGGGCGGCGTCGGCGGTGCTGGTGGCCAACACCGCGCCGGTGGCTTTCGGCGCCCTGGCCATTCCCATCACCACGGCGGCGAACCTGACCGGCTACACCGGCGAAGATTTGGGCTCCATTGTGGGACGGCAGACACCTGTCCTTGCCCTGTTTGTGCCGCTGATCCTGCTCTTTATCCTGGACGGGCGGCGGGGCCTGCGGGACTGCTGGCCGGTGGCACTGTTTACCGGCGTCGTGTTCTCGATTTTCCAGTTCCTGTGCTCCAACTACTTCTCCTACGAGCTCACCGACATTGTGTCTTCTCTGGTGGCGATGCTCGCAGCGGTGGGGTTCCTGCGCTTTTGGCATCCCCGCAACGGTGCCGAGGCGGGCCGGCGGATGAACGCGGAACTTCAGGAGGCGCGGGCCAGCGGCTGGACTGCGGCCGGGTCCGGCGCGGCAGCCGCTGTGCAGACCTCGGCCCATGACACCGCAACGGACCGGCTGACCCCGTCCCGCGCCTGGATGGCGTTGTTTCCATACGTTGCCGTGATTGTGGTGTTCGGCTTCGTGAACCTGTGGACCTGGGGCGTCAACGTGCCCGAGGCCCTGGCGAAGACCGTCATCAAGATCCCCTGGCCGGTGCTGCATGACGCGCTGCTGGACAGCAGCGGGCAGCGCCAGTCCTCCACCATCTACTCTTTCGAGTGGCTGATCAGCCCCGGCACGCTCCTGCTGATCACCGGGCTGATTGTCACCCTGGTTTATTCGCGGTTCAACGAGGATGGGCGGTATCCGCTGTCCATCGGGGCGGCCCTGCGGGAGATCGGCACTACAGCGGTGCGGATGCGTTCGGCCGCGCTGACCATCCTGGCGGTCCTGGCCCTGGCCTACGTGATGAACTTTTCCGGCCAAACCGTCTCGATCGGCACCTGGCTGGCGGCCGCAGGTCCCTTCTTTGCCTTCCTGTCCCCCGTGCTGGGCTGGATCGGCACGGCGGTGACCGGGTCCGACACGTCCGCCAACGCCCTGTTCGCCAAGCTGCAGCAGACGGCAGGCATCGAAGCGGGCCTGAATCCCCAGCTGCTGGTCGCCGCCAATACTGGCGGCGGCGTGATGGGCAAACTGATCAGTCCGCAGAACCTTGCCATCGGTGCCGCCGCGGTGAACATGAGCGGCCAGGAATCCGTGCTGCTGCGCAAGGTGGTGGGGTGGAGCGCACTGTTACTCCTGGCCATGTGCATCCTGGTCTATCTCCAGTCCACGCCGGTCCTGGAGTGGATGCTGCCCTAGGCTCTTCACTGCTGCGAGCTCTTCACTGCTGAGCCCTGCCCGCCTTCCCCCTTCCCGTGGCCGGGGCGACACCTTCGTATGAGTTCCGGCACGTTGCCCGGCTGGAAGCCATCGCTGGCGGCGAACTTCGAAAAAACGGTGCTTCGGCAGGTCCTAACTTAAAAAGCGTGAAGTTCCTGTCGCTGAAGGCAGCGGTGGTGTTGGCCGGGGCGGCCGCCGCTGCTGGAACAGCTGCCGCCGCTGCCCTGCACTGGGATCCCCGAACCTCTGCCATGCTGATCCGCGGAGTCTTCTCCGGCGCCGGCAAAATGCAGCCCTCGCGGCCGGTCCTGCACCTTCCGCGGGGCAGCGTCACCAGCCACATGGGACTGCGGTACCTCGGCTCCGCCGTGAACCCCTCCCTGGACCTTTTCCTGCCCGCGTCGGCGAGCGCGCCGCTGCCCGTAGTGGTCTGGGTCCACGGAGGTGCCTGGATCTCCGGTTCCAAGAAAGACGTGGAGCCCTACCTGCGGGTTCTGGCAGGCTACGGGTACGCCGTCGTCGGGCTTGGCTACACCATTTCCCCCAAGGCCTGCTATCCTACGGCCGTGCGGGAACTGAACTCCGCCCTGGGCTATCTGCGCGAACATGCGCAGAAGTACGGCCTGGACCCGGACCGGATTGTCCTGGCAGGCGACTCCGCCGGAGCCCAGCTCGCAGCCCAGCTGGCCCTGGGCATCACCAATCCGGACTACGCGCGACTCACTGGCATAGTCCCCGCCGCCGCCCCGGAACACCTGCGTGGGATCGTGCTGAACTGCGGCCTGTACGACTTCAAATCCGTGGCCCGGCTCACCGGCACTTTCGGGTGGGGCCTGAAGAAGGCCCTCTGGTCCTATACCGGGTCAAAGGACTGGGCTGCCACCGAGGCAGCAGGGCACATGTCCATCTTCGAGCACGCCAACGGGAAGTTCCCGCCCGCCTACATAGCCGCCGGCAACAGTGATCCGCTGACCGAGAACCAGTCCCTGCCGCTGGCCGACCGGCTGGAAGAACTTGGGGTCCCAGTGACCCGCCGCTTCTGGCCCAGGGACTACCGCCCGGCGCTGGGCCACGAATACCAGTTCCGGCTGGACCGGCCGGAGGCCCGCCAGACGCTGCAGGAAACGGTCCGGTTCCTGGACACCGTCACCCGGCCGACGGCGCAGGCGCAGTCCCCCAGCCGGCTATACCGGCAGCCGGTGAGGGAGAAAATCAGCGCCTAGGCTCCTGCCGCGGCGCTCAGCGGATAATCACCACGTCCAGGGTCCGCGGCCCGTGTACGCCTTCCACCCGTTCCAGCTCAATGTCGCTCGTGGCGCTGGGCCCGCTGATCCAGGTCAGGGGGTGGGTGGCGTCCAGCCGGCGCAATGCCTCGGGCAGCACTCCGGTGATGTCCCGGGCCCGGACCAGGCAGATGTGGTGGTCCGGGATCAGGGAAATAGCACGCCGGCCCTGGTCCGGACTGCCGTCCAGGATGATGGTGCCGGTCTCGGCCACGGCGGCAGCGCTGCCGGTCACCACGGCACCGGCAGCATCCAGTTGCGCCACGGAAAGCGGGTCCTCCGCGGAGTCCACCATTCGCCCGGGCGCCTGCGCCGTCCAGCGTTCATCCAGCCCTTCCGGAACCACGTAGGAGGGAGCTCCCGCCAGCAGCTCCGCCACACGGACGGGCACCCCGGCCTCGTCCACCACGCTGACTCCCGCCTTGTAGTCAACCAGCCGGTCGCTGAGCAGTTCAATGAGTTCGTCCTCAGCCTTACCGGACTCGTGCCGGTAGTTCCGCGGGATGTCCGGAGCTGCCGGCGCATCATGAAGGGCCGACCGCAGCCGGTCCAGAATCTCCGTACGGGCGCTCATGCCTTCTCTTTCGACGATGTGTTCCCGCGTTCCTTCGCCCACCAGTCCCGGAAGGACCGGGCAGGCGGCGCCGGGAGGTCCCTGCTCTGTGTCCACCCGGCGGCAATGCCGGGAAGTTTCTTGATCTTCTTGTCCGGCCCCGCCGCCAGTTGTCCCAGCGGCAGCGCCTTTTCCACCAGTGCCATCCGGCGCCCGGACCCCATGGCCCAGGAGGCGGCCTTCATGGCCACGTCCATCTGCCCGGGCAATTTCTTCTTCCCGGCCGCTTTCCCGCGGCGGCTCTCCACGTCCACGGACCGCAGGTGGACCAGGATCTCCGGAATGTTGATCTTCACCGGGCACGCGTCGTAGCAGGCACCGCACAGGGACGACGCGTACGGAAGCGAAGCGTTTTCCTCCGAGGTGATGCCGGTCAGCAGCGGAGACAGGATGGCGCCGATGGGCCCCGGGTAGGTGGACCCGTAGGCGTGTCCGCCGGTCCGTTCGTAAACCGGGCAGACGTTCATGCAGGCGCTGCAGCGGATGCAGTGCAGGGCGGACCGCCCCATCTCATCGGCGAGCGCGGCGCTGCGGCCGTTGTCCAGCAGCACCAGGTGCACGTCCTGCGGTCCGTCCCCCTTGGTGACTCCGGTCCAGAACGAGGTGTACGGGTTCATCCGCTCCCCCGTGGAGGATCGCGGCAGCAGCTGCATAAACACTTCCAGGTCCTGGAAGGACGGCAGCAGCTTTTCCACCCCCATAACGGTGATCAGGGTTTCGGGCAGCGTCAGGCACATCCGTCCGTTGCCTTCGGATTCGACGACGCCGAGCGTCCCCGAATCGGCTATGGCGAAGTTCGCGCCGGAGATGGCCACTTTGGCGGAGAGGAACTTGCGGCGCAGGTGCATACGGGAGGCTTCTGCCAGCCGGGCCGGGTTGTCGGTGAGGTCCGGGTCCACGCCGGGCATCTCGCGCAGGAAAATATCACGCACCTGGCTGCGGTTCTTGTGGATGGCCGGCACCAGGATGTGGCTGGGCTTGTCGTGGTCCAGCTGGACAATCAGTTCAGCCAGATCGGTTTCGAAGGCTGCAATGCCCTGCTCTTCGAGGTATTCGTTCAGGCCGATTTCCTGGGTAGCCATGGACTTGACCTTGACCACTTCGTCGGCGCCGGCGTCGCGGATCAGGTCCCGCACAATCCGGTTGGCTTCGGCAGCGTCCCGGGCCCAGTGGATGGTCCCGCCGCGCGCGGTGAAGTTCGCTTCGAACTGCTCCAGCAGTTCGGGCAGGCGCGCCATGACCGAGGCCTTGGTGGCGGCGCCGGCATTGCGCAGTTCTTCCCAGTCCGGCAGTTCGGCCACCACGCGCAGCCGCTTGTCCCGGATGGTGTGCGTGGCGTGGCCCAGGTTGGCGCGCAGCTGGGTGTTGCCCAGTTCCCGTTGGGCCGCGGCCGGGAACGCCTCCGTGGCGTGCAGGTTGCCCTGCCCGTAGGCCGGCAGGGCAGGCATGCCCAGATAGGTGGAACTCATCTCCGGGCCCTTTCCGCGATGCTGCCGGCGGTGCTCCCGGCCGGCTTCCGGAGCGCGTCCGGTGCCGGTGCCGGGTCCTCGCGGGTGCTGGCAAGGATCTCGGCGAAGTGCAGGGTGGCGATGCTGCTGCCCTCCCGGGATAGCCCGCCGCCGATGTGCATCAGGCAGGATGCGTCGCCGCCGGTGCACAGCTGCGCGCCGGTGGCGGAGATATTCGCGTCTTTGTCCGCCAGCATGGCCGAGGACACATCGGCGTTCTTGAGGGAAAAGGTTCCGCCGAAGCCGCAGCACTGATCCGCCTGCGGCAGGGGTTCCAGTTCCAGGCCTTCGACGGTGCGCAGCAGGTTCGCCTGCCGGTCACCGAGCCGCAGCAGCCGCATTCCATGGCAGCTCGGGTGGTAGGTGATCCGGTGCGGATACCAGGACCCCAATTGCGCGGCCGCATCCGTCACGCCCAGGACATCGGTGAGCAGGGCGGACAGTTCATAGGTGCGCGCGCCGACGGCGGTGGCGCGGGCTTCCAGGTCCTTGTCGCCGATGGCGCGGGCGAGCATGGCGTGCTGGTGTTTCACGGAGGCGACGCAGGAACCGGAAGGTGCCACTGCGACGTCGTAGTCCTCCGCCTCAAACGCCTCCACGTGGTTCCGGACGACCGGCACCGCCTCGGGGAAGTACCCCGAGTTCAGATGCATCTGCCCGCAGCAGCCCTGGCCTGCAGGGAACACCACCTGGTGTCCGAGCCGCTCGAGGATGGACACCGTGGCGCGGGCAGTGGACGGATACATGGCGTTCACAATGCAGGTGGCAAAGAGTGCAATCTTCATTGGTTGCCTTTCGGCCGAGCCGGTCCTTCGGGTTCTGCCCATCTTCAAACATACTCCCCCGCATTGGTATGCCTGACGCCGGTTTCGCGCCTGTTTGTCGTGCGCGAAACCGGGTAGTCCCTGCCCTGCTTGCTGCGTTAAGTGCGGGCGGTGAGGGCCTGCAGCAGCGCGGCGGCGGTGCCGGCGTCATCAACCGTGACCACAAACTGGCGGCCGGTGACGCGGTTCACCTGCAGGGCCGGACCGCTGCGCAGCACCACGCCAAACCGTCCGGGCACCCACCGCAGGCCCCAGCCGCCGAACTCGGCAACGGGGGAAACGGTAACTGCCTCGGCATCCCGAATCTCCGCCAGCGGAACATGGAAGCGGGGAAAACCGGCCACGGAGACCGCTGTGAGGCCGCTGCCGTCCACCCGCACCCGGAATGCTGTGGCGGTGGCCGCGGCGAGGAGCACTATGGTCAGGCCGGTCATTGTCCAGGCCAGCTCCGGCTCCGCCCACAGCCACCCGATGACCGCCCCGGCGCCGGCCGCAGTGACCGCCCCCAGGATCAGCAGCAGGGCGGGCTTTGACAGGCTGGTCTCGCGGAACCACACGGCGCGTTCACCGGCAGCCAGCGGCAGTGGCTCGGACGGGCTGGCGGCGGGCCGCTGCTGTGCTTTGGGCTGCACGAGCCAGCAGACCGCTCCCACTGCCAGTCCGGCAAGCAGGGAGTACAGCAGCGGCAGTCCCACCCCAGGGGCCTGCCGGGCATCGGAGAGCCCGGCCTGCATCAGCTGGGTCCAGGTAAGCAGGGTGCAGAGCATGGTGGTGATGGCAGGGACCGCGGCGCCGAGGAACCGGTAGCTCGGTCCGTTGTCCGCGTAGCCCGGCATGCTGGTGCCTGCCATCAGGGCCGGAATACCCGCTCCCAGCAGCACGGTGAACAGCACAGTGGACCACGGTGAGCCAAAACCGTCCGGCCCCTGCACGCCCCAGTGGATAGCCACGGGGTCCGGCAGGGACGGCAGGGTTGCAAGCTGCAGGGCCAGGGCAATGACCACCACGACGGCGGGAACTCCCAGGGCCACCAGCAGGAAACGGCGTCGGGCAGAGGCACTAGCGTTCATGGGCAATTTCCTTTACGTAGGCGGACAGGGTTTCCGGCGACAGGCCCAGATCCCGGGCTTTGGCCACCAGGGCCAGGACATCGGTGTGCAGGGCGGCGAGCGGCGCGGCAGCTTCAGTCACCACTGCGCCGCGCCCGCGGCGCAGCTCGATCAGGCCCTCCGCCCGCAGCTCCTGATAGGCGTGCAGGACGGTGTGCACGTTGACGCCGAGCGACTCCGCGACGTCCCGCGCGGTGGGCAGCCGTTCGCCCGGCTGCAGGCGTCCGGCTGCGGCGTCCGCACGGATCGAGGCGGCCAGCTGCTCAAAGAGCGGCTGGTCGCTGGAGGCGTCCACTTTCATCAGCATGAAGTTATTCTACTACAACTAGAACAACTCACTTTTTATGTTTGCGCTATTCTCTGTCGCATGACGAATATGGGGAATTCAAAAACGATCAGTCTCAACGTGACATCCAAACGGGCACGGGCACGCGGTGAAATGGTGGTTGCCGCACCGGCTGCCGCACTGCCTCCCGCCGTCGAACGGGCCGCCTTCCAGTTGCCGCGGATGACCGTCACCGGAATCTGGGCCGACCGCGCGGAAATGTCCGCCGCAACCAACTGGAAAACCTTCGGGGCCAACATTGTGCTCACCTTCGAACCATTGGACGCCGGCAACACACGGGTCCTGGCCACCAGCACGCCGCAGGTCCCCACCACACTGCTCGACTACGGCCAGGGCAAGTCCGACGTCACCGACGTGCTGCAGGCGGTAGCCGCCCAGCTATAGGACGAACTGCCTCTTGAGCAACGCGGCGTCGCGGCAGCTGGCCCTCAGGCAGCTGGCCCTCAGGCAGCTGGCCATCAGGCGGCCGGGCGCCGCGGTCCGAGCCTTCCGGATAGGACCAGCGCACCGGCCGCCAGCGCCGCGGCACTGGCGAACGCGCCAACGAAGGCAGCCAGCGGGGCCACCGGGAACAGCGCCGCAAAGGCCACGCTTCCCAAGGCCAGCCACAGTGCCTGCACAAGATTGTCATTGACCTGCAGCGAGGAACTGTTGCCGCCCTCCCGGCCCTCATCCGAGTAGTCAAGCACCAGCACGGACAGGGTGGGAAAGGCCATGCCCATGCCGGCGCCGGCCGCGGCCCAGCCCAGGACCGGCAGCACAATGCTGACCTGGGGATTGATGCACAGGGCCGTCACCGCAATACCCGCCACCATCAGCAGCGCGCCGAGCCGGACCCGGGCAATCTTGTTCCCCAGCAGCGCCAGGTTGGCTGCGGCCAGGGACCCGCCGAACCAGGCGACTGCCGAAACGGTCAGCAGCAGTCCTGCCTGCGTGGGGCTGAATCCCCGGTGCTCATACAGGGCCAACGGCAGATACGCCTCCGCCCCGGCAAACGCCGCACCCACCAAGCCGCGCAGTGAAATGACTGCCGGCAGTCCCCGTCCCAGCGTCCAGGTCCGCGGCGGCAGCAGCCGCGGTCCGGCCACCAGCACCGCCGCCGCGCACAGCCCGGCGGGCAGCAGCGCCAGGCCGGTGGCTGCGCCGTCGCTCCCCGCGCCCGACAGGCCGATGCCGAGGACGCCCGCCGCCGCAAGCAGCGCCCAGGCCGTCCGCCGGTAATCGGGCTGCCAGCGCAGCGTGCCCGGCATTTTCCGCAGCACCGGCGCCAGGCCGGCGTACGCCGTCACCGCCAGGAGCGGAGCCACGGCGAACACCGCCCGCCAGCCCAGAAGCCCGTTCAGGAAACCGGCAATCGCGGGCCCTACCAGTGCGGGAAACACCCAGCCGCTGCTGATCACGGTAAAGGCTTGGGCCCGCATCGAGTGCGGATACGCGCGCGCAACCACCACGTACATGGCCACGCCCGCCAGCCCGGCGCCCAGCCCCTGCAGGGACCGGCCCAGGACCAGCATCAGCATGGACTGCGACAGGGCCGCGGCAATGAGTCCCGCCGAGAACAGCACTACGCCCACCCGCAGCGCCGGGGCGGGGCCGCGGGCGTCCGTCCACCCTCCGGCCAGGGCGATGGTGACGACGGCGGTGGCCATGGGCGCGCCGAAGGCCAGCCCGTAAAGGGACAGGCCGTCCAGCTCAGCGGCAACCACGGGCATGACCGTGCCCACGGCCAATGCTTCGAAGGCAAACAGGAAGGCCAGGGTAAACAGGCCCACCGTGGTCGGGAGGTAGCGGCGCGACCAGAAGCCCGGCCCGGTTCCGGCAGCGTCGGTGCCGGGCAGCGAATCTTGGGGCGCAGGGTTTTGGGACGGGGAGTTTTCGGGGCGTTCGGCCTGCAAGCGGTGCTCCTTGGGTGCTGAAATCGATGGCTGCTGCTCGAAGTCAACAGGCTCAAGCACGCTTGAGGTCAAGCGGTTGGTTTACGTCTCCGACGGCAGGGTGGGCGGAATGGCCGGCAGTTCCTGCAGCGACCACTGATTGCCGTCCGGATCGCTGAAGTACACAAACGTGCCCCAGTCCAGCGGTGTGATGTCACTGGTTGCCACGCCGTGGTCCACCAGGTGCTGGCGGGCGTCGGCGGCGCTGGGCACAACCACCTGGATCCGCTGGGTACCGGGGACCATGTCCGTGGTACCAGGCCCAATCACCACCGAGCAGGCCGAACCGGGAGGGGTCAGCTGCACAAAGCGCAGGCTTTCGTCGACCCGTTCGTCAAAGTCGGGAGTGAAACCCACCTGGTCCACATAGAAGGCCTTGGAGGCGTCGACGTCGGACACGGGCACCGGCACAAGCTCAATTTTCCAGTCCATCGGGCAAAGCTAAACCGGCCGGTGCCGCACCGGAACCCTCCTTGCGGACAGGACGTGTCCGCGTGCCTTGTAAGGCTGCTGAGGAATAAACCCGGTGGCGCGCCGTGTTGGGCCTTACATGACTGATACGACGGAAAATTCACCCGCCCTGCCCCCCACCATCGACCTCAAGGACCTCGGCACCGTACACCGCCTGGGCTTCGGAGCCATGCGGATTGTGGGACCCGGTGTATGGGGTGAACCCGAGAGCCGCGGCACCGCCGTCGACGTGGTGCGCCGCGCCGTCGAACTGGGCGTCGACTTCATCGACACGGCCGACTCCTACGGTCCGAACATCAGCGAAGAGATCATTGCCGAAGCGCTCTACCCCTACCCGGACGGCGTCCGCATTGCCACCAAGGTGGGCTTTGTCCGCACCGGACCGGACGTCTGGGTTCCGGTGGGCCGCCCGGAGTACCTGCGCCAGCAGACCGAACTGTCGCTGCGCAAGCTGAAGGTCGAGTCCCTGGACCTGCTGCAGCTGCACCGCATTGACCCCAAGGTGGACCGCGACGAGCAGTTCGCCGTGCTGCGGGACCTTCAGCAGGAGGGCAAGGTGAAGGCCCTCGGCCTGTCCCAGGTCTCCGTCGAGGATCTGGAAGCAGCCGCCAAGTTCTTCACCGTGTCCACGGTGCAGAACCGCTACAACCTCACCGACCGTTCCTCCGAGGACGTGCTGAAGTACTCCGAGGACAACGGCATCGGCTTCATCCCGTGGGCACCCATTTCCGCCGGCGAGCTGGCGAAGCAGGGCGGTCCCGTGGATGAGGCAGCCAAGCGCCTGAACGCCAGCACCTCGCAGGTGGCCCTGGCCTGGCTGCTGCGCCGCTCCCCCGTCATGATGCCGATCCCGGGCACCGGCTCCATCGCACACCTTGAAGACAACCTGGGTGCTGCCAACATCTCGCTCGACGACGCGACGTTCGCCGAACTCGACGCCGCCGGCGCTGCCGCAGCGCCGGCCAAGTAACTTACATTTCCGCCAAGCAAAGGAGAAACAACGCATGGCTAACATCCTGATGGTCGTATCCGCCGCCGATTCCCTCACCATGAAGGACGGCAGCGAACACCCCACCGGCTACTGGGCCGAAGAGCTCGCCGAGTCCCACCGGGTGCTGCGCGAGGCCGGACACACCGTCCGCATCGCCACCCCGGGTGGCGTGAAGCCCACCGTGGACCAGGTGTCCCTGGCCCCCGAGTCCGCGGGCAGCGCCGAAAAGGCCGCCGCGTTCACGCAGTACATCGCCTTCATCGACGCTGAGCTGTCCTCCCCGCTGGTGCTCGCCGACGCCGATGTGTCGGAATACGACGCCGTGGTGATGCCCGGCGGTCACGGCCCCATGGCAGACCTCGCGTTCGATAAGGACATGGGCCGGATCCTTCGTGAAGCTGACGCCGCCGGCAAGATCATTGCCCCGTTCTGCCACGGCCCGGCAGGCCTGCTGGCCGCCGAAACCGAGGACGGCTTCATTTTCTCCGGCCGCAAGCTCACCGTCTTCACCGACGAGGAAGAGCTGAACGGCGGAACCGGCGAGAACACCCCCTGGTTCGTGGAGGAAGTCCTGCGCAACAAGGGCGCCGTAGTGGAGACCGGCCCGGCCTGGACCAGCTACGTGGTCCGCGACCGCAACCTCATCTCCGGTCAGAACCCCCAGTCCAGCGAAGATGTGGCCAAGGCCGTCATCTCCGCCCTGGCCGAGTAACCATATGAGAGTCCTGATCGCCGGCTGCGGCGATCTGGGCACGGAAGCCGGCCTGCGGTTCGCTGCGGCCGGCTTCTCCGTGCTTGGCTGGCGCCGCTCCCCCGGCAATCTGCCGGCGGCCATCACCGGCCAGGCTGCTGACCTCACCGGCGAACTGCCGCGTATCCCCGCCGGCACCGACGTCGTCGTGATTGCCGTTGCAGCCGGGGAACGCACCGAAGCCGCCTACCGCGCCGCCTATGTGGAGGGGACTGCAAATGTAATGGACGCACTGGAGCGCGACGGCGTCCGCCCGGCCCGCATCCTGTTTGTATCCTCCACCGCGGTGTACGGCGACGCCGACGGCGGCCAAGTGGACGAGGACACCCCGCCCGCACCCGCCTCGGCCACCGGAGCCGTGATCCTCGAAGCCGAGCAGCTGCTGCATGACCGGCGTCCGGATGCCGTGGTGCTGCGCCTCGCCGGGATCTACGGGCCGGGACGCACGCGGCTGATTGACGCCGTCACCGCCGGCACCGCCGTCGTACCCGCCGGCAGCCAGCTGACCAACCGCATCCACCGGGACGATGCGGCAGCGGCCATAGTGCATCTCACCACCCGGGTTTCACATCCGGCGCCCATTTATGTTGGAGTGGATAAGGAGCCCGTCGAAATGTCCGACGTGCTGCACTTCCTCGCCGACGAGCTGGGCCACGCGCTGCCCGCCGCGGCACCGGCTTCCAGCAGCCGCGGAGGAAACCGCAGGCTGAGCAGCGAGCTGCTGAGCAGCACCGGATTCGACTTCGCCTACCCGTCCTTCCGGGACGGCTACCGCGCGGTCCTGGCAGGCGAAGGCACCCGGCACCCGTAGTTTCGTTCCACCGCAACCGCACCAGGAGTGTCTATGAGCGATACCCCGCCCAAAACCGGAAGCCCGGCACCCGCTGTTTCCGGAAACAGTTCCCGCGTCAGTACCCGCACCAGCATCAAATACATCCTGATGCTCGGTGCCTTGGCCGCCCTGCCCGCAGTGACCACGGACATGTACCTGCCGGCGCTGCCGCAGGTTGCCGAAGACCTGCACACCAGCGCAGCGGCGGCCCAGTTCACCCTCTCCGGCACACTGCTGGGCGCAGCGGTGGGCCAGCTTGTCATCGGCCCCTTCTCGGACCGTTTCGGACGGCGGCTGCCGCTGATCATCGGCATCAGCATGCACGTGGTGGTTTCACTGCTGTGCTTTGTGGCCCCGAACATCGGCGCCCTGATTGTGCTCCGCCTCCTGCAGGGCTTCTTTAACGCCGCCGCTGGCGTGGTGTCCCTTGCCGTGGTGCGTGACCGGTTCACCGGTTCCACCGCGGCGGCCATGCTGTCCCGGCTGATGCTGATCATCGGCCTGGCCCCGCTGCTGGCGCCCTCCATCGGAGGTGCTGTTTCCGGGCTGTTCAACTGGCGGGCAGTGTTCCTCGCCCTGGCCCTGATCGGCGTCGTGCTCGGTGTCATTGTGCTGCGCTGGATGCCCGAGACGCTGCCGCCGGCACGCCGCCGGACCAAGGGCGGCGCCAGTACGTTCAGCGGTTTCCGGGTCCTGCTGCGCGACCGGCAGTTCCTGGCCCTGGCCGCAATCCCCGGCCTGGGCATGGCCGTCATCATGAGCTACGTGGTGGGCTCACCGTTTGTCTTCCAGGAGGGCTACGGACTGAGCCCGGGCCAGTACGCCCTGGTGTTCGCCATCAACGGCGTGGGCATGGTCATTTCCGCGCAGCTTAATGCCTGGCTGGTCACCCGCTACTCCCCCATGGGCATCCTGCGGGCGGCCGTAATCCTGCTGCTGGGACTGGCCGCACTGCTGCCGGTGATCGTGCTGACCGGATTCGGCGGGGCTGCGGGCCTTACCGCGGGGTTGTGGCTGGTGCTCGCCATGAACGGCTTCATCGCTTCGAACTCTTCGATCCTGGCCCTCAGCGACTACGGGCACATGGCCGGCAGCGCCGCAGCCATGATCGGCGCCCTGCAGGTGGGCCTGGCCGGCATTGTCAGCCCGCTGGTCGGCATCCTGGGCGGCAGCGCCCTGGCCATGGTGTCGGTGATCATTGGCTGCGCCGTGCTGATTGTGCTCATCTTGGCCACGGCGACGACGGCCTACCGCGGGGGCAGCTCGAACCGGCCCAACCGGCGCCGGCTGCGTCCCGGAGCTGCCGCGCGTGCGGGCGCTTCCATCCCGCCCGCGTCCTAGCGGCCCGGATGAACGCCTAGGTCCCGGCACGGCAGCGGTGCGACTGGATCAGCCCATGGGAACGGGCGGGCCCAGGTAGAGCAGCACGGTGAAGACCGCGGCTACTGCCACCAGGGCAACGACGCCGGCCATTACCGGGCGGCGCAGCACCAGGGCTGCGACCTTGTCCACGGCGTTGGTGGGTTCTTCGCCGCCCGGGGCCATCCGCCAGCCGCCGTCCAGCAGGCCGCGCCGGTCCACCGACTTCTCGAACGGGATGGTGGCCCACGGAATCACGGTGGTCACCAGGCCGAGGATGCCGGTGCGGACCGGCCACTTCTGGTTAGCCCATACAAACAGGGTGACCACACCGTAGGACAGGAACACGAAGCCGTGCAGGCCGCCGAAGATGGGCGTGAGGGCTTCAAAGTCCAAGACGTATTTGGCGAACATGCCGATCAGGAGCAGTGTCCAGGTCACGGCTTCGGCCAGGGCCACGGTCCGGAAAAGTTTGCGGGGGGTCATGCGGGATCCACCTTCTGCTGAGATTTACCAACAGTATGTCAGCATGGCCCTGCGCGCGGCGAATCCCCTGCCGGCTTTGGGACAGCAATCACGACGGCGGTGCGGCCGCCCGGCCCCGCAGCGGGCGGGGCGGGTGCCCGCAGCGCCCCGCCCCCTGCTGCTTGGGGCGGTAAGCGGAGCGGCCCCAGCCGCGCCCGAACGAGAATGCACAATTTACGGTTTTTAGGCGGGAAAACAGTAAATTCTGCCTTTTCGAGCCCGACGGCGGTAATTTTTGCCTTCTCAAACCGTCCGGGTGGGGTGCAGGCTGTTCCCGCGGCTGTTCCCGCAGGCTGCCGGCCCGCCAACCTGCCAGCCCGTCAACCTGCCGGCATCGCAACGCAAAAGGCTGCCGCGGCCGGCACCGAAGGGGATCGGTTCCGGCCCGCAGCAGCCTCTTCCGGACCGCGGCGGTGGGGGGACCGCTGCGGCCAAGCTGTTGGGTCGGCTCAGGCCGCGGTGTCCGCCCGGCCCTGCTTCAGGCCCTGCTCGAACTGCTCGCGCGTGGCGTAGGAAGTCTGCGTCCCGCGGCGGGTGACCGAATCCGCGGCGTAGGCATTCGCTGTGGCCAGGGAACGCGGAACGTCTCCCGTTTCCACCAGGCAGTGGCTGAAGCAGCCGATGAACGCATCCCCTGCCCCCGTGGTGTCCAACGCGGCCACGGTGCGGCCTTCCACCAAGGTGGAACCGGCGGCGGACAGCCACAGCACTCCGCGCGAGCCCATGGTGACAATGACGTTCTTCACCCCGCGGTCCAGGATGGTCTGCGCTGCAGCCTGCACTTCTTCCAGCGTCTGCACCGGCATGCCGGTGAGCAGTGCCAGTTCGGTTTCATTCGGGACGAAGTAGTCGCACCGGGCTACCTGGGCGAAGTCCAGGTCCGGGCTGGCCGGTGCCGGGTTGAGCAGCACAGGGATGCCGTGCCGGTTCCCGAAGTCGATGGCGGCGTAGACGGTCTCCAGGTTCACTTCCAGCTGCAGCACCATCAGTTTGCACTGCGCAATGGCCTCGGCGGCGTCCTCGATGTCCGCCGCCGTCAGGAAGGCGTTGGCGCCCTTGGCAATGACAATCGAGTTGCGGGAGTTGTCATCCACGAAGATGGGCGCGACGCCGCTGGTGGCGTCCGTGTCCAGCACGTAGGTGGTGTCGATCCCGTTGGCCTCGAAGTTGCGCCGGGTGGTTTCGGCGAAGGCGTCGTTGCCCACCCGGGTCAGCATCAGCACCGAGGAACCCATGCGGGCGGCGGCCATCGCCTGGTTGGCTCCCTTGCCGCCGCAGCCCATGGCGAAGTCCCGGGCCTCAACGGTTTCCCCTTCGTCCGGCATCCGGCTGAGGTAGGACACCAGGTCCACCATGTTGGAACCGATTACTGCAATATCCATGGGGCTATGCCTTCTCTTTGATGCCGGTGCTGACGTGGAAGGAGCGGGTGGCTCCGGGTGCCAGTTCAATTAGTGTCCCTGCGGCCTTGGCTGCCAGGAAGCCTTCGGGCCGCGAGGTGCCGGGCAGGACAAACGAGGCCACTTTCTGGTCCGGGTTGTGCAGCAGCCAGCGGGTGGCCACTGGGAACTGGGCGCCGGAGAACCGGGTGCAGAACGTGACGCCGTCGGTGCGCTCCAGCCGGAATTCCAGCTCGTCCCCTGCGGGCAGGTTATCCGCGAGGAACACGATTTCCGGGTCGTAGCCCTGTGAAGCGTCCACCACGTCGGCGGGAACCTTCCCGGTGCGGATGGCCTCGTTCAGGACCGTCCACTCCGGCGTCGGGAATACGTGTGCCGGGACGGTTTCCCGCAGCCGGAACGCGCCGTCGGGCAGGGACTGCGTCATGCGGGCCCCGTCCGAGTAGGCGTAGTTCATGTGGCACATGTACTGCAGCGGCATGGTGCGGGCCGCGGACAGGTTGGTCACGGACAGGTCGATGTCGAACATGGCCGAACCGGCGGTCAGCCGGACAGCGGGAACGGCCTCGTAATGGTTCCCGAATCCCTTGACGTATTCGTAACGTCCGGAGACGGCCACGGAATCGCCGGTGATTTCCAGCCACGCTTCGTCAAAATCCGCGCATGGGAACTCCCCGTGCAGCGGGTGGGAGTCTTCGGGTGCGGGGCAGCCGGCGGCAAGCAGTCCGGAGTGGAAGGCGAAGCAGCCGTAGGTGTCCTCGACGAGCGTGGCGGGATAGGGCTGCCGGAAGGGCGAGTCCATCCGCAGGCTCACGCCGTCGAACTCCGCGTCCCAGACCATCTGGCCCAGGAACGGCAGGACCTCGACCCGGCCGCGGGAGTTTGCCACGGTGACGGATTCGACGCCGCTGGGATAGCGGAACGCGGTGACCGTGAACTCCGCGGACTCCACCAGGGTTGCTTTGACGGCGGAGAAGGAACTCCGGTCCAGGTTAATGCGATACATGCTCGGGATTCCTTTCCGGGGTGCCGGCGACGCCGGTGCGGGCTTCGCTGCGGCGCAGGTGGCGGAAGTGCATAAAGACCACCAGGAAGCAGACCAGGGAGACCACGAAGGAGATCTGCAGCGAGTCGGTCAGGTCCGAGGCCAGGCCCTGGACGACGGGGATGACCGCGCCGCCGACAATGGCCATGACCAGCACGGCGCCGCCGGTTTCGGTGTGCCGTTTGTCCGTGATGGTGTCCAGGGTGCGGCCGAAGATGGTGGCCCAGCAGGGTCCGAAGAGGCCGGAGACCAGGATGGCGGCCCAGACGGCGGTGATGTTCGGAACCAGGATCACGTAGACGAGGGCCAGGCTGCCGAGGACGGCGAAGCCCATCAGGACCGCATTGACGTCGAAGCGGGTAATCAGGAAGTTGGCAACAACCTTGCCCAGGAAGAACGCGATGAAGGCGAAGAACATGTAGTTGGTCGCGCTGCGTTCGTTGAGCGAATCGTCCAGGTTCAGGGCCAGCCGGATGGTGAAGGACCAAACGGCGGTCTGCATGCCCACGTACATGAACTGGGCGAAGATACCGCGCAGGAATTCCTTGTTCCGGGCCAGGTAGGCCAGCGTCTCGCCGATCCGCGCGGTTGCTTCATGGGTCTTGTCGCGCAGCGGCTTGCAGTGCGGGAACTTAGTCAGGGCCACCACAATGAACACGACCACGAGGATCATGATGATGTATTTGTACGGCATCAGGGTGCGCTGCAGCATGTCCGCGCTGAAGGCAACCTTCTCGTCCGCCGACATGGTGGCCATCTGGCTTTCCAGCTTGTCCCCGTCGGTGAAGACCAGGTACTTGCCCAGCAGGATGCCCAGGATGGAGCCGATGGGGGTGAAGGTCTGGGAGACGTTCAGGCGCCACGTGGAGGTGGGCTTGGGACCAAGCAGGGTGGAGTACGTGTTGCAGGCCGTCTCCAGGAAGCTGAGGCCAATGGCAATGGCGAACAGCGCCACCAGGAACATGCTGTAGGTGGCCATGTGCGAGGCCGGGAAAAACGCCGCGCAGCCCAGGATGTAAACGCCCAGGCCGATCAGGATGCCGGTCTTGTAGGTGAAACGGCGGATGATCCGTGAGGCCGGAATGGCGATGATGAAGTAGCCGCCGTAGAACGCCGACTGGACAAACGCGGTGGCCAGGTCCGAGAGGGTGAACACGGACTTGAACTGCGTAATGAGGATGTCGTTCAGGCTGGCAGCGGCGCCCCACATCGGAAAGCAGAGCGAAATGAGCAGGAACTGGAACCACGGGATACGGCTGAGGTAGCCGTCCGGCTGCTGGACGGCGGAGGTCTTGAAGAGCATCAGATGGTGCTGCCTGCGAGGATGCTTGCGCCGGCGGAAGCACCGATGCGGGTGGCGCCTGCTTCCACCATGCGGGCCAGGTCCTCGGCGGTGCGGACGCCGCCGGAAGCCTTCACGCCAAGGTCCGGTCCAACCGTTTCGCGCATGATGCGGACCGCTTCCACGGTGGCGCCGTGCTTGGAGAAGCCGGTGGAGGTCTTCACGAAGTCTGCACCCGCGGCAACGCTGCAGCGGGATGCTTCCTCGGTCTGCTCGGCGTCGAGCAGGCAGGTTTCCAGGATGACCTTGACCAGGGCCTTGCCCCGTGCGGCCTCGACGACGGCGCGGATCTCCGCTTCGACGTCGTCCCAGGCACCGGCGAGTGCCCAGCCGATGTTGATGACCATGTCCACTTCGTCCGCGCCGTTGGCGATGGCGTCGGTGGTTTCGAAAACCTTGACGGCGGTGGTGGATGCCCCCAGCGGGAAACCGACCACGGTGCAGATGCCTACCGGTGTGCCCTGGGCGGCGCGGCTGGCCAGGCCAACCCATGCCGGGTTGACGCACACCGTCTTGAACTCGTGTTCAACGGCTTCCTGGACAAGGGTTTCGATCTGCGTTGCGGTTGCCGTCGGGGCAAGCAGGGTGTGATCGATGAGCTGCGAAATCTTCGACATGTGAGCCTCCTCATTGAGGGTGTTCACTCACTGTAGAAGTGGCTCGGAACACATGTCAAATTGCTCTTTTACATGTGTGCAGCCCGTCGAAACGGCCCGCTAGGAAGCCGCCCGCTGCTGGGTGGCGCGCAGCACCTGCCCTGCCGTAGCGGCGTCGATCACCAGGTGCGTGGCGTAGCCGGACCGCAGCGCCGCCTCGATGGCGGCCACCTTGTCCTCTCCCCCGGCCACAAGCAGCCGGGTGCGGATTCCGCGCAGGTCCCCCAGCGTGATCCCGACCGTCCGCTCGTCCAGCTGCGGCACGCAGGCGTTGCCGTCGTCGTCGATAAACCGGGAGCAGATATCCCCGACGGCACGGGCTGCGATGCCGGCCTTCTCGGTCTCGCTGAGGTAGCCCAGGTTGAACAACATGGCGTCGGCGCGGATGGCGCCCACGGTGAAGACCGCGACGTCGGCATCCCGGCCCATTTCGATGACGCGTTGAATGTGTTTCTCCGCCTCGACCAGCCGTTTGACCTCCACGCTGTCGAAAATCACCGGCAGCGGCAGGGTGCGGGCAAAAGCACCGAAGGCATTACAGAAGAGCGTGATGGTTTCAAAGTCATTGGTCACCCGGGTGGTGTAGGACACCCCGCCCTTGAGCTGGATGATTTCCACGCCGCTGCGCTCCTGCCGGCTGAGGTTCCGGGCCACCGAATACATGGTCTGCCCCCAAGTCACGCCCACCGTGTCGCCGTCGTTCACGTTTTCGGCCAGCACGGCGGCGCCCACCTTCCCGAGCTGGCCCACCAGGTCCGTTCCGTTTTCGGGCACGACGGCGAGGCGGACGTCCCGGAGCCCGAACACCTCGCGCAGCTCTGCGGCGAGGGAGGACTCCGCTTCCCGCGGATCGTGGATGCGGATGCTGACGTATCCGCGGTCCTTGCCGTACTGGATGAGCTTGGACACCGTGGGCCTGGACAGGCCCAGGCGCTCGGCCACCTCGCTCTGGGACAGCCCCGCTTCGTAGTAGAGCTTGACCGCGTCCAGCGCCTGGTTCTCGCGTGCGTCCATCAAAGTGACCCCCTTGTCGCTTCTCCCCATGAGTCGCATAGGTGATTGTTCCATCTTGCGACGCCAGTCACACAACAGGGCCGGCCGCGGGTGGATTCCGCGGCCGGCCCTGTCCGGTGAAACCGGTTGGTCGGATGACGTCCTTTCGTGCCGGCGCTACACCGTTTCGTGCTCCGGTTCGGCGTCGGGAACCCGACGGTCATTGCGGCGGTGGCGCAGGTGCTGCAGGGCGCTGACTACCAGTGCCGCGACCAGCACCAGGTAGAGCGTGACGGTGATGGGACTGCCCACCAGGATGCCGAGGTCCCCCTCGGATACAGCCAGGGCGCGCCGCAGTTCCGTTTCCGCCATCGGACCCAGGATGACGGCGATTAGCAACGGTGCCAACGGAATGCCGTAGCGGCGCATCATGAAGCCGACCAGGCCGATGCCGATGAGCAGCCAGAGGTCGATCAGGGAGGAACTCACCGCGTAGACGCCCAGCACCGAAAACACGGTGATGCCGGCGTAGAGGTAGTGCCGGGGAATGCTCAGCAGCTTGGCCCACACGCTGGCGAACGGCAGGTTGATGATCAGCAGCATCACCAGGCCGATGAACAGCGAAGCCAGCAGCGCCCAGACCAGGTCCCCACTCCGTTCGAACAGCAGCGGGCCGGGCTGCATGCCGTACTGCTGGAAGGCGGCCAGCATGATGGCAGCGGTGGCCGACGTCGGCAGGCCCAGGGCCAGCAGCGCACCCATGGCGGTACCCGCGGTGGCGTTGGATGCCGCTTCCGGTGCGGCCAGCCCCTTGATGGAGCCGGTGGTGCCGAACTCCGGGTCCTTCCGGCGCTTGGCGAGCTGCTTTTCGGTGCCGTAGGCCAGGAAGGTGGGGACTTCGGCGCCGCCGGCCGGGATCAGCCCGAAGGGTGCTCCGAACGCGGTGCCGCGCAGCCAGGACGGCAGTGCCTTGCGGAAGTCCTTGAAGTTGATCCGGGCGTTGCCGCCGGACTCGATCCGGGTGGCGACGGGGTCGCGGTGGATCCGCGAGGCCACATGGAAGACTTCACCCAGCGCGAGCAGGCCCACGGTGATGACAATGACAGAGATCCCGTCAAACAGCTGCGGCATGCCGAGGGTGAACCGGGCGGTGCCGCTGGGGCCATCGATGCCCACCAGCGCCAGGGCCAGGCCGATGCCCAGGGCAGCCACGCCGCGGATCACGGATTCGGAGACCACCGCGGAGATGGCCAGGAACGCGAAGACGGCCAGCGCGAAGTATTCGGCCGGCCCGAACACGGTGGCCAGCTTCACCAGCGTGGGGGCGAAGAACACCACCAGCGTGGTGGCGATCAGGCCGCCGATGAAGGCGCCGATGGCCGCGGTGGCCAGCGCCTTGGCGGCGTGTCCGTTCTTAGCCATCCGGTGGCCCTCGAAGGTGGAGGCAATGGCTGAGGAGTTGCCCGGCGTGTTCAGCAGGATGCCTGCCGTGGAATCACCAAACAGTCCGCCGAAGTAGATGCCGGCGAACATAATGAACGCCGCGGTGGGCTCCAGGGAGAAGGTCACCGGCAGCAGCAGGGCCACCGCCATGGCGGAGCCGAGGCCGGGCAGGACGCCGACGGCGGTGCCCAGCACCGCGCCTATAAGCACCCAGAGCAGGTTTACGGGGGTCAGCGCGTGGGCGAACCCTTCAAAAAGCAGTGCGAGCTGATCCATCAGAGCATCCCTCCCAGGAAGCCGGAGGGCAGGTTGAGGCCGAGGCCGGCGCTGAAGGCCAGCTGCACGGCAGAGGCGAAGAGCAGGGATACCCCCACGTCAAAGCCGGGGCGCTTGCTGCCCATGGCGTAGCAGATCACCCAGAACAGGAACGCGGCGCTGAGGATCCAGCCCAGGATGTTCAGTGCCGCGGTAAAGACCACCACGCCGCCCACCACCAGGCCCACGGTGCGCCAGTCGGAGTAGGTTTTCCAGTTCCGCTGCCCCTCCCCTGCTGCGGGGTGTTCGGCGGCGAATTCGTGCTCGCCGGAAAGGTCGTCCAGCATGGCGCCGGAGAAGTTGCCGCGGCCGGGGTGGATCCGGGTGTCGGGGATGACGGGACGGCGGATTATCGAGATCGCCAGGGCGGTGGCGACGGCGAACAGGGCCACGCAGACCAGGATGGGGAAGAACTGCGGCCCGGGTGTTGCACTGCCCTGCACGTTCATGGTGGCGGTGCCGACCGCCAGGAAGACGGCTATGGCGTAGAGGACCGCTACGACAATCAGTTCGCTGCGGCCTTCCAGTGCGCCGCCGCGCCGGTTGGTGGACTGCTGCACGGGTGCCGGTTTGTCCTGGGCGAGGCTCATAGTCCCAGCTCCTTCACGATTGACTGTGCCGTGGAAACTTCTTCTTCGATGAAGGCTTCGAATTCCTCGCCGGTGGCAAAGCTGTCCGTCCAGCTGTTGCGTTCCAGCGTGTCCTTCCATTCCTCGGAGTCGCGCATTTCGGTGATGATGGCGATGAACTCGGCCTTCGCCTCGTCCGAGATACCGGGGGCTGCGACGACGCCGCGCCAGTTGGACATGGACACGTCCACTCCCTGCTCCATGAAGGTGGGCACATCAACGCCGTCGAGCCGTTCCTCCGAGGAGATGGCCAGTGCCCGGAGGGTGCCGGCTTCGATCTGGTCCGCCACCTCGTTGTAGCCGGACATGCCGGCCACGGTGGTGTGGGACAGCAGGGAGGTCAGGGCTTCGCCGCCGCCGGAGTACGCCACATAGTTCACGTCCCGGGGATCAATGCCGCTCTTTTGGGCCAGCAGCCCGCTGAGCAGGTGGTCGATGGATCCCAGGGACCCGCCGCCTATCGAGTTGGCGCCCGGGTTCGCCTTCCACGCGTCGAGGAAGTCGGCCAGGGTCTGGATTTCGGAGTCGGCCGGGACCACCAGCACGGCGTAATCGTCCGCGAGGCGGGCGATGGGCACGACGTCGGCCATGGACTCGGGATTGTCCGCCAGTTCGATGGCCCCCACCATCACGCCTCCGGTGACCAGCAGCGCGTCTTCGCGCCCCGGGGTCTGGACAAACTGGCTCAGGCCGATGGTGCCGCCGGCGCCGGGCACGTTGACTACCTGCGGATTGTTCACCACGCCGTTGCTGCGGAGCGCCTGCTGCGCCTCGCGGGCAAACCCGTCCCAGCCGCCTCCGGGGGCGGCCGGAGCGATGAGCGTGAGTTTGCTGCGTGCGGTTGCCGTGCCGCCGGATGCTGCTGCGTTGACGAACGCCAGCACCGTGACCACGGCTACGACCAGGGCAAAAAGCCCGGTGCGAATGGTCTTTTTCATGTTTCCCGTTCCATTACTTCGTTGTCGGAGGGGGTGGGGCGCGTTGTACACAATGCAATACAGCTATACCCGAAGTGACCTGCATCACTCTAGTCCCAAACGCGGCTCCGGTAACAAAAGGAAGATGTGCCTCAATATTTCGCCGCCGTTGGATCGGGTAGGGAATCTGCGTAGACTCTTCCCCGTTCGCAGATTGAATGTATACAGTTGTATGCAACAGCAACCAGGAGTGCATCATGACAGAAGTTCCGGAGACCGTCAGGACCGAAGTAGTGGTGGTGGGCGGCGGCAACGCCGGGTTTACCGCCGCACACGCCGCAGCCGAACGCGGACGAAAGGTGATCCTCCTGGAGAAGGGTGCCGAGGAACTTTCCGGCGGCAACAGTTTCTACACCGCCGGCGCCACGCGGATTGTCCACGGCGGGCTGTCGGACCTGGCCGGACTGGTGGAACCCGATGACCGGCACGCCTCCACCGTGGTGCCGCCTTACACCGCAGAAAACTACGCCTCGGACCTGGCCAAGGTGACTGAAGGGCGCAACGACCCGGAGCTGACCGAGGTCCTAATCGCCGAAAGCCAGTCCACCCTGCGCTGGCTTAACGGCCTGGGACTGAGGTACCGGCTGATGTACGAGCGCCAGGCCTACGAGCGTCCGGACGGCAGCTACCTGTTCTGGGGCGGGCTGCACGTGGGAAACGTGGGCGGCGGCGAAGGCATGATGGCGGACCACGTCCGGGTGGCCCGGGAGCTGGGCACTGACATCCGTTACGCCAGCCCCGCGACCCGCCTTGTGGTCGACGGCGGCCGCGTCACCGGCGTCGTCGTTAGCGGACCCGTTGGTGAGTACCGGATCGAAGCCGAGTCCGTAATCCTCACCGCCGGCGGCTTTGAATCCGATCCGCAGCTGCGCCGGGAACACCTGGGCGAAGGGTGGGAGAACGCGAAGGTGCGCGGCACCCCGTACAACACCGGCGACATGATCCTGGCTGCGCTCGACGCCGGCGCCGGCCGCGGCGGGGACTGGAACACCTGCCACAGCGTGCAATGGGATGCCTTTACGCCGGAGAACGAAAGCAACCGTGAGCTGACCAACCGGCTCACCCGGCAGAGCTACCCCCTGGGCATCATTGTGAACCGCGACGGCGAGCGGTTCCTGGACGAAGGTGCAGACTTCCGCAACTACACCTACGCCAAGTACGGCAAGGAAATCCTCCGCCAGCCCGGGTCCGTCGCCTGGCAGATATTCGACGCCGCGCTGCGCCCGATGCTGCGCACCGAGGAATACGACATGCCTGGTGTCTCCGTGGAAACCGCGGACACCATCGCGGAGCTGGCCGCCAAGACCGGCATCAGCCCCGAAGCGCTGGAGAAAACCGTCGCGGACTACAACTCCTCCATTGACCGCAGCGTGGAGTTCGATCCCAACGTGCTCGATGGCCGGGGCGCCCAAACCGCTCCAGTGAAGAGCAACTGGGCGAATCCGCTGGAAACCGGGCCGTTCTACGCGTTCGGTGTCACCTGCGGCATCACCTTTACGTTCGGCGGGGTCCGGGGCGATACCTCCGGTCGGGTGCTGGACACCGAGGGCAACGCCATCCCGGGGCTCTTCGCCGCGGGCGAGATGCTGGGCGGACTCTTCAGCATCAACTACCCCGGCGGGTCCGGCCTGGCCGCCGGCTGCGTCTTCGGCCGCCGGGCCGGCGCGCTGGCCTGACTGCGCCGGCCTGGCCTGACTGCGCCGGCCTGGCCTGACTGCGCCGCGCTGGCGTCACCGCGTAGGGCCGGTGTGACCGCGTAATGTTGGGACCGACAGTTTCGGTTATATTCCGTATCTCTTCGAGGACGTTCAGTGGCCCAAGCAGCATCAGCACGTATTGACGGTGAGGCGATCTTCGCAACGCTGCGCAGTGAGATCCTCTCCGGCGTGCACAGCCCCGGTACGCCCATGCGGGAAGTAACCCTGGCCGAACGCTTCGGCGTCTCCCGGACTCCGGTCCGGGAGGCGCTCTCCCGCCTGCAGCAGGAACGCCTGCTGGAGCGGGTGGCACGAGGGCTGCAGGTGCCCGAAATCGATCCGGCACAGGTCATCCAAATCTATGACATGCGGATCATGCTCGAAGAAGAAGCGGCCGGACAGGCAGCCCGCGCGCGGCAGTTCACCGACCTGATGCGGCTGGAGGCCCTGCTGGAACGCGACCGGCAGCTGACGGAGCCTGATGACACCACGCGGATCACCACCAATCTGGAATTCCACGCGGCGGTGTGGGCTTGTGCGCACAATCCAGTCCTGACGGATCTGCTGGAGCGGCTCAGCACGCACCTGGTGCACGCCCCGCAGTCCACGCTGTCCGTGGAGACCCGCTGGGATACCGCACTGGCCGAGCATGCGGCCCTGATCGAGGCCATTGAGCGGCAGGACGTGGATGAGGCACGCCGGATTGCCCGTGCACACATGGAAACAGCGCGCCAGATCCGCCTGAAGCTCCTGCGCGAAGGGGCGCTGCGTCAACCGCTCCGGCCGTTCACGCGCTAGTGCTGCGGGGCGTAGGTCAGCGGTTCCGTGATCCACTCAATGTCGCTCCACGGATCCATCCGCTGCAGGATGTCGAAGCTGGTGCGGCAGAAGTCCACCACCGCACGCTGGGGATCGGGGGTGGAGAAAGCGTCCTTGAGGGTGAGGATGAATTCGCTGGACTTGGTGAGGAACTCTGCCTGGGGCGGCGCCAGCATGCTGCCGTAGCTGCCGATGTTGGACAGGAACGGATAGGGCATCACGTAAAACGCCGGTTCGATGGAGGACGGGTCGCCGGGCCAGAAACCGAACTCGCAGAACCGCTCATCGAAGCTGTTTGCGGCAATGGCTCCCTTGCCCGGATAGGGAGCGGACTGGCCGCTGTAAATCGCTCCGGAGATGTCCATGGTGCCGAACCAGTACGCCGGCAGATGCACCTTGCCGCGCACCGGTGCCAGGAACTGTGACAGGCTCCGCTGGGCGAAGTGCAGGTTGTCCAGGAACAGTTCCACGGCATGCCTGTCGTAGCTGTGATGCTTGGTGTCGGCATCAAAAGGCACTGGATCATAGAATTCCTGCGGCTCCGTGTTGATGGGCGTGGGAGCTTCGATGAACTCAAGGGCATCCATTAGCTGCTGGTAGAAGCCTGCCACGCTGAGCCCGTCGGTGAGGTCCAGCCGGGTGCGGATGTAATTGGTGTTCTGCACATCGACGTGGTGCTCACGCAGGTTGAAATAGATCTCGAAGTTGGTGTCCGGACCGGGGATAACGCCGGTGCCGATACCCTGCACCGTCAGCGGCATCCGTACGTGCGCCCACTCCGGTTCCGGACAGCTTCGTTCCACTTTCACCTTGCCGGCCATCTGCAGGAACAGGTGCAGGGTATCCGCGGTGGCCTGCCAGTCGGGATAGTTCAGGAAGTTCTTGTCCATGGGAAGCACCTCTGCTCGGGGACGGACCTCGCACCTGCTGCTCTTAGTGTGAAACCCGCCCCCGGACACGGTCAACGGCCGCGATTACGTGGACAGGGGTGTCCGGCGTTCGGCGTCGTCTGCCAGGACGGCCTCGCTGAGGGCCTCGCCGCGGCGCTCGTCGCTGTAGACCATAAGGGTTGATCCCACCAAGGCAAGGACAATGGCAATCAGCCCGTAGGTGGAAGGCAGCGTCTGGTACACCGCAAGGGATACAACAATGGTCAGTGCCGGCGCCAGCGCATTCGTGACCGGTGAAACGATGGACGCCTTCCCCCGGCTGAGCGCCATCACGAGGAACAGGGCGCCTACGGCATTGAGCAGCTGGGTTGCGGCGGTCAGGGCCGGTGCCTGCCACGGGCCATCAAGCGGGATTCCGCCGCCGGCTACAAGTGCAACAGGTGCGAGCAGCAGGCCGGTGATTGCCATCCAGGCGAAGGTGGTCGCGTCATTCACGCCGATGGTTGCCGCTTTGCGCATAAAGAACGCCTGCACGCCCCAGGCTACGCAAATCAGGATTGAAAGGAGCAGCCAGGTCCCCGCACTGGCATCGTCATCCCCGCTGGAGATGCTGAAGAGGACCAGTGCGGCAAGGACGGCCACCAGCCCGAGTACTGCAATCTTGGTGAGTCTCTCCCGGAGGAAGACGATCGCCATCACAACAGTGATGGCCGGGGAGATCGAGATGATCGGAAAGATGAGGTATGCCGGTCCGCGGGACAGTGCCTCGAAAAGAAGCAGCTGGCCGCCTGCGCCGGTCAGCCCCACAAGTACGCCGTATACAGCCGCCATGGGACGCCGGTCGAATTTCTGCCGGCGGAGGGCAAACGCCGCCGGAATGATCATGGTTAGTGACCAGATCACGTACACCATTTCGTTCGGATATCCGTAGAGCGTGGTGGGAGAGGCGGAAAAGGCGCCCCAAACGCCCCAGAAAAGAATCAGGAGCGAAGCGTAGACAATCCAGGACTGGGTTTTCCTCATGGTGGTGTCCTTAGGTCGTGGGTTGCAATTGCTGGAGGTTCTCGAGCGCCGGATCGGACAACGGTTGGCCCGCAGCCCGTGCGGCATACAGGGCAGCCCCAATTCCCGGCCCGAGGAGAGGCGTGCGAAGTTCGTAGCGGAACGCGCGGAATCCGATCGCATCGCTGAACATGTTCCGCATGTAAGCGGAACCGAACATTCCGCCGGAATAGGAAAGCGGAACCGCTTCGTCTGCGCAATAGCTGAGGTTCATAGCGGTGACGTCGACAATCTGCACAAGTTCACGGCACGCGTCACGGATGATTTCCGCGGCAAGTCCGTCGCCCAATTCCGCGGCCTGGACCACCGTCTTTGACAGGTCCGCGATTGCCATCCGCCGGCCGTGCCACTCGTTTTGGACAATGCCGACCAGGTCCAGGTCGTTGGAGATATTCATGCGTGCCCGCATCACGTCGTAGAGCTCGCTTCGCTGCTTCCGCCCGTCGCTCATCCGTGAAAAGGCATTCAATCCGCGCACGGCAATCCAATATGCGGATCCTTCGTCCCCGAACAGCTCGCCCCACCCTCCTGCCCTATAGGTACGGCCTGCGCGCTCGCCGTAGGTCATGGAACCGGTCCCGCTGATGACGTTGATGCCGTCCGCTGCAGCGAGCGAGCCGGACCATCCGCAAATCATGTCGTTGTCGCACGAGTAGCGGGACGATCCCAGAATGCCCTCCGGCATGGCACGGAGTTCCGCCACATCCCCGCTGACCTCTCCGTAACCCGGGAGCCCGAAAAATGACTGTGTGATGTCTGCGGGGGCTATGCCTGATTGCAGGGATATTTCTTCTATGCCTTTGCGCAGAACTGTTGCTACAAGCTCAATGCCTTCGTCCACGTAGTAGCAGCTTGGCTGCTCCACTTCGGCCAGTACTCGGCCGGTTGCGTCAATCAGGACAAACGCTGTTTTCGTTCCTCCTCCGTCAACACCTAAATATGTACGCATTCCGGTGGCTGTAGGCGCAGTAAATCCAGGCATGGCCCGCTCCTTTTGGCGTTTGCGTCCCGCGTCGTACCTGCGATGAGTAAAGTGTTCGCTTTGCGCAATAAATATCAATACCCGGTGCTAAAGTGAGCAGAAATTTTGCGCGGATGGGAGGCGGCCGCCATGTCAGACCGGGGAATAGAGGAACTCCGCCCCCATGCCATCAGCAGGAAACGCCTCAACCGTATGCACCGGATATTGTCCGTGCTTCACAACGAGCACTATGCCTCCCTGGACGGTCTCGCCCAGCAATTAGGGCTATCCAAAGCGACCCTTCGACGCGACTTGGCCGCCCTGGATGAACAGGGGCTCTTGATCAGGACACACGGCGGCGCAAGGGCCAGGGGCTCGAGCAGGGAGATTCCGGTGCGGCTGCGGGACGCCCAGGCGCCGGGGACCAAAAGCCTTATTGCACGGCAGGCGGCGCTCATGATTCCATCAGGGCCCCACGCCCTTGCAGTCAGCGGCGGCACCACGACGCAGGAAGTCGTACGCGCTCTCCACTATCGAACGAACCTGACCATCATTACGAACGCATTGACCATTGCCGTCGACTGCGCCGCGAATCCGAGGCTGAACGTCATCATCACCGGGGGTACCGTCCGCGCCAGCTCGCTCGAGGCAGTGGGGCCGCTATCCGAATCGGCCTTCGCGTCAATGAACATCGGCACTGCTGTCCTTGGCACTGACGGGATCAGCGTCGAGGGCGGAGTGACTACCCATGACGCCACGGAGGCCCGGACCAACCGGGCGATGGTCGAGGCGGCCCAGCGCGTTATTGTCGTTTCCGACGGATCAAAGGTCGGCAAAATGACCCTGGCGAAAATGGCGGAACTACGTCAGATCGACGATTTCCTGACAGATGAAACCGCAGACCCGACGGCGTTGGAGAAGATATCCCGGGCGGGTGTAAGGGTCCACGTTGTGGCCCGCGCCCGCTAGCCCGCGAGGGGAAGGAGGGACTGCTCCCTGCTGCCGCCGACAACTGTCCGCAGGTTTTCCGGGTAATCCGTAATCACAGCGTCCACCCCCAGCGCCAGGACCTTCGCGCTGTGTGCCGGAGCATTGACCGTGTAGACCCACAGGCCCAGTCCGGCAGCGCGGACCGCTGCGGCGCCGTCGTCGGTAAGGCACAGGTGATTAGCCACCACCCCGGCTGTCCGCGGATCCAACCCGTCCAGGAGCAGGGCGTCCGGATCGGCGTCGACCAGCTGCCATGCCGGCAGGTTGCAGTCAGCCGCCTTGCCCACGGCGGCGGGGTCAAAGGAACTGACCGTCACCGGCCGGGTTTCGCGCAGCCGCACCCAGTCATCATGGTCGGCCAGCATTGAGGCAAGGGCCTGTTCAACGCCCGGCGAGCTGGCCGGCGCCTTGATCTCCAGGTTGATGCCCAGGTCAAAACCCACCGCCTCGGGAAGGTCGGCGAGGAAGAGCACCGGCTCTCCGGCGTACTGCGCGTCGAAATACGCTCCGCAATCCAGCCGGCGAAGCTCTCCTGCAGTAAAGGAAGTGATCGGATCGCCGGCCCGCAACGGGTAGACCTGCGCCACGTTGGTAGTGCGGAAGCCGGTCTCGTCGTGGAAAAGGAACAACTCGCCGTCGGCCGTGAGGCGGACATCGGTTTCGATCATGTCGGCTCCGGCTGCACGCGCCCGGGCGAAGGAAGCCGCTGTGTTTTCGGGTGCCGAACCGCTGTTCCCGCGGTGCCCCACCACCAGCGGAGGGTGCCCTTGAAGTGCCGTCTGTCCTGTCTTGTATGCCACCTGCGGGGTACCTCGTCACACTTCGCACATTGATGTTGCAGCCGCCGCCGGACGGTGGCTCGTCCACTTCGACGTTAGGCCTCCCGCGGGCCTGGCGCCGAACTTCGTGCCCAACGCCACGGCTGTATGTGTGCCACGCTAACTGCCCGGATTTACGGGGTCGCGAACGCTAGGCTAACGGTGCGTGAACACCCCGCTTGGGGGTTCGCGGGCACTGTCAGGGGAAATATGCGGTTACACCATGTCCAGGTTTCAATGCCGGCCGACGGCGAAGACTCCGCCCGGCGCTTCTACGGCGAGGCGCTGGGCCTGACGGAGGTGCCCAAGCCGCCGTCGCCGAACGGTTCCACTGCAAGGACCCGTTCGGAAACCGGGTGGAGATCCTCTCCCCTCCGGCAGAGGTTTCGGCGTTGAGTATCCAGCAGCCGGTGGAAGAGATCCGGGACGAGATCCTTTCAGCCGCTGCCGCTGTCCGGGACGCAGCCCGCCTGGAGAACGACGACTGGCGATCCGGGGTGGCCGCAAGGATCGAAGGGTTGTTTGCGGGTGTGACCGAAGCGGGCGACCTGCGGGAGCGCGCTGCCGATTGTCTTGGCCTCTATGGCGGAATGGGGTCCTTCTCAGACGTTGGAACCGAACTCATGTCTGATGCCGTGTCCAAGCTGCGCGTTCCCCTGGTCCGTGCGCGGGCCTTCGAGGCCGAATAGACCGGAGGCGAGATGGAACCTGCTGGCCCAAGTATCAGTATGCTGATCTTCGGTAAACGGAGAGAGGAACGTCTTTGGGCTCGTGGTATGACGCGTTGCTGTGGGGAACGGTGGCCGGATCGGCGCTGGTAATCGGGTCCGCCATTGCGTGGAAATGGCATATCCCGGCGAAGATCGTCTCTTCGGTGATGGCTTTCGGCGCCGGTGTTTTGATTTCCGCCCTGGCCTTTGAGCTGGTGGACGAGGCCGTGGAATCCGGCGGCCTCGCGGCCACCGTCTGGGGTTTCCTCGCCGGCTCGGTGGCGTATGTGGGGGCCAATACCCTGCTGGCCCGGGCCGGTGCCCGGCACCGGAAGCGTTCCGGGGACAAGCACCCCCGCGAGGAGGACAGTCCGGGCAGCGGCGGCGCCATTGCAGTGGGTGCACTGCTGGACGGCATTCCGGAATCCGTAGTGCTGGGTTTGGGGCTGGTGACGGCGTCAGCGGTCAGCCCGGCCATGCTTGCTGCTGTCTTCATTTCCAACGTGCCCGAGGGGCTTTCCAGCACTGCGGGTATGAAGCGTTCCGGGCGCAGCGCCAAGTACGTTTTCGGCGTGTGGGGCGGTATCGCGATCTTGTGCGGGCTGGCGTCGTTGCTCGGCTTTGTTGCCCTGCAGGGTGCACCCGTGGAGCTGATCGCCTTCATTACTGCCATTGCCGCCGGGGCCATCCTGGCCATGCTCGCGGACACGATGATTCCCGAGGCTTTCGAAGAGAGCCACGTGCTGACCGGTCTGATTGCTTCCTTCGGGTTCCTGGTCGCCTTTTCCATTCACCGTTTGGGCTGAGTACCGGGCAGGGGTGGCGTCAGGGCCGGGCGGGTTTCACGTGTCCGGAAAGTCCCGTCCGCGAATCAAGGCCAGCCCGAGGTTGTGGCCCGCTTCTGCCATGACAGCGCTGCCGTAGTCCGCAAAGCCGCCCGCTCCCCCGCGGTACAGTTCCAGCGCCTTGGCAGCAGATCGACGCAGCGACTGCTCATCGGTAATTCCTGTAAACATGGCTTCCACCCAATCAGCCACGTTCTCCCGCTGCTCATCGTCGTCGGTGAGTGCTGCGTGACGAAGCCCCCTGACTGCCGAAAGAACGCCGTCACGCACTTCTGCCACGGCTTCCTGCCCGGTGGGCGGTGTTCCGTCCTCAGTCCGGTGAGCAGAAGTGAGTTGCCGGACCTCGAAGGAGGCAGCGGCACTTGGGGCCGTCTCGCCGCGAAGCCGTTCCATTCCTTGGACCGCTTCCGATCGGCTGGCGAACTGCGGGCTCCGGCGGATAAAGTCGCCGTTTTCTTCAAAAACCCGGTATTCCCACAACGGGCGCGGATACGAATGCTGGACCAAGGCCCACGGCCCGTCCCCTAGCTCGAAACGGGGGTTTGAATACCTCAAAGATGCTCCTTCTGTATTACCTCACCAGCCGGAGCAATCAGCCGTCCCCTGCCACCTGCGGGTCGCGGGTCGCGGGTCGCGGGTCGCCCCCATGGCGAGCCTACCCCCGCCGCCAACGTTGCCGGGCAACCGGCGATGTGTGCCTTCCAGCGCGGCCCTCCGGGGAGAAACATGGTCAGTTTTTGGAGGGTAGGTAGCGGTGTCAAAAAGACGGGTATTTGGAGTTTCCTACAAGGTCGTTTTGACCCTCTTTTGGGGCCGGAATTGTCAGTGCCGGATGAAATCCTTGAGGCATGGATCAGCTCGGGAACACCGAACGGATAACTGAAGAAGCAGGGTCTGAACACCAGTCGGCTAAAGGCCAGGCTGGTAAGGCGGGTGCCTCCGACTCGGAGCGCACACTCGCAGTCTTCCGGGCTGATTTGCATGTAGCGGTTAACGACGCCGGACAAGTCGGCGGTGGCTTCGACGCCGCGGCCTCCACCACCGCCTATGCCGGCGCTGCCGGAAATCCAGGCGCTGCCGGAGATCCAGGTTTTGACTCCGGTTTTCCGGACGGTTTCAGCGGGGTGCTGGCCCTGCAGAACCTGGAATCCTTTGACGAACAGGCCACCTGTGATGTTTTGGCCCGCGTGGTGCATCTGGTGCGTTGGACACAGGCACAGGAGGCCCGCTTGATCCACCATCTGGAGGAACTCTTCCGGTCCGGTCTCGGCAAGGATGCGGGCCGGGAAGAAGCCGGGCTCGCGTTCAGCCTCGCAGCTTCGGAATGCGCAGCTATTTTGAACGTCCCGCAGACCACCGCGCAGGGAATGATGTTCGAAGCGGACAGGCTCTGCAGCACCCATACCGCCACCCTGGCCGGATTGGAAGACGGACGGCTCAGCTACGGGCACGCTCAAGTGGTGCTCGACCAGTGCGAGACCATCCCCGCGGCGGAGCTTCCCGGGTTCGAGTCCGAACTGCTGACCAAGGCAGAAGGCGTAACGAGGAGCCAGTTCTGTGCCAAGGCCAGGCGGCTAAGGGAGCGCAAATACCCGGAGACCGTTCCTGAGCGGCATCTGACGGCCTTCGATAAGCGGCGCGTCGTCCTGGACCGGGACGAGGACGGCATGTCGTGGCTGTCGGCGCATTTGCGGGCCGCGGAAGCCCAGCAGATCTACACGGCCTTGAGCACTGCTGCCCGCGGTGAACAGGCCGCCGGTGACTCCCGGACTGCGGACCAGCTGCGCGCCGATGTCCTGGCCCAGCTGCTGATGGGCGGCCTCGGCTCAGCCCCGTCAGGTGCACGAAGTGGAGCGGGCGCCGAAGCAGGCGGTGGAGCAGGCAGCGGAGCAGGCGGTCGAGCAGCCGACCGTGCAGGCGGTCGAGCAGCCGGCGGAGCAGGCAGCGCGCCTGCCGATGCCGATCCCGACGCCTCAACGGTCCTGCCGCGGGCGGAAATCATGGTCCTGATCAACGCCGAAACCCTCTTCGGTGCCAACGAGGAGCCGGCTGAGCTCCACGGCTACGGTCCGATCAGCGCCGAAGAAGCACGCCGACTGGCCCGCAACGCTGCGGGGGGGGACAGGTCTGGCCCAGGATCCGAAGACCGGCGAAATCCTCGGCGTGGGCAAGCGCCGGAAAGTCCCCGCCGGACTGGCCCGCTGGCTACGCGCCCGGGACGGGACCTGCCGGTTCCCCGGTTGCAGGGTCAGCACCGCCGTCACGGAAATTGACCACACCATCGACTGGGCGGCAGGTGGTCCTACCGAGCACGGCAACCTTGAACACCTGTGCCGCCGGCATCACCGCTTCAAGACCCTGGGCTTCTGGAAGGCCTCCCAGCCCACGCCGGGCGTGATCGAGTGGACCTCACCCACGGGGCGGGTTTATCGTACGGAACCCTTCCTGGAATTCGGATCTGCACCCTCAACGCGTGAGTCGGGCGACGTGTTGGAGCCCGCCCCCTTCTGAAAGCCTGTGCCCCAGCGGCCGGGGATCACCCTCCGCCTTCCGCCCTCAGCTCCCCGTTCCCCGCGACCCGACCGGTGCAGCCACCGGCGCCGTGCTCTGCCGCACCACCAGTGACGTGGCCAAATCCAGTCGCAGGTTGTTGGGCCGCTCCCCCTCGAACAACCTCACCGCCATCCGAGCTGCTTCCTCGGCCATCTCGATCAGCGGCTGGTGTACTGTGGTCAGCGCCGGGCTGGACCACTGCGCCACCTGCAGGTCGTCATACCCAACAATGGACAGCTCCTCCGGAACGCTGATGCCCAGCTGCCGGGCGGCGTCGAGCACCCCGAGCGCCTGCAGGTCGCTGCCCGCAAAAATGGCGGTGGGCCGGTCCGGCAGGGAGAGCAGTTCCAAGGCGTGGTCGCGGCCGCCGTCCACATGGAAGTTCCCGTACCGGATCAGCTCCCGGTCCAGGGGCAGGGCTGCAGCATTGAGCGCGGAACTGTAGCCGTCAATCCGGGCCAGGGAACACATCATGTCCTCCGGCCCGGTAATGGCGGCAATGCGCGTGTGCCCCAAATCGATCAGGTGCCGGGTGGCCATCATGCCGCCGGACCAGTTCGCCGAACCCACAGAGGGCACATCCGGCGCCGGGTCACCAGCCGGATCGATGATGACAAAAGGAATGGACCGTGCTTCGAGTTGGCGGCGCGAGTCCTGGGCCAGGTCGGAGAACACCAGCACGACGCCGACCGGCCGGCGGGCAATCACGCCTTCCACCCACTCGGGCGACGGCGCGTGCCGGGTACCGCTTTCGGTCAGGACCACGCTCAGCCCCTTTTCACGGGCCACATTCTCCACCCCGCGGATGATCTCCAGCGCCCACGCACTTTCGAGTTCGTGGAACACCAGCTCGAGCAGCCGCGACTTCGCTCCTCCCTTCCGCCGGTACCCGTGATCCTCCAGCAGCGCCTCCACTTTCGCCCGGGTGGCCCGCGAAACATCGGACCTGCCGTTCAATACTTTCGAAACTGTGGAGAGGGAAACATCGGCTTCCGCAGCCAGATCAGCCAGGGTGACCGGGCTCTGCGGGACGGATGACGGCATGAAGTGCCCTTCGGTGAGGCGATACAAAAACGGAAACCAGTTTATCCAAAAGTGTTGCGCATCACATTACGCCCAACTTATGCTGACCGCGTCAAGTAACTTTCGATCAATATACCGAAACTTTCGGAAGGTGTTCAAAGATGAACAAGCCCTCGCTACGGACCCCGGTCCTGGCCGCAGCCAGCACGCTGGCCCTCGGCCTCACGCTGGCCGGCTGCGGAGGAGGCGGCGAATCCGCATCCTCAGACCGTCCCGAGAACGAGGTTCACGTCCTCGTTTACGGAGACGCGAGCAACGACGTCGAAACCGCCATGGTGGACCGCTTCAACGAAACCTCCGATGTAAAGGTTGTCCTGGACACCATCCCCGGCGCCGACTACCAGCAGAAGCTCCAGACGGTGATGAGCACCGACGCCGCACCGGACATCTTCTTCAACTGGGGCGGAGGCAGCATCTCCAACTTCGTGGACGCTGACCTGCTGATGCCGCTGGATGACTTCATCGAAGAGGACCCGCAGCTCAAGGACGCCTTCCTGCCCTCGGTGTTCGACGTCGCCACGGTGGACGGCACTCCCTACGGCATCCCGATGCGCGGCACCCAGCCGGTCATGCTGTTCAACAACAAGGAAGTCCTCGCCTCTGTGGGCATCACCGAATCCCCGAAGACGTGGGATGACCTGCTCTCCGCCGTCGACAAGCTCAAGGCAGCCGGCAAGACGCCCATTGCCCTGGGCGGAGGCGATGAATGGCCCACCCAGATGTGGTTCTCCTACGTTTATGACCGGGTGGCAGGTCCGGAACTCTTCCAGACCGCACTCGACGGCGACACCAGCGTGTGGGACTCCGAAGAGAGCCGGGAAGCCCTGGGCAAGCTCCGCGACCTGGTGGATTCCGGCGCCTTCGGCACCAACTTCCAGTCCGTGAAGTTCACCGACGGCGGCTCCCCCGCGCTGCTGGCAGGCGGACAGGCCGGCTTCGAACTGATGGGCTCCTGGGAGTACTCCACCATCCGGGACACCAACCCTGACTTCGTGGCCACCAACTTGGGCTGGAGCACGTTCCCCGAGATTGAGGGCGGGAAGGGCGACGCCGCCAATCTGGTGGGCAACACCAACAACTACTATTCCGTCCTCAAGGACACCCGGTACCCGGACACCGTGCGGGACTTCCTGAAACTGATGTACTCGGATGAATTCGTCCAGGCGCAGATGGCCACCGGCAACCTGCCCACCACCACCAGCACCGAGCAGTTCCTGGACCAGGCGACCAACCCGGAGTATGCCCGCTACCAGTTCGAGCTGGTGCAGGACGCCCCGAACTTCCAGCTCTCCTGGGACCAGGCCTATCCGCCGGCCGCCACCCCCACCATCCATAGCGCCGTGGCCGATTTCTTCGCCGGAAGCATCGACGAAGACGGTTTCATTTCGGCCATGCAGTCCCTGAAGAAGTAAACCGGGGCAAAGGCCAGACCATGACCACTCTGCTTCCACCGCGGCCGCCGGCCGCATCGGACCACCCCGCCAAGGGGCGTCCGGTGCGGCCGGGCCGGGCCCGCCTCAACCGTCCCGGCGTGGCATGGACCCTGCCCGCCACCGTGTTTTTCCTGCTCTTCGCCGTGATCCCGCTGATCGCCGTCGTGGTCCTGTCCTTTATGACCTGGTCGGGCCTCGGCGATCCGAAGTTTGTCGGCATGGAAAACTGGCAGGAGCTGGCCGGAGATCCGGTAATGCTCAAGAGCCTGTGGCTGAGCCTGCTGTTCATCGTTCTCGGGGTGGTGACCCAAACTCCGGTGAGCATCCTCCTCGGTGTATGGGCGGCCGGGCCGCAACGCAACCGTGCCGTGCTCAGCGCCATCTTCTTCCTGCCCCTGCTGCTCTCCTCTGCGGCCATCTCCGTGCTGTGGCGGGCGCTGCTGGATCCGAACTTCGGCGTCCCGGCGCAGTTCCGCTGGCTGTTCGGAGACGGCAACCTCTTCGGCCACCAGCCCACCGCCATCGGCGTCATCATCTTCGTGGGCATGTGGCAGTTCACCCCCTTCCACACCTTGATCTACCAGGGGGCCGCCAAATCCGTTCCGCCGGTGCTCTACCAGGCCGCGGAAGTGGACGGAGCCGGACGGGCCCGGCAGTTCTTTTCCATCACCCTGCCGCAGCTGCGCAACAGCATCATCACCTCGGTGATCCTCATGGTGGTGGGCGGCCTGACCACCTTTGAAACGGTGCTGATCCTGACCAACGGCGGACCCGGGACAGACACCACCATCACCGCCTTCTACATGTTCGAGGAAGCCTTCCGCCGCTACAACTTCGGCATGGGCTCGGCCATTGCCGTGGTGCTGGTGGTGGTGGCCACCGCCATTTCCCTGGTCATGGTGAAGCTCTCCGGCTACGACAAAATGCGCAGCACCATGGAGGGAGTCTGATGCGTACCCGCCCCAATTACATTGCCGGCGCCGCCGTCACCCTCTGGCTGCTGATCGTGGCCCTGCCGCTGTACGTGATGGTGGCCGCCAGCGTGCAGAGCCGCACCGAATTCAGCGCCAACGGCCCCGTTGCCCTGCCCACCGGCTTCACGCTGGACAACTTCCTGGAGGTGTTCCGCAGCGGCTTCGGCAAGTACTTCCTGAACACCTTTGTGGTCACCGCCGGGGTGGTGGGCATTGTCCTGCTCGTGGTTCCGCCGCTGGCCTACGCCATTGTGCGCAGCCAGTCCCGGTCCACCACGCTGATCTTCAGGTTCTTCCTGCTGGGGCTGGCCATTCCGGTGCAGGCGGTGATTGTGCCGATGTTCTACCTGATCAATTCCGTAGGGCTGTATGACACTCTGCTGGGCATCATCCTGCCCACGGCGGCGTTCGCCCTGCCGATTTGCACCCTGATCCTCTCCGGGACCATGCGGGACATCACCCCCGACCTCTACGAGGCCATGTCCGTGGACGGCGCCTCCACGGCGCGCACGTTCCTGCGCCTGGTGCTGCCGCTGTCCAAGGGCGGACTGTCCACCATCGCCGTGTTCGCCGCCCTGCAGGGCTGGAACGGGTTCCTCCTGCCCCTGATCCTTACCCAGTCCGACTCCACCAAGGTGGTCACCCTGGGCCTGTTCAACTTCCAAACCCAGTACGGCATCAACGTGCCGGGCATCCTCGCCGCAGTGATGCTCTCCATGATTCCGGTGCTGCTGGTGTACCTCTTTGCGCGTCGCGCGCTGGTCCAGGGCCTTATGGGCGTGGGCGGAAAGTAGACATGACAGATACAACAGTTGATTACCTGCCCTGGCGTGACACCTCCCGGACCGCCCGCGAGCGCGCCGCCCTGCTGGCAGCACAGATGACCAGGCAGGAAAAAGTGGCCCAGCTCTTTGGCGTCTGGGTGGGTGCCTCCAGCGAGGGCGGCCAGGTCGCCCCGCACCAGCACGACATGAAGGAACCGGTCCCCCTCGAGAACCTGCTCCCTTCCGGGCTGGGCCAGCTCACCCGCCCCTTCGGCACGCACCCGGTGGATGCCGGGATGGGTGCCCTGTCCCTGATGCGCACCCAGCAGCGGATCGCCGGAGCCAACCGGTTCGGCATCCCTGCCATGGCGCATGAGGAGTGCCTGGCCGGATTCGCGGCCTGGGGCGCTACGGCCTACCCGGTTCCGCTGTCCTGGGGGGCCACCTTCAACCCTGAGCTGATTGCCCGGGTGGGCGCAGCCATCGGCGCGGACATGCGTTCCGTCGGGGTGCACCAGGGGTTGGCTCCGGTGCTCGACGTCGTCCGCGACGCCCGCTGGGGACGGGTCGAGGAAACCATCGGCGAGGACCCGTACCTGGTGGGGAGCATCGCCTCCGCCTACATCCGCGGCTTGGAAGGCGCAGGCGTGGTGGCCACGCTGAAACACTTTGTGGGCTACTCGGCTTCCAAGGCCGGCCGCAACCTGGCGCCCGTCTCGGTAGGTGTCCGCGAGCGCGCCGACGTGCTGCTGCCGCCTTTTGAAATGGCGGTCCGGGAATCCGGCGTGCGTTCGGTGATGCACGCCTATACCGACGTCGACGGCGTCCCCTCCGCTGCGGACCGGGACCTGCTCACCGGCCTGCTGCGCGAGACCTGGGGATTTGAAGGCACCGTGGTGGCCGACTACTTCGGAGTGGGTTTCCTCAAGGAGCTGCACCGGGTGGCCGGCACCATGGGCGGGGCCGCCGCAGCGGCACTGACCGCAGGGGTCGACGTCGAACTGCCCACAGTGGATGCCTTCGGCGAGCCGCTGCTGGCGGAACTTGAGGCCGGCCGGCTGGATGAGTCCGTGATCGATACCGCCGTGCAGCGGGTGTTGGAGCAGAAGATCCAGCTCGGGCTGCTGGACGCGGACTGGTCAGCCGTCCCGCCAGCCCTGGCGGGCATACCCGGCCTGGATCTGGACGGCGGCTCGGTGGACAGGGCCTCGGACGGCGCCCCAGCGGTCAGCGTCGCGGGATCCGTAAACCTGGACGGACCGGAAAACCGTGCCCTGGCCGCCGAAGTGGCCGAACAGGCCCTGGTGCTGACCGCGAACAACGGCATTCTGCCCCTGGCCGCACCGGGACGGATCGCCGTCGTCGGGCCCAATGGAGATAATCCGATGGCGTTCCTGGGCTGCTACTCCTTCCCCGCACATGTGGGGGTGCAGCATCCGGAGGTGGCCGCCGGCATCGAACTGCCCACGGTGGCCGCCGCAGTGCGCACCGAATTCCCGGACAGCACGATCACCGTCGCCGAAGGCTGCAGCGTGGACGGACGCGCCACGGACGGATTCGACGCCGCCGTGGCCGCGGCCGGGAACGCGGACGTGGTGGTGGCGGTGCTGGGCGACCGGTCCGGCCTGTTTGGCCGCGGCACCAGCGGCGAGGGCTGCGACACCGAATCGCTGGTGCTGCCCGGGGTGCAGCAGCAGCTGCTCGAGGCCCTGCTCGACAGCGGCACCCCCGTGGTCTTGGTGCTGCTCACCGGACGGCCCTACGCCCTGGGCCGGGCGGCCACCGAGGCGGCGGCCATTGTGCAGGCCTTCTTCCCCGGCGAAGAGGGCGGACCGGCGGTGGCGGGCGTGCTCAGCGGACGGATTAATCCCAGCGGACGGCTGCCGGTCAGTGTGCCTGCCTCCCCCGGCGCGCAGCCCTCCACCTATCTGGCCGCTCCCCTGGCCCGGTCCAGCGACGTGTCCAGCATCGACCCCACCCCTGCTTTCCCGTTCGGGCACGGGATCGGGTACAGCACCTTCACCTGGTCCGATGCTGCACTGGACGGTCCTGCGGAGTTCGGCGTCGACGGCGAAACATCCGTCGCCGTGACCGTCACCAATACCTCCGGGCGCGACGGTACGGAGATAGTCCAGCTGTATCTGCACGATCCGGTGGCCTCGGTGGTCCGTCCGGAGCACCGCCTGGCGGGGTTCGCCCGGGTGCCGCTGGCCGCCGGAGCTTCCGCGCGGGTGAGCTTTGGCGTGCCGGCGGACGTTGCGTCCTTCACCGGCCGGAACGGGGTGCGGATTGTGGAACCCGGTGAATTGGAGTTGCGGCTGGGCGCCTCCAGCACTGATATCCGTGCAACGGCCGGTGTTACCCTGACCGGTATCGTGCGGGAGGTGGACCACACCAGGCGGCTGCATTGCCCGGCGGAGGTAAGCCCGCTGGACTGAGCAGCATGGATTGAGCCGCATGGATTGAGCAGCACCGGTCCGCACCGCCTGCAAACCTACGACACCCGGGAGCCGCATGTATTACGATCTGCCGGCCGAAGAACTTGCCACCTACCGCGGCAGCACCAGCGCTCCGGAGGACCTGGACCGGTTCTGGGCGGACACCCTGGACCAGGCGCGGGCACACCCCTTGGTAGTGGAGGTCACCCCCTTCCCCAGCGGGTTGCGGACGGTTGAGGTCTACGACGTGGTGTTCCCGGGCTTCGCCGGTGACCCGATCCGGGCCTGGCTGCGGCTGCCCGCCCGGAGCATCCGCGGCGACGGCCCGCTGCCGGGCGTGGTGCAGTTTGTGGGCTACGGCGGCGGCCGGGGCGACGCACACGAGAGCCTGTTCTGGGCTTCGGCCGGCTTCGCGCACCTGCAGATGGACACCCGCGGGCAGGGTGCCGGCTGGAGCACGGGCACGACGCCGGATGCCGCCGGCAGTGCCGGTCCCCAGGTTCCGGGGGTGATGACCCGCGGGGTGCTCGATCCGCAGACGTATTACTACCGCCGGCTGATCACCGATGCCGTCCGGGCGGTGGAGGCCATGCGTTCACTTGCGGGCAGGGGTCTGGCGCCGGTGGATCCGGATCGGGTGGCGGTGCTGGGGATGAGCCAGGGCGGCGGGCTGGCTCTGGCGGCTGCCGCCCTGTACCCGGAGGTGGCCGCCGTCGTCGCCCTGGTCCCGTTCCTTTCGGACTTTCCGCGGGCGCTGACCGTTACCGATGCCTACCCGTACCGGGAAATCACCGATTTCCTGTCCATGCAGCGCGGGACGGCGCAGCAGGTGATGCAGACGCTGCGCTATTTCGATGTCGTGAACCTGGTGCCGCGCGCCTCCGCACCGGCGCTGTTCGCGGTGGGCCTGATGGATACCACCACTCCCCCGTCCACGGTGTACGCCGCCTACAACACCTATGCCGGCCCAAAGGAACTCTCCGTCTGGCCCTTCAACCAGCATGAGGCCGGGGGCAGTCAGGATGAGCTCGCCGCGCTGGCGTTCCTGCGCAAGCAGTTCGGGGAGGGCTAGCTCACCGCACCGGCGTTGTTCCCGGCGGGATTGTCAGCGGTGAAGAGCTGGCAGGTCTTGTTGTAGTACCGGTCGGTGGTGCCCTGCGCCTGGAGCCCGATTTTCCCGCAGACCCGCATCGACGCCATGTTGGCGGGATTGGTTACTGCCACAATGCGGGGAAGGCCGGCGTCGAACCCATGCTGCAGGACGGCGGCTGCAGCCTCCGGCGCATAGCCCCGCCCCCAGAAGTCCGGGTGGAAGTGCCAGCCGATTTCAATGTCGCCGGACTCCTGCAGTTCCGGGCCCGACGCCGGTATGGGCTTCAGCAGGAGCGTCCCGGTGAGCTGCCCGGCGACGTTGTCCTCCGCCGCCTTCTCCTGCACGGCCCAAATGCCGCAGGTTCCGTCGTCCCGGCGGGTCCACGCCTCGATGAGCGCAACTGCCTCGGTCCGGTCCTTCATCAGCTTCGGGGGGTGGCCGCTGATATAGCGCTGCACGTCCATCCGGGAGTACAGGTCGAGGACAAAGTCGGCGTCATCGGCGGTGAACGGGCGGAGGGTCAGCCGGTCGGTCTCGAGGGCGCGCATTCGGGCAGTCTATGGTCGCTGCGGATGCACGGCAAGGCTGGCGCCGGCGCCGGCTGAAAGAAGAGGTCAGGGACTCGAGTGCAACCGCCGCTGAAAGGAGCTGGCCGTAATCATGACGCTGTCGGGATGCCGGTGCGCCACGCTGACATGCCCCGGGGTGTCCCTGTACTCCAGCACGCGCACACGCTCGTTTTCAAACACCACGGCGTAGTGGTCTGGATTGGACTCCACTGGATCCTGGGCCATAGGCACAATGCTAGAGCCGTGCCCACCCCCGCAACAGGGGCTGCGGGTCAGGCCGCAGCGATGCCGAAGCCCAGCCGATGCTCCTCGCCCGGAGCCAGCACAATCAGGCCCTCCCCGGAATTGAAGGCATCCGGCGGGCAGGTCATCGGTTCAACGGCCGCACCCCGGCGGCCCATCTGCTCCCCGGAGTAAACCTGGAGCCAGGGCGCGTCCTTGCCGTTGGCGGACAGCACCGACCCGATCCCGGTTTCGGGATCCGTCAGGCGGACCTGCCATTCGCCGTCGGGCAGGCCCGCATAGGCATGGTCCGCAGTGCGGGCGCCGATGGGTTCCGCAGCCGTAAAGGCCAGCGCGGTGCCTTTCACGTCCTGCAGCTCGGACAGGTCCAGGGGCCGGCCGGACTGTTCCAGGGTGCCGAGCACCTGCGCGGCAGGCACCTCCAGCACACACCGGTCCACCGGCACCAAATCCGCGGTGAGGTACGGATGTGCGGAGACACCGTACGGCGCAGCCGAAGTCCCGGCATTGCGGGCGGCCAGTTCCACGCTCAGCCCGGCGCCGGCGTCGAGCGCGTACACCGCTTCGAGTTCCAGGGTGAAGGGATAGCCCGGCTGGCCCATCAGCCGGTGCCGCAGCACCACGCGGTCGGCAGCGGCCTCAGCTACCTGCCATTCGTCCCAGCACACCAGCCCGTGCAGGGCCATTCCGGTTTCAGGTTCGTTGACGGGCACCTGGTAGTCGGAGCCCTCAAAGGAGTAGCGTCCGCCAACGATTCGGTTGGGCCAGGGCATAAGCACCTTGCCGGTGTAGGCGTGCGGCACGGTGTCCTCGGGCAGCGGCAACACCAGATGCCGGCCGTCCCGGGTCAGCGCGGCCAGTGTGGCGCCAACCGGGTAGATGGTGGCGCGGTAGGAACCGGCCGCCAGCTCGATGGGGCTGCCGTTGGGACCTGTGCCGTGGAAACCGGTGTTCGTCATGGGCACGAGCCTACCGCGTGGCCGGAAGCGTAGGAGTGACAGCGGCCTGCCGGTAGCGGGCCAACACTTCCGGCGCCGGATCGGCCGCCACCACGGTGGACGTGCCGTCGTTCCAGGCCGGCCAGTCCCCGGTGAGGACCGCGGCCGCCTGCCGCGCGGCGCCGTCGGCCACGTATTCCCCCGGCCGGGGCACGGTGACGGGCAGGCCAAACACCGCGGCGATGGACTGCTGCACCGCCTCGGACCGGGCGGCTCCGCCCACCAGGATCACCCGCTGCGCATCCACGCCGGTGTCCTTCAGCGCGGCGAACCCGTCCGCCAGCGAACAGGCAATGCCCTCGACTGCGGCGCGGGCCAGGTTCGCGGGAGTGAAATTGGCCAGCGTTACCCCGTGCAGGGAACCGGTCGCATCCGGCAGGTTGGGTGTCCGCTCGCCCTCGAAGTACGGCACCAGCACCAGGCCCTGCGCTCCGGCGGGAGCGGAGAGGGCCAGACGGGTCAGTTCATGCAAGTCGACGCCGAGCATCGCCGCGGTGGCATCCAGCACCCGGGAGGCGTTCAGCGTGCAGGCCAGCGGCAGGTAGTGCCCGGTGGCGTCAGCGAATCCGGCCACCAGGCCGGTGGCGTCCGACGTCGGCGCGTCGGCGACGGCGAACACAGTACCGGAAGTGCCGATGGAGACCACTACGTCCCCCACCCCGGCGGCAACGCCCAGCCCGGCGGCCGCGTTGTCCCCCGCGCCGGGCCCGATCAGGGCTCCGGACGGCGTGCGCCCGGCAGCTTCCAGCGGCCCGAGCAAACGCGGCAGCAGCGGCACATGGCCCAGGACCTGCTTCAGGACCTCCGGCAGGTACTCGCCGTTCGCCGGGGACCAGTAACCGGTGCCGGAGGCGTCGGACCGGTCGGTGGTGAGGGCGGCCAGGCCCTCGGCGCCGCTGCCCGGCCCGTATCCGGCCAGCCGCCAGCTCAGCCAGTCGTGCGGCAGGCACACCGCGGCGGTGCGGGCGGCGTTGTCCGGTTCGTTCTCCGCCAGCCAGCGCAGTTTCGCGGCGGTAAAGGCGGCCACAGGAACCGATCCGGTGCTGTCCGCCCAGTAGCGCGCGCCGTCCGGGCCGGCGTCGGCCACCATTTGTTCAGCCGCTCCCGCAGAACGGACGTCGTTCCAGAGCAGGGCCGGGCGGACCACGGCCCCGGTCTCGTCCAGGCAGACCATGCCGTGCTGCTGCCCGCCCACGGACACCGCGGCCACGTCCGCCAGACCTCCGGCAGCGGCAAGCGCCTCCTGCAGAGCGGTCCACCATGCTTCGGGGTCCACCTCGGTGCCGGCGGGATGGCGTGCAGTGCCCTCGCGCAGCAGGGCGCCGCTCTGCGCATCGCGGATGACTACCTTGCAGGACTGGGTGGAGCTGTCGACTCCGGCGACGAGGGGCATGCCCGGCCTTTCAACAGGTGCTGCCGCCGGCTCCCCCCAGAGGGCCGGCGGCAGCACGGATGGAAGTACTTTTCCGCGTGTGATTCCGGTTAGGTCCGAGAGCCTAGCGGGCACCCATCAGGTGTTCCAGTGCCAGCTGGTTCAGCTTCACGAACCCGAAGTCGCGCTCCGCGGCCGCAGCAGCGTCGAAGTCCTCGAAAGCGGAGGCATCCTGCAGCAGGTCCGTGACGGTTTCCCCGGCGGCCAGCGTGGGCTGCGCCAGTTCGCCGATCCCGGCGTACTGCAGGGCTTCCTGCACCTCGGGGTCGGCCCGGAAAGCGGTGGCGCGTTCCTTGAGCAGCAGGTACATGTCCATATTGGCCTTGGCTGATTCCCAGACTCCGGTGTAGCCCTCGGTGCGGGAGGGCTTGTAGTCGAAGTGGCGCGGGCCCTCGTAGCGCGGGCCGCCGTTGGGGAAACCGTTTTCCAGCAGGTCCACGGTGAAGAAGGCGCTGGTGAGGTCGCCGTGGCCGAAGACCAGGTCCTGGTCGAACTTGATGGACTTCTGCCCGTTGAGGTCAATGTGGAACAGCTTGCCGGACCACAGGGCCTGGGCGATGCCGTGGGTGAAGTTCAGCCCGGCCATCTGCTCGTGCCCCGTCTCCGGGTTCAGGCCAACAATGTCGCCGTTCTCCAGCTGGGCAATGAACGCCAGCGCGTGGCCGATGGTCGGCAGGAAAATGTCGCCGCGCGGTTCGTTGGGCTTGGGCTCAATGGCCAGGCGCAGGCCGTAGCCCTTTTCCTTCACGTAGCCAGCTACCGTGTCCACGCCTTCCTTCATCCGCTCAAACGCCGCGGCGAAGTCCTTGGACCCGTCGTATTCGCTGCCTTCCCGGCCGCCCCACATCACGAAGGTCTCCGCACCGAGTTCGGCGGCCAGGTCAATGTTGCGCAGCACCTTGCGCAGCGCGAAGCGGCGCACGGACCGGTCATTGGAGGTGAAGCCGCCGTCCTTGAAGACCGGATGGGTGAACAGGTTGGTGGTCACCATGGGCGCCTTTAGGCCGGTTTCGGCCAGGGCGTTGGTGAAGTTCTTCAGGATCAGGTCCCGTTCCTGCGCAGAGGCATCGAACGGCACCAGGTCATTGTCGTGGAAGGTCACCCCGTAGGCGCCCAGTTCGGCGAGCTTATGCATGCCTTCGATGGGATCCAGGTTGGCGCGGGTGGGAGTGCCGAAGGGGTCCGTTCCGGTCCAGCCGATGGTCCACAGGCCGAAGGTAAAACGGTCAGAAGGCGATGGCGTCATTGTCACGTTAGCTCCAGGTCGCAAGAATTAGTTGGTAGCCACAACATATTCCGGCGAAGCGGGGGTGTCAACGGTTTCAGCGGGTACGCTGAAAGCGGCAGCCGGGCCCCAGCAGGGGCTGGCAGGCTGGTACACGGGCAGCTTCACGGGCAGTTTCACGGGCAGGGGGATCGGCGGCATGGCCGGCAGGAACAGCAAGACCACGGGCAGTGCGCAGCCGGCACCGGCCGGAGGCGGGACCGACAGCCTGCGGGCAACTAACCTGTCCCGGGTGCTGACCCTGCTGCACCGGCACGGACCGCTGTCCCGGGCCGAGCTGACCCGCCGGACCGGTTTCAACCGCTCCACCGTGGGCGCCTTGGCCGGGGAACTGGCCGCCATGGGTTTGGCGTATGAAACCAATCCGCCCGCCGGACGGGTGGGGCGGCCCAGCCCCCTGGTGCACCCCAATGAGCAGGTGGCAGCCGTGGCGGTCCATCCCGACGTCGACGCCGTCACCGTGGGGTTGGTGGGCCTTGGCGGGCGCGTGCACCGGCGAATCCGCTGCGAAACACCCGCCGCCCCCGGCGTCCCGGACACTGTGGAGCTCACCCGTGCCGCCCTTGCCGCAATGTCCGGCGAGCTGGAAACCCTGGACCGGATTGTGGGGGTGGGCGTAGCCGTTCCCGGGCTCACCCGCACCACCGACGGCCTGGTGCTGCTGGCTCCGCACCTGGGCTGGCGGAACGAACCGCTGGCCGCACCGCTGGCGGAAGCCCTGGACCTGCCGGTCTTCGCCGGCAACGACGCCACGCTGGCCTCCGTGGCCGAAAGCCTATTCGGCGCCGCCGTCGACGCCGGTAACGCCGTGTACCTCAACGGCAGCGCCAGCGGCATCGGCGGCGGAATCATCGCGGCCGGCGAACCCCTGCGCGGAGCCGACGGATACGCCGGCGAACTGGGCCACACCATGGTCCGCAGCAACGGGGCACTGTGCCACTGCGGCCGGCGCGGCTGCCTGGAAACGGAAGTGAACCTGCCCCGCCTGCTGGCGGCGCTGGGTCTGGAACGCGCGGACCAGGACACGTTGGATGCCGCCATGGCCGAACCCCGTTCCGCCGCAGTCCGGGCCGAAGCGGACCGGCAGCTGGACCACCTCGCCGTGGCGCTGACCAACTTCGTGAACATCTTCAACCCGGAGACCATAGTGCTCGGCGGTTTCCTGGGCACGCTGTTTGCCTGCAACCCGGAGCGGCTGCAGGGCTCCGTGGCCGGCGACGCCATCGCCGGCCTGGGCGGGCGGGTGCAGCTGCGCCGAGCGGCCCTGCGCTCGGAGCTGCTGCTGGTGGGCGCCGCAGAGCTGGTGTTCGCACCACTGTTGGCCGCGCCGTCGGCGGACCCGGCGAACGGCGCCGCCGCGCTCTCCGACGTCGAGGCTAGCTGAACCGTTCCGCAGGCACCGAAAGGGCCGCTGGGCGGCCTTTGCTGCCGCCGCGGCCGGCGCCGGCCATTCGGTGGTGGCTCCGTAGCTGCCCCGGGTAACGGAGCGATGGTGCGGTTAGCCCGCGGCAGCTACGAGTTCTATTTCCACCTGCGCGCCTTTGGGCAGTGCGGCTACCGCGTAAGCGGCGCGCGCCGGCAGCACCTCCCCGTGAAAGAACCGCGAGTAGACCTCATTGACGGCCGCGAAGTCATTGATGTCGGCAAGCAGGACGGTGGTCTTCACGACCTTGTCCAGGCTTGTCCCGGCGGCGCCAAGGATCGCCTCGATGTTTCGCAGGGATTGCTCGGCCTGCTCCGCGGCCGTGCTGCCGGTCAGCTCACCGGTGACCGGGTCAAGAGGCAGCTGCCCGCTGACAAACACCAGTCCGCCGGCACGGACTGCCTGCGAGTATGGTCCGATGGCCGCCGGGGCCGCCGACGTCGAAACGGCCGTCAGCGTGGACAGCGGCGCCTGTGTATCCGTCATGATGTGCCTTTCAAAATGGTTGCAGCTGTGTCAACGGCCGCTTCCGTAGTGGTGGCGTGCACCGACAGCCGGATGCGGGTACTGCCGTGCAGCGTCGCGGTGATGCCTGCTTCCGCGAGCCGTTCATGCATCGCCGGGGCGCTGCCGTCGCTGAATTCTGCTACCACAATGCCCGCGCGGTCCTCCCGGGCACGCGGCGAGGCAACGGAGACGCGGGCCTCGTCGAGCCGATCAATGAAGTAGTCCATGCGCTCCGCAATGGCTGCTTCGATGGCTTCGACTCCGGCGGACTCGGCCAGTTCAAGGGCGGCAGACAGGGCGCCCGATGCGAACGGTGAACCGTTGGTGACCGAGAGCCTGGCAGCACCGTCCAGCGGCGGGTGCTGCACACCGTCATAATTGGTGGGCTGGTTGACTCCGGTCCAGCCTCCAAGCGTGTTGCCGAGCCGTTCCAATGCGCGATCGGACAAAGCCATGAACCCACAGCCCCAACCTGCCCGCATCCATTTCTGGCCGCCCGCCACCAGCACATCGGCAGCGTCCCAGGGCAACTCAATGGCGCCGAATCCCTGGATTCCATCCACCACCAGCAAACGGTCGCCCACGGCCTCCCGGATGCCGGCAAGGTCCGCCCGGTATCCGGTCCGGAAGTCGACAGCGCTCACGGAAACCGCGACGGTCGACTCGGTAAGGGCCGCACGTACGCGCTCGGGGGTCACCGGCGCCAGGGGGCATCCGTTCTCCGGCAGCGTGCGTACCTGGAGCAGCCCGGCGTCGCGTGCCCGCCACCAGGGATAGAGGTTGGCGGGGAATTCCGCCGAGGACACCAGCACCTCGCCGCCCGACACCCCGAAGGCCGCCTGAAAAAGTCCGTGCGAGGTGCTCGGCACCAGCCCCACATTCTGCGGGGCGAAGCCGGACAGGCGTGCTGCCGCGCCGGTGGCCCGCCTGTCCATGGCATGCAGGTACTGCCCCGAGTCCGCCCCGCTGTGCGCGAGCTCCAGTAGCCGAGCGGTTTCCGAGACCACCGGGGATGACGGCGGTCCGTAACTGGCGAAGTTAAGGTATCCCTCGGGAGCGCCGAAGGCCCCAACATAGGCAGCGGGAATGGCCGTCATGCCAGGACCCGCTGCAGGAACTGCTGGGTCCGCGCTTCACGCGGCGTTTCCAGCACCTGCGAGACCGGGCCCTGCTCGACAATCGCGCCGTCGGCCATAAAGACCACCCGGTCGGCAACCTGGCGGGCAAAGCCGATTTCATGCGTGACCACCAGCATGGTCATACCGTCGCGGGCCAGATCCGTCATCACGGTCAGGACCTCCCCCACCAGCTCCGGATCGAGCGCGGAGGTCGGCTCATCAAAGAGCAGGAATAAGGGTTTCATGGCCACGGCCCGCGCAATGGCAACACGTTGGCGCTGGCCGCCGGAGAGCTGGCCCGGGTATTGGTCAGCCTTTTCCGCGAGTCCCATCCGTTCCAGGATGACGGTTGCTTCCGCCCGTGCCTGCCGAGCGGACCGCTTCTGGACCCGGACAGGCCCTTCAATGACATTGCCCAGGACTGTCAGGTGAGGAAAAAGGTTGAAGTGCTGGAACACCATCCCCGTTTTTGCCCGCTGTCCGGAGAGGCGGCGCTCGGACAGTTCGTGGAGCCTGCCTCCGCGCAGCTCGAAACCCATTGGTTCCCCGCCCACCCAGACCTCGCCGGCATCGGGAACTTCCAGCCGGTTCAGGGCACGCAGGAAGGTTGACTTCCCGGCACCCGAGGGGCCGATGATGCAGACCACCTCACCCGGATACACCTGCAGCGAGACATCCTTCAGGACCTCGTGGTGCCCGTAGGACTTGGAAATGGAGCGCGCGTTGAGCACCGGCGCGGTCGAAACGTCCGGTGTCGCTGCAGCACTGTTCGTAGTGTTGTCGATCAAGGGGTGCTCCTGACAAGGGGTGCGCGGCCAACTTCGGCCGCGATCTTACGGCGCAGCAGGGCGGCTTTCGGCCTGCCGCCCGGGCTTCGGTCCTGCCGGTCGAAGGCACGTTCCAGGTAGAACTGTCCAACGCTGGCCACACTGACCACGACCATGTACCAAATGGCTGCGGCGATGAGTGTCTCCATGACCTGCAGGTTGAAGGAAGAGATGTTATTGGCTGCCTTGATGAGTTCCATGTAGCCGATGACGGAAGCCATGGCCGTGCCCTTGAGCATGTTGATGAAGTCATTGCCCGTGGGCGGAATGATGACCCGCATGGCCTGCGGCAGGACAATCCGGCTCATCCGCTGCGCCGGGGTCTCACCGATGGACTGAGCCGCCTCGATCTGGCCGCGGTCCACGCTCTTCAGCCCGGCACGGACAATCTCGGCCATATACGCACTCTCGTTGAGGGCCAGGCCCAGGAACGCCGCCACGAAGGTGGTCATGAGTGAATTGGTGCTCACATCCACGAGGGTCACGTCGGTGAACGGAATACCGATGGTTAGCCGCGGGAAGATCAGCGCGAGGTTGTACCAAAGCAGGATCTGCAGCAGAACGGGCAGGCCCCTGAAAAGCCAGGTGTAGCCGGCAGCGAAGGCAGAGGCCACCGGCATCTTGGAGATGCGCATCAGTGCGATCACCACGCCGATGACAATGGCCGAAACCTGGGCGACCACGGCCAGCACAATTGTGTTGACGAGCCCTTCCAGGATGACGGGCGATACCAGGTACGCGGGAATTGACCCGTAATCGATGTCGCCCTGCGCGGCAGCGCCGGCCAGGAGGACCAGCGCGGCCACGATCACCACGGCACTGACCCACCGGCCCCAGCGCTTCAGGTGTACCTGAGGCAGCAGCTCACCGTCAGCGGGTTGCACCACGGTGGTGTTGCTCATGGTTATTTGCCGCCGTTGACTGCGGCGGCGTCCACGGCGCCGTCGTCAACGCCCCAGGCGGCGAGGATGTCGGCGTAGGTGCCGTCTTCAATCAGGGCATCCAGCGCTCCTGCGAGGGCATCACGCAGTTCAGGGTTGTCCTTGTTCACTCCGATGCCGTACGGGGCACCGTCAATGACGTCGCCGGGAACAACTTCGAAGGCCTCGCCGTCCTTGGTCGTCTTCGAGATGTAGACGGCACTGGGCAGATCGTTGACGATGGCGTCAATGCGGCCGGTCCTCAGCTGCGTCTGGTTCTGGCTGTCACTGTCCGTTACGGAGATCTCGAGTGCTTTCTTTCCGTCCGCAACGCACTTGTCGCTGGTCGACTGCGCGAAGTCCTGCTGGCTGGTACCGGTCACGACGGCGATCTTCTTCCCGCACAGCGCATCGGGCCCGTCGATCCCTGCCGGGTTGCCCTTCTGGACCATGATCGTGATGCCGGAGGTCAGGTAGTCCACAAAGTCGATGGCTTGCTGGCGCTCCGCAGTGTCATTCATGGCAGCGATGGTGGCTTCCACCCGGCCGGACTGCAGGCTGGTGATCAGCGCCTGGAAGTCGAGGTTCTCGTACTTGACGTCGAGGCCAAGCTTCTTCGCCATGGCGGTGATCAGGTCATGGTCGTTGCCCACCACCGTGGAACCATCAGCAGCGTAGAAGTTGTTGGGTGCGGACTGGACGTAGGAGCCCACGGTGAGGACGCCATCGTCGGCAATCCCGGCCGGCAGGGCCGCTGCGAGGCTCTCATCCACAGTGACGGAGTCCAGGATCGCGGCCGTGTCCGGGATGACGGAGGCGGAGCCCGCGGCAGGATCGGCACTTTCGCCGCCTGCGGTGTCGGAGCCGCTGTCACCGCAGCCGGTGAGGAGCATGGCAAGGACAAGCCCGCTGGCAGCGGCACCCAGAGCTGTACGTGAGGAATTTCGAGGCATGGTGGTCAGCCCTTTCTGAGCAGGAGTCGTCCTCGAAAACTAATCCACAAATCTCACCATGACAATAGTTTCTCATCATGCAATTAATTTATTTACGCGACTGAAACACGGTTTCCGGTAGTAGGGTGGCTTCATTGCGCAGCGGGCACGGCCCGTGGGTACGCCGGCAGATTTCTCGAAAGGACGGGCCATTGCAGGAACCGATGCGAGCAACCCAGGTCGATTTGGCCCGGGAACTCCGCCCGGAGTTTGCCCCGTACCTGGGGATGATGGACTTCCTTGGCGCCCTGCTGGGACCCCGCAGCGAAATTGTGCTGCACGACACCACCGACCTCAACCGTTCCGTGGTCGCACTGACCAACGGATACGTCAGCGGACGCGCCCTCGGCGCCCCGGCCACCGATCTGGTCCTGAAAGTGCTCCGCAACGGCGAGCACCATGACACCGATTACTTCGCCAACTACCTCGCCGAGTCGGCCGCGGGCGGACGGTTCCGATCCTCCACCTTTTTTATCCGCGACAGTGAAGCGGCAGTAATCGGCCTGCTCTGCATAAACATTGACGACACAGCCCTCGTGGCTGCCCGCGATGCCCTGGACGCGCTGACCGCCACCGGAAGCATCCGCAAAGAGGCCGCCACCGCTCCGAACTCGACGCCTTCTCCCTACCCCCCTGCACCTATTGGTGCCGTAGCTGAACGCCTGAGTACGAGTGTTGAGGACCTCACCCTCGACAGCGTGTCGCGTCACGTTGCATCCCAGAATGTTCCGCCGCTTCGAATGACGTCGGACGAGAAGATGGCCATCGTGCGGGACCTCGACGAAGCCGGCACCTTCCTGCTCAAGGGCTCAGTAGCCAAGGCAGCTTCCGCCCTGCACGTCTCCGAACCCACGGTCTACCGCTACCTCAAGCAGGTCCGGCAGGAGGCCTGACCGCCGGCCCCTTCCCGCGGCCGGCGGTCCGGGCTCGGTGCTTCAGGGCACCAGCGTCGCGAACACCACGTAGTTGTCGTCAAATTCGCCGCTGGCTGCGTCAAATCCGTCGCAGGTGATCAGCCTCAGCTCCGCCGCCTCGGTGTTGCCGTACACCTCCAGGGTCGGAAAGTCGGCCTTCCCGTACTGCTCTCCGCGGTCCACGGTGAAAACCGCCGTGGAACCGTCCTCGCGGTCAACGTTGATGCGGTCCCCCGGGCGGAGGTCGCGCAGGCCGGCAAAGACGCCCGGGCCGCCGCCGGTGGCATTAACGTGTCCCAGCAGGACTGCCGGGCCGCGGTCGCCGGGCGCCGGCGAGCCTGTGTACCAACCCGCCGGTGAGCCCGGTGGTTCCGGGGGAACCTCAAGTGTGCCGTCATCGCGCAGCCCCAATGGCAGCAGCTGCGAGTTTGTTCCGATGGCCGGAATGGACAAGGAAACAGGGGCGGCAGCCGCAGGCTGCGCAGCGGGCGGGGCCGCCGTCGCAGTGGGCGGGGCCGCCGTCGCAGCGGATTCAGCAGCCGGTGCCGGAAGGGCCGTGGACGCCGTGGACGCAGCCGGACTCCCGCCCTCCGGCATGGTGTTTCCCGCACAGCCGCCCAGCAGGAGGAGGGCGGCCGCCGCGCCGGTCAGCACGCGGCGGCCGTGTGCAGATACCTTCATGGCATCCGCTAGGCGCGCGCGCGGCGGCGGAGAACAGCTACCGCTGCACCGGCCAGCGCCAGGAAGCCAAATCCGGCGCCGGCGACGGCGGTGCCGGCAGCACCGTTGTCACTCTCCACTCCGGTATCAGCACCACCGGCGGGCATGTCGGCCATCTGAGAGCCGACCAGCGTGCCGCAGGCGGCGGGCAGGGTCGCGGCTGCGGGCAGGGCCGGGTCCAGGTCGGACATCTTTGCGGCCGCGGCCTCAGGCATCCGTGACGGGTCCACACCGTGCACCACAACCACCGCACTGCCGTCCTTGAGCGAAGCGGCCGTTTCCGGGCTCAGTTCCAGGGTCCGCTCGTAGGTGTAGGCGGATCCGCCCGGGAAGCGTTCCACAGCCAGCGCGGAATCGGGGCTGCTGTCCCCCTCCGTAGTCAGCGAGGTGCCAATGTGTCCGTAGAACGGGTGGCCTTCGGTAGTGTCCACCACGCCGTCGCCGTCTGTATCGGCGTCCGGGCCGGGGCAAACACCCTGGGCCGCGATGTGGATGTGCTGGGCGTGCGGGAAGGGTCCGTCCATAAAGGTCTCGGCAGCACCGGACACGTTGACGGTGACCTTGGCTTCGGTTCCGTGGACCTCCACCATGGCTTGTCCCGTGGTGCCGGAATTGTTCATCGTGTTCAGTGTGGCCTGGCTGGACCAGGAGTCCTCGCCGTGGGCCATCGCCGGACCGGTGGACAGCGCCACGGCACCCAGGGCCAGGGTAGGAACAGCAAGCAGACGCATCTTCTTATTCATGATCGTGTCCTTCGTGAGGTCGGGTGTGTGTAACAGCACAGGTTCGGAGCCGAGCCGCGAGCGGATGGGTCGCGGGAAGAAAAACCTGCAGAAGCTTCCCGGACCGCCCGTTCCCGCCGGACCCGTCCGTTCGGCGTCCGGCGGCGAACAGTACATATGGACAGACAGCGGATAAACGGCGCACATGGGCCGGACAGCGGACGTGGATCCCGGTGCGGGTGGCGCCGCGGAGTGGTGATGTGACAGTGTTCTCGGCGGGAACGCCCGCCACCGCACCGCGGTTGGGGCGGGGTAGTCGAAGGGACAATCCGTGGAAGCCAATGAATGACCCGCGCATAGACCGGAGGGATCCCGGTCAGACTTCCGCGGATACGTCCCCCGAAGGCGGCGAAAGCCACGGGCCGGACCTCGCGGACCTGGTGCGGCGCAGCGGCAACGGAGATGAAGCGAGCTTCGCGGCGCTCTATGACGCCACCTCCACGAAGGTCTACGGCTTGGCGTTACGCGTGGTCCGGTCCCCGGAGATCGCCGCTGAAGTTGTCCAGGAGGTTTATCTGATGGCCTGGCAGCAGTCGGAGCGGTTCGATTCGGCGCTGGGCTCGGTGCCGGCTTGGTTGTGTACCCTCGCCCACCGCCGGGCCGTGGACCGGATCCGCCAACTGGTCCGTGAGCGTGAGCGGGAACAAACCTATGAAGAAGAGCGGACCGAACCGCCGGCTGACCAAACCTGGCAGGAAGTGGAACAGAGTATGGACGCCCACCAGGTCCGCGACGGGCTGGATACCCTCAGCCCCCTCCAGCGCGAGGCGGTGGCATTGGCCTACTATCAGGGATGCACGCACCGTCAGGTGGCCGAGCACCTCGGCATTCCACTGGGCACGGCCAAAGCCCGGATCCGTGACGGGTTGAAGAGTCTCAAATCAGTGCTGGGGGGAGAACGGTGAACAGCTCAGACCGCCATGTTGGCGCCGACACCCTCCATGAGCTGGCGCCGCTGTATGCCGTGGACGCCCTTGAGCCGCAGGAACGCGCCGGCTTCGAGCAGCACCTGGCAAAGTGCCCGCAGTGCCGGGCCGAGGTGGCGGAGTACGCCGAGGTCGGCGCCTATCTGGCAGCCCAAAAACAGGAAGAGCCTCCTGCGGAGCTGCGCAGTTCGGTGCTAGCGGCCATCCACGGCACCAAGCCGGGGCAGGTGGCCGAGGTCGCTTCCCTGGACGAGCGGCGACGGAGCCGCCGTCGTTCCCTGCTGGCCGCGGCGGCAGCCGCCGTCCTGATTCCGGGCATTGCCCTGGGCGGTTGGGGACTGGGCGTCCAGTGGGAGCAACGGCAGCAGGAGCAGTCCGCAGCAGCCGAACAGGTCCGTGAGAATTCTTTGTTGTCCGCACCCGATGTCACGACCCACCGGCTGGACGTGAACGGTTCGCCGGCCACACTGGTCATCTCGCAGGACCAGGACGCGGCGTTATTCGTGGCCGGCGGCCTGCCGGATGCGGGCGAGGGTGAGGAATACCAGCTGTGGCTGCTTGAGGACGATACACCCATCCCCAATGTGCGCTTCACCGGCGGTGATGTCCGGATCTGGCTCGACGGCGATGTGTCCGCGGCCGGGGCAGTGGCCATGACCGTGGAACCGGAGGGCGGCTCGGAAGCACCTACGCTGCCGATCCTCGCCGTCGCCGAACTCTAGCATTCACCCGTGCGGCCCAAGGGCTATTCGTAGCTGAAGAACCCCTGCCCGGTCTTGCGGCCCAGCTCGCCGCGGGCCACCTTGTCGCGCAGGATCTGCGGCGGGGCGAACCGGTCCCCCAGCGTGGAGTGCAGGTACTCGGCAATGCCAAGCCGCACATCCAGCCCCACCAGGTCCGTGGTGCGCAGCGGTCCGGTGGGGTGCCGGTAGCCCAGCGTCATGGCAGCGTCGATGTCCTCGGCGGAGGCCACGCCTTCCTCCACCATGCGCATGGCTTCCAGGGCAATCGCAACGCCCAGGCGGGAGGAGGCGAAGCCGGGGGCGTCATGGACCACGACGGCGGTTTTGCCCAGGGCGCTGATCCAGTCCCGGGCGGTGCGGGCCAGTACGTCGGAGGTGGCCGCCCCCAGGACCAGTTCCACCAGCTTGGAAGCAGGCACCGGGTTGAAGAAGTGCAGGCCGCAGAAGCGTTCGGGGCGGGCCAGTTCGGCGGCCAGCTTGTCCACGGACAGGGAGGAGGTGTTGGTGGCCAGCCAGGCGCCGTCGTCGAGGTGTTCCTCCACAGCCCGCAGCGCGGCAGCCTTTAGCGCGAAGTCCTCCGGCACCGCTTCCACCACCAGCCCGCAGCGGGCAAACTCGGCATAGTCCACGGCAAACACGGCACGTTCGGCCAGCTCGCGTGCGCTTTCATCGGTATCGCCTCGTTCCACGCTTTTGGCGAGGGACCCGGTGACACGGGCGCGGGCGGCGTCGGCGGCGTCCCGGTCGCGTTCCACCACCACCACCTCCGCCCCGGCGAGCAGGAAGGCATGGGCTATGCCGGCGCCCATCCGTCCGCCGCCCAGTACACCCACCCGGTCCGGAACGACGGCGGTGTTCTCGTTTTCATCGGTCACGGCCGGTCTCCTTGCGGTCCAGGAACGCCTGCATGCGTTCAAACTTGGCGGCGGATTCAAACAAGATGCCCTGGGCCAGGTTGTCGATCAGCGGGTGGGCCTCCCGCGGAGCGGAAAACGCACTTTTGGTCAGGCGGAGGGCCAGCGGATCGGCGGCACCGATCCGGTCTGCGAGCGCGTGGGCGGCCGGCAGCAGCTGGGCCGGTTCGTGCAGTGCGGTAACCAGCCGTGCTGCGAGTGCTTCATTAGCGTCCAGGATCCGGCCGGCCAGCAGCATTTCCTTGGCCAACGGTTCCCCCACCAGTTCCTTCAACCGCCAGGTGGCACCGGCGGCGGCCATAATGCCCAAGCCTGCTTCGGGCTGGCCGATCTTCAGCCGCGGAGTGCCCAGCCGGAAATCGGCAGCATAGGCCAGTTCAGCGCCTCCGCCCAGCGCGTACCCGTCCAGCGCGGCAATCACGGGCAGCGGCAAGGCGGCAAGGCGGGCGAAGATCCCGGAGTTGATGCCTGCCAGCGCGTCGTCGCGGCGCCGTTCGCGCAGCTGGGCAATGTCGGCTCCGGAGGCAAAGACTCCCTTCCCCGACACCTCGGTGCCGGAGAGGATCAGCGTCCGCGGCCGGCGTTCAAGCTCGGCGCATACTGCGTGGAGTTCATCCACCATGAGCTGGTCGATGGCATTGCGGACCTCGGGCCGGTTCAGCCGGACATGGATCCGGTCATCTCCCTCGGTGACCAGCAGCGTCGAAAATCCGTCCAGCGCTGCAGCGCCTGGCGGGCGGTTTGTCACGGCGGCACGTCCTTTCGTTCCCGCCCGCGTCCTTGCAGGCTGTCCCGGTCCAGTATTACCCAGCATGCCCGTCCGATATGACACGGCTCACTGGGTTCCCGGTGCCGGGTTCTGATCCGCCCAGCGGATCAGCTCACGGGTCATTGCCCGGTAACCGTCCCGGGTGGGGTGCAGCAGCTCCTGGTCCGCGGCCCGTGAGCCGGCTGCCTCCAGCAGGCCGGAAACGTTGGCGGTATGGACATACGGGTCCCGGCTACAGGCGCCGTGGCCGGTCAGGGCGCCCTCCACCGCGTCCACGTAGAAGATGTTGGCGGCAGGGGAAGCAACCACGGCGGAGCGGATGGTCGCGTTCAGGTCGGTGATCAGCTGGCGGGCGAAGGCCTGTTCGCCGGGGTCCAAGCGTCCGCAGCCGTCCTGCGGAGCATCGAACAGCTGCGGATACGGGAGCACCAGCACCGGTACGGTGACGGCGGCCGCCGTGCGGGAATAGGCCTCGGCCAGGGCCGGCTGCAGGCCGGCGAGCTGCTCTGCCGCGTCCTCCCGCAGCTGCGGGTTCTCGCTGCAGGACTGTGCCTCGAGCAGGCACGCCTGCAGGAGGCCGGCGAAGTCCAGGTCATTGCCGCCTACTGAAAGCAGTACAAGCGTGGGGTCTGCGGCTTGGAGCTGTTCGAGCTGGGCGGGCACGGATTCGGCGTCCCGGCCGGAATCGCCGGTCACCAGTTGCTGCAGCGCTTCAAGGTGGCCGGTGGTGGCACGGGAACAGGCGATATTTGTTATGTTCTCGGGCGCAAACAGGTCCGTTCCCACCGGGTGCAGGCTGCGGTGGCAGGAATCGCGGTAGCCCGGAACAGCCGGGCGATAATCTCCGGCGCCTTCACCCGCAGCGAAGGAGTCACCCAGCAGCACCAGGCGGCCGGCGTCGCCGCTTCTGCCGGCCAGCCAGCCGGAGGGCACCGGGAGGGCCGTTGTGGAGGACGGGGCCGGCGTCGAGGACGGGGCCGGGATTGGCGCTGCAGAGCTGGAGCCGGCTGGCCTTGGCGCGGATGGGGCGGGCCGGTGCTCCGGTGTGGTGCCCGAACAGGCAACCAGGAACACGGCCATGCCCGCGGCGGCCGCCGTCCTGCGCCGTACCCTCATGTTCCTGCGGTACCGCCCGGAGAACGGCAGTTTCGGTGTCCTCATAACGCCTCTCGGGTGGTGTCGGATGAAAAGGCAGCCGGCGCCGTCGCTGGTGCGACGACGCCGGCTGCCGTGGTGCGGTACCTACTGCTGGCGGCGGTTCAATGCCTCATTCACGGCCGGATCGCCCAGCTGGCCAAGCCAGCTGAGCAGATCCGGGTACGTGGACGGGTTCGCCGCCACCGCTACCCGCGCCCGCGGATGGGTGGCCAGCTCCTGCAGCCGGGCCAAAGGCGTTGCCGGATCCGCTGCTTCTGCCAGGAGTGCGGCATCGGGATCGGCAGCGGGGACGCGGCGGACGGTTTCTTCGGTCGCTTCCTCGTCGGCGGGCTGCTGAGGCTCGGCCGGCGCCACGTGTGCTTGCTGCTCCCGCGGGGTGTGCCCCTGAGGAGCCTGCTCCTGAACGGGTGCCTGCTCCTGAGCCGGGGCCTGCTGGTGCTGCGGCTGCCCAGGTGCCGGCTGGGTTCCCGGAGCGGACTGCTGCCCGGGGAACTGCTGGCCCGGTTGTCCGCCAAACTGCGGCGGCTGCTGACCCTGCGGACCAGCGAACTGCCCGGGCTGTGCCGGCTGCTGGAACGGAACCTGCTGCGCACCGTAGAGGGCTGCCGGCGTCGGAATGCCCGGAGTGTGCGACGGCGCCTGCTGGCCCGGAGCTCCTGCAAAGTTGAACCCGGTACGGCTGCCGGCAGCAGGCAGCGAGGTGAAGTGTGCGCGGACCGCACGGTTCAGCCACAGCACGGCAAGCACGCCGAAGGCCAGGATCCAGCCAAGCACCAGGACCATGGACTCGACTGGCGAGCTGGGAATACCCTCACTGAACGGTGAGCCATCGGATCCCGCGACCGCCCAGACAATCATCAGGATCAGGGCAATAACGAACAGCCCGACGGCGTAGGCACTGCCCATCACGAACGTGGACCGTCCGTCGCGGTAAAGCAGCCGCGGCGCCAGCACGGTGCCGACGGCCGCAACGAGGCCCAGGATCAGCGTGACTACCCAGGGGGCAATAACGTCGTACTCGTTCACCAAGGCCACGGTCAGGCCCACCAGCGAAAAGACCACGACGGCGCAGGACAGGAGCAACGCCAGGAACAGGAACGGCTTAAGTGCAGCCTTGCGGTCGCCGGGGGCCGCGACAGTACGTTCCGTGAGACGGGCAACAGACGGTGCTGACATCACAACGCCGAACGCCATCCAGAACATCTGAGGGAAGCCGATCCAGCCCGGGGTGACTGAGATGTCGAAGGCCTCGGCGCGGGTTAGCGAAATTAAGGCCAGGAACGCGGTGCCCACGCCTAGGACGACACCCAGGAAACGCCAGGGGTCTTCCCCACGCCGGACCCGCAGTGTGATGAAGGCCAGGATGAATACGGCAAGGCCCGAACCCAGGATGGCCAGGACCAGGCTGACCCCCATGTGGTCGACATCGATGTCCTCCGGCACAATCTGGATCGCTGCTTGGACAAGGTCAACAACTACGACAACTGCGGCGAGACCCACCACGCCAAACGCGATGAACAGCCAACGCCGGTTCCGGGCGCCGTCGGCGTCTCCATCGGCAATTTCCGCGCGCCGCGGTTGTGCGGCAAGCAGCGCTCCGGCCAGGCCGAAGGCCACCGCTGCACCCAGCCCGTAGAAGTTGGAGTAAGTGTCTTTGGCCAGCATGCTCAGGACCAGGTACACGAGCACCAGCACCACGTACGGGACATTGGCCAGGAGCCTGATGTCCTGAATGGCCCGGTAACCAACTTTCTGTCCCAGCATTCCGGCACGCCAGAGGTAGCTGACGCCAAGGGAGAGCATGCTGAGGATGGTGATCAGCAGGACGTCGACCCGGCCCCAGGCCTTGGCCTCGTTCTCTTCGTAGGTGTCAAGTCCCCAGCACCAGGTCATAAACAGCGAAAAGAACAGGGCCAGGAACGCAATGCCGTCCCGGACATAGTCGCTGACCGGGACGCCGGCAAATGCGGACGGACGCTTGGGCGCCTGCTGCACGGGCGGCTGCGGGTAACCCTGCGGGTAAGGGTAGCCCTGCGGGTAAGGGTAGCCCTGCGGGTACGGGTAGCCCTGCGGCGGCTGCTGCTGGCCGTAACCCTGCGGCTGACCCGGCAGGCCGTAACCCTGCGGCGGCTGCTGGCCGTAACCCTGCGGCTGACCGGGCTGCGCGTAACCCAGCGGCGGCTGCTGGCCGGGCTGGCCATAACCCTGCGGCGGCTGCTGACCGTAACCCTGCGGCGGCTGCTGACCGTAACCCTGCGGCCGACCCGGCTGCGCGAAGCCCTGCGGATGACCCGGCTGGCCCGGCTGACCGTAACCCTGCCCCGGCTGGGCGAAGCCCTGGCGGGGGTGGCCTGCGGCGGGGGCACCGGCGGGGGCGAACTGCGGCTCACGTACCTCGGCGGCGGCTGCAGGGGTCCCCGCGCCGGCGGACTCCGGTCCGGCCGTTCCGGCTTCGCCGGCAGGACCGGCCGCAGGAGTTTCTCCGGAAGGACCCGAAACGGGCTGCGCCGGGGCGGAGCTGGTTTCCGGCGAAGTGTCGGCGCCCATGGCGTGCCCGCACTCCGGGCAGAACCGGCCTCCCGGTTCTTGTGGTTTACCGCATTCTGGACAGAATTTCATGGTGCCTTCCCTTGGGTTTCTACGTCGTGTGCGCCGGCAGTCGCCGGGAAATCTTGAAGACTGGTGCACCCGCACCGGGACGGGCATGCCGTCCCGGTACCGGTGCACGTTACTTGCGTTCGATGCTGATGTTGTAGCTGAGCATCATGGAGCCGTCACCGCCGTCGATCATCCGGACGGTCATGGTGTGGCCCTTGCCGTCATTGGGATACGGGATGGGGAGCTCACCGCGTCCTCCCTGCGCAATGTCCAGCTTGTGTTCCTGGCCGTCCAGGGTCACGCCGATGACAATCGGTGACGTGGAGGAACCCATCACAGTCACCACGGCCTCTGACTCGCCGTCGCTGGCAGCCATGTCGTGGCTCATGGTCTCCCCTGGCATCAGCAAGCCGTAGGCAGAGTCCTCCGGGGCGTCAGGCGCCGTCGCAGGCGCCGTCGAGGGCGAGGCGGAGGGTGACGGCGTCGTCGAAGGCGACTTCGTGGACGACGAATAGCCGTCGTCCTCGGTCAGCGTAAGTTCCTTGGAATAGTTGGTGTCGCTGCCGTTCTCGGCAAACTCGCCGTCCCATTCATAGCCGGCGAAGACCACCAGCTTGTAGTCACCTGCCGGAATCTCATCGCCGTAGCCCAGGGTGCCGATCTCTTCCTTGCCGTCCTCGGAGTACACGGTGATGGTGCCGAACTCGTATTCGTCATCGGCCGTCAGTTCCATGTCCTCATCCAGGCTCAGGGAGAGCACCGCGTAACCAGCCGAGTTGAACTCCACTTCAGTGGCTTCATCAAGCACGATATCTCCGCTGGGATCCTCGCTGCTGGCGAGTTGCATCAAGGCCAGGGCCTGCTCCCGGGTGAGCGAATCCGACCACCGAATCATCCAGTCAACAACGGTGTCCTCCATGCTGACCCGCCATTTGCCGTCCTCTTTGACCGTGGTCAGGGAGAACTCCTTCACCCCGCCGAACATCTCCGGCGACGCGTTCGAGGAGTAGCCGGAACCGTTCAGGCAGAAGCTGTCCGAATCTGTTTCACCCTCGATGCAGTCCTTGGTCACTGTGATCTCGTCGCCGTATCCGCTTTCCAGCGTGATGTTCTCGACGACGGCGCTGGCACGGTCTCCGTCCGTTTCACCTTCGGAGAAGCGTACGTCGCTCACGTTCAGCTCTTCCCCGGCCACGCCCTCCAGGACCGAGTCGAACATTTCGCCGTAAAGGTACAGGAGGCCGCCTTCGTGGACGGACAGTGTTCCGGCCAGCGGCTCCACGCTCCCCTTGTCCATCACCTCGGGCAGCGACTCCACCATGGCCTGCGCCGCCTCGGCGGGACTGTTGCTGCCGCCTGCGGAATCCGGCACGGAGCCGTGGCCGAAGTCTTCGCTCTGGTTGACCATTTCCACCACGCTGTACGTGGGGCTGATGTACCAGCTGCCGTCACGCTTGGTGGCGACCAGCGTCAGGGCCGATCCGTCCGGTCCCAGCTCAGACAGCTTTGTGGTCTCGTCAATCTTTTCCTCACCCGCGTCACCCGATGCGCCCAGCAGGGACCGCAGCTGTCCGTTGGTGGCGTCCGGGTCCACCTGCACCCGGACTTCACCCTCGGTGTACTTGATCAGGGCCGTGTTCTCGTCAATCTCTGTGATTTCCGGCGCAACGTCCGTGAAGGTGATGTCGACGCCGTCGAACGTCAGTTCGTCCGAGTTTTCTTCCTCGCCGCGGCCAACCTTGTCCATGGCGTCTTGGATCCCGAATTCGTCCATCTTCTCTTCGACGTGTTCCTGCAGCCGCTGAAGCGGCTCACGCTCGTTCGGGGGAACCAGCCCGACCAGGGACACCACGTCCTTGGATTCGATAGATTCCAACAGCTTGTCTGCTGCAGCCTCCGGGGAGCCGGCGCCGCCGCGGACGATGTTCTGCACAAAGAAGTACGCTCCGATGCCCAGGGCAAGCAGGATCGCCAGGACCACAACCAGGATGATTACCTTGCGGTTGGGTTTTTTCGGCGTTTCGGAGCCCGACGGCGGCACACCGGGTCCGGCGGGGCCGTTGCCGTTGTTGTTCGCGCCGTTGCCGGGGCCGTTGAAGTTATTGCCGTTGCCGGGGCCGTATCCGCCGGGATTGGCGGAAGCGCCGGCACCCTGGCTCGGAGCGTGTGGGGCGAAGCTTCCGGCCGTTGCGTAGGCGCCGGTGGGGGCGACAACGGGCGGATCAAATACCGAGGTTGTCGGGTTGGACGCACCCGCTTGGGCCGGGGGCTGCTCGAAGCGCTGCGTGGGCTGGGAATCCGTAGGCCCGGCGGTCGGCTGCTCGAAGCGCTGCGTCGGCTGGGAATCCGTAGGCCCGGCGCTCGGCTGCTCGAAGCGCTGCGTCGGCTGCTCATTTTGGTCCCCGGAACCGGCGGTGCGCGAAGCATCCGGGTCGGCAGGAGCTGCGGTTCCACTGTCATGCTGCGCCGGCTGAGGCGCCTGGCAGTTGGTACAGAACTTCCAGTGCGGCTGTAGTGCAGCGCCGCAGCTCGTGCAGTTTTTCAATTCTCCCCCAGGTAGTTACGCCCGGAAGGAGTAAGTGATGGTCCCCCCGAGCCAACAGATACGTATCGCAGAAGACCCTAGCACGCTGTTCGGCCCACTGTTGCGGCGGTCACAGGCGTGGGAACAAGGAATTCATTTGCGGGATACACCCCGCCTCCAGCCAGCGGCGAAAGGTGCTGGTTTCCCGGACCAGGACTCCCCCAGCACACACAGGTTCCCACTCTCTGTTACTGGTGTGATTCGAGGGAACCCATCAGCCTCACCAATAACAGAGCGTGGGAAAACCTGCTCGCCTATGAGGCAACGCCCGCACTCCCTTCTGCCGACCCGTCCCGTTCCGGCCCCTCCCGCCGACCCCGGTCGGTCCCGCAGGCTGACCCGACCCCGGGATACAGGACATCCCGCCGCCCAGGTCCTGGTGCAGCGGGATGTCCCTTAGTTATGCAGTTAGTTGCAGTTAGTTGCAGTGATGCAGTGAGTTGCACCCGCCTCGGCTCGAGGCCGTGCAAAGCACAAACGGCCTGCAGCTAGGCTCCGCGCCGCGCGAGGGCCTCGTTTACGCCGGCGTCGTCCAGTGCGGCCAGCCATTCAAGCAGTTCCGGGCCTGCCGCGGGGTTCGCGGCAACGGCAGGCCGGGCCAGGGGATGATCGGTCGCCAGTTCCTGGAGCCGCAGATGGCTTGTGCCCGGATCCTCCGCTTCGGCAAGGATGGCCACCTCGGCCGGATCCACCTGCGAAGCCGGGGCAGCAGAGGCGCCGCCGCCAACAATGTCGGCCGCCGGAATGTTCATCACGGGGCTGGCGATCCGGCTCCCCTGGTCCTGGGGCAGCGTCTGGTCCTGCGGCAGCGTCTGGTCCTGCGGCAGCGCCTGGTCCTGCGGCTGAACATGATCCTGAGCCTGAGTGTGGTCCTGAGTGTGGTCCTGCATGCAGTCCTCCTTCAAACGGCGCCTTGGTAAGTAGGCTTTCCTTTATCCTTCCAGACGGCAGCCGTCCCTGCCCAATCAAGCGCCTCTGCAAGCACCCCAAGACCCCGGCCCACGGACACCGCGCCGCGCGCCGCGGCACCGCCCCGGCCCGGCGTCCCCGCCGCCGCTACCGGTGGTAGTTGCCCGCGCCCTTTCCGGTGCGACATACTGAACCCCTAATTCCGTTTGGAACAAAGCCATCCTCTACCTAGTTTTTGCCTACCCCGGCCACCGGCTGCGTGCAGGAACTGAAGGAGCTGCAAGCAGAGTGTTTCTCAAGACTTTCGGTTGGTCGTTCGCCATTACGGCCGTCGCGCTGGTCATCGCGTTCTTCTACGGCGGGGTAGAGGCACTTGTCCTTTGCGCCATCCTGGGTGTTCTCGAAATCAGCCTCAGCTTCGACAATGCCGTGGTCAACGCGCGCATCCTCGAAAAAATGAGCCCCTTCTGGCAGAAGATGTTCCTCACCGTCGGCATCCTGATCGCCGTCGTTGGCATGCGCATCATCTTCCCGCTGCTGATTGTGGGCATCAGTGCCAGCATGAACCCCATCGATGCGCTGCAGCTGGCCCTGGAAAAGGGCGACCCGGAGCAGGAAGGCACCTACGGGTACATCCTGCACGAGGCACACCCGCAGATCGCTGCCTTCGGCGGCCTGTTCCTGCTGATGATCTTCCTGGACTTCATGTTCGAGGAACGCGACATCCGCTGGCTGCGCTGGCTTGAGGCCCCGCTGGGCAAGATCGGCAAGATCAACGGCGCCTCCCTCGTGGTTGGCCTCGCCGCCCTGCTGGCCGCGGCCCTGCTGGCCGATGACAAGCACACCACCGACATCTTCATTGCCGGTGTAGCCGGCCTGATCACCTACCTGCTGGTCACGGGGCTGGGCGACATGTTCGACGTCGACGGCGATGAGGATTACGACGCCGACGACGCCGAGGCGCACGAGCCGAAGAAGGGCCCCAACGGTCTGGTCAAGGCCACCGGCAAGGCCGCCTTCATGCTCTTCCTCTACCTCGAGGTCATTGACGCGTCCTTCTCCTTCGACGGTGTCATCGGCGCCTTCGCGATCACCTCGGACCCGATCATCATTGCCCTCGGCCTCGGCCTCATCGGCGCCCTGTTCGTCCGGTCCCTGACCGTCTTCCTGGTCCGCCAGGGCACCCTGGACGAGTTCGTGTACCTGGACCACGGCGCACACTGGGCCATCGGTGCCTTGGCCGCCATCCTGCTGCTCACCATCGAGCTCGAAATCAACGAGGTCATCACCGGTCTGATCGGCGTGGTCTTCATCCTCGCCGCCCTGACCTCCTCGATTGTCCGCAACAAGCGCGTGGCAGCGGCCAACGCCGCCAAAGAACCCGCGTACACCAAATAACAAAGGAGAATCATGGGCCTGAGCCTGCAGAAAGGTCAGTCGCTGTCACTGACGAAGAAGGACGGCGGCGCACTGAGCAAGACGCGTCTGGGACTGGGCTGGGATTCCGCAGCCCCGGTCAAGCGTGGAATCTTCGGCACCAAGAAGGCCGCCGAAGTGGACCTGGATGCCTCAGCCATTTTCTTCGATGCCCACGGCAACGCCGTTGACCAGGTCTGGTACGGCCAGCTGGCCAGCAAGGACGGCTCCGCCAAGCACACCGGCGACAACCTCACCGGTGCCGGCGAGGGCGACGACGAGGTCATCCTGGTGAACCTGCAGGCCGTCTCCCCCGCCGTGCAGCAGATTGTCTTCGTGATCTCCAGCTACAGCCGGCAGACCTTCGACCAGGTGGAGAACGCCTTCTGCCGCCTGATCGACGACTCGACGCCGGGCAGCCCCGAAATTGCCCGCTACCAGCTGACCGACTCGGGCACCCACACGGCCATGGTCATGGCGAAGGTGTCCCGCGACGGTTCGGGCTGGAGCTTCACCGCTCTCGGCGAACGGGCCCAGGGCCGCACGGTCATGGACCTGATCCCCACCGCCGCCCGCTCGCTCTAACCGCACGTCTCAAAGGAGAGCACCTTGTCCAGCCTGACATTGTCCAAAGGAAGCAACCTTTCCCTCACGAAGGCCGATCCGGGGCTGGAACGGGCCCTGATCGGCCTGGGCTGGGACCCGCGCACCACCAGCGGGGATCCCTTTGACCTGGACGCGTCGGCACTGCTGCTGGGCGCCAACGGCAAGGTGCGCTCCCAGGACGACTTCATCTTCTACAACCAGCTGTCCGCCAAGGACGGCTCGGTGGTCCACCAGGGCGACAACCGCACCGGCCTGGGCGACGGCGACGACGAGCAGATCCTGATTGACCTCAGCATCCTGACCGACGACGTCGACCGCGTGGTCATTGTGGTTTCCATCGACCAGGCCGAAGCCCGCCACCAGAACTTCGGCCAGGTGCGCGACGCGTACTGCCGGGTGGTCAACCAGGACACGGACGCGGAAGTGGTCCGCTACGACCTCAGCGAAGACGCGGCAGCGGAAACCTGCATGATCTTCGCGGAGATCTACCGCAACCGCGGAGAGTGGAAGTTCCGCGCCATCGGCCAGGGCTACGCCTCCGGACTGTACGGAGTCGCCACCGACTTCGGCATCGCCCTCGACTAAACCCATCCCCCGTACTAGGAGCTGAATACCATGGCAGGTCTGACCCTCGCGAAGGGCAACAACCTTTCCCTCACCAAGACCGACCCCGGGCTGCAGAAGGCCGTTGTCGGCCTGGGCTGGGATCCCCGCACCACCACGGGCGAACCCTTCGACCTCGACGCCTCGGCCCTGATGATCGGCGCCAACGGCAAGGTGCGGTCCTCCGACGACTTCATCTTCTACAACCAGCCCGCAGCCAAGGACGGCTCCGTCACCCACCTGGGCGACAACCGCTCCGGCGCCGGTGAAGGCGACGATGAGCAGATCCTGCTGGACCTGACCTCCATGGCCGCCGACGTCGAGCGCGTGGTCATTGTGGTCTCCATCGACCAGGCCGACGTGCGCCACCAGAACTTCGGCCAGGTCCGCGGTGCATACTGCCGGGTGATCAACCAGGACAACGACTCCGAGATTGTCCGGTTCGACCTCAGCGAGGACGCCGCACCGGAAACCTCCATGATCTTCGCCGAGGTGTACCGCAACAACGGCGAATGGAAGTTCAAGGCCGTGGGCCAGGGCTACGCTTCGGGACTGGCCGGAATTGTTACCGATTTTGGAGTCCAGCTCAGCTAGGCTCTAGCTTCTCAGCTACACCCCTGCGGGGAGTGCTTCCGCGGGCCGGAACACTCCCCGCACCCATACCGCAGCTCACCTTACGAAAAGGCTGGACCATGACTTCACCGCTGACTCCCCCGGACGCCTCCGAAGCCCTGGTGCTTCAGGCACCCGAACCGCCCGCCCCGGTAGCGCCGAACGACGCTCCGGGAATGGTCCCGGTTCCGGAAGAACGCCGCAAGGAAATTGCCGCCCAGGCGCGTTCCTTCATGGAGGAAGTATCCAAGCTGGACGCCCGCAGCCCGGAGTTCACCGCCCAGGTGGATTCCATCAACAAGCTGGCCGGACAGGAAATGACCACGTCCGCCGGCTACTCCAGCCGCCTGCTGGACCGCTCCTCCACCTCGGTGGCCGGCGCCAAGCGCTCCGGCAACGACGCCCAGAAGAAGGTCGCCACCACTCTGGGCGACCTGCGCAGCACCGTGGAGGACCTGACCCCGAACCAGGCGAACCTGGGCACCGGCCGCAAGATCCTGGGCATCATCCCGGGCGGCAACAAGCTGGCCAAGTACTTCCAGAAGTACGAGTCCGCGCAGGTCCAGCTGGACAAGATCATCAAGTCGCTGATGGCCGGCCAGGACGAGCTGCTCAAGGACAACGCCTCCCTCGCCGGGGAAAAGGTGGAGCTGTGGAAGACCATGCAGACCCTGAGCGAATACTCCGTGCTGGCCGAGTCCCTGGACGCCGCCTGCGTGGAGAAGGTGGACAAGCTCAAGAACTCCGGGCAGATTGAACAGGCCAACGCCTTGGAAGCGGACGTGCTCTTCCCCATCCGGCAGCGCCGCCAGGACATCCTGACCCAGCTGGCCGTCTCCGTGCAGGGCTACCTGGCCATGGACCTGATCCGCAAGAACAACGTGGAACTGATCAAGGGCGTGGAACGGGCCCGCACCACCACCATTTCGGCGCTGCGCACCGCCGTGATCGTGGCCCAGGCACTGGCGAACCAGAAGATGGTCCTGGACCAGATCGACGCCGTGAACGCCACCACGAACAACATGATCCTGAGCACCAGCGAAATGCTGAAGGACCAGACGGCGCGCATCCACCAGCAGGCCTCCAGCTCCGGCGTGAGCGTGGAGACCCTGCAGCGGGCCTTCGACAACGTGTTCCAGACCATGGACGCCATCGACAACTTCCGTTCCGAGGCTGCCCGCAACATGGAGGGCACGGTGAAGTCCCTGGAGAGCACCATCACCCAGGCGAAGCCGTACCTGGAGCGCTCCCGCCAGAGCGAGTCCCGCTAAATGCCGGGCAGGGCAGCTTCCATGCATGAGGCACGGCCGTGGCGATAGGCAGGTTCTTCGGATCCCTTTTCGGCAACACGCCGGAACCGGCGGCGGAGCTGGCGCAGCAAGGCGACCAGCCGCCGTCGGGCCCCGACGCCGAACACCGGGAGACCGTACGGTCACTGGTGAACCTGCGCACCGCCGTCCGCCGCGCCGGAGCTGCCCTGCCGCCGATGGTCTCTTCCATGGTCCGGCAGATCGATGACATCCTGGCCCCGCTGCTGGAGTACGTGGGCAGCAACGGCGCGTCCACCGAGCAGCGGGTGCTGCTCAACGCCATCATCACCAACTACCTTCCGACTCCCCTGCGGGCCTACGTGGCCCTGAATGACCGGGAGCGGACCGACGATTCCGAGGCCACCGCATTGCTCGTTGAACAACTGACCATCCTCGAGGGCATCGCCCGGGATTTGGAGAACCAGGTCCGCACCGGTGCCATCGCCGAGCTGTCCACGCACGGCCGGTTCCTGGATGACAAGTTCTCCCCCTCCTCCCTGACCTTCGGGGAGCAGTAAATGGGTACCCTGGTGGCCGGCGCCAACGCCGCCCTGACCGCGGAAAACCCGGGCCTGACCTCGGTAATGGTGGGCCTTGGCTGGAACGTGATTCCCAGCCGCGGACCGCAGTCCGAGCTGGTGCCGCTGACCCTGCTCTGCGGCCCCGACGGGCGGGTCCTCTCCGATGACCATCTGGTGTTCTTCAACCAGATCGCCAGCCCCGAGGCTTCGGTGCAGTTCGCCGGCGACGAGGACGAGGAACAGATCGACGTCGACCTTTCCCGGGTGCCCGCGTCCGTTACCAAGATTGTGTTTGCCGTCTACGCGGACCCCGAGCTGCGCGGCCCGGGCACCTTCGCCGCCGTGCGCAGCGCCTACATCCGGGTGGCCCGGGCCGACGGCGGGGAACTGGTCCGCTTTGACCTGCCCGCCGCCAACCGGGACAGCATCACCGCCATGATGTTCGGCGAGCTGTACCGGCACCGCAGTGACTGGAAGTTCCGTGCCCTGGGCCAGGGATACACCACCGGGCTCCGCGGGCTCGCCGCCGACTTCGGATTCGACCTCTAGGCAATGGCCGTGAACCGTTCGCGTGCCGTGCGCACCGATCTCCCCTACCTGAGCCGCCGGGTCAAGCCGCGCGCCGCGGCAACCCCGGTTGCTGCCGCACCCGCTGCCTCGACGCCTGTTTCGCCGTCGGCTCCGGATTCACCGGCGGCTCCGGTCTCGTCCGGGACACCGGCAAGCCCGCCCCGCACTACGTCGGCTCCCGCAGCTCCGGCCCCGGGATCCCTCTCGCTGTCCCCGCCGCCACGGCAGCAGGCGGCACCGCCCACCGTCAGCACCTCGCTGTCCCTGGGGCTCTCCCCCAACGCCGAGGCGCACAGCAACCGGGCCACCGCCAACCGGGCCACCGCCAACCGGGCCACCGCCAACGACGCCGAGTCCCGCGGTTCCGGGGCGCCGTCGTCGTCCGCGCCGTCGTCCCCGGCCGCGCCCGCGGCCTCACCCTCCGCCCCCGCCCCGCTGCACACCCGGCTGTTCCCCGCCCCGGGCATCAAGGAGCTGCGCACCCTGGACACCGGCAACCCGGTCCTGCGCCTGACTCCGATGGAATCGGCAGTGGGCAGCCTTGCCGTCGCCGGGACCATCCGCGCCGTCTGGGAAGGCCGGGACTTCAGCACCGGCAGCCAGCCCGCACCCGGTCCCGGAATCCCCGCCGACGCCCTCGAAGGCGTGGCCGTGGACACCCCGGGCAACCGCCGGCTGGTCAGTTACGAAGATGACCTGGCCCTGATCGCGCTGCGCCATTCCGGAATGCTGCGCCGGGCACTGTTCTTCCCCAAGCCCAAACAGCCCATGAACGTGGGCCTGTTCAACGGGGAATCGGTCACCATCCCGGAAGCGGCCGGAGAACGCAGCTTCTACGTGCTCTCGGTCCTGCGGATCGGCAATGTGCTGGAGCTGCGCGCCGAGGTGATGCCCTACGGCATGGAACTGAAATCCATCTGGGAGGCCTTCGGATTCAGCATGACCGCACGTTTCCCGTTCCGGGGGAACTGACGCCGTGCGCCACTTCTCCAGCCTCAGCGAGGCCGAAACCGCCCGCCTGTTCCACCGTCCGCCGCAGGATCTGGGCCTGGATTCCGACCCCGGCCTGCTGGCGACTGCGCTTGGCGCCACCCTGTACTGCCCCGGCACCCGCCCGGACCTGGTCAAGGATGTGCGCAAGCAGGCCGCCCGCGGCGTGCTGAGCATGGTGCTGTGCCTGGAGGATTCCATAGCGGACGCCGATGTTCCGGCGGCGGAAACCAATGTGGTGGACGCCCTGGTCCAGCTGGAGCGGGAAAGCCGCAGCGGCAGTGCAGCGGACCTGATGCTCTTCGTCCGGGTACGCACCCCGGAACAGCTGCTCAGCATAGCCGAACGCGCCGGCACGGCACTGGACGTGCTCACCGGGTTCGTAATCCCGAAGTTCGAGAACACCACCGGGTCCGCGCAGCGTTTCCTGGACGCCCTGCACACCGTGAACGCGGCGCGTGAAGCTTCCGTGCCGGGGACCCGGCCGCTGCGGATCATGCCGATCCTGGAATCACCGCTGATGATCCACGCCGAAACCCGCACATCCACCCTCACCGGGATACAGGACCTGCTGCAGGCAAACCGGGCGGATGTCCTCGCGGTGCGGATAGGCGCCACGGACATGTCCAGCGCCTACGGGCTGCGCCGGTCCCGGGACCTGACCATCTATGACGTCAAGGTGGTCTCCGCGGTGATCGGCGACATCGTGAACATCCTGGGCCGGCCGGACGGCTTCATCATCAGCGGACCGGTCTGGGAACACTACGGTTCAGGGGAACGGGTGCTGCGGTCTATGCTGCGTTCCACCCCGTTCGCGGAGGCGGACGAGCTGGGCCTGCGGCAGCGGTTGCTGACGGCGAACCTGGACGGGCTGATCCGCGAGATCGAACTGGACCTGGCCAACGGCCTGCTCGGCAAAACCGTCATCCATCCCTCGCACGTTCCGCTGGTCCACGCCATGTCCGTGATTAGCCATGAGGCCTACCTGGACGCCCTGCACATCTCCGGTGCGGCCGGCGGCGGGGCGGCGGCGTCCCCGTATAAGAACAAGATGAACGAAATGAAACCGCATCAGGCGTGGGCAGCTTCCACCCTCGTCCGGGCCGCCGCCTTCGGTGTGGCCGCCCCCGACACCACCTATGTAGATCTTCTGGAAGCGAGCATGAATTGAGCCAGCACCCCTGGACCGGCGGGTTTGTCCACGAGGCCCTGGGCGTGCGGATCACCTCCGACCCCAATGCGCTGCTGCCCGTGGAAGACCTGGTGGGCCTGGCGCTGCGCCGGAACCCGCGCCGGGCGCACCTCTTGGTCTCCCGCGTGCTGGCCAAGCACGTCCCCACCGAACCGGCCCTGGTGCTGGCCGCCGGCGAGCTGCTTGGCTCCCTGGCCGGCGCCGCGCTGGGCAGCACGGTGAACGAGGCCGTCCTGCGCTCGGTCGCGGCCGAGGTGCAGGCGGTGCTGCGCGGTGAAGGCGCGGCGGTCGACGGCGACGCCCGCGGCGCCGGCGCCCGCCCGGCTGCGGGCCGGTCGGCGCGCGCCCGGCTCATGCATGCCCGGGAACAGCTCTGGGACCTGCCGATTTCCCACCCCGAAGTATTGACCATCGGGTACGCGGAAACGGCCACCGGGCTGGGCCGGCTGGTCGCGGACTCGCTGGGCTCCTACTACATCCACTCCACCCGGCACGCCCCGGACGGCGCGCTGGCCTACGGCGCTTTCGAGGAAGCCCATTCGCACGCCACCTCACACCGCCTGCTGCCCACCGACCCGGCCCTGCTGAACGGCAACGTCCCGGTGGTGCTCGTGGATGATGAGCTGAGCACCGGTGCCACGGTCATCAACACCGTCGCCGAACTGCACGCCGCGGCCCCGCATCCGGTGTACGTGGTGGCCTCGCTGATTGACCTGCGTTCCGACGCCGACCGGGCGCGGTTCGACGAGCTGGCCGCCGAGCTGGGCTGCCGGATCGAAGTAGTTGCCCTCGGCATCGGCCGCATCGAGCTGGGCGAAGACATCCTGGCCCGGGCGCAGCACGTCATCGCTGCCCTGCCCGCCGCCGCAGGAAATGACGGCGCTGACCCCGCGGCAGCGGAGGCGACGGCGCAGAAACCGGGCACGCTGACCGTGCTGGACGCAGCCAAGGACTGCCAGCGGCCGCTGCGCAGCGACCGGTTCGGCAATCCCGCGGGAATGTCCTCTCAGTACCTGGGCACCCTGCCCGAGGCCCTGCCGGGCGCCGTGTCCGGCGAGGACCTGGCCGTCGTCGCTGCCGCGCTGCGCGCCGCCCTGCCCTCCGGCGCCGGGCCGGTGCTGGTGCTGGGCTGCGAGGAATTCATCCACGTGCCCCTGACCGTGGCCAACGCCCTGGCTGAAACCGGTCCGGTGCGTTTTTCCACCACCACCCGCTCCCCCATCGTGCCCATCGACCGGCCCGACTACGCCATCAACAACTCGGTGGACTTCGCCAGCCATGACCTCACCGAAGACGGCCACGGCCCGCGGCACGCCTACAACGTGGGCCCGCGGCTCGGATCGACCCAGGGCACGGGAGGGTCCGCGGTCGGTTTCGGCAGCATTGTCCTGGTGCCCGAACCCGGCACGGATCTGGCGTCCATCACCGGCCCGGGCAGCGTCACCGAGGCGCTGCGCGCGGTGACTCCCGCCGTCGTCGTGCTGCTGGCCCCCGCAGACCTGCCCGCCGCCGATGAGTGGGCCGGACACCCGGCAGCCGCTCCCGCCGCGGTGCCGGTCGCCGCGGTGCCGCTGACGGGACCGGAGTTCGGCTCCTATGCGGCTGAGGACGTGACCTGGCTGCTCAAGGACCTGCGCGATGCGCAGCTGGAGGCACCCACGGCCGAGCGGGAAGCGGCCATCCAGTCCGGCGGCGCGAACTATGCCGAGTCGCTGCCGATGGAATACCTGCCCTCGGCCCAGTACCAGGACCTGTACGAGGAGGCCCTGGTCCGCTCCGCACCCCGGGTGGCCGCCGCCGTCGGCACCGTCACCGAACTGGCGCTGGCGGCCCGCAACCGCGAGCCGGTGCTGGTGTCCCTGGCCCGGGCCGGTACACCCATCGGGATCCTGATGCGCCGCTGGGCGCAGCAGATGCACGGCCTGGACCTGCCGCACTACACCATGAGCATTGTGCGCGGGGTGGGCATGGATGAAACCGCGCTGCGCTACCTCGCCTCCCGGTACGATCCGGCGCGGATCCTGTTTGTGGACGGCTGGACCGGTAAGGGAGCCATCACCCGCGAGCTGACCGCCGCGCTGGAGAAGTTCGAGGCAACCGACGGCGTACGGTTCTCCGCGCAGCTGGCGGTGCTGGCCGATCCCGGGCATTCCGTGGAGCTGTTCGGCACCCGGGAGGATTACCTGATCCCCTCGGCCTGCTTGAATTCCACCGTTTCGGGCCTGGTATCCCGCACGGTGTTCAACAAGGAACTCATTGGACCGGAGGATTTCCACGGCGCGAAGTTCTACTCCCACCTGGCCGCAGCGGACGTTTCCCGGGACTTCCTGACCGCCGTGTCCGCGCATTTCGACGCCGTTCGGGCCGCCGCCGTCGCGCACGCCGCCGAGCTGGCCGGCACCGACCGGACACCCACCTGGGTCGGCTGGGCCGCGGTGGAACGGCTGAGCGAGGAGTACGGCATCCAAAACGTGAACCTGGTGAAGCCCGGGGTCGGCGAGACCACGCGGGTGCTGCTGCGCCGGGTGCCGTGGAAAGTACTGGTGCATCCGGCGGCCCGGACCGACGTGGCACATGTGCTGCTGCTGGCCGAACAGCGCGGCGTGCCGGTGGAGGAAGTCCCGGACCTGCCGTTCAGCTGCGTGGGCCTGATCCATCCCCGGTTCACCGCGGGGGCGGTGGGTGCGGATGGCAAGGCTGTTGCCGGTGCAGCGGCCGGCGCAGGGGCTCCAGCCGGTTCCGGAGCCGCCTCGGGGGCCGACGCGTGAGGACCCTCTTCGCCTCGGACCTGGACCGGACACTGATCTATTCCGCCAACGCCCTGTTCCTGGACACCGAGGATGCCGCCGCGCCGGGCCTGGTGGTCTCCGAGGTGTACGAGGGCAAACCGCTGTCCTTTATGACCCGTGCGGCCGAGGACCTGCTGGTGGCCGCCGCGGAGGCTGCGGTGTTTGTTCCCGTGACCACGCGGACGGTGGCCCAGTACCGGCGGATCCAGTTGCCCGCTCCGGCACCGGAGTACGCGGTGACCACCAACGGCGGGGTGATCCTGCACCACGGGGAGCCCGACGCCGACTGGCAGGACAAGGTCCGTTCCCTGGTGGCCGGCGGCTGCGCTCCCCTGGCCGAGGTGTCGGCGCATCTGGCCCGCCCGGAGTTCGCCGCCTGGACGCTGAAGCTGCGCACGGCTGAGGACCTGTTTGCCTACGCCGTGGTGGACCGGGCGGCGCTGCCGGGGCAGTTCCTGCTGGAGCTGGAGACCTGGTGTGCGGAGCGCGGCTGGACCGTCTCGCTGCAGGGCCGCAAGCTGTACTGCGTGCCGGTGCCCGTGACCAAGCAGGATGCCGTGGCCGAGGTTGCCCGCCGGACCGGGACGGAACAGATCATTGCTGCCGGGGATTCGCTGCTGGACCGGCCGATGCTCCAGGCCGCCGATGTCGCCTTCCGCCCCGCGCACGGCGAGCTGGACGACGCCGGCTACCGCGAGCGGCACCTGCAGGTCACCGCGGCCCGCGGAGTGCTGGCCGGGGAGGAGATTCTGCGGCGGGTGCTCGAGCTGGTGCGGGGCTCCTAGACGTCGACGCCTGTCCAAACCAAAGCTATTTGTTTTCACTCCCCGCGGAGGGAGCAGAAGACGCCGGGTTTGTAGGTGGTCTACGAGGTCCCGTCACCGAGGGGTTCGCCGCCGGGCGCCACCCTCGAGTGTTGAATGTTGCGTCCTTTTCGAGTGGCTTTTTCTTGTCGTCTGCCATGCTACTTGGTGTCCTTCTTGCTGGAGGAAGCACCGGTAGAGCTTGCTGGTGTCCTTGGCGGTACTCGTGTCTGAGCTCCGGCATTTTTTGCGTCAGAGACTCCTGCGTAGCCTCCGCGCGAAGGAGCAATCCACCTAGCGTTTGCCTTTGCTGCTGAACGATCCGTAGCTCGTGAGTTGGCCATGTTGTTCTCCTAACCCTCTCACCCATTATCTCTGTTATCGCCCAATGTACCAGCCCCTACTACAGGACCGGCCTGCAGCTCATTCGGCAAAAAATCGAGGAGTCGAATGTCGTCGCACCTTATGTACAGACCGTCAGGAGCGGACATTTTCCCTGTAAATACACCTTGTTCATTCATCTCATAACCCTGCTCAAGGTAGAGCTCGGGCGGCTCGGGAAATGAACTCGCAAAGGATGAACTGCCGAACCAGCCACCCATCCAGGAGCCGTCGGAGGATTGGACTCTAATCCATCCCGCGCCACGATTCGAAAAAGCAAAATCCCAAGCACTTGGAGTAGGGTCCCACTGGCTACGCAGATGCATTCTTCCGACGATTGCTAGTCTCGCGGTCTCTACAGGAGACGATGTTCCAATGTAATAAACAATGCGTGCCGTAAGCCACGGGATCCCGAGGACGAGGAACAGCGCTCCGAGTGCTGCTGTCCGCCAGGAAGTGGGCATCCCCTCGGAATCAACATCGATGATTGAGGGAGGATAGTCGAGAATCGCTATGTATACACAGAGAAAAACGACGCTTGTTGCTATAGACCGCAACACCCGGATGGTAATGCTTTGCTCATCGGGCCCGGGCCCGCGAACACGGCGGCGGCTAATCTGATAGACAAACCCCGGTACGACAGCACCGACGATTACTAGTAGCTGCAACAGGTCTTGTGGGAACATGCTTTCCTCTCCCAGTTCGGACGAATGGTCAGCAGGGGGAAGCCAAGACAACAATCGAGACGCAGCAATAGCCCGATGTTGCCTTGGCAAGCACAGCGTCAGACACGAATTGTCTTACCGCATTTCCCACAGTTGATGAGTCCATGCTTAGTGACTTTTACCCCAACAAATGTGTAATGACAGTGCGGACAGGTAATAGTCGGAATTGAAACCATGGCGGTTACCTCCCTCCTCATGAAGAACAGGTCGGGTTGATCTGTTCTGAGTGACAGGCTAGATGGGACCACTGACATTTCCCGCGCTGATGGACCTGTCGACGCTCCCGGCCGCCAACGTCGCCTTCCGTGCTGGGGCTGGTGCGGGCTAGAAACTGATGGGCGGCGGGGAAGGGACGGGTCCGGAGACGGGCAGGGTTATGCCGAGCGTCCCGGCCGCGTAACTGAGGAATTCCTCGATCCGCCGGTTGAACGTTTCCGGCACCCCGAAGGACTTGCCGCTGCCAACGCGGAAACCGAAAGTGTCGCGGGCATACACCTCCACCGCAGTGCCCGTGCCGAACCCGGAGGCAGTGAACGTCAGGGCGATCGGCAGGTGTTTGCGCCCTTCTTCGGTCATGTTGCCCCACATCCGGTATTCCGCATTGGACCCCAAACGCACCTCCACCGAGGACTTTTCCCGCCGGACATCTTCACCGTGGAAGGAGAAGGCCGCGGCCAGGGTTTCCAGGACCGCCTGCGGCGGCTGAAGCGCTGTCCACTGTTCCTTCTTCTCCACAATCGGTTTGGTGCTGAACAACGCCATGCCAATTCCCCCCTTTTGATGACTGGATTAAGATTTAGCCGATACCGAGGGCATAGAAGGCCTGCTCATAAAGGGCAGCCCGTTCGTCGCCGAGCATTCCGGTCACGCGGAGGAGCGCCGTTCCCTGCAGATACATGTATTCCCGTTTGTAGGCGGCGCCCAGGGCCAAGTGTTCCTGCAGCTGGGCGAAGCGCGCCTGGGCGTCTGCTTCGCTGGCGAAGACTTCCACCACGGCTCCGCCCACCACGCTGTTCTCCGGCGCGGCTGCGGAGGCGTCGGCGATCCACGCCGCCGAGGTGTAATAGCCCGGCTGGCCGATGAATCCGCCCGGGTCATTCTCCGCCGTTACTTCAGTGACCGAGGTGATGCCGGGGACAACTGCCTGCAGCTGCTGGGCGATGGCTATGGCGGTGACGGGCTCGGCCGGGGTGGCAGGCGCCGGTGCGGAAAGGGTTGGCGGGGGCGTTAGCGTCGGCGTCGGAGTGGGGGCGGGCGACGGCGGGGCCGGCGGAGTTGCAGGGGCCGACGACGACGCGCTCGGAGAGGGCGCTGCTGAAGCGGATTCCTTGGCTGCCTCGGCGGAGGATGAACATCCCGCTAATCCCAGAGCCGCGGCGAGCAGCAACACGGCAATGCTTCCCTTTTGCATTCTTCCCCCATTTAGAGACCTGGTATGAGCACAGCCTACTCCGCAGGATCGAGCACTTTTCTTCGACCTTTCTCGGCGCGGGAGCTGCCTTATTCGGTGAAGGCCTGTTCGTACAGGGATGCCTGACTGGGCATGAGCTTCCCGGAAACCCGGAGCAGGACTGAACCCTTGAGGTAGTGATACTCAGTACCGAATGCCGGTCCCATGCTCTTGAGCACATCTTGGATGTAGGCGGCACGGGTCTGGGCATCTGCTTCGGTGGCAAAGACCTCGACGACAGCCCCACCGTCGACGCCGGTCTGGGCGGGATCCGCCGAGGTGTCGGCGATCCATGCGGCGCTCGTGTACTGTCCTGGACGCCCAATGAGCCCATTCGAATCGTTAGCTTCGGTCACTTCAGTGACCATGCTGATACTGGGAACTTTCCCCTGCAAACGGCCTGCCACACTCATTGCGGTCTCCGCCTCTACAGGTTCCGCCGGACTCTCGTTTGGCGTCTCGACACGAGTAGGTTCGGCTGACTTTGCTTCTTTGGACGCTGTAGCGGACCCCGACGGCGCCGCAGCTTCGCTGTCGGAAGAACACCCCGCAAGTCCGAGAGCACCCAGAATCAAAACTCCCACAATAAATTGCTTGCGCATTTGTTCCCCATATCTATTTATTTATTTGTAATCAAAAACCGCGTCACAGCCTATCCCGCGCCCGCCGTGTATCGAGTGCACGACACTGTCGCCGGTCAAAGCCTCTGGATGCCACGTGGAAACCAAGCAAACGCAGACCACCTGTGTATAGCTCTGAACCCGAGTCAACCCTGTTGTGACGTGGCGTACCGTTCCGCGTGGCTGCGCAGGATGCAGAATTCGTTGCCTTCCGGGTCGGCCAGTACCACCCAGCCGGTTCCATCCGGGCGGCGCTGGTCATCGACCTGCGTGGCTCCGAGTGTCAGCAACCGTGCGAGCTCCGCATCGCGTCCGCCGGCCTCTTCCGGCTGCAGGTCCAGGTGCAGGCGGTTCTTGACCTGTTTGCGGTCCGGCACCCTGATAAACAGCAGCCGCTGGGAGCCGTCGGGCGAGAAGATCATGCACTCGTCGTCGCCGGGCCCAAAGGGCTCCTCCGGATCTGCGTGGAAATCGAGCACCTGTGCCCAGAACACGGACTGCGCGTACGGGTCGAGGCTGTCAAAGGTTGTGTGGGAGATCGAAGCAGTCATGCGGGGAAGCCTACGGCCCGTTGCGGAGGTTTTGCCGCCGGCCCGCCGAGCGGTCACCGCTCGGTCTGCTCCTCCGACTGGGGAAGGTGGGCTGTTGCCCACTGCCCCAGCTGCCGCAGCAACGGCACCAGCTGCTCACCGCTGGGCGTCAGGGTGTAGGCCACCGAGATCGGTGGGCCGGGCTCCACAACGCGCGTTAGCAGCAGGGCCTCGGCCAGCTCGGTGAGCCGGTCGGAGAGTACGGCGTCGCTGATTCCCTCGACGGATCGCCGCAGGGCCGCAAAGGACAACGGCCCGGCGCTGAGGGCATCCACAATCATCCCGTTCCAGCGCTTGCCCAGGATGGTGAAGGCAAGGCTGACCGCGGAATCACATGTGTGCATTGAAACGGGGCCTCTATCCATAGGGCGATTCTACCGCTACAGTCAGCCTAGTCGCTCTGAAAAACAGAGTTACTAAGGAACTTATTGATCGGAGACCCCCATGACTCTCTTCCGCCTGGATGCCAGCATCCTGCCCGCCACCTCCGCCAGCCGTGCCCTCGGCGACCTCGTCGAGGAGCAGTGGACTACCGCTCACCCTGATTCCAGCGTTCGACGCCGCGACCTTGCCGCTGAACCGATCCCCACCGGGGTCTGGCAGGACGCCGTCCTGGGCGGCTTCTCTCCGGAAGAGGCCCGCACCGAGGAGCAGCACCGGGCCCTCGGCTTCGCCACCGAACTGGCTGACGAACTGACCGGTGCCGATGCCCTGCTGTTCACCGTTCCCCTGTATAACTTCGGCGTCTCGCAGCATTTCAAGACCTGGTTCGACCTCGCCTACACCGATCCCCGGATCAGCCCGGAGGGCACCGCACTGCGCGGCAAGCCGGCCGTGCTGGTCACCTCGCTGGGCGGAAACTACAACCCGGGCACTCCCAAGGAGGGGTGGGACCACTCCACCCCCTGGCTGCGCCGCGTGCTGGCAGATGTCTGGGGCCTGGATCTGCGCGTTGTCGAGCGCCCCTTCACCCTCGTGGGCATGAACCCCGCCCTGGATCCCTTCAAGGACATGGCCGCCGCCCTGAAGGAGGAAGCGGAAACCGCCGCGGTGAAGTTCGGCCGGGAACTGGCCGAGCTGCGCCCCAGCCCCGTCCTCTAGGCTCCCACCGTCCACGCACCACCACCCACGCGCGCTTATCGACCGTCCGCGCACAAGCGGCACCCGCCCAAAGGCCGGGTGCCGCTTTGCTGCCAGTGGCTACACCCGTTCCAACAGCATCGACACACCCTGGCCGAGCCCCACGCACATGGTCGCCAGGCCACGCGATGCACCCTCGCGCTCCATCCGGTTCAACAGCGTCACCGTGATCCGCGACCCGGACGAACCGAGCGCGTGCCCGAGCGCAATGGCCCCGCCGTCGCGGTTCACCAGCTCCTCGTCCAGGCCGAGTTGCCGGATGCAGGCCAGGGACTGCGCGGCGAACGCCTCGTTCAGTTCCACCGCACCGATGTCCCCCAGCGACCAGCCGGTCCGTTCCAGCACTTTCCGGGTGGCCGGCACCGGGCCGATGCCCATGACCGCCGGCTCCACCCCGGCGGAGGCGCCGTCGACTATCCGGGCACGCGCGTCCAGCTTCAACCGGCGCACCGCGTCGGCGCTGGCGACGACGACGGCGGACGCGCCGTCGTTCAGCGAGCTGGCGTTCCCGGCGGTCACCACGCCGTCGGGCCGCACGATGGGCCGCAGCTTCGCCAGCGCCTCGGCGCTGGTCTCCCGGCGCGGACCCTCATCGGTCTTCACCACGCCCTTTTTTGTTTCCACCGGCACGATTTCCGCTGCGAACCGGCCCTCGTCCACGGCGGCGAGCGCCCGGGTGTGCGAGCGCAGCGCAAAGGCGTCCGAGTCTTCCCGGCTGATCCCTTCCCGGGAGGCCAGTTCCTCCGCGGTTTCGGGCATGGAATAAGTGGTGCCGGGCAGGTCGTAGAACTTCGGGTTGGTGAACCGGGCGCCGATGGCCGAGTCTGCCAGCTCCCCGGGCTTTGCAAAGGCCTTTTCCGGTTTGGCCAGCACCCATGGTGCCCGCGACATCGACTCCACTCCCCCGGCCACCACCACATCCGCCGCCCCGGACTTCACCATCTGGGAGGCGAGCAGGATCGCGCTGAGCCCGGATGCGCAGAGCCGGTTCACGGTCATGGCCGGCACGGTGTCCGGGAAGCCGGCCAGCAGGGTCGCCATCCGCGCCACGTTCCGGTTGTCCTCTCCGGCCTGGTTGGTGCAGCCCAGCAGCACCTCGTCCACGTCGGCGGGGTCCAGTCCGGCGCGGGCGACGACGTCGGCGAGCACCAGCGCAGCCAGATCGTCGGGCCGGACGGAGGACAGGGCACCGCCGTAGCGGCCCACGGGGGTACGGACGCCGGAAATCAGATAGGCCTCAGTCATGCTGGCCATCGTACTGTGATGCGCGCCGCTTACGAGTTCCGGCGGCGGCGCCTATGTGCCGCTGGTTGGGGACTGAGGGGTGCCTGTCGGCGAGGGGCCCGACGGCGATGGTACGGACGGAGAGGTGCCCGACGGCGGCGTCGGGACAGTCGGGACCGGAACGGGGACCATCGTTGGTGTGGGAGTAGCGGTGGGAGTAGCGGTGGGAGTGGGTGTCGGAACGGGCGGAGTCGGACATGGCGGCGGCGGAGTGGGCGGATCCGTAGGCACTGGTTCCGCCGGCACTGGCGGTGCCGCGGGCAGCGTCGGCACTGGCTGGCTGGTGTGCTCCCGGGCTGCGTTCCGGCGCGCGGCATCCGCTTGGCGGTGCGCCTCCGCCCGCTCGGCGGCAACACGGGCGTTCTCCTCCGCTGCCTGCTCAGCCGCCGCCTTCTCCGCTGCCGCACGCTGTTCGGCGGCCTGCCGATCCGCGTCGAGTCCGGCCCGCAGCCGTTCAGTTTCCGCACGGTCCGCCGCTGCCTGCCGGTTGAGCCGGTCAGTGGCGGCACGCGCCGCAGTGATCCGCTCCGCAGAGGCGCGGTCCATCCACACCAGTTTCCCGGCCATGTCCCGGGTGCAGCGGTAGGCCGTCCGGCCCTGCGTGCGCGCGGCCCCGTCCGGGGAACAGCGCCGGTTCATCAGCGATGCCTCCTGTCCGGCGGTCGGCGACGGCGGGCGCGCTGCCTTGCTGCGCGGCGGCGTCGGCGGGTCCACATCCACCTGCGGGCTGGGTGCCCGTTCCAGCAGGCCGCCGCGCTGCGGGGACGGCCCAGGTTCGAGCGGGGCGATAACGCCCAGTGCCGCGGCGGGCCGCTCGGTCCCCACCGAGGGGGCGGCCATGCTGGTGGCCACCGTACCGACAGCCAGCACGACGACACTGCCGGCCAGCGCCGCTTTCCGCTGCCTGCCGGTGTCCAGTCCGGCCCATGACTGCCGGTGCAGCGCCAGCGCGTACACCCCCGTGAGCAGCAGCAGGAAACCGGCCACCAGGATCCAGACGGCCAGGCCCATCACCCCGAAGAACGCCGCTACGCCAAGCAGGATTGCGGCGCCAACGACGACGGGCCAGGCCGAGCGCGGGGTTTGGCCCGGGACCTGCGGGCGGCGCCGGCGCGGACCGCGCGGCGGAGTGGGGTCGTAGAGCATGGCGCCTCGAGGAGGAGATTCAGCTCGTCAGCAGCGGCCGTCCCGGACCCCATGCACCCGTTCACGGCCAGTGCCCTTGGCATCAACGGTAGGCGCGGCCACGGGCAAACCTCTAGGGGTGGGGCGAACATCGCCCGCCGCGACCGGCAACGACGTCGCCGCCGTCGACGTCGCCGACAACGACGTCCGCCGCTCCCCCGACGTCGCCGTCCCGTTGCGGGCTAATCCCCGCACGCTCCGCTAGCATTCCTCATACTCTTCTTTACCCCTGCCAACGCGAAGGTCTCCCCGTGACAACTGTTGACTCCCTCCCGGATAGCTCCCTGCCGGGTCCCGGAGACCTGATCGACTTCGACGGCCTCCTGACCGCGGAGGAGATCACACTGCGCGATACCGTCCGCGCCTTCGTGGCCGCCGAAATCAAGCCGAACATCGCCCGCTGGTACGAGGACGCGGAGTTCCCGCTGGAGATCGTCCCTCAGCTGGCTAAGCTCGGGCTGCTCGGCATGCATCTGGAGGGCTATGGCTGTGCCGGCCGCTCCGCCGTCGAGTATGGGCTGGCCGCGGCGGAGCTGGAGGCCGGGGACTCCGGAATACGGACCTTCGTCTCGGTGCAGGGTTCCTTGGCCATGTCCGCCATCCACAAGCACGGCTCCGAGGAACAGAAGCAGCGCTGGCTGCCGGCTATGGCCGCCGGCGAGGCGATCGGCTGCTTCGGCCTCACCGAGCCCACCGCAGGGTCGGATCCGGCCGGCATGAGCACCTTCGCGAGGCGCGACGGCGGCGACTGGGTCCTCAGCGGCACCAAACGCTGGATTGGACTGGCTTCGGTGGCGCAGGTGGCCGTGATTTGGGCGCAGACCGACGGCGGCATCCGCGGCTTTGTGGTCCCCACCGACACCCCCGGCTTCACCGCCACCCCCATTGAACCGAAACTCTCCATGCGCGCCTCCATCCAATGCGACGTCACGCTCGACGACGTCCGCGTGCCCGCCGACGCTGTCCTGCCCGGCGTCGTGGGCCTCAAAGGGCCGTTCTCCTGCCTGAACGAGGCCCGCTACGGCATCATCTGGGGTGCCATGGGCGCCGCCCGGGATGCCTTCGAAGACGCGCTGGCCTATTCCCGGACCCGGATGCAGTTCGACAAACCCCTGGCCGGGTACCAGCTGACCCAGCAGAAACTGGTGGACATGGCCCTTGAAATTAACAAGGGCTTCCTGCTTGCCCTGCACATCGGCCGGAAGAAAGACGCCGGCACGCTGGGCCTGCACCAGATCTCGCTGGGCAAGCTGAACAACTGCCGCGAAGCCATTGCCGTCTGCCGCGAGGCCCGCACCCTGCTGGGCGGCAACGGCATCACCCTGGACTACTCGCCGCTGCGCCACGCCAACAACCTGGAATCGGTGCGCACCTACGAGGGCACCGATGAGGTCCACACCCTCATCCTGGGCCAGCACCTGACCGGCATCCCGGCCTTCCGCTAGACCGGTGCCGGGATCTGCGCTGCCTCCAGGTCCTGTTGGTTGGTGCCCGCGTCCCGGGTCGGCGCTGGGGGCGACACCGGAGGTGTAACCGAGCGGCCCGACGGCGGCGGCACAGTCGGATCCGGAGGTGCGGGCGGGTCCGGGGGCACGCGTGGGTCCGGCGGCGCGGTGGGGTCCGGCTGCGGCGGGGTCGGCGGCACGGTGGGGTCCGGAGTGCCGGGGGCAGGCGGTGGCGTTACCGGATCCGGCGTGCCCGGGGCGGGAGTTCCCGGGTCCGGCGTGCCCGGTGCCGGGGGCGGCGTCGTCGGGTCCGGCGTTGCCGGTTCGGTGGGGTCAGGCGGGGACGGCGGATCCGGAGGTCCGGGCTCGCCCGGAACTTCGGGCGGAGGCGCAGGCGGCAGGGTGGCGGACGGGTTTTGTTCGGCGGCCCGGCGAGCGGCTTCCCGGGCCGCCTGTTCTGCCTGCAGCCTGTCCGCTTCAGCGCGTTGCGCCACGGCCCGCGCTTCGACAAGCAGGTCCGCTGTTGCCCTATCCATCCAGACCAGCTGCCCTGCGGTGTTGGCCGTGCAACGGTATTCGATCTCGCGCTGCAGCCGCGTTGCACCCTCGGCGGTGCACGGCGAGTTGGCCAGTGCGGCTTCGGCCGCCGGGCTGCTTTCCGGTGTGTCCGCGGGCAGGCGAGCGCCCTGCACATCGGCGCGGACATCCTGCGGCCGCGGGTCTGCGGTCTCGGGCGAAGACGGCTGCGGCTGCGTCGCAGGGGGCGGCGGGGCCGCGGCGGCGTCGTCGTTGGTGGTGCGTGCCGGATGCGGCACGGACATCACCCCGGCAACCACGCCCATCACCAGCACCACGCCGCTGACCGAGAGGGCGAATTTCCGCTGCTGCAGCGTGTTCAGCCCTGCCCAGCTGCGGCGCCGGAAACCCAGGGCATAGAGGGCGCTGCACAGCAGCAGGACTCCGGCGGCCAGGATCCACACCGCTACCCCGCCAACCCCCTGTAGTACCGCGACCCACAGCAGCCCCGCCACCACGCCGAGGACCGGCCAGGCGGTGCGGGGATTGCGGAGAGGTGAGGGCGCACCGGGTCTTGGTTTACCGGGTCGGGCGTGGGCTGACGGACCGGCGGAGGAGGCGGACTCGGGATCCGGCTGGTCGGGCGTGGGCTGGTGGGACATAGGGCCTCGGCGGGACGGTGCCGGTGCGCTCCCGCCGCTGGCGGGCGGGGATTAGTCCGGCGTCTGTTGCAGCAGCTTTACCGTCCGGGTTCGAGGCTCCGGTGAGCTCCGGCGGGGGCTGCCCTTGGAACCACGCTAGGCGGCTCCAAGGGCAACATCTAGGGGTTGCCGAAACTGATGGCTACCGTTCGCAGCCGACGCCGTCGCCGTCACGGTCCAGATGGGTGCCGTAACCCGGCTGGCCGATCCGTACCGGGGCTGCTCCGGCAGCCTTCGCTGCTGCGCAGTTCGGGTAATAGGCCGCTGCCGGAGCGGGGGCCGGAGCAACATACTGCTGGCGTGCCTGTTCATCCGCCACGCGCTGGGCTTCGGCAGCCGCGGCCGCAGCCTGTTCATCGGCTACGCGCTGCGCTTCTGCAGCCTCTGCAGCGGCGGCCTCGTCGGCAAGGCGCTGCTGTTCGGCCGCTTCGGCAGCCGCGGCCGCTTCCTCGGCTGCCTTCTTCTCAGCTGCCTCCTTGTCGGCCTTCTCCTGGCGGGCGGCAACGATCTTGGTGGAATCGTCCTCGGTCATCCAGACGAGCTTGCCGTTGTCATTTTCCGTGCATACATACACGGTGCTCTGCGCGGTGGGCGTCGCCGAGGGGGAAGCCTTTGTGGTCGAGGGCGAAGACGACGGCGAAGCCTTGGCCTTAGCGGTCGAGCCCTTCGCGCTCCGGGTCGGCGTCGGCGTCGCTGACTGCTTGACCGTCTGCGTGACCCCGGCTGATTTGCAGGCCTGGTTGGCAACAACGGTTGGCGTCGGCGACGCCGACGCGGTGGATTTGGTGGGCGACGGCGTTGCGGACGCCGACGGCTCAGAGCCTTCCGACCCGCCACCGCAAGCAGTGAGGGCCAGGACCGCAGTCAGGGTGACCGCGCCTAACGATAGTGAACGGGCGCGAGGCAGAAATGACATGGATCCCCCAGGAAAGAAAGCGTGTGAAAGTGGATGCGAACGCATCGAGTGACACAGTAGCAGCCCGCGGGCCGAAATGTTACCGGCCAGTAACCAGATTCTCATCAGCCGTCCGAATCCAAGTAGTTGAGGCACCTTGACCGCCGATTCGAGGACCGCAGCCCTTCTGCTCCTCCGGCTTCTCTGGCTTGTCCCCGCCCGGGCACGTAGCTTCCATCCCCCTGTGACCGGGCACCACCGGCGCACGCACGGTGATCGGGTGAGCTTCGGAGGCGCGTTATGGACTGGCTGCTTGTTCTGACCGTGGTGCTGGTGCTTGCGGTCGGCTTTGGCACCGGCTGGCTGGCCAAGGCGTCCGTCGACCGGCGGGAGGGGTCGCGCGCCCTGAACGAGCTGGTGACGTACCTGCACCTGAAGCAGACCCTGGCGCCCATAGAGCCGCGGGCGGCAACCCCGGGGCCGGAGGTGGACCGCGCCCGGTCCGCAGTGGCCGACCTCCGGGAGAAAGTGATCGAAACCCTGGCACAGGTACACACCCGGTCCGGAGCCAACGAAGTGCTGATGCGCATGGCCGCAGCATGCACCCGGTATTTGCGCGTGGCCGGCGACGATCCCGCACGTTATCAGTTCGAGCTCATGGAACTGCGCCGGGGCCTGGTCGGGGAACTGCGGATCCTCAGCGACGGCCGGCGGGACGTGCTGTACCGTGGACCGGGCGAGCACGGAGCGGAACGTGCAGCCCGGAAAGCGGCGCCGAAAAAGAAACCGGACCGGCCACGGAAACGAGGCGACCACCTCGCCCGCTGACCTGGCCGCACCCCGCTGACGCTCCCCTGATGCTTCCCCTGTCAGCCGCCAACCCGGGGCAGGGGCACAACGCCGTTCCGGAACGCCCACACCACGGCCTGCATCCGGTCGCGGGCACCGGTTTTCGTCAAGATTCCCGCCACGTGGTACTTCACGGTGGTGGCCTCCACGAACAGCCGCTCACTGATCTCCTGCGTTGACAGCCCTTCACACAGGAGCGTCAGGATTTCGGTCTCCCGCGCTGTCAGCGGCACAACCAGCGACGCCGGCGCGCTGCGCGGCCCGGCGGTCCGGTTAGCGAACTCAATCAGCACGCGGCGGGTCAGACGCTGGTCCAGGGTGCCGTCCCCGCGGGCGACGGAACGGATTGCACCCAGCAGCGCGTCCTCGTCGGCTCCTTTCAGCAGGAACCCGGAGGCTCCGGCTTCGAGGGCGCCGAAAACATAATCATCGAGTTCGAAGGTGGTGAGCATCAGCACCCCCGTAGTGTTCTGCGGATCGCCGGTGATGGTCCGCGTCGCAGCGATGCCGTTGAGGCCCGGCATCCGAATGTCCATGCAGATGACGTCCGGGCGCAGCTCGCGCACCAGCGCCACGGCCTCGTTTCCGTCGCTGGCCTCACCCACCACTTCGACGTCGGAGCCGGCTTCCAGGATCACCCGGAGTCCGGCCCGCACAATCGCTTGGTCATCGGCGATGGCTACTGTGATCGTCATGTCTCGTCCTCATAGGGAATCACCAGGGTATTGGTCCAGCCGCCGTGGTCATCGGGTCCCGTGCGCAGGGTTGCGCCGATCAGTTCCGCACGCTCGGCCATGCCGATCAAACCGTACCCGGAACGCGATCCCTGCCGCGGTTTAGCCGGCGGCGCGTCATTGGCAACCGTCAGCCGCACCGACGTCGGGCCGTAGTCCACGCGAACAGCACGGGATGCATCGGGGGCGTGGTTCAGCGCATTGGCGAGGGATTCCTGGACCATCCGGTACGCCGCGATCCCCGCCAGCGGCCGGAGCTCCCGCGGCGTCCCGGACTCTTCAAAGCGGACTTGGGTCCCCGCCTGCGATGCTTCGGCAACCAGCGCCGGAAGGTTCTCCATGGAGGCAACGGGCGCAAGCTCGCCTTCGGCGTCGGGCCGCAGGAGTCCCACCGTTTGGCGGAGATTGTCCAGTGTGGTCCTCGCCGCGCGCTGCACCTGGCGGATGTATTCGCCGGCTTCCTCAGGGTCGGAGGTCCGCAATGCCTGTGCCGCCTGGGCGCTGACAATGATGCCGGTCAGATGGTGGGCCGCGACGTCGTGCAGTTCCCGGGCCATCAGTGTCCGCTCCCGCAGCACGGCCTCTTCGGCCAGGCGTTCCTTTTCGCGTTCCGCGGCTTCGGCCCGCTCCTGCAGTGCCTCCAGGAGCCGGACCCGCCCGCCGATAATCTCGGCGGCAACCACTCCCAGCCCAAAGACCAAAGCGGTGCGTGCCGCCGCAAAGGTTGGAATGAGTTCGGCAGGAACCACCGCGCTGGCCTGCACAGCGACCATCGTTACGACGACGGCGGCCGCGGCAAGCCCTGCCGGCACCAGGTAACGTTTCGGGCTGGCGGTTTCACGGACATAGGCATACACGGCAACTATTACCGCAATAGTTCCGGTGCCCACCTCGCCCGCGGAAAACAACAATGTGAGGCCGTCCAGGGCGGTGACCAAAAGGAGAACACCGAACGGAAAACGGCGGCGTGCGGGCAATACCGCGGCCTGGGCGAGCATCAGCAGAACCGGCATCAAATCCAGCGGACCTTTAACCGAATCCGCCTCGAAGGTGAGGACGCCCCACACATAGCCCACTGCCAGCAAAACAATGAGCACGGTGGGCGCGAACTTCCAGCGGGCCTTCCGCGCCCGGGGCTGGGCCTGGGCCGGGGCCGGGGCCGGGCCGGAATTGATGAGCATCGGATCATTCTCGCTTACCCCAGGTGGAGGGCGCCCTATCCGCAAGAACAGGTCCAATCCTGTTCGCAGGCCGGGGGCGCTGCGTTCCGCTTCCGGGAAGGCTGGTTCTCACCACCAACCGAGGGCAACGAGCACCAGGTGCCCCGCCATAACCGGAAGGAACGCCACCATGAATCCCGAAACAGAATCCGCGGCCACCACCCACGACACCAGGGCGCCGTCGTCGTTCAAACGCACCATTGCCTTTGCGGCGACCGGCCTCTTGGCCGCCGGCACGGTCAGTGCCGGTGCCTGGTGGGGCATCAGCTCCGTTGCCGCCGCCGACACCACCGACGCCCCAACCGCGGCTGCCGGCAACACAGTGATCCAAACGCAGTTGGATCAACTGGTGGACCGCGGGTTTCCCGCAGCCCTGGCCTCGCTGACGCATCCGGACGGCAGCCATGAAGACTTTGTGTCCGGCGTCGGAAACGTCGAAACCGGCGAGGACGTTCCGGTGGACGGGGAGGTGCGCATTGGCAGCAACACGAAAATGTTCACCGCCGTCACCGTGCTGCAGCTGGTGGAGCAGGGATCGGTGGAGCTGGACGCTCCCATTGAGAAGTACCTGCCCGGCCTGCTGCACGGCGAGGGGATCGACGGCGCGAACATCACCGTCCGGCAGCTGCTGCAGCACACCAGCGGGCTGCCCGAGTATACGGACGCACTGGCCGTTGATTTCAAGCAGATGCAGCACTCCTACAAGTCTCCCCGGGACCTGATGGACATGGCCCTGGCGCAGCCGGCCCTGTTCAGCCCCGGGGAACGCTGGGAATACTCCAACACAAACTACATCGTGCTCGGGCTGCTCGTGGAAAAGGTGACGCAGCGCCCCCTCGGCGAGGAAATCACCCGCCGCATCATCGAACCCCTCGGCCTGCAGCACACCTATTTCCCGGCCCAGGGCGAACAGAAAATCCGCGGCGAACACCCGTCCGGCTACCACATGGAGGCTGACCTGGAACAGTTCGACGTGACCGAGCTGGATCCCTCCTGGGCCTGGGCGGCCGGGGAAATCATCGCCAGTCCCAGCGACCTGAACGAGTTCAACCGGGCCGTGGTCGACGGCCGCCTGCTCACGGAGGTGTCAATGGCCGAAATGCAAAAGACGGTGCCCTCGGACGAGACCCTGTTTCCGGGCGCCCAGTACGGGCTCGGCCTGGAGCGGTACCCGCTGAGCTGCGGCGGCGAGATCTGGGGCCACGGCGGAGACATCCAGGGCTACGAGACGCGCAATGGGGTGACCGCCGACGGCACCGCCTTCACCATTGCCGTCACGTCCCTCCCCGCAGCCATCGGTGACCCGGCAAACGAGGAGCTGGTCCTGGAGAACTACAAGTCCGTGACGCAGGCCCTGGACACGGTCTTGTGCTCGCAGTAGCCGCTGGTGCTCGACGCGGAAAGCGGGTCCTCACGGCAGGGAGCCCGGGGCGAAAACGCCCCGGGCTCCCTGCTTTGCACTCCCGCCTTGCACTCCTGCACTCAGCTCAGCAGCAGCTACTCCACCGTGATGAACCCCGCGAGCCGGGTGTCATTCACGGAGCTGCCCACGTAAATGGGCACCTGACCGGTCGGTGTCACCCAGCCGTTCGCCGCAGTGTCCCAGTACTGCAGGGAACGCGGATCCAGGTCGATGTTCACCGTCCCGGCTGCCCCGGGAGGCAGCGTGATGCTGGCGTATCCGGCCAGCTGCCGGGCCGGCGTCGGGATGACCGTGGGCAGGTTCCCCACGTAGACCTGCACCGTTTCCTGCCCCTCGCGGGTGCCCAGGTTGGTGACCTGCACCGAGACTTCCGCCGCCGGATCCGCCGCGTCCACCACCGGGGTGGACAGCAGGTTCCCGTACTGGAACCGGGTGTAGGAAAGCCCGTGCCCAAACGGGAACAGCGGCGTCAGGCCCTGCGTGGTGTAGGACTTGTAGCCCACAAACACACCCTCCACATACGGGACCACCGGATCCACCTCGTTGATCAGGTAGAAGGTGTTCTGCTGCCCGGCCTGCGTGGCCTGCTGTTCGGACACCGGGAAGGTGACCGGCAGCTTGCCGGACGGGTTCGCGTCCCCGTACAGCAGCGAGGCCACTGCGGTGCCCTGTGCCTGCCCGGGATACCAGGTTTCCAGTACTGACGGAACGGCATCCAGCCACGGCATGGTCACCGGTCCGCTGGTGGCCAGCACCACAATGGTGTTCGGGTTCACCGCGGACACGGCCCGGATCAGCCGGTCCTGGTCCTGCGGCAGGGTCAGCGTGCCGCGGTCGGCTGCCTCCCCGGTGTAGTCGCGGGCGACGACGACGGCCACCGAGTTGCGCGAGGCGACGTCCACCGCTTCCTGGATGGACGGGGACAGGGCGTTCTCCGGGGCGAACCAGCCCAGCCGCATCATGGCGCCGGGCTGGTCATTGAGGCCGCCGTTGAACTGGTTGGGTGCGTCCGTGGTGTATTCCACCCGGATCGGCACTTCCTGCCCCGCCGCCAGGTTGATCGCGGATTCGGTCTGGTTGTACGGGGCCGGTTCCCCGGTAGTGACCAGGGTGTTGTCAACGAACAGCCGGGCGGTGCCCAGATGCGCCATGGTCAGGGTGTAGTCCCCGGTGGCCGGAGCCACCAGGGTTCCGGTCCACACCACGGACATGGGCGCGGAGACCAGCGGGACCGGCAGTCCGGGCACCTGGGAGGTGTTGATGGTGTCCGCGGAAATACCGGTGCGCAGGTTGATCTGCCGTTCGGAGCGGGCCACCACCGTGTCGCCGGTGAAGTTGTTGATCCCGCTGCGGTACTCGGCCTGCACGTTGGTCAGCACCGTGCTGGGGATCGGCGGGGCGCCGGGCAGCGTGTCGGCCAGCGATACCGGGTCGGTGCCGGCAGCGTATTCCACGTCCGCGTCCCCGGCCCGGGCGGTGATCCCGTCCAGGATGGTGGTCAGCCGTGCCGGGTTGGGAATGGCCCCGGAGCCGCCGCCGTCGATGTACCAATCAGCGTCGGAACCGATCACCGCCACCGAAGGCGTGGTGGAGGCCAGCGGCAGCGCGCCGTCGTTCTTCAGCAGCACCGCGGCGTCCTCGGCAATGTCCTCGGCAATCACGGCGTGCGCGTCCAGCTGGTTCGTTGGCACCGGGACGTTGGTGGGCTGCGGGTTCACGAAGGACCCCGGAGGCGGGTTGTCGAAAATGCCCTTCGCGAACATGGTCAGGGCCACCCGCCGGGCGGCATCGGTCACCCGTGCCTCGGACACTTGCCCGTTCTGCACCGCCGCCAGCAGCGCCGGCCCGGAGAACTCCAGGCCCGGCCCGGCGACGTCGAGCCCCGCGGCGTAGTCCGCGAAACTGTGCGCGGCGTTGAAGTCCGAGGAGACAAACCCCCGGAAGCCGAGCTGGGTCTTGAGGATCCCGTTGAGCAGCGGCGCGTTGCCGCAGGCGAACTCGGTGTTGACCTTGTTGAAGGAGCACATGATGGCGCCCGGATCGGCGTCGCGGACCACGGTTTCCCACGGCCGCGTGTAGGTCTCCTGCAGGGTCCGCTCGTCCACCTCCACGTCCACGTGTCCGCGCCGGGATTCGAAGTTGTTCAGGTTGTAGTGCTTGACCAGGGCGGATATGTCCGCGCCCTGCTCGCCCTGCACCTGCGAGGCGGCAATGGACCCGCTGAGCAGCGGATCCTCGCCCAGGTCCTCCCACATCCGCCCGTTGTACGGGGTCTTGACCAGGTCCATGGTGGGCCCGGCGAGCGCGTTCCAGCCGGTGGCGCGGGCTTCCTCCCCGCCCACCGCCCCGTAGGCGCGGGCGTAGGTGTTGTTGAAGGTGGAGGCCAGGCCGACGCCGACCGGCAGCGCCGTGGTCACGGTGTCTTCCAGCGCCAGGCCGCAGCAGCCGTCCTTGCTGCGGATGGCCGGCAGGCCGAGCTCGGGCACGCCGGGGCCGCCGCTTTGGACCAGATAGTTGACCTTCTGCTCCAAGGTCATGGCGTTGACCACCAGCAGGGCGCGCAGCTCCGGGGACAGCGACGCATCGCGCCAGGGCTGGTCCTCGACCTGCTGCGGTTCGGGGGCGTCCAGGTTTATCGCTGGTACAGCGGCTGCGACGGTGGCCCGGACGGTGGCCGGGAAGCCGGCAGCACTGGCTGCCGGTAGGAAGCTGGTGATGGCGAGCAGTGTCCCGGCCAGCAGTGCCATGGCCCTTCGCAGGAATTTGGCGGGGTTCGGGGAGTTGGATGTACGACGACGGCGGGGCGGCCCGCCGGTGCTGCGGTTTTCTTCCATGGTGGTTCCCTCATACGGGCCGCGTTCACCCCCTGGGCGCGGCGGCTACCGCTGGACATCCGCCGGGTGTTACGGGCGGATCAGGACACGGCGGGGCGCTCGGTGTATCCCCCGGTGAGGCGGCCCCGGCCGCTGGACTGCCGGACCGATAGTGCGGGTGCGGCGAGTGATGGGGGAACGCTATGGAGGCGTCCGGGCACGGTCAACCGAGATGTGCGGGGTTCGCGGCAGGGCATGCTAGATTTCTTGTCCCATCCGGCAACCCCAGGAGCAGCACATGCAGGTCCATCCCCAGGCACAGGCGTTTCTCGACCTCTTGAAGGATGCCCCGCCGCTGGACACCCAGACAGCCGAGCAGAACCGCGCTGATCTGGAGAATGCCCTGCCCCTGACCGGCGCCGCTGTTGACCTGTTTTCGGTCCGGGACCGGACTATTGCCGGGGTGCCGGTCCGGGTCTATTCGCCGGACGCGCCGAACGGGACGCTGCCCGGGGCGGTCGCCTACATCCACGGCGGCGGCTGGGTCCTCGGCGATCTGGAGATCGCAGACACGACGGCCCGCGCCCTCGCGCGGCATTCCGGCGCCATCGTCGTCAGCGTGGATTACCGCAAGGCGCCCGAGCACGTGTTTCCCGCGGCAGCCGACGACGCCGAAGCGGTCACCCTTGCCCTGCTCTCCGGGGAGTCGGGGCTGGCCATCGATCCGAACCGGGTGGCCGTGGCCGGGGACAGTGCCGGCGGCAACCTGGCAGCGGTCACCGCCCAGCAGTTGGCCGGGCACATGCCGCCGCTGGTACACCAGGTGCTGGTTTATCCGGTGACCGATGCCCGCGTGGGCTCCACGGCGAGCTACGCCGAGTTCGCGGACGGGCACTTCCTGACCCGGCGGGACATGCAGTACTTCGTGGACACCTACGCCGGTGGTGCGGACCTGGAGGATATCCGGCTGTCCCCTGCCCGGAATCCAGATCTTTCCGGTGTGGCCCCGGCAACCGTGATCACCGGCGAGTGCGATCCGCTGCGGGACGAGGGCGAGGCGTATGCCCGTCAGCTGCGGGAGGCGGGCGTGCCCACCACCGCGGTGCGCTTCGGCGGGCAGGTGCATCCCTTCCTGTACATGGCTGGATTGATTGACGACGCCGGCGCGGCACGGGAGTTCATCGGCGCCCGGCTCCGGCAGGCCCTGGCAGCGGACGCGGTCCTGCCCGGATAGGAAAACAGGGGCCCGGAGCGTAGCGCTCCGGGCCCCTGCGTCCGGGTTAGACCACCGTGATGAACCCGGCCAGCCGGATGTCATCCACGGAGCGGCCCACGTAGATGGGCACTTGGCCGGTGGGGGTGACCCAGCCGCCCGCGTTGACGTCCCAGTACTGCAGGGACTGCGGATCCAGGTCGATATTCACCGTCCCGATCCCGCCGGCCGGCAGCGAAATGCTGCCGTAGCCGGCCAGCTGCCGGGCCGGCGTCGGCACGCCGGTGGGCAGGTTCCCCACGTACACCTGCACGGTTTCCTCTCCCGGATAGGTGCCGATGTTGGTCACCTGCACCGCCACTTCGGCGTCCGGATCGTCGGCGTCCACCTCCGGCGTCGCGAACAGGTTCGCGTAGTCGAACCGGGTGTAGGAGAGCCCGTGCCCGAACGGGAACAGCGGCACCGCGCCCTGGGTGGTGTACGCCTTGTAGCCGACAAAAACGCCTTCGGCGTACGGCACCACCGGGGACACCGTGGTGAGGAAGTTGAACGGATACGGCGGGGTCACCGCAGACGCCTGCTGGTCGCTGACCGGGAACGTGACCGGCAGCTTGCCGGAGGGGTTCACATCCCCGAACAGCACGGACGCCACCGCCCGGCCCTGCGCCTGCCCGGGGTACCAAGCTTCGAGGACGGAGGGTACCGCGTCGATCCACGGCATGGTCACCGGGCCGCTGGTGGCCAGCACGACCACGGTGTTCGGGTTCGCCGCAGTGACCGCGCTGATCAGCGCGTCCTGGTTCTGCGGCAGGGTCAGGGAACCGCGGTCCGCGGCCTCGCCGGTGTAGTCCCGGGCCACGATGACGGCCACGGAATTGCGGGAAGCAACGTCCACGGCCTCCTGGATGGAGGGCTGCAGCACGCCGGCCGGCGGGGTCCAGCCCAGCCGGATCATTGCGCCCGGCTGGTCGTTCAGTCCGCCGTTGAACTGGTTCGGGGCGTCGGTGATGTATTCGATCCGGATCGGAATGCGCTGGCCTTCGGCCATGTTCACGCCGATTTCCTGCGTGGCCAGGTTGTCCGCCGGCTCGTTGATCACTTCCGCACCGTCCAGGAACAGCCGGGCGGTGCCAAGGTGGGTCAGCGAGAACGTGTAGTTCCCGGTGGCCGGCGCCACGATGGTGCCGGTCCACACCGCCGTCATGGGCGAGGCGGCCAGCTCCCCACCCACGCCGGGCACCTGGGAGGTGTTGATCTCGTCCGCGGAGATGCCGGTGCGCAGGTTCACCTGCTGTTCGGTGCGGGCCAGGGTGGGGGTTCCCTCGAAGTTGTTCAGCCCGAGCCGGTATTCGGCATTCACGTCGGTCAGCACTCCGCTGGGCAGCGGGGGCGGGCCGGGGATGGTGTCGCCCAGGCCCACCGGGTCGGTGCCGCGGGCGTATTCCACGCTTGCGTCCCCGGCCCGGGCGGTGATGCCGTCCAGGATGGTGGTCAGCCGTGCCGGGGTCGGCACGGCACCGGAGCCGCCGCCGTCGATGTACCAGTCGGCGTCGGAGCCGATCACCCCGATGGATGGAGTGCCCGCTGCCAGCGGCAGGGCGCCGTCGTTCTTCAGCAGCACCGTGCCCGCCTCGGCGACGCTCTGTGCAATGGCGTCGTGCGCGTCCAGCATGTTCGCCGGGATGGGAATATCGGTGGGCTGCGGATTCACGAAGGTGTCGATGGGCGGGTTGTCCACAATGCCCTTGGCGAACATGGTGCGCGCCACCCGGCGGGCGGCGTCGGTCACCCGCGCCTCGGACACGGTGCCGTTCTGTACCGCGGCCAGCAGGTTCGGGCCGGAGAATTCCAGCCCCGGACCGGAGACGTCCAGCCCGGCGGAGTAGTCCGCGAAGCTGTGTGCGGCGTTGAAGTCCGAGGTGACAAACCCGGCGAACCCGGTCTGCGTCTTGAGGATCTGGTTCAGCAGCTGGTCATTGCCGCAGGCGTACTCACCGTTGACCTTGTTGAAGGAGCACATGATGGAGCCGGGATCGGACTCCTCCACCATCTGCGCCCAGGGCCGGACGTAGGTTTCCTGCAGCGTCCGCTGGTCCACCAGCACGTCCACGTTTCCGCGCCGGGTCTCGAAGTTGTTGAGCATGTACTGCTTGGGAAGGGCGGAGACGGAGGCGCCCTGCTCGCCCTGCACCTGGGCGACGGCGCTGTCCCCGCTGACCAGCGGATCCTCGCCGAAGGCCTCCCAGAGCCGGCCGTTGTAGGGGGTTTTGCCCAGGTTCATGGTGGGGCCGGCAATGGTGTTGTAGCCGGTGGCGCGGGCTTCCTCCCCGGCAACGGCACCGTAGGCGCGGCCGAGGGTGGGATCGAGGGCGGATGCCAGGCTCAGCCCCACCGGGAGGGAGGTGCTGGGTTCGGTTTCCAGGGCCAGCCCGCAGCAGCCGTCCTTGCTGCGGATGGGCGGGATGCCGAACTCGGGAACCCCGGTGCCGCCGCTCTGGACCAGCAGTTCCACCTTCTGTTCCAGGGACATGGCGGCAACCACCAGAGTGGCCCGCAGGTCCGGGGAAAGGCTGGGATCGCCCCAGGGGAACTGGGAGATGTCCGGCGGGGCGGCCTGCAGGATGTCTACGCCGGTCTGCGCCGGTTCGGCGGCCACGGCGGCCACCGGCAGGAAGCTGCCCGCCATCAGCAGTCCGGCGAGCAGGGCGGTGGTTCTCTTGCGGATGCTTCTCTTGGGGATGGTTTTGCGGAAGATGTGTGGGGTTGGCCGGGACCGGGTGGCCCGGCGGCGGGGTGACTGGTTGATACTTCGCTTTGGTTCCATGGTGCTTCCCTCATACGGGCCGCGTTCACCCCCTGGGCGCGGCGGCTACCGCTGGAATCCGCCGCCACTGGCGTGCGGACAATACGCCGCCGGGGCTCCCCTGCGTCCCCCACGGGGTGCCCCGGCCGCTGACCTGCCGGCCCCGTCAGTGCGGGTGCGGCGAGTGATGGGGGAACGCTATGGAGGCGTCCGGGCAGGGTCAACCGAGATGGGCGGGGTTGGGAGCGACGCGGGCAGATTGGTGCTGCCGAGGGGGTGCGCAACCAAGGTGGACAACCAGGTTGAGCAGGGCCCGCCCTCCCCGGCAGGGGAACCACTGCCCACAGCGCGGCGGGCGGGCAGGATTTACAGGGTAATTACCGGAAGGTTCGTTCAAAGGGGTTGTCGCTGTCGCAGTCCTCGGGCAGCAGGGCCATGGAGAGCAGGTAGGCCACCTGTTCGGCGGCGCGTTCGGTTTCGTTCCAGTCCAGCGAGCGTGCGAGCATCCGGCGGATGCCCTGCCGGCTGCCGACGTGCTGGAACACCGAGGGCATGGTGGTTTCCACTCCCCCGCAGCCACGGTGGCGCAGCAGGATGTGCCCGAACTCGTGGCAGGCGGCGTGCGTGCGGTGCAGCCGGTGGTCGCCGGAGGGCAGCAGGATGATGGACTTGGCTTCCTTCTCGATCCAGAGCCCGGTGACGGACGGGATCACGGAGGAGTCAATGTCGCGCAGTTCAATGGGTTTGCCGTGCGTTTTCGTCACGGCGGCCAGCAGGTCATCGAAGGTGACGTGCTCGTCCAGCTCCAGGGCGTCGACTACTGCTTTTGAGGTTGCCCGCTTCGGCTTCCGAAAACGCATTGGCATTGCTTCCCCCTGTTGTTTCACGCGTCCGTGTTTCACAAGTGCGTCTGTGGAAAGAGACTGAACCGACTTTATCGCACGTTGGAGGTTGGGTTGGCGGGGGCGGTGGCGTGGCGAGTGGGCGGGGGCGCCTGAGGAGCGAGGGTGGTCGCTTCCCCTGAACCGGCACGATAATGGGGCATGGATAAGCGCAGGCTGCTGCTCCGGGCGGTGAAGGCGTTTCACACGGTCGTGTGGTTCACCGTTGAGGGCTGCATGCTTTACGTGCTGATCGCCGGAATCCGGAAACGCTCTGACCGCAGGGCAGGGGCCGCGGCCGCGGTGGTCGCTGCTGAGACCTTGATCTTCGCCGGCAACGGATTTCACTGCCCGCTTACGGCGGTGGCGCGGGATCTGGGAGACGAAACCGGATCGGTCACCGACATCTATCTCCCGCACCGGCTGGCCAAGAACCTTCCCGCCATCCACGTCCCACTGATCATTCTTGCGCTGGTTCTTCACGGACGGAACATTGCCGCCCGAAAGGCTGTGGAGAGGAACAACGCGCAGCCCGCCCGCGTGAGCGGTTAGGGCAGCAACAGGGCCGCGGCGAAGGCCAGGCAGCCGGCGGCGTGCCCGGCCAGGACCTGCGTGGGTGTGTGGTCGCCGAGCTTCACCCGCGACCAACCGGTGGCGGAGGCCAGCAGCAGGGCCAGCGCCGCTCCGACTGCCGGGATGGGGGCCAGCAGGGCCAGCCCGACGTAGGCGGCGACGGCGGAATGTACCGAAAGCTTCCACACCAGGTTCGCTCCCAGGCACAGCATCATGCCGATGAAGACCCCGCCAATTTCGCCGAACAATTCCGCCGGGGCGTCCAGCAGGACCAGGATCAGTGCGCCGATGCCCATGCACGCTGCAGAAGCACCCAGGATCGGAGCCCGCTGGGTGCGCACGCCGATGTGGTGGTCACTCACCTTGCCGCGGTGTTTTAGCACCAGGATCCCGGCGAACGGCAGCCCAACGGTGAACAGCGCCGCGAGGGTGCCCTGCAGCCAGGTCACGCCCGGCGTGAGCAGGGGCTGGAGCAGCAGGAGGATCCCCACCAGGACGGTCGGGGCGGTTGTTTCGGTGACGATGCGCGCCGCGCGCGTGGAGGCGGCGGAGGCTTGCGGGGTGTGCTGCTGCAGGGTGGAGGGCATCAGTCGATTCTACTGGGGCGGGGCGGCCGGGGCGTCGTGCCGCCGCCGGCCGCCGTCGTTGTTAGTCGGGCGGATCCCGGATGATCGGGCAGGTCATGCAGTGCCCGCCGCCGCGGCCGCGGCCCAGTTCGGCGCCGACGATCGGGATGACCTCGACGCCGGCGTTGTGCAGCGCTGCGTTGGTCTGGGTGTTGCGGTCATAGGTGAACACCACCCCGGGCTCGAGGGCGACGGCATTGTTCGCGCTGTCCCACTGCTGGCGTTCGGTGGCGTGGTAGTCCCCGGCGGTCTCCACCAGTCGCAGCTTTTTGTAGCCCATGGCTTCGGCGACCACGTCCACGAAGCGGCGGTCCCGGTGGTCGCGGACCTCCAGGCCGGGGGCCTTGTCCGAGGGGTGGATGGTGAAGGGGTGGATGCCGTCCACGATGGCCGGGTGGATGGTGGCCAGGTCCCGGTCCGCGAAGGTGAACACGGTGTCCAGGTGCATCGCCGAACGGAGCTTGGGCATGCCGGCGACCACGATCCGTTCCGCGGCTTCGTCCTTGAACAGGGCCTGGGCGAGCTGGGTGATGGCCTGCCGGGAGGTCCGCTCCCCCATGCCGAGCAGCACCGTGCCGTTGCCCACGGGCATGACGTCGCCGCCCTCCAGGTAGGCCTGGCTCCAGTCCTTTTCCGCGTCGCCCCACCAGATCTTCGCGCCCACGTAGTCCGGGTGGAACCGGTAGATCGCCTGCATCAGCAGGGTCTCGTCGTGCCGGGCCGGCCAGTACAGCGGGTTCAGGGTCAGCCCGGAGCCGATCCAGCAGGTGGTGTCCCGGGTGTAGAGGGTGTTGGGCAGCGGCGGCAGCAGGTATTCGGGCCGGCCGGTGGATTCGCGGACCAGAGCGACGTAGCTGCCGAGGTAGTCGTCGGGAACGTCCGACGTCGTGAGCCCGCCGATGAGGTAGCGCGCCAGTTCCGCGCCGGTGAGGGAGTCCAGGAAGGCCCGGGTGCCGGCGACCAGTCCGAGGCCGACCCGGTTGGCGATGATCTTGCGGTCCAGCAGCCAGGCCCGCGCCTCGGGCTGGTCCATGGTGGCGCCGAGCAGTTCGTGCAGTTCCACGACGTCCACGCCGCGGTCGGTCATCTGGGTGACGAAGTCGGCGTGGTCGCGCTGGGCGTTCTCCACCCACATCACGTCGTCGAAGAGCAGGTCTTCCCGATTGGTGGGGGTCAGCCGTTCGTGGGCCAGCCCGGGGGCGCAGACCAGGACCTTGCGGAGTTTGCCGACCTCCGAGTGGACGCCGTAGGTGGAGGCAGGTCCTTGTGGGGCGACGGGGGCGGGGGAAGGCATGGATGACTCCTTTATCAGCAGGCTTACATGCATCCTTGCAGACGGAGGGGCGGGGGGCCGAATTCGGGGAAATAGAGCCCCTGGGTGGCTCGTTCCATTGGTAGAGCGGCGGGGTGCCTGAGTATACGGACCCTCGCCCGCGTAGAAACTCCGAGGTGCTCAGACCGCAGAGGACGGATTCCTCATCCAGCGGTGTTAGGGAGACATTCTATGGGTGGTGAGCCTGCGGACGCGCCGATTCGGGCTGACGACAGTCACCCCAGAATGGCTCTCCAGCTTCCCCAGGAATGCATCTATTCCTGCCTCTGCAAGCTCTCCGCTCGCACCAGAGGCAGAAGACGCTACCGAAATGCCCTACCCCGAGAAGCTGAACAGAGACGCGGTGCCGAACCGTGTTTCCTGCACCTCGAGGGCCTTCTTTCCTCCGCAGACGGTAGAGCGACAGGGACCTCCAGCGCAGTTGTAAAGCCCTACGCCCTTGCAGGCACGCTTATCGCCTATAGGTAGGCGCGTCGCTAGTAATGAAATCCTAAGCGAACGCTCTTCTAAAAAGCACCGATAGTTATTCGTAGGTCAGGGGGAGCCTCTTGGCTCCCTTTTAGCGCGAGCAAACGACTAAACAGCCTTGACGGGCCGTGTACATCCCCCTTCCGCACGTCCACTGTCCGTTCTCCTATGCCCAAACTGATACTGGACATAGCCACATGCTTGCCCTTTCAAGCATCAAATGAACACCACAAGGACCATGTCCGGAATAGTTGATCTCATGATCGTCGTAACGTGCTGCTAGCTAGCAGGATGTGAGGTCAGAACAGGTAAAGCGTTCGCAGGTTGCAGTTCTTCTTGGTAACTTCATAACCGTGACTGACGATACGCAACCGACTCTTGCCGATGTAGGGTCTGCTACCCAAACTGCCTATATTACTAGTGTAGAAGATCTTGTAAGAATTTTAAGTTCAGTGACTGCTGATGGCCGTGAAATCTGGTATCGCGGCCACAAAGACCACACATGGGACCTTGAGCCGTCGGCATTCCGGAAACCCGCACACCGCGACAACGAGAGCGCGATGTTGATTCGCTTCAGACAGGAAGCTGCGGCAGCTGGTCTCCAATACGACTTTGACGAATGGGGCTGGATGACTTTTGCACAGCACCATTCCCTGCCGACTCGTTTACTCGATTGGTCCCAGAGTCCACTCGTAGCACTTTACTTCGCGTGTGAAGCGTCGCCAGATTCACAGCTGGAACCGGACGGAGAGTTTTTCTTAATCCACCCTCACGAGTTGAACCAAGAAGCTGGGGACGACGATGCCGGCCACCCGCGGCTCCTGACTGAATCAGACCAAACGCTTGAGGATTACTTGCCGGGGCGGGATCTTAGAAATAGGCGCAAGCCTAGAGCCGTTGTCGCACCTCTTCTCTTCGATCGAATTCGTTTTCAAAGTGGGATGTTCACAGTCGGACAGAGTCCGATTCAGGCAGGGCAAGAGCCTCTTCGCAACGCTCGGTCACTACAGTCGTTCCATATCCCTAGCGCGAATAAGCGCGATCTTCGTTTACAACTTGATGCTTTAGGCTTCAATGAAGTATCGATTTACCGCGACCTCGACCGAATTTCTCGAAGCATCAAAGGCAATTTCGAAAGGGGCTCGGCATGAGAATTCGTACTGAGAGAATCCCGGAGCTAACTATTTCTAAATTCAGACGGATGCAGGAGGTTATTGATGAAGATCCGCCGTACCAGCGCGAAGGCGGAATCTGGGGCGGCGATACTCGTGCTGCCCTCATCGACTCCATCATAAACGGATTTGACCTTCCCAAGTTGTACTTTGAAAAAGCGTCGGTGAGACATAAAACGCCCTCAGGGTTGACGTATCAATATGCGGTCATCGACGGAAAACAGCGCCTCGAAGCCGTGCAGAGCTTCCTGGCTGACGATCTTAGGCTCTCGCCAGATTTCAGGTTCTTTGAAGATGAAGGGGTCAAGGCCGGCGGCCTATCCCTGTCAGAGCTTAAAGAAAAGTACCCGCTCCTAGCCCAACGTTTCTTGGACTTCGAGTTGCCCGTAGTTAGTGTTTCAACAGATACTGGAGACCTGATAGAGGAACTATTCCAGCGACTCAACGCTTCTTCGTCTCTTACCGCAGCTGAACGCAGAAATGCCATTTCCGGAGCGACACGGGACGCTGCGAATGCGCTGGCTGAGCACTCGGCCCTAGTTCGATGCTCACCAATTCGGAACGCGAGATTTAAGTACCGAGAGTTGAGTGCTAAGTTTTTAGCAATTGAGCATCAAACAGCAAAAAAGGGTCGTGTTTTAGACACGAAAGCTGCCACCCTGTACGACTTATTCGTGGCAACCCATTCTACACCTGCGGCGATATCTACTACCGAAATGCACGAATACCAGCGGAAGGTTAGCGAAACTCTTGATCGGTTCGACCGTCTATTCAGCGAAAAGGACAAACTGCTCGCGTCTATCGGGACGTTCGTTGTCTATTACATCGTTCTTCGGGAAGCAAGTACAGAATCCGTGACGAACCGAGAAAAACTGATGCGTTTCGAGGAGTTGCGGCAGGAGGCAGCGAAAATGTCTGAAGACAACCCAGACTATTCCAGCCGCGGGAACGCCCGCCTCCGTGAATACAACGCTCTCGTGCAGTCCACAAACGACGGAAGGGCACTCGAAAGAAGGGCAGAAATTCTCCGCTCGTTCTTGATGAACGGTACGGAGCGAGATGCACTCGCAGGGCTGGAGAGGTTGGGTGACGTGTTCGATGTCCCAGGCGAGGGTACGGGGGATGAATAATTATTGCTAAAATGAACCTCACATAATTGGTATACGGCGTCCCCGTATCGCGCACCATAAGTCGATACGGGGACGAACTATGTAACAGGCGTTCCGACTACCTCGTGTTCAACTGGCCTGGAGTACTGCTTCATCCCTCATCCGGGCGGAGTTGAGATGTCCGGCAACTGCTGCCCCCACGGTTTTAGCCAAGAGCACCGGAACGGCGTTTCCTAGTTGGCGCATCGCTTCACCCCAGGCACCATGTAATTCATAATCATCAGGAAACGTTTGGATCCGCGCGGCTTCCCGTATCGAGTAATAGCGAACAGAGCCATCGACCCGACGTAGCATATTTTCTCCCCCTGGAACGCCGTGGCCTCCAGCTTTTAGGGCCTTACTGGGTTCATCCAGCGGGGATCCTGTGTGCCCCGGATACGCCCTAGCGCCTGGCTGATGATTATGGTTCTTCCAACCAGCCACTCCCCCGGCCAAGGGTTCGGGCATGCCATTTAGCGCATCGCGAACAGTACGCCAGGGGAGGCGCCCATTCACTTCAATTTGACCATCACGAATCTTACGGATTCGGGACTCGAAACGAGACGGAAGCAAGGGACGTTCTTTCGTCGGAACGGAATGCTCGTCCCAATAATTACCGGTCACCCACTGCGCCTCAAGTAGGGCGTCATGGCTATGTGTAGGCTGCGGGAAGGCCCATTCAGTATCGATATCAGCTCGAAAACCCACAATAAAGACTCGGTGGCGGTGTTGCGGCACTCCATAGTCTGCGGCATTCACCAGAGTATCAGCGACGTTATACGTCAAAGAATCATGTTGGCCTGCGATATGCTCTCTCTGCAGCCGCCGAAAGTGATCGAGCCAGCTTTCATTATCGTTTGCCACCAACTCGGGGTACTGCATGCGTAAGCGAATAAACTCGAAATAATCCGAGAATGCCGCTCTCTTAAGACCCCTCACATTTTCCAACAAAAACGCACGCGGTCTAAGCGTACGAACGACTTCAGCAGCCGCCGGGAACATATCTCGCTTGTCGTCGGAGGCCCTAGCCTTACCGCCCATGCTGAACGGCTGACACGGGGGCCCTCCGGTGACGAGATCCAGACCGTCCGGGACCACGCTAAAATCTACCTTGCGGACGTCGCCTTCTCTGACATCCCAGCCCTGAACAGCGCTGTGTCCCGCCTTCCGATTCTGCCTAACCGTGTCGCAGGCCCAACGATCCCACTCGACGAAAAGTTCATTCGCAAAACCCGCCGCGTGTGTACCGAGTGCCAGCCCCCCAGCACCACCGAATAGTTCAACTGCTCTCAACGACATGGGCTCCTCCGAATGGATTAGGGACGGAGACTAGCTTAACAGGCACCTCTGACTACCGGAGTGCCTGCTGACACCTGCCTCCCTACTAATGCGCGCTAGGTCACATGTGGAGGGATGGTCCCCACTGGTTCTCCCCCCCCCCCCCTTGGCTGCGATTCGACCTAAATGTGGTTCTCGATGCTTACGTTGCTACATACTGAACAGCACGGTATGTGAATGCGCATCTTCCGCCGGTGCCATACGTCACTCGGAACTTACACTGGCGGCGGCCGAGGATGCGCCACAAACATGACACATGGGTGCCCCAGTGAATGAGATTCGGTAAGGACGTTCACTTTAGATCGCTACGCATCCATCACGGAGATAGGCACCGCTAGCCACGGTGCTATAACGTAAACCTAATGACACAGAGAACGACTTCGCTTTACAGTGCTGGTGATGCACAATTCGCTGCCGACTTCAGCCTTTCAATCACCCAGGCCTTGAAAATCCAATTGACCCACGCCCTTGACCACCTGCCCCCAGCCAAGCTGACGAGGGCAAATTTGGATCTCTTGGACGATCGGGGCGGCATCTATCAGCTGATGTTGGATGGAAACTCGGTTTATATTGGCAAGTCGAAGGGCTCGCTGCCCAAAAGGCTGACAAAACATTTTTCTAAGATCTCTGGCAGAACCGCAGGGCTTCTGGATCGGATTACGTTCCGCTGCCTTTACGTAAATGAGGACTTAGATAGCATGGCTCCTGAAAAAATGCTAATACAAACTCTGAAATCGAAGGATCAAGCCCCGTGGAATCAGAACGGGTTTGGCAATAACGACCCCGGGCGAAAGCGCGATAACTCCATGGTCAAGGAGGAGCACTTTGACCGCATGTTTGGGATAAATATCGATTTGAACATCAGCCCCAAATCCAAGAAGCCGATTGAAACTCTTTACCAAACGATGACCGGGATAAAGCTAGCTCTCCCGTACACATTTCGGTTCCCCAGCAAGAGCCCCGAGGCAAAAGATCTCAGACTCATCGATGTCTCGTCCGAACGACCGGATGCACTCACAATGACAGTAGGGGAATGGATGAATTGGCTGGCACAACGGCTTCCCGCTGGTTGGATGATCACGAGTTTCCCCGGTTACATAATTTGCTATCAAGAAGCAGACCCTGAGACCTATGAGTCACGCACAGGGGTTTGGCTTTCGGAGGGCGGCGGGTTCCAGCACTTCGTCCACGTCCCCCAGTTCGATGATGATGGTCTGGTGGAAGACGAGGACAATGTGCCCGAAGATGAGGACTAGGAAGTTGTTCTTGAAACGACCAGCCTCGACGGTCATGGCTAGGACCGGCGCATTGCTTCACTCGGGTGCATCAACGTAGTGGCATCCACCGCAAGCTGTTGTGAATCGGTGATGCCGTATTTTCCTGCACATGGCTGTAATTCTCCGCGTATGAGGCGCGTATCCCCCGTTGGGCTACGGACAGCATTTACTCCGGAGGGGGGGCCACGACCACGAACGCCGTGCTGCCTGGCGCGCCTACAGACACGAGGCCGGAGTGAAGGGTGGAGTGATAGAGCGGCGGTATCCCAAATGATGCCCTGCTCGCGTACTTGAAGAAGCCTATGACGAAGGCTGCAGATATTCATGGACAAGCGGCAGGACGTTCACCTACGGTGGGCCAACGCCACGCTGGAATGGTCGCCCAACGCCGGGCTCGTCGTCCCGGGCCCTTTATAAGCCGCCGTCGGAATGAGTGGACGGCACGAATTGCCAAGGCCATTGCCCGTTAGTCAAGCAGCGTCCCTGTCCCCGCTTGACCTAGCCGGTAGGGGTTGGAAGCGCAGGGATTGCTGCTGACACATGGACGGGGTATAGGCGTGGGCCTGCGAGCTGCTCGCCGTCCAGATGGGGATACCGTCTCAGGAACAGCGAGGTACAGCGTAATAGTCATACGGCCGCAACAGGCAGCTTTCCTCAAGCGAGCCTTGAAGGGTATAAAGACCCTGCTTTGGGTTACCGAACCGGAACAGCCTGTACAGATAGTAGCTTCCTGCTTTTTCCTTGCTAAGCCTTACCTCATTATGACTGACGAAGAAGGGCCATTCCTTCGACCTGCGGGTCGTCTTGACCTCGATAAATCTTGTGGATCCGTCTGCATCATAGGATCGGATGTCGTATCCCAGGCCATCTCCCTCAGATACGGACACATGCTCAACCTTTTTCGCGAGGTCCTTGCGCCCAAGTGTCTGGAGCCGGCGCTGCTCAAACTGTACGGTCAGTTTTTCGCCAGCAAGTCCGAGAGAACGCTTCATCGCTTCGACTCTCGGGAAATCGATTCGTCCAACGGAGTGCCCGTGCAAAGTTTCCCCTGGAACTTCAACCATTGGCGGAGTTTCCTCTGCCAAGAAGTAGTCCGTTGGCCCGATATCGGGTGCATCAATCACCTTTAGCATGAGGGAGTCCAGATCATAACTGCTCTGGCGCTTCACTTGTACGGCGCTGCGCAGGGCTTCTTGAACGTTGCTTCTTGGTTTGTATCCCTCTATGTATAGGGAACCCATTTCGCGCAATATGTGACTTATGTTGCTATGTTTATACTCAATGGCCCCGGGACTCCTGCCGATCTGTTCCTGGAGTTTCCGATTAACCGCCCGTTTGCTATATACCTCCCCCTCCAGCTCAGAGCGAAGCATTCGGAAATACGCCTCAATGATCAAAGCTATCTCTGTGGCGGTCCACGATTTAACTCTTTCCCCCAGTGTCATTCACCGAGCATAGCCGGCGGATGTAACCGGCCGGGCAGAATATAGTGGCGAACCCCGTCGTCACTCGTTTCGTTCCAACGGCAGGCAGTTGCTCCCTAGCCCCTCGAATACTTGCCGTGTCCAGGCTTCCCCCAGTCAGTAAACGAGTATCAGGCCGTCCCGAACGGCCCCTTCCCCGCGAAGGCGTACTTCGCAAATCGCTCCCCTATCAGCTGGTGCGTCGCACCGTCTGGATGCAACGCGTCGGGCAGCGGGTGCTCCTCGGCGTCGGTGTGCCCATACAGCGAAAGCCCATCCAGATAGAACAGGTTCGGGTCCTCGGCCCGACGCTCCACCAGCGACGCCAGCGCCTCACGGATCACCCGCAACGTCAGCTGACCGGCAGCCACACCTTCCGGCGAGCCGGTAGCGATAAACCGTACCTGATTGGTCCCGAACGACGCCGGATCGAAAGCGCCCGGACCGGGAGTGTCCTCATGAATGCCACAGAAGATCGGCGAAACGAGCACCAGCGGCGTCTCCGGATGCCCCTCGCGGATGGTGTCCAGGAACCCGTGCACCGCCGGCACAAAGGCGCGCAGCCGCATCACGTCCCCATTCACCACGTTGATGCCCAGTTTCACGCTGATCAGGTCCGCCGGGGTATCCCGCATCAGCTGCGCGGTGAACGGATCCACCAGGGCGCTGCCGCCGAAGCCGAGGTTGTGCAGCTCGACGCCGCCGATCCGCGCCGCCACCGCAGGCCAGATGCCCGACGGCGTCGCAGCATTGGAGCCGTGGCTGATGGAACTGCCGTGATGCAGCCAGACCGGCCGCCCGGAGTCGTACGCCTCCACCGGAGCATCCGACCGCAGCTCCACCAGCTCCACCGACTCGTTGTGCGGCAGCCAGATCTCCACCACTTTCGCGCCCGCAGGCAGGGAAAACGCGCTGACGTGCGACTCCCCCTCCACCTGCCGGCTCGCCCCGGTGGACATGTTCACCTCGGTGTACGAGCCCCCGGTGAGTTCGTCGCTGTGCAGCAGCTCGCCGTCGACCAGCAGGTCAACGAATCCCCGCGGCCGGTCCGCACCCAGGTAGACCACGCGCGTGGGATGCGTGACCAGCTCGACCTGTTCCGCCGTCGTCGTAAAGACCAGCCGGACGCCGGAGGGCTGGGACTCGGCCATCAGCAGCTGCGGATCGGGGAAACGCTCCCGCACTGATGCCGGCAGCCGGTGCGGCCGGAGCCCCCGGGCGGTGGATTCGAGTTCCGCGGCGCCGCGAACGAGTGAGGGCGTAATGGCACTGGTGATCATGGGTTAAGTCATACCGCAGGCCCGGTCACTTCCGGAAAGCGCCTGCGGACACCCCTACGATTCAGCCGCGGACCGCCGGTAGCCGCTGGGCGTGAAGCCGAGTACCTCACGGAAGTCGGCGGCCAGATGGGCGTGGTCGGCGTAGCCCAGGTCGGCGGCAACATCGGCAATGGGGGTTTCGGGATGCAGCCGCAGCCGTTCCGCCGCCTCCTGCAGCCGGTAACGGCGGATCATGGCCAGCGGCGGCAGCCCGACATACCGCCGGGCGAGGCGCTGCACCGTCCGCACCGAGACGCCGAGCTGCCCGGCAAGCTGGTCCACCCGGGTGATCGACGCATCCGCCGGGATCAGGTCCTCCAGCCGGTTCGCGAGCCGCCCCTCGGCATCGGGAGCGGGAACGCGGACTTCCAGCCAACGGGCAGCCGCGGCGACGGCGGCAGCGCGGCGCACCTCAGCGACGTCAGGAACCGGTACGACGCCGGCCCCGGCACCCTCGCGGTCGGCCCCGGCCGCGTCGTCGTCGCCCTGCGGCTTACCGGCCATCGCCGCCACCACCGCGGCCAGTAAGTCCGGAGCGTCGACTTCGATCTCAGTGTCGCGGAGGCTGCCTGGATCGTCAGTGAACATCGGCACCGCAGCGGGACGCAGCAGCATGCCTACCGCCCAGCCCCGGCCCGACAGGTCGCGGAAGGACCGCCGGGTGGCAGGACCGGAAAGCGTGACCCCGTCCTTGTCCACCACAAGGTTCAACGCCGGAAAGGGCAGGACCTCCTGCCGGGACACCCGCCCCGGAGCAAGGTTCCATTCCGGAATCCACACCCAGCGGACCCGGTCCGCCAACTCTGCCGCCGGTAGGATCCGATGGAACTCCGGCAGCCGCGCCGGGTACAGGGTGCCGCGCCACTGCTCGACCATCGCCCCCCTATCCGCGCAACGAACTTCCTCACCCAGTGGCCCGGAACCTGTCGCGAATCTTCAAGCCCGGCCCCTGCCGCCCTGCCTACGCTGGCACCATGACTACAACAAACACACCGAATTCAAGCACACCGGACACCGGATCAACCGGTAAGAGCCCCGCAGGCGTCACCGGCGCCCACACCACCAACGGCATGCCGCATGGTGCCACCACCCTGACCCCGTTCCTGGCCGTACCGGACGCCCGGGCCGCGATCGACTTCTACCGGGACGTCTTCGGTGCCAGGCCCGTCGACATCACCGAGATGGGCGGGGTGGTGGTGCATGCGGACCTGGACTTCGGCACCGGGCGGCTCCAGCTGGGCGAACCGAACGCGCAGTTCGGGCTGGTCCCGATGCCGTCCGGCGACGAGGACTGCTACTCCATGGGCCTCTACTGCGCCAACGCCGACGAGACCGTGGCGAGGGCCGAGGCGGCTGGCGCGACCATCCGGGAACCGCTGAGCACCTTCGTCTCGGGAGACCGGTTCGCCAGTATCCGCGACCCGTTCGGGGTGCGCTGGTCCGTGATGAGCCGGGTGGAGGACCTCTCCGAGGAGGAAAGCGCCCGCCGGGTCGCGGAATGGGCGGCAGAGCAGTCCGGCTAGGGCCGCGCGGCTTTTAGGGGCGGGCGGTAATCAGGACCTCACAGCGAGCAGCGATTTCATCCGCTGCTCGCTGGAACCGTCGGCCTCGGCCTCGTAAACCACCAGTTGCTGCCCCGGTGCTTCTGCCACCTGGAAGGTATAGAAGGTGACGGCAATCGTGCCGGCCCGCTCGTGGTGCAGGACCTTGCCCTCCCGTGTTTTCGGCTCGACCGCGAACAGCTGCCACAACCGGTCGAACTCCGAGTCGGTCCGCAGTTCGGTGATCAGCGCGTCCCGTTCCTGCCGATCGGGGTGGAAATCCATGGTGGTGCGCAGCGCGCCGACACAGGACTCGGCCGCGCGGTTCCAGTCGGCGAAGAAGTGCCGGCCCGCCGGGTCCAGGAACGCGTTCCGGGCAAAGTTTCCGTTGTCCGCAAAGCCGCTGAAGAGCGCCTCCGCCAACGGGTTGAGCTGCGTGATGTTCAGCAGCGAATCTAGAATGAACGCGGCCGAATCCGTGGACGTTTCCAGCAGGTGTGCCAGCGAGGGATCCACCGCCCGAGGGGACGGGGTCCGCTGCGGCGAGCGCCCGGCGAGCAGGTGCAGGCGCTCGTCCTGGTGCCGGGTCATCTGCAGTGCCGCCGACAGGGCGGTGAGAACCTGCCCGGACGGGTTCTTCTCGCGGCCCTGCTCCAGGCGCAGGTAGTAGTCGGTGCTCAGCCCGGCTAGTTCGGCAACTTCTTCGCGCCGCAGCCCGGGCACCCGGCGCCGGGTGTGGCTGGCGAACGGATACAACGCTGCGTCCGCAGCGTTGCGGCGGGCCCGCAGGAACGCCCCCAGATTGTCTTCCCCCATGTCACCAGCCTATCGATTGGTGTGGAGGGTGGGTGAAGCGCACCCATGCTCGACGACGGGATTCTGCCTAGGCTCGACACCAAGACTGCCGGGATCTACCCCAATCGATCCGCAGTCCCAACGCTTCCCGGCACGAACACTAGGAGAACTACGCATGGCAACGCACGGCAGCAAGACCCAGGACCTCGACGTCGTCGGCATGTGGGTGACCGCGGACGGCTACATCCGGCAGGAACTGCTGCCCAACGGACGCTACGACGAGGCACGCGGCGACCGGGCCAGTGCCTACACCGGCAGCTACACGGTCACCGGAGCCCACCTGGACTACCGGGACGACACCGGTTTCACCGCAACGGGCGACATCCGCGACGGCGTCCTCTACCACGAGCACCTCGTGCTCTACCGGGAGACTCCGGTCCAGTAAGAGCCGGCCCTAGGAGTCCTGCCCCTCGATGCTGATCATCCAGCTCGTCCCGAACCGGTCCGTCAGCATCCCGAACAGGTCACCCCACGGCGCCCTCTCCAACGGCAGGTCCATCTGGCCGCCGTCGAGCAGCCGATCCCAGTAGCCGCGCAGTTCCTCCGCGTCGTTGCCGCTGAGTGAGATGGAGTAGCTGCTGCCCTCGTTCAGGTTCATGCCCGACGGCGTGTCCGAGGCCATCAGTACAAAGCCGTTGTCGGTGGTCAGGGAGGAGTGCATGATCTTGTTGCCCTCGGCGGGGTCCTCGGCCATGTTCATGTCGGCGAACGTGCTGGACTCCAGCGTTCCGCCGAACACGCTCTGGTAAAAGTCCATCGCCTCCCGGGCGTTGTCCCGGAAGCTGAGGTAGGGATTCATCTGGCTGGGCATAGCTGTCTCCTTGCAGGTAAGTGCGGACAGTACCCCGCCAGAGTAGGCCTCCCGCCCCGCCGGCGGAAAGGGCAAAAACCTCCTACCGTGCCTTCCGCCGGCTGAACCCGAAGGCCACCGCGGCCAGCAGCACCAGGCCCTTGATCACCTGCTGCCAGGCGGCGTCCACGGACAGAATGGACAGACCCTGGTTCAGCACGCCCATCACCAGGGCACCGATCACGGCACCCACCACGGTGCCCACGCCGCCCTGCACCGACGCTCCGCCGATGAACACGGCGGCAATCGCGTCCAGCTCGAACCCGCCGCCGGCCGATGCCACGGCGCCGCCGGCCCGCGCGGTGCTGACCACTGCGGCCAGCCCGGCTAGGAACCCCATGTTCACAAACACAAAGAAGTTCACCCACTGCGTCTTCACGCCGGACATCATGGCCGCGTTCAGGTTTCCACCCATCGCGTAGACGTGCCGGCCGAACACCGTCCGGTTCAGCAGGAACGAATAGGCGAGCACTAGCACGGCCAGGATGACCACGATGATCGGCATGCCCCGGCTGTAGGCCAGCAGGTAGCAGAGGTACATGATCGCCACCACGGCGAGCGCGATCTTGAAGATAAAGGACCCGTTGCGTTCGCGCGGCAGGTCCAGCCGGCGCAGGTCCGCCCGGCCCCGCAGCTGCTGCACCACCAGCGCCACGCACGCGAGCGCCCCGATGCCCAGCGTCACCAGGTCCGGTGTGCCGGTGGCGGGCAGCGTGCCGCTGCTGATTGCCGTATACGGGCGGGGCAGGCCGCTGATGGTGCCGCCTGTGAGCAGGATCAGGGCGGTGCCGCGGAACACCAGCATCCCGGCCAGGGTGACGATGAACGCCGGGATCCCGACGAACGCCACCCAGAACCCCTGCCAGGCACCGATCACGGCGCCGACGACGAGGGAGAGCAGCACCGCCGCCCACCAGGGCATCCCCCAGTTGTTCATGGCCAGCGCGGCAATGGCCCCGACCGTGGCCACCACTGACCCCACGGACAGGTCGATGTGCCCGGCGATAATGACAATCACCATGCCGATGGCCAGGATCAGCACATACGCGTTCTGCTGGAACAGGTTGCTGACGTTGCCCGGGTACAGCAGCCGGCCGCCGGTGAGGATCTGGAACAGCAGGATGATCACGGCCAGCGCGCCGAGGATGCCGTACGCGCGCAGGTCCACCCGGCGTCGTTTCTTGCCGGTCTTGCCGGGCTTGGGCGGCAGCGGGGCCATGGCCTGCTCTGGAGTAGTGGTGGTCACGAGGCTTGTGCTCCTTGGGTCCGGTCAGCTTGGGTCCGGTCGGCGGTCATGTGGCGCATCAGCTCCTCCTGCGTGGCCTTGGCCCGCGGCACTTCGGCGGTGAGCCGGCCCTCGGCAATGGTGTAGATGCGGTCCGCGAGCCCGATCAGTTCGGGCAGTTCACTGGAAATGACAATTACTGCCTTGCCCTGCGCCGCCATTTCGTTGATGATTCCGTAGATTTCAAACTTGGCGCCGACGTCGATCCCCCGGGTCGGTTCGTCCAGGATCAGCACTTCCGGCCCGGAGTAGATCCACTTGCTCAGCACCACCTTCTGCTGGTTGCCGCCGGAGAGGTTCTCCACCAGGGAGGAGACGCTGGGGGTGCGGATGTTCATCCGTTTGCGGTAGTCATCGGCCACCCCGTATTCGCGGTTCCGGTCGATGATGCCCAGCCTGGCCAGTTTGCCCAGCGCCGCGGCGGACACGTTCACCGTGACGCTGCCGATCAGGTTCAGCCCGTACCGTTTCCGGTCCTCGCTGACGTACGCGATGCCGTGGCCGATCGCCTCGTCCACGGTGCGGGTACGGATTTCGACGCCGTCCTTGTAGACCCGCCCGGAAATGCCGCTGCCGTAGGAGCGGCCGAAAATACTCATCGCCAGCTCGGTCCGGCCTGCTCCCATCAGCCCGGCAAACCCGACAATTTCCCCCGCCCGCACGTTGAAGGACGCCCGGTCCACCACCACCCGGTCCACGTCGATGGGGTGGTGCACCGTCCAGTCCTCCACCCGGAACTTCTCCTCCCCGATCCGGGGTTCGCGTTCCGGGAACTGGTTGTCCAGCGGCCGGCCCACCATGGCCCGGATGATCCGGGTTTCAATTTCGTCGCTGTCCTGGACCTCGAAGGTTTCAATGGTTTTCCCGTCCCGGATCACGGTGACAATGTCCGCAATGGAACGGATTTCCTTGAGCTTGTGGGAAATGATGATCGAGGTGATCCCGGTGTCGCGCAGCTGCCGGATCAGGCCGAGCAGGTGCGCGGAGTCGTCGTCGTTCAGGGCGGCGGTTGGCTCGTCCAGGATCAGGATCTTCACTTCCTTGGACAGCGCCTTGGCTATTTCCACCAGCTGCTGCTTGCCCACACCCAGTTCCACGATCTTGGTGGCCGGGTTTTCCGCCAGGCCCACCCGCCGCAGCAGCTTGGCGGCCTCCATATTGGTTTTGTTCCAGTCGATCACTCCCCCGCGCGCCACTTCGTTGCCCAGGAAAATGTTCTCCGCGATGGAGAGGTAAGGGCTCAGCGCCAGCTCCTGGTGGATGATCACAATGCCGTCATGCTCGGAGTCGTTGATCGAGCCGTAGCTGACCGGCTGGCCCTCCAGCGTGATGGTCCCGTCAAAGCTGCCGTGCGGGTACACCCCGCTGAGCACCTTCATCAGGGTGGATTTCCCGGCGCCGTTTTCGCCGCAGATCGCGTGCACACCGCCGCGTTCCACGTCCACGGAGACGCCGTCGAGCGCCCGGACCCCGCTGAATTCCTTCACAATGCCGTCCATTTGCAGGATGACGTCACTCATACGCGTTCTCGCTATCGCTTACGCGGAGCCAGGGGGTACGACGACGGCGGGAGGCGGCCGCCGTCGTCGTGCCCCTGGTCCGGGCCGGAGGAGGGACGGGATCAGTCCGGAAGGGGCGCCGGGTCAGAGGCCGGCGTCGGAAGCGGACATGAATTCCGAGTCCACCAGTTCCTCCTGGACCGTGTCCTTGGTGACGACCACCGGTTCCAGGATGTAGGTGGGAACAACTTTCACCCCGTTGTCGTAGGTGTCGGTGTCGTTGACCTCCACTTCGTTACCGGCCACGATCGCGTCCACCATGGTTTCCACCTGGGTGCCGAGTTCGCGGGTGTCCTTCCAGACGGTCATCGACTGCCGGTCCCCCTGCATGGCCTGGACGTTGGCGACGTCGGCGTCTTGGCCGGTGATCACCGGCCAGTCCGTTCCCGGTTCGTAGCCGGCGGCGTCCAGGGAGGATTCGATGCCCAGGGCGAGGCTGTCATTCGGGGAAAGCACCACGTCAACCTTCTTGTCCCCCGTGTAGAAGGACTGCAGCCGGTTGTCCATTTCCGCCTGCGCATCCGCGGACTTCCAGCCGAGGATGCCGATGGACGTCCAGTCCTCGTTGCTGGCCGGGGATTTGCCGGAGGGAACCACCAGCTGCCCGCTTTCCACGTACGGCAGCAGCACGTCCCAGGCACCGGCGAAGAAGAACGCCGCATTGTTGTCATCCGGGCTGCCGGCGAACGGTTCGAGGTTGTAGGGTCCTTCGCCGTCGGCCAGGCCCAGCTGCTCTTCGATGAACTCGCCCTGCAGCTGGCCCACCTTGTAGTTGTCGAAGGTGGCGTAGTAGTCCACCGCGTCGGTGCCGTTGATCAGGCGGTCGTACGCGATCACCTGGATGTCCTGGGACTTGGCGTCCTCGAGGGTGGGGCCGAGGACCTCGCCGTCGATGGCCGCGACCACCAGGATCTCCGCGCCGCCGGCAATCTGGTTCTGGATCTGGCTGATCTGCTGGTCGGTTTTGTCATCGGCGTACTGCAGGTCCACGGTGCAGTCCTTGGCCTCGAGTTTTTCCTTCAGACCCTCGCCGTCATTGATCCAGCGTTCCAGGCTCCGGGTGGGCATGGAGATGCCGACGTTGCAGGAAGCGGCCTCACCCTCCCCGCCCCCGTCACCCGAAGTTCCCGCCGGGGCACACGCAGCCATGCCGCTGGCAAGGCCGAAAGCGAGGAGGATAGCCGAGACATTTTTGATTCTGCTCATGCTGAAACCTTCGAAAAGGATCCCGCTGACGGAATTCGGGTACCCGGCACCTAGGGAACACGGCGGAGGGGGCCCCGGCTGGCCCGGCGGCTGGATCGAGCGGATACAACGCTGTAACGCCCGTTGAGGGCCGAGGCCGTCAACTTATTTGTAGGCGCAGACAACATATCCACCCTGCGGCGGTTACGACAAGAGAAATTGAGCAGATACCTACTCGAACGGAGCAGATTACCTACCGGTTTACTTGCACTACTCCCCGGCGGGGCGTCCCCGCACCGCCGACCACGCGCCGTCGAGCACGGTGTCTCCCACCGGTTCCCAGTCATTGGTCTCGAACAGCGACGCCACGGTGTCGCGGTTCAGGTCCGGAGCCACCCCGTCCACCTCTGCGGTGGGATAGCAGACCCACAGCACGCCGCCCGGCTCCACCGAAGCCGCCGCGGTGGCCAGTTCGTGGGCCAGGTCCGCCGCCGTGGAAACGAACAGGACAACGACGTCGGCCGGGAACCGTCCGCTGTCCTCGGCCAGGAACGCGGTGGCGGGCACAAACGCGGACAGCTCGGGGCGGCCGTGCGCACCGTAGACGGTTACGCGGGCGCCGTCAGCAATGGCGAAGGGCGAGGCGGATGATTCGGATGACATGGAGGGCTCCTGCATGAGACTGACGGTGGCGCGTCGGCACGGGGAATTCCCCAACGGGTTCTTCAGCTGAACTCCCCCGAGCCGGCTTTTGTCCATTCTTTCAGGTTTGAACGGCCGACTGTGTGCACGGGCGCCGGTGAGTGGCCACAATCTCTTTTGGGAAGCGTTCTACTGAGCAGCTCCCGGGCTTCCCCGGGCCCGCTCCCCATCTACTGAGCAGCTCCCGGGCTTCCCCGGGCGCCAATAGCCCGTTATGTGCTCAGTCGGTGCCGTGCACCTCCGGCCCTACAGCTACCCCCTCGACGGTTTGTGCCGATAGTTCTACCGGTTATTTCTATAGATGGGGAACATTTTGTATCGCACTACCGTCGGAGTTCACTGCTCCGCACTGAAAAGAAAGGCGGCTGCCGTCGCGGCAGCCGCCGTCGTAGTTCTGGCAGGATCCTCCTGCTCCGCTCCGGCTGCTGCCGACGCAGCACCGGAGCCTCGCGACGAAGCGACTGTGGTCCGGGTGATCGACGGTGACACCCTGGTGGTTGACCTCGACAACGAGGACGTCACGGTTCGGCTGCTGAACGTGGACACCCCCGAGACCAAGGACCCCAACGAGCCCGTGCAGTGCCTGGGCCCGGAGGCCACGGAGTTCCTGAAGAAGGCACTTCCGGCCGGCAGCACCGTGGAACTGGAGTACGACGTCGAGCGCGAGGACCGCTACGGACGCACCCTTGCCGGGGTGTATGACGCCAAGGACCGGCTGATGAACGCCGAAGTGGCGCGGGCGGGCCTGGGCTTCCCGGTGACCTTCGGGAAGAACGTTAAGTTCCGGCCGCCGGTGGATGAGGCGTATCAGGAGGCCCGGGAGAACAAGGTTGGCCTGTACAGCACCACTGTTGGATGCACGGTGCCCGCCATGGTCGGCGCCGCGGAGCAGGCGGTGGCCCAGGCTGCCGCTGCCGGCACCGGTTCCACTGCGGATGAGGCTGCCGCGGCCGTCGCCGTCGTGTACGCGCTGGTTCGGACCGTGGATGAAGCGGCGGACGCCGTGGAAGCCGCGCTCAAGACCGGGGACAACCTGATGTGGAAGGCACTGACCGAGGCGGAACGCACCGCACTGAAGGCGCGGTCTGCTGCGGCCAAGTCCACCATCCATACCCGGCATGACCAGCTCGTCACCCTGCAGGATCAACGGCAGGCCGCCGAAGACGAGGCAGCACGTGTAGCGGCGGAAGTCGAAGCGCAGCGGGTTGCCGCTGAGGCCGCGCAGGCTGCCCAGGCCGAAGCGGACCGGGTTGCGGCCGAGCAGGCCGAGGCCAACCGCGTTGCCGCGGCCCAGGCGGAAGCGAACCGCCAGGCCGAGGCCAACCGCCAGACCCAGCAGTATGTTGCGCCGGCCCCGCCGGTGCAGAGCAACCCGTATGCCGGTTACACCGGTCCGCGTTGCTACGCGCCCGGCGGCAAGTCCTGGCGTCCCTGCTAAACGGGTTCTGCAACAGCAACGGCTGCCGCTCGCTCGGCAGCCGTTGCTGTTGCGGGCTAGGGCGCGGTGCGGGAAACACCCTCCTGCATGGACGGATGGCTGGAGCACTCTCCGTACAGAGTCACGGCCCGGTGGCTCGGACTGGTGGCATAGTCAATCGTCAGCCCGTTCGCGCCCTGGCCGACGGCATTCCAGGCCACCCCCTCCGGATATGACGAATCCCCGAGGACGCCGCTGATCTCCATGCCCCGCCCCTCCATGTACCGGATCATTGCATCCCGATCAGCTTCAAAGTCCTCCGTCCCCGGTCCAAGGAGCTGGAGCGTTATCTGACGCGGTGAATCCTTCCAGTTTTCACTGTCGCACGGCCTCGGGATCAGGGCCTTGTCCGGTTCCGGGGGCCATGCATACCCGTATTCAGACGTCCATCCCGTGGTTGCTCCGGTGACGGCCAGGATCTCGTCCATCTGGGCTACGAACTGGTCGTACGACTCCCGGGACGTTTTGTCGGCGGAACCGGCAGGAGCATCCTCCAGCCCTTGGGCGCCAATTCCGCAGCCGGCAAGCCCGCCCGACACGACGGACAGAGCACACACCATCATCACTAGCCGCCGGGAAATCCGCATGGCTAGGGCGTGTCCCCGGAGACCTTATTCTGCATGGACGGATGGCTGGAGCACTCCCCGTACAGGCTTATCACCCGTGACTGGGAGCTCGTGCCGTAAGTAATCTCCAAGCCGTTTTCACCGAGGCCGGAAGCATCCCAGGACACACCGTCGGGATAGGAAGGGTCACCGAAGAGACCACTGACCGTCAGCCCCTTGTCCTCCATATACTGGATTATGGCGGCGCGGTCCGTCTGCGGGTCCTCCGTTCCCGGTCCGATCACCGTCAGCTGCAGCCGCTGCGGCGAGTCCTCCCAGTTCTCGGTATCACAGGCCCGCGGCACCAGGACGATATCCAGGTCAGAGTCCCACGGCTTGCCGAATTCAGTGGTCCAGCCCGTGGTCTCACCTGTCACGGCCAGGATTTCCTCCATCTGAACCACAAACTCGTCGTACGCCTGCCGGGAGGTTTTGTTCGTAGACGCTTGCGACGAATGGTTTGTGCCCTCTGCCGGATCTGCGGCATCGCCCGCGCCCGCGCAACCGCAGAGGACCGCCACCAAAAACGCAACAAGCGCAGCTGCCCGTACTTTCAGCCTGTCAGCTGGCACAGCCATATCATTCACAACTTCCCCCTTGTCGCGGACAGCCTATGGCATGTGCTGATCGCCGGACATGGGCAGAAGTACCCATGCACCGCCGGAGACTTCGGACTCCTGCCGACAGAACATCGCGCCGATTGTTGAACAATCCGACGTGACGGGGCACACTATAGGAACACCATTGCATCACCCGAGCGCGGAGGCAGAACCATGACGGTCATTGATCTGAACAGCGACGTGGGCGAGTCCTTCGGCAACTGGACCATGGGCGACGACGCCGCCGTCTTCGAATCCGTCTCCAGCGCCAACGTGGCCTGCGGCTTCCACGCCGGGGATCCGTCCACCATTGCGCAGACCTGCCGCGACGCGGTGGCCGCCGGCGTCACCATCGGCGCGCACCCCGCGTACCGTGATCTGGCCGGGTTCGGCCGGCGCTTCCTGGACTGCTCCTACACGGAGCTGTTCGATGACGTGCTCTACCAGCTCGGTGCCCTGCAGGCCATGGCCCGGGCGGCCGGCTCGGAAATCCGCTACGTCAAGCCGCACGGCGCGCTGTACAACACCATCGTGCGCCACGAGGTGCACGCCCGCGCCGTCATCGATGCCGTCCGCACCTTCGACAAAAACCTGCCCGTCCTGCTTCTGCCCGGAGCGGTTGCCCTGGACATCGCTGCCGACGCCGGGCTGCGCGGCGTCACCGAAGCCTTCGCCGACCGCAACTACAACCCCGACGGCACTCTCGTCTCGCGCCGCGAACCCAACGCGGTGATCCACGACGCCGACACTGTCACCGCCAACATGGTCCGCCTGGCCACCCAGGGCACCATCACTGCCGTCGACGGCACCGAGATCCCGATGTCCGCCGAATCGATCTGCGTGCACGGCGACACCCCCGGCGCCGTAGCCATGGCCCGGGCCGTCCGCGCCGGACTCGAAGAGGCCGGCGTCACCATCCAGAGCTTCGTATGAGTTCCCCCGTGGAGACGGACGCGGGAGGGCACATCCGCGGCATCCGTCCCGCCGGGACGAGGGCGCTGCTGGTCGAGCTTGGTTCGCTGGCCGACGTCGTCGCCCTCCACGCACAGCTGCAGTCCCGTCCGCTGCCCGGACAGGTGGACGCGCTGGCCGCTGCCGGGACCGTGCTGGTCCGGTTCGCCGGCCGCCGCGAAACGGTCGCCGCTGCCGCACTGCTGGAGAACCTGGACTTCTCCCACGCCGAGCTGCCGGACGCCCGCACGGTCACCATCGAAACGGTGTACGACGGCGAGGACCTGGCCGAGGTGGCCCAGCTCACCGGCCTCTCCGAAGCGGCTGTGGTCAACGCCCATACCGGCACAGCGTGGACCGGCGGGTTCGGCGGCTTCGCCCCCGGCTTCACCTATCTGGTGGGCGGCGACCCTGCCCTGAACGTCCCCCGCCGCACTTCCCCCCGCAAAGCCGTCCCCGCGGGCTCAGTGGCCCTGGCCGGGGACTATTCAGCCATCTACCCCCGCACTTCTCCCGGCGGCTGGCAACTTATCGGCCATACCAACGCCCTTTTATGGGACCTCTCCCGCCCAAACCCTGCTCTCATCCGCCCTGGCGATTCAGTAATCTTCCATCCCGTCCGTGAATTGGTTACCACCACTTCAAGTTCTCAGGCCGAGGCTCCGAGCACGGGCACCGAAGACCCGGCGTCTCCCGCGAGCGAGGGAACGAACGAGGGGCTGGGACACCTCGTGAGTCCCGCATCGCCGACCGAGGAACGAGGGAGGTGTCTAAGGGACGATGAGGTGTCCCCGCCCACCCAAGGCGACCAAACGACGCTCGAGGTGCGCACCCCAGGCCTCCAGTCCCTGATCCAGGATCTCGGCCGCCCCGGTTATGCGGACCTTGGCGTCTCCATAGCCGGTGCCGCGGATACCCGTTCCGCCCGTCAGGCGAACCGGCTGGTCGGCAATCCGGCCGACGCTGCCGTGATCGAGAACCTTCTCGGCGGGCTGGAGCTGACATCCCGCGGGGACACCGTCCTGGCCCTGTCCGGCGCGGAGATTCCCGCCGCCGTCGTTTCCCCCGGCGGCGAGCGGGACCGGCCCGCACCGCTGGACACCCCCTTTGCCCTACTGGACGGCGAAACGCTGACCCTCGGCACCCCGTTCCGCGGCGTCCGCTCCTACGTTGCCGTCCGCGGCGGCGTGGCCGTGGACCCGGTCCTGGGCAGCCGCAGCACAGACACGATGAGTGGCATCGGCCCGGCACCGCTCGAGGCCGGCACCCTCCTGCCCGTCGGCGCGGTCTCCGACTCAGCCCCGGTGGGCACCGCCGAACCCTCTCCCCTGCCGGAGGGCAGCACGCCCGGCAGCCTGGGCGACGGCGGCACCCCCACCCTGCTGCGGGTCACGGCCGGCCCCCGGCAGGACTGGTTCGGCCCCGACGCCGCCACTGCCCTGACCGCACACACCTGGCTGGCCACCAACGAGTCCAACCGGATCGGTGTGCGGCTGGCCGCCGACCCGCAGGACCCGGACGCCGCCCCGCTGGAACGCATCCGGGACGGGGAACTGCCCAGCGAAGGCGTGGTGGCGGGCTCGCTGCAGGTCCCGCCGTCGGGCCTGCCCGTCCTGTTCCTGGCCGACCATCCCGTCACCGGCGGCTACCCGGTGATCGCCGTCGTCGTGCCGCAGGATCTGCCCGTGGCCGCCCAGCTGCCGCCCGGGCACCCGGTGCGCTTTGTTTTCTCGAACCCCGACACCCTGGCCCCGCTGTCCGCAGAGGAAACCGCCGGGCTGTTCACGGAAGGAACCCCATGAAGAAGGTCCTCATAGCCAACCGCGGCGAGATTGCCGTGCGGGTGGCCCGCGCCTGCTCCGACGCCGGCATCAGCTCCGCCGCCGTGTACTCGGACCCCGACGCCGACGCCCTGCACGTCCGCATCGCGGACGAGGCCTACCCGCTGCACGGCTCCGCCAGCACGGACACCTACCTGAACATCCCCAAACTGATCGACGCCGCCCGGCGGGCCGGCGCGGATGCCGTGCACCCCGGCTACGGGTTCCTGTCCGAGAACGCGGACTTCGCGCAGGCGGTGCTCGACGCCGGGCTGACCTGGATCGGTCCCTCCCCGCAGGCCATCCGCGACCTGGGCAACAAGGTCACTGCCCGCGAGATCGCCGTCCGCGCCGGTGCCCCGCTGGTGCCCGGAACGCAGGGCCCGGCCCAAAGTGCCGAAGAGGTCCGTGCCTTCGCCGAGGAACACGGGCTGCCGGTGGCCATCAAGGCGGCGTTCGGCGGCGGCGGCCGCGGCATGAAGATTGCCCGTCGGCTCGAAGATGTGGAGGACGCGTTCGAATCGGCGGTCCGCGAAGCAGTGTCCGCCTTCGGCCGCGGTGAATGCTTCGCCGAACGGTTCCTGGATAAGCCCCGGCACGTGGAGGCCCAGGTGCTGGCTGATACGCACGGCAACGTCGTCGTCGTCGGCACCCGGGACTGCTCGCTGCAGCGCCGCAACCAGAAACTCGTCGAGGAAGCCCCCGCCCCGTTCCTCACCGAAGAGCAGCGGGCCACCATCCATGCCTCCGCCAAAGCCATCTGCCGCGAAGCCGGCTACACCGGTGCCGGCACCGTGGAATACCTCGTCTCCCCGGACGGGCTGATCAGCTTCCTGGAAGTGAACACCCGGCTGCAGGTGGAGCACCCCGTCACCGAGGAAACCGCCGGCGTCGACCTGGTCCGCGAGCAGTTCCGCATTGCCGACGGGCTGCCGCTGTCCAACACCACCGACCCGGCGCCGCACGGGCACGCGTTCGAATTCCGGCTCAACGCCGAGGATCCAGCCCGCGGGTTCCTGCCCGGCCCCGGCCCGGTGGAAGCCTTCGAACCGCCCACGGGTCCGGGCATCCGGATGGATTCCGGCGTCCGGACCGGGTCCGTGGTGCCCGCCGAGTATGACTCGCTGATGGCCAAGCTGATTGTGTGGGGCGAGGACAGGCCGCAGGCGCTGCGCCGGGCCCGAGCGGCCCTGGATGAGCTGGTGATCCGCGGGGTGCCTACCGTGGTGCCGTTCCACCGGGCCGTGGTCCGCTCCGAGGCCTTCACCCGGGAGGACGCCCTGGGTGTGTACACCACGTGGATCGAGTCCGAATTCGCCGAACCGCTGGCCGCGTCCCCGGAAATCGCTGCGTCACTGCCCGGCGCCGAGCGGGAAACGCTGACCATCGACGTCGACGGCAAGGCGGTGGCCCTGGGCGTGCCGGCCGCGCTGCTGAACGCGCTGCGCGCCGGCGGCGGCACTGCTGCTGCGCCTGCCGGGTCCGGCGGTGCCGGCGCGGCGGCGGACGAGGCTGTGCTCGCCTCGCCGATGGCCGGGAACCTGGTGAAATGGGTGGCCGACGACGGCGCGCAGCTGGCCGAAGGCGATCCGGTCGCCGTGCTGGAGGCGATGAAGATGGAAACCACCGTCCGCGCCCACCGGTCCGGCACCTTCACGCGGGCTGCCACCGAACCGGGCGCCGCCGTCGGACGCGGCGATGCCCTGGGCGAGATCCGCCCCTAAAAGCTCCGGAGGATCGGCCGTCCCCCAGCGGCCGGTTCTCCGGGTTCCACCTCAGGCGGCGGCACCGCTGCCGTACGGCTAGATTAGGGAGATGCCTGTGAACCTGGGGGAAGCCACCGAGCGAGCCGACCACGCCAACACCACGGTGTGGGTGGCCGATGTGCTGCGCAGCAGCATTGCCGCCGGAGAACTGCTGCCCGGCACCAAGCTCTCCGAACAGCAGCTGGCCGCGTCGCTGCAGGTCTCCCGCAATACGCTGCGCGAGGCGTTCACCATGCTCAGCATTGAAGGCGCCGTCACCCGGTACCCCAACCGGGGCGTGTTTGTGGCCGCCCCCGGCGCGGACGCAGTGCGGGAAATCTACCGGGTCCGGCGGATGCTGGAACCCTCGGCCGTTCTCTGGGGTCCGGAACTGGACCTGGACCGGCTCGACGCCGTGATCGCCCGGGCCCGGGGCGCGAAGGAGCGCGGGGCGGTAGGCGAAATGGCGGCCGCCAACCAGGCCTTCCACCAGGCACTTGTTGCAATGTCAGGCAGCGAGCAGCTGCAGCAGGTCATGGGCCGGGTCCTGGCCGAAATGCGCTTGGTCTTCCACGCCATGAGCAGCCAGCCGGACTTCCACTCCACCTACGTGGAGCAGAACGCCCGGCTGGTGGAGCTGCTCCGCACGGGCAAACGCGCCAAGGCTGCCAAGGTGCTGCAGGCCTACCTGGATGCCGCCGAGGCGGAGCTGCTCGCACACATGCACCCGTAGGTCCTGGGCGCGACCTGACCCAAAATTGCCGATCTCTTCAGTGCTCATTGCTCAATTATTGAGAATCATTGTCCATAGTGAACCTCAATGAGGTCAGTCTGGCCTCATGTACATTACAGATGAGGAGCCCGATCATTTCGGAAACAAACAAGAGAATCGTCCAGCGGCGCTCTGATGGAGACTACGAAGTTATCATCCCCGGTGGCTCCCGTGCGTCTGCTGTCACCAATACCCAAAGTCAAGCGATAGATCGAGCCCGTTCGATTTTGGGCAACGACGGCGGAGGGGAGATGTTGATTCGTGGGCTAAACGGCCGTATCCGCCAGCAGGACACGATCAAGCCGGGCAACGACCCGAAGGCATCGAGGGGATAGCGAAATGGGAAAAAAGGGATTTCGTACCATTCCAGTTTCTATCCGCAAACAAATAACTTCACTTACAACTGACACTTTTCGAGTCGGAACAACCGCACGCCTCGAGCCTAAGAAGGTTGAGCAATGGTTGAGCCTGGATGGAGGTGTTGACCAAACTGGCCTTTACACTTTTCCACCCTCTATTGTACCGCCTGCAAACAATGGGCGATATTCATCTTGGAACCAGCATGGCCGTGAGGTCTCGGTTCGAACACGAGGAAAAACTCCAAAGGACTTCGGCTGGTGGGCACCAAGCTTCAATAGCCACTCTCACCACTGGATCAGTCAGACCAGAGATGTATGGCCCCGTGAGCTCCTATATGCACTGCAACTTCCCCTCCTAATTGAAGTTGATCGGAACCGAGATTCAAAGACTAGTAATGTCGTCTTCGCTGTAGACAGAGTGTTCGATCGGGCTGCTGGTTGGGACGACGACGATCTTATATTCGCCTTGTCGCTTCTTCAAGAAAACGTAGGTTCCGTTGGCATTGTTCCAACTAATCAGACACTAGTTGCTTGGCTTCAGCAGCAATACGTTGATTGGGAAATTTTGCCCGGGGGGACCTGGCAAGACGTAGCTACTGATCCAAACAGTTCAGCCGGACATGTGCGACACATCAGTCACTCGACACAAACGCGGCTTGCGGTACTCCAGAGCCATGGTCCGACTGCCCTTATCTTTGGGAAGGGCGCATCTAACTACATTGGTTACAAGTTTCGGGAAGATCTGGTCGTTTTCGAGAATGCCCAGTACGGAAATGCCTTGTACGTCATGTACGACCAGTGGCGAGAATGGTCGAAGCTAAGCCGCGTCGACCTTTTTCGTGCGGGAGGCGTCAAGAGATACACACGTATACCCCACCGAGAAGGGTGGGAAAGTCGCCTCGCCAATACGCTTCGTACGAACGGCTGGCCCCCGGACGAAGCGCCAGCGGAAACGGATTAGTTGACCGGTCTTCTGTCCCGCCTGCCCCTTCATGCGGGACAGAAGACGCCAATGCGCGTACCGTATCTCACCGATACCGAAGGGGAATCGCCGAACGATACTCACCGTAGTCCGGGTCGACTTGGGGCCCATGACTGGTGCGCCTCCGTCAATCGCCACGCCTCTGCTTTAAGGGCTAGGGCACCAGGTACGAGCTGTCCCGGGCGTCCGTGATGAGCATGTGGCCGGGTGCGTGGCCGATGGCCAGCGAGGGCCTGGATTCCATCACTGCGGCCTGCGGCGTGACGCCGCAGGCCCAAAAGACCGGAACGTAGCCTTCGGCAATCTCCACCGGATCCCCGAAGTCCGGCCGGCCCAGGTTCGCAATGCCGATCTCGGCCGGATTGCCCACATGTACCGGAGCGCCGTGCACCGCCGGGTAGCGGGAGGTGATCCGCACGGCGTCGGCAACCTGCGAAGCAGGCACGGGCCGCATCGAGACCACCAGCGGTCCGGCCATGCTGCCGGCCGGTTCGCAGCGGACCGAGGTGCGGTACATCGGCACGTTGGTGCCCTGGTCGATGTGAGCCACCCGGATCCCGCCCTCCTGCAGGGCCGCCTCGAAGGTGAAGCTGCAGCCGACAATGAAGGTCACCAGGTCATCACGCCAGTACCCGGTGATGTCGGTGGGTTCGGCAACTTTCACGCCGTTTTCGTACACCGTGTAGCGGGGGACGTCGGTGCGGATGTCGCCGCCGGCGAGCAGCGCGCCTGCGGTTTCACCGGCGTCGAGCACGCCCAGGATGGGGCAGGACTTCGGGTTGCGCTGGGCGAAGAGCAGGACGTCGAAGGCCTGCTCTTTGGGCACGATGAGCAGGTTGGCCTGGGCGTAGCCGGCGGACCAGCCCGCCGTCGGGGTGACCAGTCCGTTCCGGAACAGCGCCCGGGCTTCCGCCGGGGCGAGGGCGGCCGGGTGTACCGGCTCCGGAACCGTGGTTCGGTCCGGAACCGTGGTGCGATCCGGAACCGCATCGGTGATGTTATCCATGATCTGTTGTCCTTTCCGAAAGTCCGGCTCCGGTTACTGCCAGAGCTTGGCGAGGCCTGACAGGGAATTCCAGCCCAGGAACAGCGTCAGCGCCCAGGCCAGCACGCCGATGATCAGCAGCCACTTGGGGTAGACGTATCCCTGCAGCAGGTCACGGCGCCGCCATGCTGCCCACAGCAGGATGCCGAAGCCCAGCGGGAGGATCAACCCGTTGAACGCGCCGGCGAAGACCAGCAGGGTCTGCGGGGCCTGGCCCAGCAGGAGGTAGACGGCGGTGCAGAAGGCGATGAAGCCCACCGTAATCCAGCTGCGCGTGCGGTCCTTGGTTTCCGGCGTCGTCACGAAGGACACCGAGGTGTAGGCCGCGCCGATCACGGAGGTCAGGGCCGCGGCCCAGAAGACAATGCCGAACATCCGCAGCCCGATTTCCCCGGCGGCATGCCGGAAGGCGTCGGCGGCCAGGTTGTCGCCGGCCAGGGTGACTCCGCCGGCGACGACGCCCAGGATGGCCAGGAACAGCAGTGCGCGCATGATGCCGGTGACAATGATGCCCAGCAGCGAGACCTTGGTGATGTCCTTCACATAGCCGGGGCCGGTGGTGCCGGAGTCGAGCAGCCGGTGCGCGCCGGCGTAGGTGATGTACCCGCCCACGGTTCCGCCGATCAGGGTGGTGATGGTCAGGAAGTCCACCTGCGCGGGCAGCACGGTATTCTTTAGTGCCTCCCCCACCGGCGGTGCGGCGCTGACGGCTACGTAGAGCATCAGCAGGATCATCACCGCGCCCAGGGCCACAACAATCCGGTCCAGGGCGAGGCCTGCCTTTTTGGACAGGAAAATGAAAATGGCGACGGCGGCGGAAATGGCGCCGCCGATTTTGGTGTCCAGCCCCAGCATGGCGTTCAGGCCCAGGCCGGTACCGGCGATGTTGCCGATGTTGAACACCAGTCCGCCGATGAAGACGAGCCCGGCAAGGACCCAGCCGGCACCGGGAAGGACCTTGTTGCCCAGGGTCTGGGCGCGCAGGCCGGAAACCCCGATGATCCGCCAGACGTTCAGCTGGACGGCTATGTCCACCAGGATTGAAACGAGGATGGCGAAGGCAAAGGCCGCGCCGAGCTGGACGGTGAAGACCGTGGTCTGGGTTATGAATCCTGGTCCGATGGCACTGGTGGCCATCAGGAACATGGCACCGAGCAGTGCGGTGCGCTTGGCGTTGGGCCGGACCTTTGCCTTAGTGGCCGTGCTGTCCATGCTGGTTCCGATCGCTGGAAGGTGTGGGGTGGGCCACAAGGGCTTCCAGCAGTCTAAAGGTTGTTCAACAATCCGCAAGCGTTTTGTTGAACGATCCGGGGATTGTTAACACGGGGTTTACACGTCGGTTGCGCCTAGGCCCAAAGGTCGATCAGCCCCGCGAGCGAGTTCCAGCCCAGATACAGGGTCAGCAGCCAGGCCAGCACCCCGGCAATCAGCAGCCAGCGCGGGTACCGGTAGCCGGCAAGCAGATCGCTGCGCCGCCAAGCAGCCCACAGCAGGATGGCGACGCCCAGCGGCAGGATGAGCCCGTTGAAGGCCCCGGCAAACACCAGGAGCGTCTGCGGCGGTTGTCCGGCGAGCAGGTAGGCGGCCGTGCAGACAGCGATGAAGGCTACCGTGAGCAGGTTCCGTGTCCGGGTGCTGGTGGTGATCTTGGTGATGAAGGAAACCGAGGTATAGGACGCACCAATGACCGAGGTCAGCGCCGCGGCCCAGAACACGACGCCAAACAGCCGGATCCCGATCTCGCCGGCCGCCACCCGGAAGGCGTCCGCAGCGAGGTTGCTGCCGGTCAGCACTGCACCGCCGGCCACCACGCCCAGGACGGCAAGAAACAGCAGCACGCGCATCACGCCGGTGACGATCACGCCCAGCAGTGCGGCGCGGGTGATGGGGCCGATGTTCTCCAGCCCGGAGTTGCCCGAGTCCACCATGCGGTGCGCCCCGGCGTAGGTGATGTAACCGCCCACCGTGCCGCCGATCAGGGTCGTAATCGCCAGGAAGTCCACGGTGTCCGGCAGCACCGTGTTCTTCAGGGCGCTGCCCACCGGCGGTCCGGCGATGATGGCCACGTAAAGCATTAGTGCGATCATCACCGCGCCGAGGACCACCACCACCCGGTCCAGCGCCAGGCCAGCCCGTTTGGACAGGAAAATCAGGATGGCCAGCACGGCCGAGACCGCCGCTCCGATCCGGGGTTCCAGCCCCAGCATGGCGTTCAGGCCCAGCCCGGTCCCGGCCACGTTGCCGATGTTGAACACCAGTCCGCCGACAAACACCAGGACGGCCAGTACCCAGCCGGCCCCCGGCAGGACCTTGTTCCCCAGCACCTGGGCCCGCAGGCCGGAAATCCCGATGATTCGCCACACGTTCAGCTGGACGCAAATGTCCACCAGGATCGAGACCAGGATGGCGAAGGCGAACGCCGCACCCAGCTGGACCGTAAAGACCGTGGTCTGCGTGATGAAGCCCGGGCCGATGGCACTGGTGGCCATAAGGAACATGGCCCCCAGGATGGCGGCCCGCTTCGGGTTCGCCGGTTTCCGTTCCCGCTTACCCCCGGAGCGTGCCGACGCTCCGGCAGCCGGCGGATCGTTGGGGGCAACCTGCTCATCCATGGCCTGTCCGTTCCACGGGGGTGCATTTCCGCCGCCAGTGTACGGCGGCCGGTTGAAGGGCAGGAAGAGCTATTCCGCCCCGGGCGCCGCAGTGCCGGAATGTTCCACCCGTCCGTAGGTCGGCTCGCCCGCAAGGCCGCCCTTCCGGCCAGGAAGCAGCACCGGCCGGGGTACCTTGACCGCCGCCCGTTGCCGCCAGGCGGTATTCGCCGCCTCGCGGATGCCGGTCCGGACGGCGGGACCGTGTCCAGGCAGGAGCAGGCAGGCATCCAGTCTCGAAAGGATCGCGAGCGCACTGTCTGCCCGCGCGCCGTCGTGGTGGAACATGGGGTGAAGCAGCTGGGGACCGTTCCGGGCACTGATCGCGTGGCCGGTGACCAGTGCGTCGCCGGTGAGCACGGCCTTGGCCCGGGGCAGGTAAAAGGCGGCATGCCCGGGTGTGTGTCCCGGCGTCGGGACCGCGACCGGAGAGCCGGGCAGACCCGCCAGCAGCGCATCGTCCCAGGCCGCCGCCGACGGCACGGGGTGTCCTGCCGCTCCCCCGGACCGCAGCACGTGCACCGCCCAACGGAAAACCCGGGGCTGCCAGGCCCGCCGCACTATCTGCAGCGGAGTCACGGAGAATTTCTCCTCGCCGCGCAGGTGGTTTAGTTCGCCGGAACTGCAGAGCACCGGGGTGCCGTAGTGCTGGGCGAAATATGCTGCGGCGCCGGTGTGGTCAACGTGGGCGTGGGTGATGAGGACGGCGACGGCGTCGTCCGGCGCCAGGCCCGCTTCCCGGATGGAGGCCAGGACCAGCGGCAGGTCGCCGCGGTAGCCGCCGTCGACCAGGGTGAACCGCTTAGCCTCCCGCAGGATGATCCAGTTCGACGCCGGTCCCTGCACAAAGACGATCCCCGCCGCCGGTTCGGTGAGGGTGTACCCGGCTCGTTTCACGGTCCTTGTCCCTCCGGGCTCAGAGGGTTAGTGCGACCAGCAGCGACGTGCTGGCCCAGACGGCAAAGATCAGCAGGAACACCAACGCGCCGCTGCGCCCGGCACCGCCGCGGTGGAACCATAGAAATACAGCCCATCCGCCTATCAGGGTGATGAGCCAGCCGAAACTTGCCCAGAAACTCAGCGGCGTCAGGTGGGATTCCACTGTCAGGTCCGTGGCCACCAGATAAACGAAGAAAGCCGGCAAAGCGGTTGCAAGGTACAGCAGGTGCACCAGCACCATCACGATGGTCCCGACTATTCCAAGCGGGTTGTCCTGTACAGGCCGGGAGTCCACAGCGGCGGGGGCGTGCGGAGTGTCGGGAGTGTCCGGATTGCTGTACGGATACTGGTATTCCATGAGCCCGTCCCCTCCGATGGTTCCTGCGTGTGCCCATCCGGCACTGCCTGCGCGGCCCACACTACCCGCCGGCCCATATACTTCAACGTTTTTCGCCAAAGCTCTTGATTGCTGTCCGGCCCGCGCGTAGCTTCGTAATCAACCGCAAGGTTGAACAACCGGCACCTTGATTACCAGCACCACTACGGACACACAGAAGCTGACCGAACGCATGGACCCACTTGGCGATGACACCTCATCGGAGAACCTGGACCAGGCTTTCCTGGCCCTGGCGGACCCGGTCCGGCGGCACATCATTGCCCGGCTTTCCAAGGGGCCGGCAACGGTCAATGAACTGGCGGAACCCTTCGAGATCTCCAAGCAGGCGGTTTCGAAGCACATCCAGGTCCTCGAGCATGCCAAGCTCGTCACGCGTAGCCGTGACGCGCAGCGCCGGCCCGTCCACCTGAACCCCGCACGGTTGGAGGCGCTCACCGCCTGGATTAGCCAGTACCGGCTGGTCCGCGAGGAGCAGTTCCGCAGCCTTGATGCCGTGCTTCGCGCACAGGCCGCAGCGACAGGCGGCCCGCAGGCAAAGGATCCCCCATGACCAACGCACTGCAGCTCACCGTCCCCGACGGAGTTCCGTTCATCGATTTCAGCCGCGAAGTGGACTATCCCGTAGACCAGGTCTTCCGGGCCTATTCGGAGCCGGACCTGCTGGTCCAGTGGCTGGGACCGCGCGGAATGAAAATGGACATCAACCACTATGACTTCCGTACCGGCGGCTCCTACAGCTACATCCACACCGGCCCGGACGGGGTGCCCTACGAATTCCGGGGCATCTTCCACACCGTGCGGGAGAACGAAGCCGCCATCCAGACCTTCGAGTTCTCCGGCTATCCGGACATCACCAGCCTGGAATTCATGACGCTTGAGGCGCTCGACGGCGACCGGACCCGGATCACGGCGCATTCCGTCTATCCCTCCATGGAGGCGCGGGACGGGATGGCCGCTTCGGGCATGGAAGCCGGAGTTGCGGAAGGCTTTGACCGGATGGATGAGCTCCTGGCCCAGCTGCAGCCGGAGGCGCTGCAGGGACGGGGTGCATGATGAGCAACCCGTTGACGCTGAACGCGCCCGCCGGCGAGCCTGTTATGGACTTTTCCCGTGAGTTCGATTTCCCGGTAGGCACCGTCTTTAACGCCCATATCGATCCCGAGCTCTTTGCGCAGTGGATCGGGCCGAGAGACGTGGCCACGCGCATCGACCAGTTCGAAGCCCGTACCGGCGGCGCGTACCGTTTTGTGCACTCGAGGGGCGAGGACGAGTACGCCTTCCGCGGTGTCTTCCACACGGTGCGCCAGGACGAGTTTGTGCTGCAGACCTTCGAGTTTGAGAGCACTCCGGAGGTGGTGACGCTTGAGTACAGTACTTTCACGGCGCTGCCCGACGGCCGGTGCCGGCTCACCGGACGCTCGCTCTATCCGTCGGTGGAAGCCCGCGACGGCTTCCTGGGCAGCGGCATGGAAGAGGGCATGTCTGACGGTTATAACCAACTGGATGCCCTGCTCGCATCCGTCGGAACCGGAAGGCAGGCATAACCATGGACTGGACGCTGGAGTTGGTGGTTGTCCCGGTCAGTGACCAGGAACGGGCAATAGCGTTCTACCGCGACCAACTGGGCTTTAACCTGGACCACCAGACCTCAAACGACCAGATGAACTTCGCGCAGCTGACGCCGCCCGGCTCCGGCTGCTCGATCCTCGTGGGCGACGGTGCAGCCAGCCAGGGCATGGTGCCCGGGTCCCTTCGCGGCCTGCAACTGGTGGTCTCAGATGCGCAGGCGGCCCGCCAGGAACTGCTGGACCGCGGCGTCGACGCGAGCGAGGTCACGGTCTTCGACGAGCGCGACGGCGGGACCTTCTTCGGCTTCGCGGATCCGGACGGCAACGCCTGGACCGTGCAGGAAATGAAGGTCCGTGCGGGTTCCCCGCTAATTCCGCCCGAGGCACGCATCAGCTACGGCACCGGCACCTAAATTCGGAGACCGCGCACCGGCACGTCCGCCAGCCTCGAAAATGGACGTGCCGGCGGCGGGCGTACCATGGATAGGCCGACTATTCGGCTGATCCCCCCAATCTCCAAGGTGCGTTTTCTTTGAAGTCCTCCTTTACCCAGGCCTTGGCCCGCGGGCTGAATGTCCGGCACATCCGCTTCATGGCGCTTGGTTCGGCCATCGGCACCGGCCTGTTCTACGGTTCGGCGTCCGCCATCCAGTCGGCCGGCCCGGCCGTGCTGCTGGCCTACATGATCGGCGGTGCCGCTGTGTTCTTGGTCATGCGCGCCCTCGGCGAGATGGCCGTTAGGCATCCGGTGTCCGGCTCCTTCGGCCACTACGCCAGCCGCTACCTGGGCCCGTTCGCCGGGTTCATTACCGGGTGGACGTTCGCCTTTGAAATGGCCATTGTCGCCATTGCAGATGTGACCGCGTTCGGTATTTACATGGGCTTCTGGTTCGAGGACGTGCCGCGCTGGATCTGGATCCTCGCGGTGGTGCTGCTGATCGCGGCACTGAACCTGATGCGGGTGAAGGTCTTTGGGGAAACCGAGTTCTGGCTATCCATCGTCAAGGTGGCGGCCATCATCGCGATGATTGTGGGCGGCGCGGCCATTGTGGTGTTCGGCTGCGGCCTGCCCGACGGCGCGAACCCGGGCTTTGAGACCATGCTCGGCTCGGGCGGGTTCTTCGCGAACGGATTCTGGGGCCTGCTGGCATCCTTCTCCATTGTGATGTTCGCCTTCGGCGGCATTGAAACCATCGGCATCACCGCCGGCGAGGCGGATAACCCCAAGAAGGCCATCCCCGCCGCAGTGAACACCGTGCCGGTACGCATCCTGCTCTTCTATGTGTGCGCGCTGGGCATCCTGATGATGATCTTCCCCTGGCAGGACATCAACGGCGAAACCAGCCCGTTTGTGCAAATCTTCGACTCGCTGGGCATCCCGGCCGCCGCGCACATCCTTAACGCCGTGGTGATCACGGCAGCAATCTCAGCCATCAACTCCGACATCTTCGGTGCCGGCCGCGTCCTTTACGGGCTCGCTCAGGAGGGCCAGGCGCCGTCGTCGTTCGCCAAGATCTCCCGGAACGGCGTGCCGTGGATGACCGTGGCCACCATGGCCGTGGTGCTGCTGGCCGGTGTGGTGCTCAACGCACTGCTGCCCGAGTCCCTCTTCACCATCATTGCGTCGATCGCCACGTTCGCCACCGTGTGGGTGTGGCTGATGATCCTGCTCTCGCACATCGCGATGAAGCGGGACATCAAGCGCCGGAGCCTGCCCGCCTCGGAATTCGGGGTGCCGTTGTGGCCGGTTGCTTCCTACGCCGCACTGGCCTTTATGGCCTTCATTGTGGTGCTGCTGGGCATCATCCCGGAGACCCGGGTGGCCCTTATTGTGGGCGCCGCCTGGATTGTGCTCCTGTTCGCTGCCTACCGGCTGTGGGTGCGCGGCGACGGGCTCAAGCGCGCCGAACTCGCGGATGAGACCGGGGTGCCCACGTCCACCACCCAGACCGAGGGCGCATTCACGGACCGGGCGTAACCGGCTCCGGGTCCAGCCCTACCCCCAGTGGATGGCGGTGGCGATGGCCGACGCGAGCAGACCCGCCACGGCGAGAATCCCGCCGATCATCCGGTTGGGCAGGTCCAGCCAGGAGGGCCGGTTGGTCAGGAACGTGTAGAGCCCGGTGCACAGGGCGATCAGGCCCGCCGAACCCAGCAGGCCGGTAAAGCCGGTTGCCACGCCCTGGGCAATGATGAGCAGCAGCACGATCACGCCCACCACCACGATGGTCCAGCGGGAGCCGCCCGACGTCGTCGTTCGCTTTCCACCCGATGAGCTGCGTCCCGCGTAAGTCATGGCATCAATCCCTACCGGGGCCGCCGTCCCGCCCAGCACGGGAGCGGCGGTAGCCTCGTCGCCCAAAACCGTACTCCGGCTAACCCGGGAGAACTCTGGGTGTCCCGTGTGAATCCCGGCCAGTGCCCGCGGGCAACCGGACCGTGCGGAACAGCGCCAGCCGCAGCGGCCCGAGCCGGAGCGTGAAAACCGGCCAGTCGATCTTGGGCCGCATGATCCCTTCCTGCCCTGTTCCTTCCTGCGCTGTCCCCTCCTGTACCCGGGCCTGCCCCAGCTGTGCCCGTTCCCGGGCCGCCCGCCGGAAGCCGTGCCAGCGCTCCATTTCCCGGGTCCGCTGCCGGTGTTCGGCTAAGGCAAGTTCCACTTCCATGAGTCCCATGCCCGCCACGCTAGGCAACCGCGAAGGTCCTTTCCATGCCCTTGCGGACACCCCCGGTCCGGAATCAAAAGCCCTCCGGTACGGTGTCCGGAAGCGCCCGGAAACACGGACCGCCCGCGCGGCTTTATAGACTGAGAGGGTGCCTACTTCCGACGCCGCCGGCCGCTTCGCCCCCAGCCCCACCGGGGAACTGCACGTAGGCAACCTGCGCACAGCCCTGCTGGCCTGGCTGTTCGCGCGCAGCACCGGCCGCCGGTTCCTGTTGCGGATGGAGGACCTGGACCGGGTCCGCTCCGGTGCCGAAGCAGCGCAGCTGCGTGACCTCGCCGCCGTCGGCCTGGACTGGGACGGGGACATCATCCGGCAGTCCGAACGGCTGGAGTTGTACCTGGAGGCAATCGCGGAACTGCGGGCAGCCGGGCTGGTCTACGAGTGTTTCTGCACCCGCCGCGAAGTAGCCGAGGCCGCCTCCGCCCCGCACGCCCCGCCCGGCGCCTACCCCGGCACCTGCCGGAACCTCACCGAGGAACAACGCGCGGTACGACGGCGGGAGCGGCCCGCTGCGCTGCGCCTGCGCGCCCAGGTTCCCGAGTTCACCGTGACCGATGAGCTGCACGGCAGCTACACCTCGGCCGTGGATGACCTGGTGCTGCTGCGCAACGACGGTGTGCCCTCCTACAACCTTGCCGTGGTGCTCGATGATGCGCTGCAGGGCATCGATCAGGTGGTGCGCGGTGATGACCTGCTCAGCTCTGCGCCCCGGCAGGCGTACCTCGGCTCGTTGCTCGGCCTGCCCCCGGTGCGTTACGCCCATGTGCCGCTGGCCCTGAATACCGCCGGGCAGCGGCTGGCCAAGCGCGACGGCGCCGTGACCCTTCCCGATTTGGCCGCCGCCGGAATGAACGCGGACGCCGCCCGTGAACTGATCCTGGCCTCCCTGGGCCTGCCCGGAAACCTCCAGGCGGCGCTGGCGGAGTTCAACCCGGCGAGCCTGCCCAGGGAACCCTGGATCTTCACCGCCGGGCCCAACGCCGGACCCACCGCCCGGCTGAATCCCTAGCCGTCCCCCACCACCCAACCAGCAAGGAGCAGCACATGAGCATGTCCCACCCGGACCGCACGGACGGCTACGTGGACCTGCGCTCCTACGGGGCAATCGGCGACGGACGGACCGTGGCCCTGGTGGCCCTGGACGGTTCCATCGACTGGTACCCCACCCCGGATCTGGACTCCACACCCGCCTTCGCCCGCCTCCTGGACGCGGAAAACGGCGGGCAGATTGAGCTGCGCCCAGTCGCGGACTTCACCGTGGAGCGCGCCTACGTGGCGGGCACCAACGTCCTGGCCACCATCTTCACCACCGGCACCGGCAGCGTGCGGGTCACCGACTCACTGAACACCGGCGTGGCCGGCCGGCTGCCGTGGGGTGAGCTGGCGCGGCGGATCGAGGGACTCGACGGCGAAGTCCAAATGCGCTGGGCCGTCACCCCGGGCAGCAGCTTCAACACCGCCTCCCCCTGGGTGCAGCAGACGGTGCACGGCCCGGTGCTGCAGGTGCAGGGCACCACCATTGCCGTCCGCGGCCGGGACATCGGCACGGAAGAAACGTCCGAGCGGGACATCAGCGGCACCTTCACCGCCCGGGCCGGCTCACGCCACCTGCTGGCCGTGATTTCCACCCACGACGAACCCCTGCCGCTGCCGGACCCGGACACCATCGACGACGGCGTGGACCGCACCATCGCCAACTGGCAGGACTGGTCCAGGGAGTTCCAGTACGAGGGCCGCTGGAGCGACGCGGTGGAACGCAGTGCCCTTGCCCTCAAACTGCTGCTGCACAGCCCCACCGGCGCGATTGCCGCTGCTGCCACCACGTCCCTGCCGGAGAACGTGCACGGCGGCAAAAACTGGGACTACCGCTACGCCTGGGTGCGGGACACGGCCTACACCCTGCACGCCATGATCCGCTTCGGGCTGCGCGAGGAAGTACACGCGGCGGTGTCCGGGATGCTCAAAAGCGTGCGGGAACAGGGCTCGGATCTGAAGGTGTTTACCCGGCTCAACGGCAGCCGTGCCGAGGACGCCGAGGTGCTGGATATGCCCGGCTGGCGCGGCATTGGACCGGTGGTCAACGGGAACGATGCCGCCGCTCAGCTGCAGATGGGCGTTTTCGGGGACCTGTTCAACATTGTCCAGATGTACGTGGACGCCGGGCATGTGCTGGACACCGGCACCGGCCGTTACCTGGCGGACCTCGCGGACCTGGCCTGCGATGTGTGGCAGCGGCGTGATTCCGGGATGTGGGAGCTGGACGAGGAGCGGCATTACACCACCTCCAAGCTGGGCTGCTGGCACGCGCTGAGCTGCGCTTCGCATCTGGCGGACCTGGGCCAGATTCCGGGTAACCCGGAACGCTGGCGGGCCGAGATGGACCGGATCCGGGACTGGGTGGATGCCAACTGCTGGTCCGAGGAACGCGGCAGCTATGTCTGGTATCCCGGCACCGACCAGCTGGATGCCTCCATCTTGCTGCACGCCATCAGCGGTTTTGACCGGGGCGAGCGGATGTCCTCCACCCTGGATGCGCTGCGCGGTGAACTGGGCCGCGGTCCCCTGCTGTACCGGTTCAGCGGAGCCGAGAAAGAGGAGGGCACCTTTGTGGCCTGCGCCTTCTGGATGGCTGCGGCCCTGGACTGCGTCGGCCGCCGGGAGGAGGCCGCCGCCCTGATGGATGAACTGGTGCCGCTGGCCAATGATGTTGGCCTGTACACCGAGATGATCGCCGAAGAAGACTCCGCCTTCCTGGGCAACTTCCCCCAGGGCCTGTCCCATCTGGCCCTGATCACGGCCGCCCTGACGCTGGGCGAAGAAAGGGACTAGCGGAGGACCCCGCCCGGGCTTAGTGGGGCACCTTCCGTACAGCTGATGCGGCCGCCCCGGAGTCAGGACTCGCAGCCCACGCCGTCGCCGTCGCGGTCGAACTTCGGGTCCCAGCCGGCGTCGCCCACCCGGATGGGTGCCGCGCCGGCGGCCCGGACCGCTGCGCAGTTGGCGTACCCGGTGCCGGGCCCTGCCGCCGGGGCCGCCGGAGCAGCGGGTGCCGGAGGGGCGGGGGGAGCTGCGGCCTCGTCTGCGGCCGGACCAGCTGCCCCAGCTCCGGTGGACACCGCAGCAGTGCCGGCCCGCACCGGCACCGGCTCCTCCGGGCAGCTGGACAGGACAGTGGCGATGGCATCGTGCTCGGCCTGGGTCATCCACAGCCGGTATTCGGCTTTGACCGCAGTCTGGCGGGCCACGTATTCGCAGCGGAAGGCGTTGTTGGCGGGCAGCCAGGTGGCGGCGTCGCCGTCGGACTTGGCGCCGTTGGCCGGGCCGTCTGCCGCCATCAGGTTCAGCGGATCATTGGCCAGCATCCGGCGCTCCTCGGCGGAAAGCTGCTGGGCACCCTTCTGCCAGGCATCGGACAACGCCACCACATGGTCAATCTGCACCGCGGTGCTGGTGGTGTTGCCGCGGACAAAGCTGATGGTGGTGCCGGTGTACGGATCCTGGAACGTGCCCGAGGCGACCACGCATTCCTGCGTACCGTCCTTGTAAACCACGTCCACCAGGTCGCGGGCAAGGATGTCGTTGCGGGTATCGCAGCCGTTGTGGTCCACGTCTGCCCAGGCCGGGCCGAACTGCTCGCGGTCATACCCGGTCTTCGGGGCGCGGCCCTTGATGGGGATTCCGGCGAGCTGTTCCAGCGCTGTTCCGGCGGCAACCACGGAATCGGATGCGGCAGGCGGCGCGGCGGGCTCCGCAGGGGCCGGGACGCCGGAAGCGGTGTCAGTGGCCGTGGCAGTTGCTGCCGAAGGCGAGGCACCCGGACCGGCATCAGCGGCTGGGGTGCAGCCGGCAGCGCCGAGCAGGACCGCGGGCAGGGCAAGAAGGGACAGGACTTTGGTGCGTAGTGAAGTCATCGCCCTCCATTATCGGCGCCGGCCTCCCGGCATCGGCTCAGGCGCGCCGCACGCCAAACCGCGCCAAACCGCACCAAACCGCGCCTGAGCCGCGCAGGAGCCGCGCTGCGGGGTGCCGGAACCCTCTTCCAATATGCCCGCGGGTACGCGTAGTTTCGGAAGGACCGAACCCGCAGGGCAGAGGTCACCCGCAGGGCACATGTCATGGGAGATGTCGTGGCAACCAATAAGAACGGCACCAAAGAAGTTAAGGAACTGGCCGAGCAGCTGGCCGAACGGGATGGCCGCAGCTTGGGCGCGGCCGAGGGCAACGGCCAGCGGGTGGCCGTCACGGAGGACTACGCCCAGGAATTGGACGAGCTCCAGGAGCTGAACAGCAAGGCCAGGAAGCTCAAGATCAAGGTCGATGACAACGCCTGGCGGCAGAACTACCCCTACGACACCAAGCTCAGCCGGCGGACCTATGACCGGCAGAAGCGGCTGCTGCAGATAGAGCTTTTGAAAATGCAGCTTTGGGTCAAAGAGAGCGGGCAGAAAATGCTCCTCATCTTTGAAGGGCGCGACGCCGCCGGGAAGGGCGGCGCGATCAAACGGTTCAATGAACACATGAATCCCCGCGGCGCCCGCGTGGTGGCCCTGGAAAAGCCCACTTCCGAAGAAGTCACCCAGTGGTACTTCCAGCGGTATGTCCGCACCCTGCCCAGCGGCGGGGAGATAGTGATGATGGACCGCTCCTGGTACAACCGCGCCGGGGTGGAACGCGTGATGGGTTACTGCACGCCGGCGCAGTATCTGGAGTTCATGCGCGAAGTCCCCGAACTGGAACGCATGCTGGTCAATTCCGGCACACTGCTGCACAAACTGTGGTTTTCGGTGGGCCGGGCCGAGCAGGTTGCCCGGTTCGCTGCCCGGGAAACCGATCCGGTGAAACAGTGGAAGCTCTCCCCCACCGACCTGGCGAGCCTGGACAAGTGGGACGCCTACACGCAGGCCAAGGAAGCCATGTTCTTTTACACCGACACCGGAGACGCCCCGTGGACGGTGATCAAGTCGAATGACAAAAAGCGTGCCCGGCTGGAGGCCATGCGCCATGTGCTGAACACGGTGGATTATCCGAACAAGGACAAGACCGTGGCGCATGCTCCGGATGCGCTCATAGTGGGTCGCGCCTCCAGCCACTTCGAGGAGGACGAGGAGCCGCACGGCAGCTTCCCGGTGGTCCGGCCGCAGGGCAACGCTGCAGCCGGAGCCTGACCCGGCCCGCTAGGAACGCACGCCGTTGGACACCAGCCAGCTGTCCAGGTCCAGGGCACCGCGGGCAAGGGTGTTGGTGGCTTCGAAGTCCCCCTGGTAGGCCGGCAGCTGCCCGAACCAGCGGAACATTGCCTGCGAGTCTGCTTGTCCCGCCAGGGTTTCCAATGGCAGGGCCTCATAACGGCCAGGCATTCCGGCAGCGGCACCCAGCACGCTGGCGATTTCGGTGCCGGTCAGTTCATCCCCGGCAACCCCCACCGCACCGCCGGGAATCTCCGACGGATCCAGCAGTGCCGCCGCCGCAACCCGGCCGACGTCGCGTACCGCCACCATCTGCAGCGGGATCCCGTCCGGCAACGGCATCCGCAGGACGGTTTCGGCGTCCTCGACCGCGGCGAGGTAGGGCAGGTTCTCCATAAAAAAGACCGGCCGGACCACAGTGAGGCCAATCGGCAGCCCTTGCAGGTACTGCTCGGCGTCGTATTTGCTGTCGAAATGCGGGACACCGCTGTTCCGCTCGGCACCGTCCACCGAACTGAAGACCAGGCGCCCGACGCCGGCCTCCACAGCGGCGTCGCCGAGCGCCTTGGCCATGGGCGCTTCCCCGGCCGGACCGTCCGGGGTATTCATGGTGGTCATGAACCAGAGCGCGTCCAGCCCGTCCATCGCCGGGCCGAGTGTCTCCGGCCGGTCGAGGTCCGCGAGGACCACTTCGGCGCCGCGGGCCGCCAGGTCCCCGGCCTGTTCAGACTCCGGCCGCCGCACCAGGGCCCGCACCCGGACACCCTGCTCCAACAGGGCCTGCGCAGTGGCGGACCCCTGCTTGCCGGTGGCGGCGAAAACGCCGTACAGCTCAGAATTGTCAGTGGACATTGGAATGACTCCTTTTTCGAGCTGGGTTTGTTCCGGTCACGCTATGGCTGCGGCCGTAAATACTCAACGGTTTTACGCCGCCCGCTGAGTGGGAATAAACGGGTGGCTACCGGCAGGTTATGGAGCAGGCGGGGAAGCCCGTGGTGCATAGAATGAACAGGTGATTCGAATACCGGCCGCCGCATGAGTTCAAGGCTGCATAACCTTGTTATTGAATCCGTGGGCAAACGGATCATTTCCGGTGAACTGGCGGCCGGTGACACCATGCATTCCGAGCACCTCGAAACCGAACTCCAGGTCTCCCGCTCGGTGGCCCGCGAAGCAGTGCGCGTTCTGCAGTCCCTCGGCCTGGTTGAAACCGTCAAACGCGTGGGCATCCGTGTGCTCCCCGAGACCAGCTGGAATGTGTTTGACCCGTCCGTGATCCGCTGGCGGCTGGCGGCCGCGGGCAAGGGCGCCCAGCTGCGCTCGTTGACTGAGCTGCGTTCCGCCGTCGAACCGGCGGCAGCCGAGTTGGCCGCCCGGTACGCTCCGGCCGATCTGAGCGCGGAGCTGATGGCGGTGGCGGCGAAAATGCGTTCGGTGGGCCGGGCCGGTGACCTGCAGCAATTCCTGGACCTGGATATCCACTATCACGGGCTGGTGCTGGCCGCTTCCGGCAATGAGATGTTCGCGCAGATGCAGTCGATGATCGCCGAGGTGCTGCGCGGCCGCACGCACTACGGCCTGATGCCGGACCGGCCGCATGAAGAGGCCCTGCAGCTGCATATTGACGTGGCCAACGCGATTTCCGGCGGCGATCCAGAGACCGCCCGCGCTGCCATGGACCAGATTATGCGCCGCACCATGGAGGAAGTGGGCAGTGTATGGACGGACGAACCGCGGGATTTTACGCCGCTGCCCTAGGATGATCCGGTGATAGCGCATGAAGTTGGACAGGGCAGGCCGCTGGTACTGGTGCACGGGTTCGAGCTGGACCACCGCAGCATGCTGCCCCTCGAAGCCTCGCTGGCCGGCAGCTCGTGGCGGCGTATCTACCTAGACCTGCCGTGGACCGAACAGGCGGTTCCGGGATCTGCCGCCAGTGCCCAGGACGTGGCCGACGGCGTCGTAAATGAACTTCGGTACCGCCTGGGAGAGGAGCCGTTCGCGATCATCGGGCATTCATTCGGCGGCATGATCGCCCGCCATGTGGCGCACACGATGCGCAGCCAGGTGCTCGGGCTGGCCACCCTCGGGGCGGTGTTCACAGCCGATCACAGCAAGCGGGTGCTCCCGGCACGCGCCGTTATCCATGCAGATGTTCCAGAACATGCAGTCGACGACGATTTCCGGGACGTGGCGGTGATCCAGACTCCGGGCACCCTTGCCGCGTTCAACGAGTTTGTCCTTCCCGGCCTTCGCGGGACGAATCAGCAGATGACGGAGCGGATTGCCGCGGACTACGCGCTGCGCCGGGAACCGGAGGCTGCGTATCCGGAACCGTTCGAGGCGCCGTCGCTGCATATCTTCGGGCGGCAGGACCACGTGACCGGGTATGAGGACGGTCTGGCGCTGCGGGACCACTATGTGCGCGGCACGTTCGCAGTGCTCGACGCCGCGGGGCACCACGTATACATGGAGCGTCCCGCAGTGGTTGCGGCGCTCGTGGACGACTGGCTGGCCAGCATCCCTGCGCCGTCGCCCGCTCTCCCCCGCTAGCCGCTACCCGGCGGCGGATGCCCGGTATTCCTGCTCCAGCATGCCCAGCAGCACCTGGTCGTGGAACGCTCCGCGGTGGAACACGGCAGCACGGCGGCGGCCTTCTTCGACAAATCCCAGTGAGGTGTAGAGGTGCAGCGCCCGCTCGTTATAGGACCAGGTCTGCAGTTCCGCCTTATGCGCTCCCATTTCCTCGAACACAATCCGCAGGCCCAGCTGCATCGCTTCCCGGCCCATCCCCTGGTTCTGGAATTCCGGACCGATGATGATCGCCATGGTGGCAATCCGCTCGGGAACGGAGATGCCCCAGACGCTGATGTGCCCCACCAGCCGTTCGGCGGGGTTCACGATGCTGTAGCCGAACCCCGAAGGTAACTCGTTTTTGCTCCAGGTCCGGAACATGGCCGCCGCGGACTCCTCCGGCCGTGCGGCCACCCGGTTCTGCTGCAGGACGGACTGGAAGGGGTCGTTCCACCACTCGGCCAGATGCGGCAGGTCCGGCTCGCGCAGTTCGCGGAAGCGGACCCGTTCGCCCGCGAGCAGTGCGGCGGACCAATTCTGCAGATCACTGATGTTGTCCACGCGGCGATACTAACCCGGGCCCGGGTGGATTGGTCTCCCTCCAGCGCTGGTCGGGGAAGATAGCGGACAGGTAACCTGACCCCGCAGGACCTGACCGATGGGCGCAGCGAACCGCTGCAGAGAGGTCGCCGACCATGGAAAGTACCCAAACCCAGCGTCCAACCGTTGCGGAACGTGCGGCAGCAGGCAAGGACCACCGAAGGTCGACCCCCGTATCAACGCATCAGGGGTGGGGTCCCGCTTCCGGCCGCCCGGATCCCGTGGCGCTCATCGAAGCACAAAACCGCACCCGCGACCCCGATCTGGTGCCGGTGCGGCACGGCCGGATGCTCGCCTCGCCGTTCACCTTCTACCGCGGCGCGGCCAAAGTCATGGCCGCCGATCTCAAGGACATGCCGCGCGCGGGCCTGACGGTCCAGCTGAGCGGGGACGCGCACCTGTCCAACTTCGGGGTCTTCGCCTCCCCCGAGCGAGCGTTGGTGTTCGATCTGAACGACTTCGACGAGACACTTCCGGGGCCGTTTGAGTATGACGTCCTGCGGATGGCCGCGAGTTTCACTATCGCAGCCCAAAACAACGGATTCTCCGCAGAAGACACACGCACGGTGACCCGTGCAGCGGTCCGGTCCTACCGGGAAGCAATGCGGGACTTCGCACAAATGGACACGATGGATATCTGGTACGCGCATCTTGCTGAAAAGGACATTTTGGAAGCGATCCGGCAGGCGACGGTCGCCAGCAAGGGCAAGGCGGATAAGAAGGCCGCCAAACACGCCCGAAAGACGGCGGAAGAGACCATCCGGAAGGCCCGGTCCCGGGACAGCCTGCAGGCACAGTCGAAGCTGGCTGAAGAGGTGGACGGGACGTACCGGATTCTCAGCCAGCCGCCGGTTATCGTTCCCCTTCGGGAGCTCGATGTTTCCTGGGGATTGACGGCCGAGGAAATGGAGACCGCCATCCGGGACCAGCTCCGGTCCTACCGGGCGAGTTTGCAGGAGGATCGACGCCGGCTCCTCGAGCGCTTCGAGGTGGTCGACGTCGCCCGGAAAGCGGTGGGGATCGGCAGCGTGGGCACGCGGGGCTTCATCGTGTTGCTGCAGGGCCGCGATTCGGGTGATCCGCTGTTCCTCCAGGTCAAGGAAGCCACCCGCTCCGTCCTGGAGGACCATCTGCCCAAAAGCAAGTATCGGCAGCCCGGTGCCCGGGTGGTGCAGGGCCAGCGCATGATGCAGGCGGCAAGCGATATCTTCCTGGGCTGGACCAGGGGCGTACAGGACAACCGCTACCTCTACTGGCGCCAGTTGAGGGACATGAAAGGTTCGATAGTTGTCGAGGCGATGAAGCCTTTCGGCATGGAGCTTTACGCCCGCACCTGCGGCTGGACCCTGGCCCGGGCCCACGCCCGGTCAGGGGACCCCATCGCAATTTCCGCCTATCTGGGCAAAGGCGAAAAGTTTGACGACGCCGTCACCGATTTCTGCGCACGGTACGCCGCCCAAAACGAACAGGACTACTCCGCCTTCGCCTCCGCCGTGCAATCGGGGCGGCTCCGAGCGGTGGAAGGGGTCTAGAACCCGGAGGCCACTAGGTAGATCACCAGGGCAAAGGCGAAGCCAACGACGCCGATCAGCGCCTGGCCAACCGTCCACGTCTTCAGCGTGGTTTTGGTGTCCATCTGGAAGAACCGGCTGATCAGCCAGAAGCCGGAGTCATTGACGTGCCCGGCGAACACCGAACCGCCGGCCAGCGCCAGCACAATGGCCACCACCTGGACCGCGTTGAAGTCCGGGTTGCCCATCACCACGGGCTGGACCAGGGCGGCAGCCGTGGTCAGGGCCACGGTGGCCGAGCCCTGCGCCATCCGCACAATGGCGGCGATGAGGAAGCCGGCCACAATCACCGGAAGGCCAATGGCGTCGAGTGACTCGGCAATAGCGTTGCCGATGCCGCTGGCGCGCAGGACGCCGCCGAACATACCGCCGGCCCCGGTGATCAGGATGATCGAGCAGACCGGGCCCAGCGCGCTGTCCACCACGGTCTCGATGAGCGTGCCCTTTTTGCCCTGGCGGCGGCCCAGCAGCCACATGGCCAGGAACACGGTGATCAGCAGCGCCACCGGGGTTTCGCCCAGTGTGCGCAGGATCTGCACCCAGCCGGTGTCCAGGGAGACGATCTCCGCGGTGGCCAGCATGTTCAATCCGGTGTTCAGGAAGATCAGCACAAACGGCAGCATCAGCAGGGTCACAATGGTGCCCAGCTTCGGCGAGGAGCGGAACTCGGACTCGGCCGATCCGGAGGGTGCGTCAAGGATGGACGGGACCGGGAGGACGAACTTCTTGCCGAGGAAGGTGCCAAAGAGGTAGCCAGCCAGGTACCAGGTGGGAATCGCAACCAGCAGGCCGAAGATCAGGACCAAGCCGACGTCGGCGCCCAGCAGGCCGGTCGCGGCCACGGGGCCTGGGTGCGGCGGGACAAACACGTGCATCACGGAGAACGCTGCAGCAGCCGGGAAGCCGTAGGTGAGCAGGGAGCCGCCCATCCGCCGCGCCACGGTGAAGATGATCGGCAGCATTACCACCAGGCCGGCATCGAAGAAGATCGGGAAGCCGAACATCAGCGAGGCCACGGACAGGGCCAACGAAGCCCGCTTCTGCCCGAACTTGCCGATCAGTGCGTTGGTCAGCACCTCGGCGCCGCCGGAGACTTCCAGCATCCGCCCGAGCATGGCACCCAGGCCGACCAGCAGGGCAACGCTGCCCAGGGTGGTGCCGAACCCGGCGGTCAGCGTCGGCACGATGCCCGATGCGGGGATGCCGGTGGCAACCGCGGTGAGCAGGCTGACGGTGATCAATGAGAGGAAAGCGTGGATTCGGAACTTCATGATCATCACCAGCAGCAGCGCAATGGCGGCTACGGCGATGAGGAGCAGGCCGGGAGTGCTCAACGTCCAGTTGAGTTCTAGATCGGTCATCGTTGTCCTATCTGGGAAAGAAAGCGGGAATCGGGGCAGGTCAGCGGGCAGTCAGTGCCTGAGCCACAAAGGCGGCAATTTCGGCTGGAGCGAGGTTGATGTCCACCGGAATTCCGGCTTCGTCCGCCGCCAGCGGTTCAAGGGTGTCGATCTGGGAGTCCAGCAGGGTCGGCGGCATGTATTCGTGGTCCCGGTGGGTGAGCCGTTCGGCAATCAGGGACCGGTTTCCGTCGAGGTGTATGAAGCGGGTGCCGGGCGCGAAGGAACGGATGAGGTCACGGTACCGGCGCTTCAGCGCGGAACAGGCGATTACTGTGGATTCGCCGCGGGCGAGGCCGTCCGCGAGCGCCGAGCCGATGGCCCGCAGCCAGGGTTCCCGGTCGGCATCGGTCAGGGGATGCCCGGAGGCCATCTTTTCCCTGTTGCTGGCCGGATGCAGGTCATCTCCGTCGATAAACGGCAGGGATAATTCATCGGCGATGGCGCGGCCCGAGGTGGACTTGCCGCACCCCTGCACACCCATCACAACCAGCGGCGGAACTAGGTACGGCGGCATGGCAGCACACTCCTCAGACGCGTCATCACATCTGATTTGCGGAGCCACGGCGGCAATAAATCAGATTTATCTTCCATAAGATAGCACGGCGTCCGGCCCGACGACGGCGGTTACTGTGCCTGCCGGGCCGCGCGTGGGAGCGTGGACTCCATGTTCGTGCTGGGAGCGGCGGTCGCCGTCGTGGTGGGAACCGTGGTGGGCCTGGTGGGCGCCGGCGGGGCCATCATCGCTGTTCCGGCACTGGTCTATCTGGTGGGCCTGCCGCCCGACGACGCCGTACCCACCTCCCTGATTGTGGTGGGCCTTTCCTCGCTGGCCGGGCTGCTGCCGCGTCTGCACACCGGGATCAACTGGACCCTGGTGGCCGTACTGGGCATTGCAGGTTTTCCGGCGTCCTGGGCCGGTGCTGGGTTGAGCGAACGGCTGGACCCCGATGCGCTGATGCTGCTGTTTGCGGCCCTCATGGTGGTGGCGGGGATCAGGATGCTGCTGGCCGGGCGGAGGATTCCCGGTGCCCTGCCAGCCGCCGTGCCGGTCCGGGGGCCGCTGCTCCGCGGAGTGGCAGTGGGCCTTGCCGTCGGCTTCCTCACCGGCCTGCTCGGGGTGGGTGGCGGGTTCCTGCTCATTCCGGCGCTGCCCATGTTCTTGGGGGTTCCGCTGCAGCAGGCCGTGGGAACGTCGCTGGCGGTAATCGCCATTAATTCCGCCTCGGGGTTCTCCGCACATCTGGCCGGCCTGGGCATGGACTGGACGCTGACCCTGGCCTTCGCGGCAGTGGCGGTGGCAGCCTCACTGGCAGCAGCACGGCTGTCCCGCCTGCTGGATGACCGGGTGGTGAGCAGGATCTTCGCCGTGCTGGTCTTGCTCGTTGCCGCCTGGGTGACGGCCCAGAGCTTGCCCGCCGTCGTCGGGCAGGCTGCCCCGGCCCGGTAGCACCGCCGTCCGGGCCGCAGAAGCCTTGGTACGCAGATCACGCCGTTGTGACCCGCGTTACCAATATCGTAGGCACGACACCCCGGAAGGCTCCAAACCGGCCTGCGGGGCCGGCCGCGCAAACCGTCGGCGCTGCGTGAGACGATAAAACCATGCCCGAAACCCTCCCGCTCGTCGACGTCACCGACGTCATCCGCGTGGTTGGCGGCTCGGCGTTCCAGCGCGGCCAGACCTACGCCAGGAGCGGCGCCGTGCAGGCCCTGGAATGGGATGCCCAGGGCGAAGTGCTGCGCGCGCAGGTACGCGGCACCGCCGCGGTTCCCTACCGGACCCTGTTGCAGCTCGGCGCCAAGCGCCAAGGCGATTACCGGCTGCTGGACAACCACTGCAGCTGCCCGCTGGGCTTTGACTGCAAGCATGTGGCGGCAGCAGCCCTGCAAAGCAATATGGACCATCTGCTGGCCCGGCAGGAACTATCCTCCCCCGCTCTGACCCCGTCTGTCCCGGCCTGGCAGCAGTCGCTGCAGACTCTCATTGACGCGGACCTGGCCGGAGCAGCACGGCCTGCCGAGACCACTCCGCTGGCACTGCAATTTGAACTGCGCAACGTAGTGGCGGCTGCTGATTCGCGCTGGGGTGCGCCGGCGCCGCGCAGCCGGCACCGGGCCACTCCCTTCCGCCTCGGGGTCCGGCCGGTGGTGCGCAATACCAAGGGCAACTGGGTCAAGAACAACCTGGCCTGGAGCAACATCAGCTATCAAACCTACGGCCTGCGGCTGGACCCGGACCAGCACCGTTGGTTCTCCCAGTTCCCGGCCCTGCACCGCTCCAACGGCGTGAGCTACTTCGGGCAGAACGACTCCTGGCTGTACCTGGACGACTTCGCCAATCCCCTGCTCTGGCAGCTTCTGGAGGAAGCTTCACGGCTGGGGATCCCGTTTGTGGGCAGCAAGAAAGACATGGACATCCGGGTGGGCAAACTGGCCGTACTGTCCCTGGACGTCCGCGCGGCCGGCGGCGAGACACCGGCTCCGCTGCGGCTGCTGCCCACCCTGGAAATCGACGGCACTCCGGTTCCCCTGGAAGCCGCCGGCATCATCGGCAGCCACGGCATCTACGTCCGGTCCGCGCAGAACACCGTCACGCTGGCGCCCACCGCCAAAACCCTGACCGAACAGGACAAGGGCCTGCTCCTGCAGGGAGCTCCCGTGACGGTTCCCAAAGCCGACGCCCCGGTATTCCTGGAGAAGTTCTATCCGCGGCTGCGGCAGGTCCTGCCCGTCACCAGCAGCGACGAGTCCGTGGAGTTTCCCGAAATATCCCCGCCGGTGCTGGTCCTGTCGGCGTCATTCGGCGCCGACGATGAACTGGTGCTGGGCTGGGAGTGGGAATACCGGCACGGCAGCACCGTGACCCGGCTGCCGCTCACCGGCAAAGCCGCAGCGGCGGACGACGCCGACACCACCTACCGCGATATCCCCGCCGAAGGTGCGCTGCTGGCAGAAGCCGGCAGCACCATGTCCGCAGTGCCGCGGAACCGCACCCTGCGCGGCATCGAAGCCGCGGAATTCACCGAGCATGTCCTTCCCGACCTGGAAAAGATCGAGGGCCTGCGGGTGGACATCTTCGGCGAACGCCCGGACTACCGGGAACTGCTCGAAGCACCCAAGCTGAAAATCACCACCGTGGAAACTGAACGCCGGGACTGGTTCGACCTGGCCGTGATGGTCACCGTGGAAGGCCGGCTGGTGCCGTTCGCGGATATCTTCAAGGCCATCGCGCAGGGCAAAACCAAGCTCCTGCTGGTGGACCGCACCTACCTGTCCCTGGACCGCCCCGAGTTCGAGCACCTGCATGCCCTGATCAACGAGGCGCAGGGACTGCAGGAATGGGACACCGGGGAACTGGGGATCAGCCGCTACCAGGCCGGGCTGTGGGCGGAGCTGGAAGAGCTCGCGGAAGAAACCGAGGAAGCCGCAGCCTGGCGGGAATCGGTGTCCGCCCTGCTGGACCTCAAGAGCGTGGACCCGGTGCCGCTGCCGGCGGGCCTGCAGGCGAACCTGCGCCCGTACCAGCATGAAGGCTTCAACTGGCTCGCGTTCCTCTGGGACCACGGCCTGGGCGGCATCCTCGCCGACGACATGGGCCTGGGCAAGACCCTGCAGACCCTGGCCCTGCTGGCCCGCGCCCGGGAAAAGCAATCCCGGGAGCAGCAGGACCGGCAGCCGGTCCGTCCGTTCCTGGTGGTTGCCCCGACCTCGGTGGTGCCCAACTGGGCATCCGAAGCGGCGCGGTTCACGCCGGGCCTGAAGGTAGTCACCGTGGGCGACACCACTGCCAAGTCCAAGGTGCCGCTGGCCGAGGTGGTGGCGGGCGCCGACGTCGTCATCACCTCCTATGCCGTGTTCCGGCTGGACTTCGCCGCCTATCGGAAGACCGAATGGGACGGGCTGATCCTGGATGAGGCGCAGTTCGTGAAGAACCGCGTAACCCGCGTGCACCAGTGTGCCCGGGACCTGCCGGTGCCGTTCAAGCTGGCCATCACCGGCACGCCCATGGAAAACAACCTGATGGAACTGTGGGGACTGTTCGCCATTGTGGCCCCGGGCCTGTTCCCGTCCGCGCGCAAGTTCGCGGATGAATACCAGCGGCCCATCGAGCGCGGTGACAGCCCCGACCTGCTGGCCCGGCTGCGCAGCCGGATCCGGCCGCTGCTGATGCGCCGTACCAAGGAAGCTGTCGCCAAGGACCTGCCCGAGAAGCAGGAACAGGTCCTGGAAGTGGAACTGCACCCCAAACACCGCAAGATCTACGAGACGCACCTGCAGCGCGAACGCCAGAAACTCATGGGGCTGATCCAGGACATGGACCGGAACCGGATGATCGTTTTCCGCTCCCTGACCCTGCTGCGCATGCTGAGCCTGGATGCCTCCCTGGTGGAGGAGGAATACGAGGGCATCCCGTCAGCCAAACTGGATGTGCTGTTCGAGCAGCTCAACGACATTACCGCTGAAGGCCACCGTGCGCTGATCTTCAGCCAGTTCACCTCCTTCCTGAAGAAGGCGGCGGAACGGCTGGATGAGGCAGGCATTAAATACGCCTATCTGGACGGCTCCACCCGCAACCGTGCCGACGTGATTGCCTCCTTCAAGGAGGGCGAGGCACCTGTGTTCTTGATCAGCCTCAAGGCAGGCGGGTTCGGCCTGAACCTGACCGAGGCGGACTACGTTTTCCTGCTCGATCCCTGGTGGAATCCTGCAGCCGAGTCCCAGGCCGTGGACCGCACCCACCGGATCGGGCAGAAAAACAATGTCATGGTCTACCGGATGGTCGCCCGGGACACCATCGAGGAGAAGGTGATGGCGCTGAAGGAGCAGAAGGCGAAGCTGTTCACCTCGGTGATGGACGACGACGCCGTTTTCAGTTCAGCGCTCACTGCAGAGGACATCCGGGCCCTCCTGCAATAGGTTCGGCTGAGCCGCCCATGTCCTTCCCGGGACGGGCATTGATTTGTACAGTGGAGTGATGGCCACTCAGGAGCGTCCCATTGGATTCTGGCTCAAGCTTGTCGACCAGCTGGTTGATGACCAGTTCGGTGCCAGCTTCGAAGAGCACGGCGTCACCCGCCGGCAGTGGCAAATGATGAACCTGCTGGTGGAGGGGCCGGCCACCCAGAAACAGCTGTCGGACGGTTTGCGGCCGTTTTTCCCTGCCGTGGAGGCCGGCACTTCCGAAGAACTCATTGAAGAACTGCGGGAGTCCGGCTGGGTGGCACTTGAGGACGGCCAGTACCAGCTGACGGACCTGGGCAGCCGCAGCTTGGAGAACCTGCGCGGCGCCGTGGACCGGATCCGGCAGTTGATGACGGAGGACATCGCCGAAGAGGAGTACACCGCCCTGCTGGCAGTGCTGCAACGGATGGCCCGGAACCTGGGCTGGGACGGCGACGTCGCCTCCGGGCCGAGGGTGGATACCTGAGTCCGGCTGGACGCACGCTCCTCTCAGCGTGCCTTCCTAGTAACCGGCGCGGACGTCCACCAGTCCCTCCAAGGCAAACCCCGCCGCCAAGTTCCTGACGTTGCGCTCCACCCGGGCCGTGAACAGCGGACGGATCATGTCCTGTGTTTCCCCGGTATGCGGCGTGATCAAAGCCCGGGGTTCGGACCAGAGGGGATGCCCGTCCGGCAGTGGCTGCGGATCGGTGACATCCAGTGCCGCCCCGGCAAGTTTGCCTTCCGCCAGGGCGGTAACCAGTGCCGCGGTTTCCACCAGCGGGCCGCGGGCGATGTTCACCAGGAAGGCGTCGGGCCGCAGCAGGGCCAACCTCCGGGCGTCCAGCAGATGCTCGGTTCCTGCCGTCATGGGTGCTGCGAGCACCAGGACATCGGCTTCCCGCAGGGCGTCGTCCAAACCCTCGTCGGTGACGGTTTTCTCCGCCCCCGGTACCGGCTGGCGGTGCGCGCGGACCATGGTGATGTGTTCGGTGAACGCCGACACCAGCCGCAGGATTTCCTTGCCCACCCCTCCGGCCCCCACAATCACCACGCGTTTGCCGTGCAGCGAGGTGCCCTGCGGCTTGCCCCAGCTCTGCGCCCGGGCAAAGGTATCCACAGAGCGCAGCAGGGCCAGGACCAGCGCCAGGGCGAACTCCCCCACCGGCTGCCCGAAGGCGCCCTTGCCGCTGGTCCACTGACGGTCGGGGTTGCGCTGCATCAGGTCTTCGTACTGGTCCACTCCGGCCAGGGGAAGCTGTATCCACGCTATGCCGGGATGCTCGGCCAAGACCGTTTCCAGGGCATCCTGGGACAGCCCTTCGGTCAGGACCAGTCCCCTGGTTGCCTCCGAGAGCGGTGCAACCACTCCGCCGCCGGCCTGCACGGCATTGACCAGGTAGTCCCTAGGCTCCGGAAGGATAACAACGCTCGGTTCCATGAACGGACCCCGTTCGGCGTGAGCTGACAGTCCCAGAAGTATAGGCGCGGCGTCGACCGCCCCGGCAGGTGCCGGAACGGTTTGCGGTCCCGAACGGGTTACTTGCGCTGGATCTGCGCGAGCATCTCTTCGAACGGCAGCGACGCCGGCAGCTGCCGGGCGGTTTCGCGCGGGGATGGAGCCGGTTGGGAGACCGGGGAAGGCTGTGAGTTCCCGGACTGCCGGGCCGTACCTCCGGGGACGTTTCCCATCAGCGCGGCAAGTTCCCCTGCGGCACGGCGCACGCGGTCATCGAGGGGCCCGGCACCTCCTTCGCCTGCACCCCAGTCCCCGGGGGCGGCATAAACACCCGTGGGGACAACCCGTGCCCGCAGGTAGCTGAACATCGGCCGCATGGAGTAATCCAGCACCATGGAATGCCGGGCGCTGCCGCCGGTGGCCGCAATGAGTACCGGTTTGCCGTCCAGGGATTTGTTGTCGATGACGTCGAAGAAGGACTTGAAGAGCCCGCTCATGGACGCCGTAAAGACCGGCGTCACTGCCACGACCGCGTCTGCGGCCACCAGCTTGCTGATCAGGGCTTCCAATTTCGGCGGCGCGTAACCGGTGACCATGGTGTTGGCTATATCAACGGCGTATTCGCGGAGTTCGTATGTGGAGACCGTCACCTGACGGCCCCGTGCTTCGATTTCCTCCCGTGCCGCCTGGGCCAGGGAATCGGCAAGCATCCGTGACGAGGACGGAACGCCCAAGCCACCCGAAACCACAACAAGATCAACCATCCGGTCCTCCTCAACATGCGTTTGCATGTAGTGGTCAACCCCGGTCCCACACCACTTATTCCTCCGGGTGGCGCCTTGACAGTCAGGTACCGATGCCGACGGCGGCCCCGCCGCTACCCGGCGGCAGCCCGCCCGGCAGCTCTGCCGCTGAACAGGCAACCGCCGAGGAACGTCCCCTCCAGGGACCGGTACCCGTGCATTCCGCCGCCACCGAAGCCGGCGGCCTCCCCAGCTGCGAACAACCCCGGAACCGGCGCGCCGTCTTGGCCCAGCACCCGCGACTCCAGGTCGGTTTGCAGCCCGCCAAGGGTCTTGCGGGTCAGCACCGACAGCCGTACGGCAATCAGGGGCCCGGCCTTGGGGTCCAGGATCCGGTGCGGTGCGGCCGTGCGGATCAGCCGGTCGCCCAGATAGGTGCGGGCACCGCGAATGGCTGTCACCTGCGAATCCTTGCTGAAGGGATTCCGGATTTCCCGGTCCCGGGCCTCGATTTCACGCCGGACCGCGTCCGCGGAAAGTTGGGGCGCCTCGCCCTGGGCGGAGGAATCCTTGGCCAGCATGTTCATTCCCGCCACCAGCTCGTCCACGGAATTGGCGGTAATGAAGTCCTCCCCATGGTCAAGGAAGGCCTGGACCGGAGCCGGCACTCCGGCTGTGGCCCGCTTCAGCACATCCCGAATGGACTTTCCCGTCAGGTCCGGGTTCTGTTCGGAACCGGAGAGGGCGAATTCCTTGCGGATGATGGCCTTGTTGAGGATGAACCAGCTGTAGTCGGAGCCCGTGCGGCGCAGGTGTTCCAAGGTCCCCAGGGTGTCAAACCCCGGAAAAAGCGGCACGGGCAGCCGGTCCCCGGCCGCATCCAGCCACAGTGACGAGGGGCCGGGAAGGATCCGGATGCCGTGGTTTTTCCACACCGGATTCCAGTTGCGGATGCCTTCCACGTAATGCCACATCCGGTCCGGGTTGATCACCCGCCCGCCGGCTGCCTGCGCAATGCCGATCCCGCGCCCGTCCACATGTTCGGGCACGCCGCTGAGCATATTCTGCGGTGCCGGTCCCATCCGGTCCGGCCATGCTGCCCGGACGGCGTCGTGGTCCCCGCCGATCCCGCCGGTAGTAAGCACCACTGCGGATGCGCTGAACTCAAAATCCCCAACGGCTGCCCGGGAGGACGCAGTGCCCCGCTCCGCCGTCGTTGGTTCCAACACTGTGCCGCGCACACCGGTCACGGCGCCGCCGGTGAGGACAAGGTCGTCGAGCCGGTGCCGGAACGCCGGGCGCACCAGGCCGCGTTCGACGCCGTCGCGCACCTTGGCCTCGAACGGCGCGGTGATTCCCGGCCCGGTCCCCCAGGTGATGTGGAAGCGCGGCACCGAGTTGCCCGGCCCGCTGGCACCGTACCCGCCGCGCTCGGCCCAACCGACCACGGGAAAGAGCCGGTGCCCCATCTGCTGCAGCCAGGCCCGTTTCTCCCCTGCCGCGAAATGCACATAGGCCTCGGCCCACTTACGCGGCCAGAAGTCTTCCTCGCGGTCAAAGCCGGCGGTGCCCTGCCAGTCCTGCCAGGCCAGTTCCACGGAATCCCGCACACGGAGCCGGCGCTGCTCGGGCGAGTTCACCAGGAACAGGCCGCCGAAGGACCACCAGGCCTGTCCGCCTATGCTCTGTTGGCCTTCCTGTTCCACCAGGATCACCGTGCGCCCGGCATCCACCAGTTCAGCGGTGGCTACCAGGCCGGCAAGTCCGGCACCAACAACAATGACGTCTGCGTCTTTTGGCTGCATCCGGCTCACGCTACCGGCAGCACCCGGTACAGGCCAGCATTGCTTGGCACGGTGTCCGGGCGCCCTCACAGGACGCACCGCACGGGCACGGCCTGTTGCATCCGTACCGGGGTTCTTAGACTGGACGGTAGGGCCGCTCCTAGGAGAACCGGCGACTGCCGGTGCCGGCTGTGGAAGAAGTGGAGAATCGCATGAGCGAACAGGGCGCCAACGAGGAGAAGGACTCCAACCGGACCCACGGCCAGGAGGCCTCCGAGGGCGATAGCAGCACGAAGCAGAACGAACAGCGCGAACATTCCCAGGAAGCCGCCGAAGGCGACGAAGGGCAGAGCTGAGCGGGACACCCTAGACGCGGAACAGGCCCTTGAACCTCCTTTTGGGGAGGGGCAGGGGCCTGTTCCGTGTCTTCGTTGACTTAGCTCGCCGCTGCCTTGCGTCCTGAGTTCTTCGCAGCGTCCAGCACATCTGCATCATGGCTCTGGTCCACCACGGGGCCCGTTCCGGCAATTTCCCGCAGCTGCGCAATTCCTGCCGCTGCGTCCTGCTTTGTGTCAAAGGTGGTGGACACAGCCATCAACGTTCCGTCGCCGGAAATGAGCTTGATCCGGTAGCTGCCTTCGTGGGCGTCCACCAGCTTAAAGTAGCCCGACATCACTTACCTCCTTGTAAGGGGTCTATCAGTGCCTCTAATAGTAAGCCACCTTAGGGCCTTGCAACTCCCCCTCCCCTAAATCCGCGTAGCCTGAAACCAAACTGAAACCGGTTCCTACACTGGAACCATGGCCGATACCGTCAGCCCCGAACAGCGCAGCCGCAATATGTCGCGCATCCGCAGCAAAAACACCAAGCCCGAGCTGCTGGTGCGCAGCCTCCTGCACGCCGCCGGCTACCGGTTCCGGCTGCACGGCAGCTTCGGCCAAACACGCCTTCCCGGCAAGCCGGACCTGGTGTTCGCCGGGCGCCGCAAAGTCCTGTTCGTCAACGGCTGCTTCTGGCATTTCCACTCCTGCCCGGCCGGCCGGCACGCTCCGCAAACCAACAGCGAGTTCTGGGCGGCCAAGCGGAACCGGACCGTGGAGCGCGACGCCGCAGCACGGGACCGGCTGGCAGCGGCCGGCTGGGAGGCCCTGGTGGTGTGGGAGTGCGAACTCCGTGACCGGAGCGTCTTGGAACAGCAACTGCGCAGGTTCCTGGGCCCGCCCGGGGCAGCACCGGCCCCGAGCCCCGAGACACGGCACTAGACTCGACCACAGACATCTACAGCAACCAGTACTACGGAGGCGGCAGGCATGGGCAGTTCGGCTAACGGCAAACGGGGCGTCCTTTTTGATGTGGACGGAACCCTGGTGGATTCCAACTACCTGCACGCGGTTTGCTGGTGGCAGGCCTTCCGCCGAATGGAGCACGATGTGCCCATGTCCGCCATTCACCGGGCCATCGGCATGGGCGGGGACAAGCTCGTGGAACATCTGCTGGGCGAGGACCGCAACAAGGACGAGGACGAAAAAATGGACGCCACACACGGCGCCATTTTCTCTACGTGGTGGCCCGCACTGCGTTCCTTCGACGGTGCCAGCGACCTCCTGAAGGCCTGCGCGGATAAGGACCTCACCGTAGTCCTGGCCTCGTCAGCATCCGAAGCTGAACTAAAGTTCCTGCGCACCGTCATCGACGCCGATTCGGCCATCAGCGGTGCGACCAGCTCCGGGGATGCCGAAGCCAGCAAACCCTCCCCCGACATTCTGGAAGCAGCTTTGGAGTCCGGCGGACTGGAGGCGGCTAATACCGTTTTTGTGGGTGACTCGGTGTGGGACGTGAAGGCAGCGGGCAAGCTTTCCATTCCCACCATCGGCCTCACCTGCGGCGGCACCAGCGAAGCCGAACTGCTCGAAGCAGGAGCCGAAGAAATCTATGAGAACCCCCGGGCACTGCTTGCGGACCTGGAGAACAGCCTCCTGCGCACCTTGCTCCAGGACTAGGACCACCCCCAGCCAAGGAAGGACCCCTCATGGCTCGCGAACCCCTTGAACACGGCCGGGCAGATTCGGAGGGACCGGCGAACGGCGCCAAAGATCCGCTCGGTCCCAGCGCACCCCAGCCCGGCCCCACCGGCGAACCCCGCACTCCGGGCCACAAGGCCCACTCCGCCGGCAACATCCGCGATGACCAGGGCACGCATGCCGCGGGTACGGTGCCCGCGTCTGGCGACCCACGGGACGCGGAACGGGACGGCGGATTGGATGAGGACCGGCCGGGCGACGCCGGCTGATCCTCCCAGCGGGATCGGCCTCAGGGATCGGGCTCCGCTGCCAGCCCGCTGCCGGCCTACTTCAACAGGCCGGCGGCGCGCAGGGCATCGGCCATGGCACCGCCCGGGGCCGGTTCTGCCCTGCTAACCCGCGCTGCACCCTTCCCAGCTGCCTGGGCTGTGGCCTTGGCGCCGCCCTTCGCGGACGCCTTGGCCTTTGGTGATGAGGCCGAAACCGGCCCCGGGCGGGACGCTGCCGGCGCGGGCACTGCTGCCCGCGGGCCCTGCCCCCGTGATGCCTGCCCCCGTGATGCCTGTCCCTGCGTTCCCTGCCCGCGCCGCGGCCGGCTCCCGGCCGGGTCTGCAGGGTCGTCGTCGAGCCGCAGGGTCAGCGAGATCCGCTTGCGCTCCGGATCCGCCTCCATCACCTTGACCTTGACCACCTGCCCGGACTTAACCACTTCCCGGGGGTCGGAAATGAAGGTGGTGGACATGGCGGAAATGTGCACCAATCCATCCTGGTGCACGCCCACATCAACAAAGGCTCCGAAGGCGGCAACGTTGGTGACCACGCCGTCCAGGACCATGCCCGGCCGCAGGTCCGAAATCTTCTCGATCCCCTCGGAGAAGGCCGCTGTTTCAAAGGCCGGGCGGGGGTCGCGCCCGGGTTTGCGCAGTTCGGCAATGATGTCCAGGACGGTGGGCAGGCCCACGTGATCGTCCACGAACGCCGCCGGATCCAGGCCGTCCAGGGACGCCCCGGACGGACTCATGGTGGCACCCGCGGCGGTTAGGACCCTGCGGGCAGTCGGATAGGACTCCGGGTGGACGCTGGTGCCGTCCAACGGCTCCGATCCCCCGCTCACGCGCAGGAACCCGGCGCACTGCTCATAGGCCTTTGCCCCCAGCCGCGGCACCTTCAAGAGGTCCCGGCGGCGGGTAAAGGGACCGTTTGCGTTCCGGTGGGCCACGATGTTTTCGCTAAGCAGCGGCCCGACGCCGGCCACCCGTGCCAGCAGCGACGGCGACGCGGTGTTCACGTCCACGCCCACCGCGTTCACGCAGTCTTCGATCACCGCATCCAGGGCGCGCTCCAGCTTGGCCGGCGTCACGTCGTGCTGGTATTGGCCCACTCCGATGGACTTGGGATCAATCTTCACCAGTTCGGCCAGCGGGTCCTGCAGCCGGCGGGCAATGGACACGGCACCGCGCAGGGAAACGTCCATGCCGGGCAATTCAGCAGAAGCAAGCGCGGATGCGGAATACACCGATGCTCCGGCTTCCGAGACCACCAGCTTGCGCACGCCTGTCACCAGCTTGATCAGTTCGGCGGCCAGCTTGTCCGTTTCACGCGATGCCGTGCCGTTGCCAATCGCAATCAGTTCCACCCCGTGCGCTTTCACCAGCCCGGCCAGGGCCACGAGGGCCTCGTCCCAGCGGCGCACCGGGGCATGCGGGTACACGGTGTCGGTGGCCACCGCTTGGCCGGTGCCGTCCACCACGGCCACCTTCACCCCGGTGCGCAGGCCCGGGTCCAGGCCCAAAGTGGCCTTGTTGCCGGCGGGCGCGGCCAGCAGCACATCACGGAGGTTCGCAGCGAAGACCCGGACCGCTTCGGTTTCCGCGTCGGTGAACAGCCGGACGCGCAGGTCCACGGACAACTTCGCCAGGATCCGCCGCCAGGCCAGCTGTACCGTCTGCATCAGCCAGGCGTCCGCCGGACGCCCCCGGTCCGCTACCCCCAGGCGCGCGGCCACCGAACGTTCATAACGGGCCCGCGCGCCGGCCAGCGCCTCGGCGTCCGCCGGGTCCCCCTCGGTCAGGGCCAGTTCCAGGATGCCCTCCTTCTCCCCGCGCAGCAGTGCCAGCACCCGGTGCGACGGCATCCCGGAGGGCGACTGGGAGAAGTCGTAGTAGTCGGTGAACTTGCGGCCTTCGGTTTCCTTGCCGGGCCGGACCTGCGAGCGCATCCGCCCCTGCCGCCACAGCTTCTCGCGCTGCTCGGTCAGCAGGTCCGCATCCTGGGACAGACGCTCGATGAGGATGGCCCGCGCGCCGGCGAGCGCCTCTACTGCGTCGGGCACGCCGTCGCGCACGTACGCTGCTGCCTCGGTTTCCGGCACGCGGCCGGGATCCGCCAGCAGGGTATCCGCCAGCGGTTCCAGTCCCGCTTCCCGGGCAATCTGCGCCTTGGTGCGCCGCTTGCTCCGGTAAGGCAGGTAGATGTCCTCCAGCCGGGACTTGGTTTCAGCCCCGACGACGGCGGCCCTCAGCTCCGGGGTCAGCTTGCCCTGGGCATCGATCGCCTCAAGGATGGTGCGCCGCCGTTCCTGCAGTTCGCGCAGGTACCGCAGCCGCTCATCCAGGTCCCGCAGCTGTGCGTCATCCAGGGTTCCGGTGGCCTCCTTGCGGTACCGGGCGATAAACGGCACCGTGGCACCGCCGTCGAGCAGTTCCACGGCAGCACGGACCTGCCACGGCGCAACGCCGAGTTCCGAGGCGAGCTGGGCAATGACCTGCTCGTCCGATGCTGATAGGTGGGCGACGGGTTCTACGCTGCTTAGACTCACCCGCCCAATTCTTCCCCATGCACCCGCTTGTGGCGAGCGGCCGGCCGGGGCGGTTAGTCCTCTTCGGTGAAGAGCCGGCGCCGGGTGCTCAACAGCTCCACTTCCGGCCGGGCCGCCACCAGTCGCTCCGCGGCATCGAGCACCTCCACCACATGCGACCTGTCCGCCGACACCACACTTACACCCAAACCCGAGCGGCGGTGCAGGTCCAGCGACCCGACCTCCGCGGCGGAGACGTCAAACTTCCGCCGCAGCTCAGCGAGGATGGGCCGCACCACCGAGCGTTTGCCCTTGAGGGAATGCACATCCCCCAGGAGCAGGTCCAGTTCCAGCGCGCCGATCCACATGGTATCCATCCTTGCCGCAGCGCACCGGCCTTGTCACGCACGCCTGCAGCCGCCGCCCGGTCGGTGTTATGTTCAAAAGATGGCAATGCAGCACCACACCCGCAGGTCTCCCCGCCCACGCAATCTGGTTTCCGGTCTCCTGTTTGGAATCGGGCTGGCTGCCTTCATGGATGAAGTGGTCTTCCACCAACTGCTGCAGTGGCACCACTTCTATGACCGCTCCACCACCTCTGTGGGCCTGTTCTCGGACGGACTGTTCCACGCCTTTGGCTGGTTTGCCGTGGTGGCCGGGTTGTTCCTGTTCGCCGACCTCCGCCGCTGGAACCAGCTCCTGTGGCCGCGCTGGATTGGCGGTGTCCTGCTCGGCGCCGGAGCCTTCCAGTTGTATGACGGCACCGTGCAGCACAAACTCATGGGCCTGCACCAGATCCGGTACGAGGTGGATCTGCTGGCCTATGACACCGTGTGGAACTCGGTGGCGGTGCTGCTGATCGTTGCCGGCGCATGGCTGACGTACCGTACCCGTGCCGCCGTTCCCCCGGGCACGGCAGAAACCACGGCCGATGCATAACCACGGCGGAGGCTTCGCCGCGGAGACGTTGTTCTTTATCCCCGCGGTTGCTGCCTTGGTGGCCTACTGGGCCGGAGCGCTCTCGCCGCGCTCGGGCAGCTGGCCCTGGTACCGGACCCTGTGCTTCACCTTGGGCGTGGGGGCGGTCCTGGTGACCGTGCTGAACCCGTTGGCCGAACTGGCGCATACGGATTTCGCCATACTCAGCTTCTCCCACCTGCTGGCCGGGATGGTCTCGCCGCTGCTGCTGGTGTTGTCCCGTCCCTTCACGCTCGCGCTGCGCAGCCTTGACGTCTTTCCGGCCCGACGGCTCTCCCGGCTGCTGCGCAGCAGGTTTGTCCGCTTCCTGGCTTTCCCCGTTACCGCGGCCGTGCTGAATACCGGCGGAATGTTCCTGATGTTCCGCACCCCGCTGCTGCAGGCCATGCAGGAGTCCATGCCGGTGCACTGGCTGGTGACGTTCCATCTGCTCGCTGCGGGGTATCTGTTTACCGCCACCATCATCGGCCGGGATCCCTCACCGCACCGGGCCGGCTACCGGTTGCGGGCCATTGTGCTGGTCCTGTCCATTGCCGCGCACAACATCCTGGCCAAGGGCATTTATGCCGATCCGCCGCCCGGCGTGAGCGCGGCCGCAGCGGAACAGGGCGCCCTGGTGATGTACTACGGCGGTGCGGTCCTGGAACTGGTGCTGGTTCTGCTCCTATGCCGCCAGTGGTTCCAGTGGTCCCGCCCACGGGCACGAATCGCATCCATATCCGGTCCTCAGTAAGCTTACTAAGTTGAATACCGGCTTTGGCCGGTTCGGTTCGCTGAAGGGTCATTCATGAACGTCACCAGGGAAACCCTGATCCGGACAGCGTCGGAGGTCTTCGGCTGGGAGACGCCCCGCGAAGGGCAGCTCGAAGCCATGACCGCCGTAGCCCAGGGCAGGGATGTCCTATGCGTTATGCCTACCGGACACGGCAAATCCGCCGTCTACCAGGTTCCGGCGCTTGCCCTGCCGGGTGTCGCCGTCGTTATTTCTCCCTTGGTCGCACTGCAGCGCGACCAAGCAGACGCCATTAACGCTGCCGCGGGCCGCACCCGTGCGTATGTAGTGAACTCCGGTCAGTCCCAAGCCCAGATCAACGACGCGTGGGCCGCGGTTGAGGACCCGGATGAGGAGCAGCGGGCCAAGTTCCTGTTCCTCGCGCCGGAACAGGTGGCCAAGGAGGACGTGGCACAACGCCTGAAGAGCCTGGATGTGTCCTTACTGGTCATCGACGAGGCGCACTGCGTCTCTGCGTGGGGCCATGATTTCCGGCCGGACTACCTCCAACTCGGCGCCCTGGTCCAGGCCCTCGGGAAACCCGTGGTTGCCCTCACCGCCACCGCCGCTCCGCCGGTGCGCACCGAGATTGCCGGCGTCCTGCAGCTGAAGGACCCGTTCCTGATAGCCCAGGGCTTTGACCGGCCCAACCTGCACCTGGCGGTTCGCATGCACGTGGAGTCCGAGGACAAGCGGCGCGCCGTGGTGGACAGTGTTCCGGACCTGGAACACCCCGGCCTGGTGTACGTGGCAACGCGCAAGGAAGCCGAGCAATACGCCGAGGACCTGGAAAAGGCGGGCCTGCGGGCAGCGGCCTTCCATTCGGGCCGGCCGGCCGGGGAACGGGAAGACGTCCACCGCCGGTTCCTGGCTGACGAACTGGACGTAGTGGTGGCCACCACTGCGTTCGGCATGGGCATCGACAAGCCCAACGTCCGCTACGTGGTGCACGCCGGGATCCCGGATTCGGTGGACAGCTACTACCAGGAAATCGGCCGGGGCGGACGGGACGGCAAACCCGCCACCGCCATCCTGCACTACCGGCCGGAGGACCTGGGCCTGCGTCGCTTCTTTGCCAGCAACCGGCCCAGCGACGACGACCTGCGGCAGTTGTTCGCGGTGCTCCGGGCACAGAACGGCACCATCAGCCAGGCCCGGCTGCGGGAAACACTGAACCTCAGCGCGCGGAAACTCGCTGGCCTGCTGAACCTGCTGTACGAGGCCGGGGCCGTCACAGCCAGCAAAAAGGGCTACAAGGCAGGCACCATGAGCCCGGACGAGGCGGTATCCGCCGCCGCCGAGTACGCCGAACGGCGCGAGAACATCGACCAGTCGCGGGTGGATATGGCCCGGCAGTACGCCGAGACCTCGGGCTGCCGCCGCCAGTTCCTGCTCGGCTACTTCGGGGAGAATATGCCCGATCCCTGCGGGAACTGCGACAACTGCGAAAAGGCCGCTGCCGCGGCGGACGTCGCCCCGGAAGACCTGGCCGAGCTGTCCCCGGACGATGCGGCGGACCTCCCGTTCCCGCTGCAGTCCCCGGTGACGCACACCGAGTGGGGTCCCGGCGTCGTGATGAGTTACGAGGATGAGACCGTCACGGTGCTTTTTGAAGCGGAGGGCTACAAGACCCTGTCGGTGGACCTCGTACTGGAAAAGGACCTGCTGCAGCCGCTAAACCAGTAGCCCACGGCAACCTTTGCAGCACTCCAACCATTGTGTGCCGGGTCACAGTCCCCTAAGAATGGACTATGACGGTTACCCTCAGGTCCTTGGAAACTGCAATTCCCCCCACTGTGCTGGTGCAGACTGAAGTCCGTGACTGCTTCGCCACCCAGCCGGGCCTGACCCGGCTGGGTGAACGGCTGGTCCGCACCTGCTTCGATTCCGCGGCCATCGACACCCGCCGCACGGCACTGGCCGAGCTGTCCCTCACCGACACCTCCGAGCATCCGGTGTTTTACGACGCCCGCAGCGGATTGCTGCTGAAGCCCAGCACCAAGGTCCGCAACGACATTTTCGCAGTGCAGGCCACCAAGCTTTTCATCGAGGCCGCAACCAAGGCCTTGGCGGCCGCCCCGGGAGTGACGGCGGCGGACATCACGCACGTCATCACCGTCTCCTGCACGGGGTTCTTCAACCCCGGCCCGGACTACAAAGTGGTCCGGGCGCTCGGGCTGGACCCCTCCGTCCAGCGATACCACCTGGGCTTTATGGGCTGCTATGCCGCGTTCCCGGCCATGCGCGCCGCGAAGTCCTTCTGCGAGGCCGATCCCGGCGCCGTGGTGCTGGTGGTCAGCGCCGAACTCTGCTCCCTGCATGTGCGCACCTCCAATGACCCCGATGCCATCATGGGGTCCTCGCTCTTTGCCGACGGCGCCGCCGCCGCGGTGATCACTGCCCGCGATGACCTGCCCGAGGGCCCCGGCATCCAACTGGACCATTTCGAGACCATCCTTACCCCGGTGGGTGAGGAAGCCATGGCCTGGAACATCGGCGACGAAGGCTTCGAGATGGTGCTGGGCACCTATGTTCCGCACATCATCGACGACCACATTGTCGGCGCCCTTGACCCGCTGCTCGCCCACGACGATTCGTTGGGAACGCTGCCGTACCGGGAGATCGAGCACTGGGCCATCCATCCCGGTGGCCGCAGCATCCTGGACAAGGTGGAGGCCAAGCTCGAACTGAGCGAGGAACAGCTGTTCCCGGCTCGGGAAACGCTGCGCACAGTGGGCAACATGAGCAGCGCTACGGTGCTGTTTGTCCTCAAACGCATCCTGGATCTGCCCTCTGCAGGTGGCAACGAGCGGATTTGTTCCATGGCCTTCGGCCCGGGCCTGACCGTGGAAACGGGATTGTTCACCCGGGTCGGCGTGCCGGTCCAGCCGGCGGCAGCGGTGGCCGGAGAACGCGCTGAGCAGCCGGCGGTAGGCGTCCCTGCATGACGGGTGTGCTCCCGTCGCTGGCTGAACGCGCCGTGGATGCCGTGGAAGAAATGGACCGGCCCGACGCCGATCCCAGGCAATTGGAACGCACCTACGCCCGCTTCTGGCTGATCAACGCCGTTGTATCGGGATGGCGGCGCAACTACGTCCGGTACCTGCGCCCGCTGTTCCGGGAGAGCGGCGGCGGGAGTTTGCTGGATATCGGTTCCGGCGGCGGGGACGTGCCCCGCTGCCTTGCCCGCTGGGCGCGCCGGGACGGCTTCGCGCTGGACATCACGGCGATCGACCCGGATCCGCGGGCGCACGCCTTCGCCTCGGCCCGCCCCCCGGTGCCGGGGCTCGCCTACCGGCAGGCATTCAGCTCCGACCTGGTTGCGGAGGGTCGGTCCTACGACGTCGTGATCTCCAACCACATGCTCCATCACCTCGGCGCGGGGGAATTGGAGGCCCTGCTGGCCGATTCGGAAAAACTCGCCACCAGGCTGATTCTGCACAGCGACATTGAGCGCAGCCGGTGGGCGTACGTGCTGTTTTCGGTGGGGACCTGGCCGTTTTTCCCCGGCTCATTCATCCGCCGGGACGGGCTGACCTCCATCCGGCGCAGTTTCACGGCGGCGGAACTGGCGGAGGTAACTCCGGCCGGCTGGCAGGGCGTGCAGCACCGGCCGTGGCAGAACCTGCTGGTCCATCCGCCGCTGTCCCGGATCCCGGCGCTGGCCAGGGAGTCCTGATCACGGTGCACCAGCTCTCCCCCGCCCCGGCGCCGCAGGCGACCGCAGCACACGTTCCCCGGGCGGCATCCGACGTCGTTATTGTGGGCGGCGGACCGGTGGGAGCCTATCTGGCTGTCCTGCTGCTGCAGGCGGGCATCACCGTCCAGGTACTCGAACAGCGGACCGGGCGCAGCCGGCATTCGCGTGCCATCGGTGTCCACCCGCCGGCCCTGGCGTCCCTCGCCCGGGCCGGAATCGCCGATGCCATGACCGCCGAAGGCGTACGGATCACCCACGGTGAGGCCCGCAGCGCGGGCCGGACGGTTGCCCGGCTGGATTTCGCCGCCGCTTCGGCACAGTATCCGTTTGTCCTGACGCTGCCGCAGATCCGCACCGAGGAGCTGCTCGAGGAACGCCTGCGCGCCCTGGACCCAACGGCGCTGGTACGCGGCGCGCGGGTGGAGTCCTTTACCGACAACGGACGCTGCGTCCGGGTCTGCGGCCGCTCCGGCGGAAAGCCGTTCAACACGCGGGCATCCCTGCTGGTGGCGGCCGACGGCGCCCGGTCCGCCGTCCGCACCGCGCTTGGCACGCGCTGGTCCTCCCGGCAGCTTGCCGATACCTATTTGATGGGCGACTTTCCGGACCAAACCGGTGACGGGCCGCTGGGAGTGCTGTATCTGGAGCCGGAGGGAATCGTGGAATCCTTTCCCCTGCCCGGCGGGCTGCGCCGGTGGGTGGCCCACACCGACTGCCTGCAGCGCGGTGCCACGGCCGAAATGCTGGCCGCCGTGGTTCTGCGCCGCACCGGATACCGGCTGGATGCCGGGGCCAACTCGATGCTCAGTGCCTTCGACGTGCGCATCGGCAGGGCGGGCCGGCTGGTCCGCGGCCGGACCGTGCTGGTGGGCGATGCCGCCCACCAGATCAGTCCCATCGGCGGGCAGGGCATGAACCTGGGCTGGCTCGACGCCGCCGCCCTGGCCCCGCTGATTGCCGCGTCCCTGCGCGGCCGGCCGGTGGGAGCGGAGCTGCGGGAGTTTGAACGGCGCCGGCGGCGCGACGCGGTGATTGCCTCCGCGCAGGCCCGGACCAACATGGTCCTGGGCCGGCCGCTGCCGGCACCTGTGCTGGCAATGCGCAACGCCGGGCTGGAACGGGTGTTCCAGGTCCCGGCGCTGGGCAACGCGGTGGCACGGCGTTTCACCATGCAGTAGGTGCCGCGGGAGTTACTTCCGGGTTGCGGCATCCTCCGCGGGGGCGTCCGTTGCCATGGTGTCCTTGGCCTGGACATCGTCAGCCTGCACGGCGGACATGGCCCCGGTCTGGAGTATTTCCGTACCGCCGGTGAGGCCCGGTTCCACCGGGTTGCCGGTGGTCGGCTTGACGTCCAGGGTACGGCGCAGGGCCTGCTCCTTGATGAACAGCACGGCCACCAGCGCAACCACGGAGACTACAGCGGCAATCCGGAAGATGTCCGCGGTGCCCTCGGCATATGCGATGCGGAAGAATTCCTGGATCTGCGGCGGCAGCTGGGCAAGGTCCAGCGTGGCGGTGGTGCCCCCGCTGGTCGGGATGCCGGCGTTGGTCAGTTCCTCGCTCACCCGGCGGCTGACCGAGCTGGAGAGCACGGCACCCAGCACGGAAACGCCGATGGCGCCGCCGACGGTGCGGAAGAAGGCGATGGAGGCGCTGGCCGAGCCAACCTCCGTGACCTTGACGGTGTTCTGGACTGCAAGGACAAGGTTCTGCATCAGCAGGCCCATGCCCACACCGAGGACGAAGATAAACAGGCTGACCAGGACCATCTGGGTTTCATGGTCGATGGTGCCGGCCAGTGCCGTGCCGATGATGACCAGGATGGTGCCGATGACCAGGAAGCGCTTCCACTTACCGAAGCGGGTGATCAGCAGGCCGGAACCGACCGATCCGAGCAGGTTGCCCGCGATCATGGGCAGCATCAGCAGTCCGGCTTCGGTGGGGCTGAAGCCGCGGGCCAACTGGAAGTACTGGCCCAGGAAGGTGGTGGAACCGAACATGGCGATACCCACGGCCACGGAGGCCAGGATGGCCAGCGCGGTGGTGCGCTGGCTGATGATCTTGAGCGGGATGATGGGTTCGGAAACCTTGGACTCCACCAGGACCAGCAGTGCCAGCAGGATCACGGAGCCGCCCACCATGGCGGCGGTTTCCCAGGAGGCCCACTCGTAGTAGTCCTCCTTGCCGGCAAACGAAACCCAGATCAGCAGCAGGGAGACGCCGGCGGTGAGCAGGATGGATCCGAGCCAGTCGATCCGGGCCGGACGGCGCACGTGTTCCAGGCGCAGGGTGAACTGGAGCAGGATCAGCGCGATGACGGCGAGCGGGACGCAGAGGAAGAAGGTCCAGCGCCAGCCCAGCGGGCTGTCTACGATGAAGCCGCCCAGCAGCGGGCCGCCGGCGGTGGCGACGGCCATGACCGCACCCATGTACCCGGAGTACCGGCCGCGCTCGCGCGGCGGGATGATTGAGCCGATGATCGCCTGCGCCAGGGCAGTCAGGCCGCCCATGCCCAGGCCCTGGATTACCCGGGCGGTGAGCAGCAGCGGCATGGATTCGGAGAACCCTGCCAGCACGGAGCCGGCCACGAAGACGATGATGCTCAGCTGCACCAGTACTTTTTTGTTGAACAGGTCAGCGAGCTTGCCCCAGATGGGTGTGCTGACCGCGTTGGCCAGCAGTGCGGCGGTGACGACCCAGGCGAAGTCGGTCTGGGTGCCGTGCAGCTCGCCCATGATGGTGGGCAGCGCGTTGGCCACGATGGTGGTGCTCAGCATCGCCGTGAACAGTGCGGCGAGCAGGCCGGTGAGGGCCTGGAGGATCTGGCGGTGGCTCATTTCCCCGGGGACGTGTTTCTTCCGGGCGGTTTTTGTTTCGCTCACTTAGTTGCTTGCTCCTGCGGAGATAGGTGTGTGGAGGTTCCGACGGCGGGGCCGGTGGTGCCCGGCGCGGCCGTACGGATGGAGGTAAGGAGGGATTCGGAGAGCGCCCCGATGGACTCGGAGGCCAGCTGGGCCTGTTCCTCGGACCACTCCGACAGCGTCTGCTGCAGGACGGCGGCCCGCCGGTTCAGGGACTGGGCGAGGACGGACTCCCCCAGTTCGGAGAGGCGGATCAGGTTGGCCCGGCGATCCTGCGGATGGGGGCGGCGGTGGACGTACCCGAGCTCCTCGAGTTCGGCGACATGCCGGCTCAGTCCAGCGGCACCGATTCCCAGTTTCGCGGCCAGTTCAGTGGCGCGCAGCTCACCGTCTTCGCCGATCATCCGCATGACGCCCTGCAGCGCGATGCCGGGACCGCCGTCGAGGATGCTGTGGTGGGTGAGGGCCCGCAGCGAACGCTGGAGGGCAAAAACACTGCGAACCAGCTCTTCTGCCGTGTGTTGCTGTACGGGCAAAGCAGGCCGCCTCCGAAACAATATTGATAGTTGACCTAGGCAACTATACGAACATTGTTTACCTAGGTCAACTAACTAAACCGCTTTGTGTCATGTCAGAGGTGGGTGGGAGCAAAGAGGCCTATCCGCGCCTCCACCACCACCACGTTGGGGCCTTCCGCAGCGAAAGATTCTTCCAGGGCCGTACGGATTCCGCCGGGAGCGCAACGGCGGGCCGGGACGCCGAACGATTCGGCCAGCTTGACGAAGTCGGGCCCGGCCAGCTCCGTGGCGGTGGCCTTGCCGAAGGCATCCTCCATGTATTCGCGCAGGATGCCGTAGCCGCCGTCGTCCACGATCAGCCAGGTCACCGGCAGGTGATGCTGCCGGGCGGTAGCCAGTTCCGCGATTGAGTACATGGCCGATCCGTCCCCGGATACTGCCAGGACCCGTTCCCCGAGCCCCACGGCTCCGCCAATTGCCCCCGGAAAGCCGTAGCCCAGCCCGCCGGCACCCTGGGCGGAGTGGAAGGCGCCGGCCTTAGCGTCCCAGCAGCTCCAGGCCCAGTAGGCGGAAATGGTCATATCCCAGTAGGTCTGCATCGTCTCGGGTACGGCCGCCCGGATATCTGCCATGAACTGCCGCTCCATGCCCAGATCCTGGCTGTCCAGCCTCGACTGCACCCGCGCCAGGGTTTCGGCCACCAGGTCCTCCGCCGCCTGGCCGTGCCAGTCCGGCAGGACGGCGGCCTGCGGCAGCGCCTGGTCCAGTGCTTGAAGTGCTTGCCGCGCGTCGGCCCGGATACCCAGTGCCGGCCGGTTGGACTCCAGCACCCGGGGCTCGGCGTCAATCTGGATGATCCGGCCACGCGGAGCCATGGTGAAGTAGTTGGAGGTCACCTCGCCCAAGGAGGAACCGATGACCAGGAGGACGTCGGCGTCCTCCAGCACGTCCGTCGTGTGCCGGTCCTCCACCCAGGACTGCAGCGACAGCGGATGGTTCCAGGGGAAGGCTCCGTTGCCGCCGGGAGTGCAGATCACCGGGGCATGGAGTTTCCCGGCAATGGAGAGCAGCTGGGCTTCGGCGCCGCTGCGGCGCACGCCGCCGCCGGCAATAACTGCCGGACGCCGGGCAACACCGAGCCAGCGGACAGCCTCCTTCACCAGCTCGCTGCGCGGCGGGTTGTCGAACGGCTCGGCCAGCGCATCTTCCACGGCCGGAACCATCACCGGATTCAGCAGCACGTTCTGCGGCACCTCAATCCACACCGGACCCATCGGTGCGGAAATGGCCTCGGTCCACGCATCCTGGATAGCGGACGGGATGCCGGAGGCGTGCTGGATCAGCCGCTGGCTCTTGGTGACGTTGGCCGCCGATGCCTTCTGGTCATCAAGCTGGTGCAGCATGCCGCGACGGCGGGCGCCCAGGCCGTCAATGGGAAGCTGGCTGGCCACCACGATCATCGGCACACCGGTGGCATAGGCTTCCTGGAGCCCGGCCAGGGAGGTCAGCGCGCCCGGCCCGGTGGAGAGGAACAGCACTCCCACCTGCCCGGTGGCCCGGGAAAAGCCGTCGGCGGCGAACGCCGAATTGTTCTCCACCCGGGAGGAGATGAACTCCAGCCGGGAGCGGGACAGCGCGTCAAAGAGGCCCAGGGCGTGCTGGCCGGGGATCCCGAAGACCGTGGTGGCACCGAGTGCTTCAAGGGTTTCCACCACCAGGTCCCCGCCGTTGCGCACGGGTGCGGAGGACGCAGCGGAAGGGTTGGCGGCAGCGTCGGCGCTCATGCGGACAGTCCCATCAGGGTGATCAGGTCATAGGCCACGTGCGAGGCGGCCACCGCCGTAATGTCGGCGTGGTCGTAGGCGGGAGCTACTTCGACGACGTCGGCGCCCACCAGGTTCAGGCCGCGCAGTCCGCGCAGGATCTCCAGCAGTTCCCGGCTGGTGATGCCGCCGGCTTCCGGAGTGCCGGTGCCCGGCGCGTGGGCCGGGTCCAAGACGTCAATGTCCACGGACACGTACAGCGGACGGGTGCCGATGCGGCTGCGCAGCCTGTCCACCACCTCATCCACCCCCTGCCGGAAAACATCCGAAGAGGTCACAATGCCGAACCCGAACCGGCGGTCCTCCTCAAGGTCCTTTTTGCCGTAGAGCGGCCCGCGGGTGCCCACATGGGATAGTGCCTCGGTGTCCAGGATGCCTTCCTCCACCGCCCGGCGGAACGGCGTTCCGTGGGTGTATTCGGCGCCGAAGTAGGTGTCCCAGGTGTCCAGATGGGCATCAAAGTGCAGCAGCGCCACCGGCTGCCCCGCCCGTTCGGATGCTGCACGCAGCAGCGGCAGGGCAATGGTGTGGTCACCACCCAGGGTCAGCAGCCTGCTTCCGGACGCCGTCAGGTCCAGCGCGTGCTGCTGGATGGTTTCGATGGCCTCGTTGATGTCAAAGGGATTCACGGCCATGTCGCCGGCGTCGGCCACCTGCAGGTTCGCGAACGGCGAGGCATCCAGCGCCGGGTGATAGGGGCGCAGCAGGCGGCTGGCCTCCCGGACGTGGTTGGCGCCGAAACGCGCCCCCGGCCGGTAGGACACCCCGCTGTCGAAGGGAACCCCCACCACGGCCACCTCGGCACGGTCCACCTGGTCCAGGCGCGGCAGGCGGGCGAAGGTCGCCGCTCCGGCATACCGGGGGATCCGCGCCGCGTCCACCGGCCCGGTGTTGCCGTTGGCGCTGACGCGGGGAAGCTCATCCATGGGTGTCTCCGGGATCCCCGGGGCGTCCTTGCCCCGGTGCGGTGGTGGTGTGCGGCGGTTGTGTGCGGCGGTTACCCGCGGTTATCTGCAGGTAATCAAATGTTTACCGAAAGGCTAAAGTGGAACTGCGCTCGCGGTCAAGACTAGGCTGAAGGCATGGCGGCCCACGATAACAGCGCAGACCCGAACTACGACGTCGACGTCCTGATTGTGGGCGCGGGCCCCACGGGGCTGGCGCTCGCCGCCCAACTCAGCGCCTTCGGCGCGAGCTTCCGCATCATTGACCGGCGGCAGAGCCCGGGCACCGAATCCCGTGCCATCGCCATCCAGCCCCGCACGCTGGAGGCACTGCGGCCCTTCGGCGTCAGCGCTGAACTGGCGGCAGCCGGCCGTCCCGCCCGGCAGCTGCACTTGCACCTGCCCGAGGAAACGCTGGAAGTGGACCTGTTCGACACCGGCATGGACGATACTGCTTTCCAGCAGCTGCTGTTCCTGTCCCAGACGGAAACCGAACGGATCCTGACGCAGTACCTGCTCTCCCGCCGCGTACGGATTGAACGCGGAGCGGAACTGCAGGACCTGGAGCGGCTGGACCCCGAGGATCCCTTTGCCGGCATGGAAGCCAAGATCCAGCGGATGGACCGCGGAATCGAACGCATCCGTGCGCGCTACGTTGTCGGCGCAGACGGGGCCGACAGCACCGTCCGTGCCAAGGCCGGCATGGATTGGCGCGGCGGGGCCTACCCCGACACCTTCATCCTGGCCGATGTCGAAATTGACGGCGCCGAACCCGAAACGGTGCACTCCTACCCCACCGAAGACGGTTTCCTGTTCCTGTTCCCGCTCGGCGGACCGGCCACCTGGCGGATGATCGGCATCAAGCCGCCGCATCGTCCGGCAACGCTTGAAACCCTCCAGGGCATGGCGGACACCTTCACGCACGGACAGCTGACCGTCCGCGATCCGAAGTGGATCAGCACTTTCCGGCTGTCGCACCAGATGGCGGAATACTTCCAGCGGGGCTCCGTGTTCCTGGCCGGCGACGCCGCACACGTCCACTCCCCCGTGGCCGCGCAGGGCATGAACACCGGCATCCAGGACGCCCTGAACCTGGGTTGGAAGCTCGCACTGGGTGCCCGCGGACTGGCCAGCGAAGAGCTGATCGACAGTTACCACGCCGAGCGGCGGCCCGTAGGCCAGGAAGTCGTTTCCACCACGGACCGCGTTTTCAAGCTGGCCACCAGCCGCAACGGCCTGAAGAAGCTCCCCCGCACCAAGCTGCTGCCCGCCGTCGCCCCCAAGGCCATGGCCTGGGACGGGCTACGCTCCCGCCTCTTCCGCTCCATGTCCCAGCTGAATGTCAACTACCGCGGCAGCAGCGTGGTGGACTCCGGAGCCTCACGGTTCCCGGCAGCACTGTCCCGCGGACCCCGCCCCGGTGACCGGCTGCCCGACGCCGACGTCATCTACCAGGACCGGGAGCGCCGGCTGCAGGACCTCCTGGCCACGCCCGGCTTCTCCGTGCTCCTCTGCGGGCCCGGCTGGCCGCAGGACGCACCAGCGCGGCTCGCCGCTGCCCTGCCGCAGCTCGCGGGCCTGCTGAACGTCCGGCAGCTCACCGCCGGCAGCAGCCTGATTGCGGACGACGCCGGCATCATCAAGGATGTCAGCGGGCTGGCGTTCCACCGCCTGGGCCTCAGCCCGCGCCGGGCCGAACTGCTCGTGGTCCGCCCCGACGGCTATGTGGGCTACCGTTCCGCAGGCCGGGACCTAAGCAGCGCCGTCGAATACCTCGAGGACCTGACCGGGACCGCCGACAGCACCGCTGTCAGCGCCTAGGAACCGCCGGGGCTGACCAGGGTCCAGAGCACAACGGTTTCTTCCCGGGACGGGTTGCGCCAGGAATGCGGCTCGCGCCCGGGGAACGTCACGGTGTCGCCCGTGCCCAGTTCCATGGACTCGTGCCCCAGGATGAGTTCGAAGGTGCCCTGGACCACGTGCAGCACCTCGACGTCGCAGTCCACCGAGTAGAGGTCCGCCTCCCCGGAACCGCCCGGTTCAATGACGGAGCGCACCATCTGCACCCGGCGCTCGGTGCGCGCGGTGAGCAGCCGTTCCTCAATGCCCTCCCCGCCCAAGTGAATCTTCGGGGCCTCGTCCCAGCGGGTCACGTGGGTCTCCGGCGCGGAAAACAGCTCGCCGATGGAGATGGACAGCACCTGGCACAGGGTGAGCAGTGACGCGACGGACGGCGAGGTGAGGTCCCGCTCCACCCGGCTGAGGAATCCCTTGGTCAGGCCGGTGGCCTCAGCCACCTGCCCGATGGTCATCCTCCGCGCCTGACGGGCGGAACGGATCCGCACGCCGATGGCCACCGGTGCGTTGCTCGGTTCTACAGGCAGGGCCTTCATGGTCGGCGCGGATCCTTTCCGGGTCAGTGCTTTTCGGCCGATTCCATTTCGGGCTGGTCCTCCGGGTTTGGGATCTCACCGGCCTCTTCGATGTCCTCGCCGGTGTCCTCCCCCGTCCACACCTTGATAACGGCCCAGCCGACGGCGGCGATGGGGACAGCAAGGATGGCACCGATGATGCCGGCGAGGATGGTGCCGGCGGTCAGCGCCAGCAGGATGACCAGGGCATGGATGCTCAGCGACTTGCCCATCACCACGGGCTGGAGGAAGTTGCCTTCCAGCTGGTTCACCAGGATGATCACGATCACCACAATCAGGGCGACCACGGGACCGTTGGCCACCAGGGCAATCAGCGCGGCGAAAACACCGGCCGCCGTGGCACCGACCAGCGGAATGAACGAACCGACAAAAACAATGACGGTCAAGGGCAGGGCCAGCGGCACGCCCAGGAAGAACAGGGCCGCACCGATGCACACGGCGTCAACCATCGCCACGATGGCGGTTCCGCGGATGTAGCCGCCCAGCACTTCCATGACCCGGAAGCCGGACAAACGGGCTTTGTCCCGCCGGTCGTCCGGGAACAGCCGCAGGAAGAAGGCCCAAATGCGGTCCCCGTCCTTGAGGAAGTAGAACAGCACCACGGCCATCAGCAGGAAACCGGTGGCGAAGGACGTGGCTGCGGAGAGGCCTGCAAGCGCGCCGTTGCTGACGGTGCTGCTGGTGGCGAAGTCAATGGCACTGTCACGCGCGCTGCGCAGCATGTTGTCATCTATGGGCAGCGGCCCGTTCTCCACAAAGTCATAGAGCTTTTCGAAGCCCTGCACGGCCTGGTCCACCAGGGAGGACCATTCGCTGCGGATGGCGAAGACAATCCCGGTGATCAGTCCGCCGAAGACGGCCAGCAGGAGCAGGAAGGAAAGGCCTGTGGCCAAGGCACTGGGCCAGCCCTTCCGCCGCAGCCAGTTGACGAACGGGGCAATAGCCGCACCCAGGATCAGGGCCAGCAGCACCGGGATCACCACCAGGGTGATCTGCATCAGCCCGTACACGGCGACGGATACCAGCAGCAGGATCAGCAGGATCTGGGCAGAGCGCTGGCCGGCATGGCCAAGTGCGCCGCTCCAGTACCGGGCAGGCCTGGTGTGGTCGGGGTGCCGTTCCGTCTGGTCCGGTTGTGATGCGCTCATGTCCGCTCTTTTCCGCTCAGGCATTGTTCTGGGCGTTGGTGGGGGCAGTACCTTCGTCTGGGGTGGCGGGGTGGCCGCCGTTTTGCAGGTTGTCGCGGACGTGGCGCCGCAGGACCTTGCCGATCAGGGATTTGGGCAGTTCCTGGATCTCCACGATGCGGCGCGGGACCTTGTAGGCGGCCAGCTCGTTGCGGACGTAGGTCCGCAACCCTTCGGCGTTGAAGCCGCTTCCGGGCTTGACCACAACTGCAGCAACCACATCCTCGCCGCCGCCTGAGCGGGCCAGTCCAACCACGGCGGCGTCCTCAACCGAGTCGTGGCGCTTCAGCGCCTCCTCCACCTCGGAGGGTGAGACGTTGAAGCCGCCGGTGATGATCAGTTCCTTGATGCGGTCGCGGATGGTGACAAACCCGTCCTCATCCACAGAGACAATATCGCCGGTCCGGAACCAGCCGCCGTTGAGCAGGACCGCTTCCGTTTCCTTGGGCTTGTTCCAGTAACCGTCAAACACCTGCGGTCCGCGGATCAGCAGTTCGCCGGGCGTGCCCTGGGCAACGTCCATGGCCGGGTTTTCGGGGTCCACAACACGGATATCCGTCAGCGGGAACGGCACACCCACCGTGCCCGGCTTCCGGGAAGGACTAAACGGGTTGCCCAGGGCAACCGGGGAAGTTTCGGTCAGCCCGTAGCCCTCAATGAGGTGTCCGCCGGTGGCCGCTTCCCAGGTTTCGACCGTTTCCAGGGGCAGGTTCATGGCCCCGGAAATAGCGAATCTGATGCCGCGCAGCGAGACGCCCTGTTCTGCTGCCGCGGCTGCCAGCCGGTCGTAGATGGGCGGCACCGCCGGCAGGAACGTGGCGGGGGACTTCTTCATCGCCTGCAGGGTGAGGTCCTCGTCGAACTTCGGGAAGAGGACCAGCCGTGACCCGGTCTTCATGGCGCAGGTCAAGCTCAGGGTGAGCCCGTAGGCGTGGAACATGGGCAGCACGGCGTAGAAGGTTTCCTCGCCTAGCCGGAGGCCCGACGCCCACGCGACACCCTGGGCAGCGTTGGCCATCAGGTTCGAATGCAGGAGCATGGCGCCCTTGGGGTCTGCCGTGGTGCCGCTGGTGTACTGGATGGCGGCAAGGTCACCGGCCGCGGGACGCGGATACCGCCGGCGCAGCGGCCGGTTGTTCAGCAGGGTCTTCCAGGTGAGCACCTTCCGGGACCCGCTGCGGGGCTTCGTGTCCACGGTCAGCGCCGCGCGGGCCTTACGCGCCTTGGGGACCGGCAGCTTCAGCGCGATCCGGTTGGACAGGGGCATTGCGGAGATCAGGTCCACGGAAATGATGGTCCGCACGGGAATGTCTGCGGGCAGATTCTGGATCTGTTCCACCGTCTTGTCCCACACAATGGCCACCGTGGCCCCGTGGTCCTCAAACTGGTGCCGCAGTTCCCTGTCGGTGTACAGCGGATTGTGCTCCACCACCACTGCACCCAACCGCAGCACGGCGTAGAACGCGACCACGTGCTGTGGTGAGTTGGGCAGTACCAGTGCCACGCGGTCACCCTTGCGCACCCCCAGCTTCAACAGACCTGTGGCAACCCGGCGGATCTGCTCTCCGAGTTCCTCATAGCTGGTGGTGGCGCCGAAGAACTCAAGGGCGGTCTTGGACCGGTACTTGCGGATGGAGGTCTCAACCATGTCGACAAGGGATTCCTCCGGAAGGGTAAAGCCATCCAGGACTCCCTCGCTGTAATGGCGGGTCCACGGGCGGTCCGGATCCGTAAGAGGGTAGTTTTTGCTCACGCATTCGACTTTAGCGCCTGCCCGCCCCTTGACTTAAGTTATTGAGCCTCCAGCTCAACCGGGCCCGCGGCGGACCGCTCCGGGTCGGTCCCGCCTTGCGCCGGCTGATTGCATTACACTGGGACGTTGAAGGGGAGTAGCTCCGGCCCGGGCCTTTGGTTCCGTACGGCCGAGGCCTGTCGACATACTGGACGCCGCGGCGTCCCGGCAGTCCACCCGACGGCACGCAGCCCGGGCGAGCGAGACCTTCGGTCAGAGACCTTTTTAACTGGCCGGATCCCCCTGTTCCGGTCCCTGTCAGGAGCACCGTGAATTCCCAGTCACCGCCGGAGCCGCACAACGGGCCCAGCGTCCCTTCCAATGCCGACCTCAAGCGCTGGCGGCAGTACCTCGCCGACGAACAGGCCGAAGCCGCCACCTACCGTTACCTCGCCGAACGCCGCGACGGGGAGGAACGCGACATCCTCCTCGCCTTGGCCGAGGCGGAGGGCCGCCATGAGGAACACTGGCGCCAGCTTTTGGGCGACGACGCCGGCCGCCCGATGCGCGCATCCTTCCGTAACCGCGCCCTCGGCCTGCTGGCCCGGCGTTTTGGCTCGGTGTTTGTACTGGCGCTGGCCCAGCGTGCCGAGGGCCGATCGCCCTATGCCCAGGACCCTAACGCCACCAGCGCCATGGCCGCTGATGAGCAGATCCATGAAGAAGTGGTCCGGGGCTTGGCCACCCGCGGACGGACCCGGCTTTCCGGCAATTTCCGTGCCGCGGTGTTCGGTGCGAATGACGGCTTGGTCAGCAACCTCGCCCTGATTATGGGCATTGGCGCCGCCGGGGTTTCCAGCACATTCATCCTGTTCAGCGGGCTGGCGGGCCTACTCGCCGGCGCCCTGTCCATGGGTGCCGGCGAGTACGTCTCGGTCCGGTCCCAGCGGGAACTGCTGGACGCTTCCCGACCCACCCAGATCACCCTTTCCGCCGCGAAATCGCTGGATATTGACGCCAACGAACTGGTGCTGGTGTACCGCGCCCGCGGAATGACCAGGGAGGCCGCCGAGCACCGTGCGGCTGAACGAATGGGGCTCTACACCTGCGACTGTGACCCCAGCTTCTCCCTCAACCCCGAGGCCGACACCGAGGACCGCCGCGACGAGCACGAATCCGTCGGCACCGGGCTGGGTGCTGCGGCCTCCAGCTTCTGCTTCTTTGCCTCCGGTGCCGTGATCCCGATCCTGCCGTACATCTTCGGCCTCACCGGACTCACCGCCGTCGTTCTCTCCTGCGTCTTGGTGGGACTGGCGCTGCTAATGACCGGCGCCGTCGTCGGTCTGCTGTCCGGTGCCTCGCCGCTCAAGCGGGCGCTGCGCCAGCTGGCGATCGGCCTCGGTGCTGCGGCCGCCACATATCTGCTGGGGATGCTTTTCGGCACCACGGCACTCTAGGGGAAGTACATGGGGAGTTCTCCCCATGTACGAATTCCTTTCGGCAGGTTATGTTCTTCCCGAAACGGGGGAACTGTTGAATATGGGCTCTCCCGACTGTGTCCGCATTTCCAGGGGCAGCAGGAAACCGGTTCAAGGGGGAGAGCATGAGCGAGTACGACATAGATGCCGCAATAGTAGGCAGGATCGTCACCGACACCGAGACGATTCTGACGGCGAGCCAGGGTGTCCACAGCCGTATCCAGGGTTTCATAGACGACGTCGAATTTGCATTAGGCAGCAGCCCGGTCCTTTCCGCCTTTTCCAATTTCGCCGGAGAAACCCTGCTAAAGGATATTGAGACCGTCCTGACGCGCTCTGACAATGCTGTCTTCGCCACCCGGCGGGCGATTCGCGCCTATGTCATTGGTGACGAGGAAATGCTGGCTAACGCACAGCTGGCGGCTGGCAGTGTTGTCCCGCTGGATCCCCCGGGTTCAACAGCAGGCGTGACATGGGAACCCCCGTCACTCGCGCCGGCGCCTGAGGCGACCGTCCCCGTTCCCGTGGCGGTTGTTCAGGCTCCAGAGGCGACCGTCCCCGTTCCCGTGGCCCAGGCGCCCGAGCCTCCGTCTCCTGCTCCCGTGCCTGGTCCGGCTCCGATTCCCATCCCCGTCGCGGAAACACTGCCCGCCCACCTGCCAGCCGCGCACATCCCCGTCGCGGAAACACTGCCCGCTCACCTGCCCGCCGCGCTTCCGGAGGTCGTCGGCACTGCTCCGGGAGTGGTGACACCCGGGCACCCGGGCCCCATCCTGCACATTCCCGATCCTTCATTTCCGGGGATGGACCCGGGGCACGGGCACGTTACCCTTCCCCTGCCGCTGCCCCTGCCAGAGTCAATCGCGGGCGGTGTGGACCAAGGAACAACACCAGCCGTTCCGGGCCACCCCGGCCCTGCAACCCCCGGCCCCGGGACTACATGGCCGGACATCGATCCGGGCTTCATTATCGACCCCGCTGACCAACCGTCCGCTGGAATCCCCATCCCCGAAACCGGAGGCGGAGAGCCTAGCGCGGCACCGGAGCCGGTTCAGTTATTCCAAACAAGCTCCCAAGCGGACGCGGCCCCGACAGCTCCCGTCCAGACATCCCGCGGAAGGTGGGGCCTAACATGAGTTTGATTGCAGTTGACCTGAGCGGTACGGACAACCTTCCGGATCCTGAAGCACTCAGCACGGCGGCTGCCGGCATAGCGGAGCAAACGGACCAGATGGCGCAAACGCTGAACGATGCGCAGGACAAGTGGCGCACGATCACGGACTACTACCGCGCGCCGGAACAACAGGTTGTCTTCAGCGCGATGGACAAGCCAAGTGACCACGGCGAGGCAATCGAGCGGGTTGCGGCGTCCGCGCGTAACGCACTTGAGGAATTTGCCGACGCGGTACGGACCATCAAGGCTAAGCGCGCAATCTTGGATGCTGAGGTGGGAGCCGCCAAGGTTGCGGATAGAGCAAGGGAGAATTTGACTCCAGGCTTTGTGCCCGACTTCATTGCCGACTTCCTGGATGAAACATCCGACGCGGCGGTTAGTGCCCTTCTTCAGCGCCGGGCAGATGCGCTGGCAGCGGACCTGCAGGCTGCGGAAGAAACCTGCCGGACGGCGCTGCGGGCACTGCGCCGGCGCACCAGCGACGTCCTCCCGGCCGCCGCAGCGAATGAAAACGAATACGCTGCGTCCGACGCCACCCGTGCGCTGAATAAGGTCCTGAACGGTGACGACGGACCGGACGCCATGCGCCAGCTCCTGGCCGCGTTGGCGTTGCTGACTCCTTCCCAAGCTGCGCAGTTCAAGCAGAGCAACCCGGAATTATTTTCCGGACCGCACCCGGGGCTGGATCCGCGAAGTAATAAGGAGGCCTGGAGCCGGTTGACGGCGGCACAGCGGCAGTCCTTGGCCAAACAATTTCCGCTCATGGTGGGCAACCTCGAGGGAATCCCCTATTCCGACCGGACCGCCGCCAATGCCGTGGCGCTGGAGGCGGCACTGGTCGACGCCGAAGGCGAGCGCAGGGATGCACTCCTGGCTATCCAAGCCGGAGCCAAATCGGCTCCCGGTGCAGCACCCCGCGGCATCATCTCCCTGGACTTGAGTTCCCCTCCTCTTGCTGCGGTAGCCATCGGCAACATGGACACGGCAGACAACGTCACATGGAACGTTCCGGGCATGGGGACTTCGTGGAAAGAGGATGAAAGCTGGACCGATGCGTCCCAGAACATCTATGACGCGCAGGGGAAGCTCGGTGAGCATAACCAGGCGGTAGTCGCATGGATCGGTTATGAGACCCCGCCGCAGCTCTCGCTGGGACATACGGAGGTCCTCGATACCGCTCACGCCAGAGCAGGCGGGGAAAAGTTCGCCACGGCGCTGAACGGTTTCCACGCTGCCAGCGGCAACCGTGATCCCTACATCGCCGTGGCTGCCCATTCGTACGGTACAACCACGTCAGCCTACGGCTTGACTCAAACGGATTTTGACGTGGATTCCGTGACCTTCTTCGGCTCAGCGGGACTGGACCAGGCGGTTGTGGACAACGCAGCGGACCTGAATATCAAGCCGGCATCAGACGGCACTCCTGCATTGTTTGCCACCAACGCTCCCCAGGACATTGTGGCCCCCAGCGGCGGGTATTTTGGGTACCGCATCAATCCGTTGGAGGAAGGTTTCGGGGCACACGAATTCAGCTCCAAGGGGGATCCCGCACGGGATCTCGTGGCGACGCGTGGACACTCTGTCAACGGTAGCGGCGACACAAACCTGGACCCCTTCGGGACCCAGAAGGGGCACGGATACCTTGATATCCGTACCCACAGCCTCGATTCGGTGGCGCGCGCCACAACCGGCAGGGGCGATAGTGTCTTGAAACGAGACCGCCAGATCTTTCCACCGCTCCATGACCCCGAAGAGATGGCCGAGTACCTATGACCTTCCCCCGACTGACCCCGGTTGCAGCCACTGTCGCTGTGGCGCTCACCCTTGTTCTGTCCGGCTGCACCACCACCTCCGAATCCGAGGACCCGATGTTCCAATCCGACAATGCCGGCAACGACGGCGCAATGAGCACTTCCAAGCCTGCCCCCGAACTCCTCCAACGGATGCTCGACCTCAATGAGGAAACCACGAAAGTGCACGGCGGCAACTGGACATTTTCCGGGCCGGACAGGCTCCCCTGGGAGAGGGACACAACCGGGTACTTCGGGCGTGTATGTCCGGGATCGGAGCCTCTGTCCCACCGGTACACCGGCATGATCATGGGTCCGGCTGTCGATGACCCCGAGGCAGCGGTTTCCAAGTACGTGTCCCACTTCGAAAAACAGGGATTCACCGAAGTGGGCCGCTACAACGAGGACGTCCCGTCCGACATCGGGTCCGGCTACTACATCATCGTCACTCTCGAGGATGCCGAGGGTAACGCGCTGATCTACCAAGCCGGTAACCACCTCAGCAGCCTGTCCTACGAGGGACCCTGCTCCGAGGACCCCGCCATGACCATCCCCACCACCTGACAGCAGCTCCCCTGGTCCCGACTCCTGCGCGAATTTGACTTGAGACGTTGCATACCGCAACTCTGGAAGAGACACACTCGCGAATTATGTAAAGGAACGCAGAGTTGGGACCACGTTGCTTTGGGGATACCGGCTGGAAGCAGGCGCGCTGATTGCGCCCTCCGCCGGGAGTGGTTGCCAATCTGCTTGCCCGTGCCCGCCATCAGGGTCCGGGCCCTTTGCGCTGACATAAGGAAAGGCCTATGGCTACCACTGAAGGTCCCATACGCGACGCTGGGAGGAACGACGGCGATCCCGCGGAACCCGCCCGGCTCTCCATTACCGTTGACGAATCCACTACCTCCTCCATGCCTGTGGTGGAGCAGGAGCATGAACTCGTCCAGCTGATGATTGAGGGACAGCGCCAACAGGAGAAGGCGTTGAGCCGCGAGATCCCGGCCAAGCTGGACAAGGTGCTTTTTGCCGTCACAGCAGTGCTGGCCCTGGCCTTCATCGCTTGGGGCTTCTTCGGCACCGACAACCTGGCCTCGGTATCCCAGACTGCCTTGGATTGGGTGATCACCAACGCCGGCTGGTTCTTTGTCCTGCTGGCTTCCTTCCTTGTGGTGTACGTGATCTGGCTTGCCGTGGGACGCTTCGGGCGGATCCCGCTGGGCAAGGACGGCGAAGAACCCCAGTTCAAGACCGTGTCCTGGATTTCGATGATGTTCTCCGCCGGCATGGGCATCGGCCTGATGTTCTACGGCGTCGCTGAACCGCTGTTCTACTACATCTCCCCTCCCCCGGGTACCGATGATCCGCAGACCGCAGAAGCACTGCAGACGGCGATGGGAACCTCCCTGTTCCACTGGGGCCTGCACCCGTGGGCCATGTACGCCGTCGTCGGCATCGCCATGGCCTACGGAACCTACCGGCTGGGCCGGAGGCAGCTGATCTCCTCCGCGTTCACCTCGCTGTTCGGTGCCAAGCGGGTGGACGGCCCGCTGGGCAAGGTCCTGAACATCTTCGCCATCTTCGCCACCCTCTTCGGCACCGCTGCGTCCCTGGGCCTCGGCGCCCTGCAGATCGGCAGCGGCATGGAGTCGGCCGGCTTCTTCGGCACAGTGGGTACGCCCATCCTCGTAGCCATTGTTGCCATCTTGACCGGTTGCTTTGTCGCCTCTGCCGTGTCCGGGATTTCCCGCGGCATCCAGTGGCTGTCCAACATCAACATGGTCCTGGCAGTGGTGCTGGCGGCAGTCATTTTCGTGGTCGGTCCGACACTGTTCATCCTCAATGTCATCCCGGCCGCCATCGGCGACTACGCAACCAACCTCGCCCAGATGGCTTCCCGCACTGAAGTTGCCGGCGATGAATCCATGCGCGCCTGGCTCTCCAGCTGGACCATCTTCTACTGGGCCTGGTGGCTGTCCTGGACGCCCTTCGTTGGCATGTTCATTGCCCGGATCAGCCGCGGACGCACCATCCGGCAGTTCGTCACCGGCGTGCTGCTGGTGCCGTTTGTGGTCAGCGTGGTCTGGTTCTCGATCTTCGGCGGCGCCGCCATCGGCACCCAGCAGAAGGCCGCAGCCAACGGGGAGCCGGGGCTGGTGACCATGGTGGACGGTGAACCTACCATTTCCTTCGATGGGTCGCTCTTCGACCTCTTCGCCGCCCTGCCCATGCCTAACCTCGTGGCCGGCGCCGTGGGCGTACTGGCCATGATCCTGGTGGCCATCTTCTTCGTCACCGGGGCGGACTCCGCCTCGATTGTGATGGCCTCCTTGAGCTCCAACGGCGCGGAGCATCCCTCCCGCGGCGTCGTGGTTTTCTGGGGCGTCCTCACCGGCGCCGTGGCGGCGGTGATGCTGCTGGCCGGCGGTGATGAACCCTCGGAAGCCCTGGACGGTCTGCAGCGGATCACCATTGTCGCGGCTCTGCCGTTCGCCGTGGTGATGCTGCTGATGACCATCGCCCTGGCGAAGGACCTGGCCCGGGATCCGCTCTCCCTGCGGCGCAGGCTCGCCGTGTCCGTGGTGGGCCGCGCCATCCAGGCCGGCGTGGAAGAGCACGGCTCCTCCTTCGACCTGCACACCCGCGAGCACGACGACGGCCCGGAAACAGGTGCGCCGGAAAACGCCTCGACGGACCGGAAGTAGCCGGGAATCACGAAGGCAATGAGCCGGTAGGAATAAGCACCAACCAATACGGGAAGGTCCCGCACATATCTGTGCGGGACCTTCCCGTATTTTTGTCCCTCGGGCATGGGCAGAACTGCCCATGTATTCGTGCCCTGGAATTTCGTATGCTCGGCAGCACCACTTGAAATTCGGGGGAAACGAAACATGGCAATCGATATTCACGTAGCGGAGGTCCAGAGCCTGCTCGGCGATACCGGTGCGGAGTTGGAAAACCTGGAAACCGAACGGACCCGTTTATCGGAAGCTGCTTCCCGGCTGCAGGAGGCGCTCACCGGCTGTGCAGGCCTGGATACCGGGATAGCGCGGGTCCATGAGGATATCTTCCGTCCGGATCTAACCGACATCATGATTCGATGCAACAACGCGGTCCAGGGTACGGGGCAGGCGGTCTCTGCGTACCTGGCCGGCGACGACGAGATGGTCCAAAACATTCAGAATGCCCAGGCTGCCGCCGCCTCCGGTGAGTACCACACGCAAACGCAGTACGGGCTCCGCCATTCGCAGGCCGTCGCATGAGTGTCTTTGTTCTCGATGTTGACATGCGCTTGCTCCGGGACTTACCCCCGGGTGAACCCATACTCGCTGCCGCTACGGGCTTGGGGGCAGCTGCATCGGGTTTCCAGGAATCGATCTCTTCGATCCGGAACAAATGGTCTGCTCTGGACACGCTCTACACGGGCCCTGGGCGGGATAAGGTGCTGCAGGCCATGGAGAGGCCCTCCCAACAAGCCCGGGACCATCAGGAAAGCGTGTCATTGGCCGCCGACGCATTGAATGAATTTGCTGCGGAACTGGTGGAGATAAATGCCGCGAGAATCGCCCTGAAACAGCAAATCGATGATGAAGAATCCCGTCTCGTACCGATTGCGACCGAGATGACTTCCGGCAATATCCCCAATTGGGACGGCGCGCACGCGATGATGGCCCAGAGGACGGCTACCTTCCAAGCAGATGTGGAGGCCCTTGAGGACAGGTACGAACGCGCGAGGGCAGCATGCCAATCGGCTCTGGACGGCATTTCCCGTGTATCCACCCCCGTCATCTCTCAGTTCGACTCACCCGGGATGGATCTGGAGACCGAGGCAGCCGAGGATCTGGCTGCTTCCTTCGCAAACGCGACCAAGCCGGACGCAAACGAGGAGGATATTGCCGCTTTCTACCGAGCGCTCGGTGAGATGGGTCCCGCGCAGGTGGCGGCGTTTGCCGCAGCCGTGCCCGCGGCCTCGCTCTTCGTAAAGGGGATGGGTGCATATCAAGAAGCCTCGTTCTGGAAGTCGCTTTCACCATCCCAACGTGCCGGTCTGGCAAAGTCCATGCCAGGTCTGACGGGAAACCTGGAGGGTGCCCCTTACAAAGTCCGAAGCGAGGCCAACCGAGACGTCCTTGAAATAGTACTGTCGCCTGCCTACGAAGCGACAGAAGAGCAACGCGAGGCCTATCGATCCATCAGCGATGCGTTGAAAGGTAGTGGAAATCCTCCTAAGCAGCTGATTTCTTTCGAACCTGACCATGATCATCCGTTAGCGGCGATAGCCGTCGGCGACTTGGATGGAGAAGTAGGAATAGACACTAATGTCACTTATGTGGTGCCAGGGATGAACAACTATTCAACAAATATGGGTTCCCTTGTTACTAATGCTGAAACGGTCCGCGACCGGCAGGTGCGAGCGGACGGGACAAGGAATCACGTGACCGTGGCCTATATAGGATATGAAACTCCGGGCGCAACTTCAGTCACTGCCGATGGCCATGCCGAGCGGGGTGCACAGGCTTTTGCCACTTCCCTAGACGGCCTGCACCTGACGTACAGCACGAACGGACTTCCTGCGCCCGAAACGAACGTGATAGCGCACTCATATGGGACTCATATGACCACCAAGGCTTTGGGCGAGACTATCTACCCGATTACTTCGGCGGTCTATGTCGGTTCGGCAGGCGTAGACAGCGATGTGTCTTCGGATCAGCTGAACATTGACCGCGGTGTTGATGGGCGGCGGGACATCTTTGTCAGCACGGCCAAAGGGGATGGACTGGCACCCGTCGGAATTTTGGTCACTGATGTTTTCGCTTTAGCAGGTGGTGATTCCGGTTCCGAGTCCAACTATCGAACTGACCCTTCAGAAGAGGACTGGGGCGGTCGATATTTCTCCTCCGAGGGTGTCAAGGTCGGGGACGAAGTGTACGTTGCCACGGAAAAACACGACTTTGATCAGTACCTGGCTGCGGATTCCAACAGTCTGCGAGGTATCGTCTATGCAACAATCGGCCAAGGACAGAAACTACCCTAAGAAAGCACAAATCATTTGAATCAATTGAGTGTTTGGGAAATGATGCCCTTCGCCAGGCGCTTGGTTGGCCTTGGACTGACCATAACTGTTCTGACCGGTGGCCTTACCGCTTGCGCTGAAAGGACTGATGATATGAAGGGTAACGTCGACAGCAGCCCTGCCTCCGTGCTGGAAACGAACCGGACCTCACGGGAGGTCTTCGATGATTTTGCCGCCGACGCCGACGCCGCGGTCCAGGCGTCCGCGGCACCCGAAGCATGGACAACCGAGGACGGCACTCCCTGGGCAGTGCATCGTGACCGGCCCCTGATGGCCGGCCCCTGCCCCTCGGTGGAATATAGCGACGGGCCGTGGCAGCTGAAACAACTGCTGCTCAGCCCCGCCACGGACGATCCGCAAGGAGACCGCGACCGGATGCGCCGTCATTTCGAAAGCCGCGGAATGACTGTGATTTCCGTCTTCGACCCCCAGCCCAATGAGCCCTCGTACGCCGAGTGGACCGTTATGGCACAGGGCAAGGACGGGTCTTGGATCGAATTTTCAGCCAATTCCAACGGGCAGGGGCTGCTGGTCTACAGCGAATGCTCCAGTCATCCGTCCATGCAGGAAGAAGTCTCCCCCACCTCCCCGTAATCTCCCGACGCGTCCACCGGACTGCCCGGTGCCCAAAGCCACGGAAACCACGACTTCGACCAGTACCTAGCTGCGGATTCCAACAGTCTGCGAGGGTATCGCCTATACAACAATCGGCCCAGGACAGAAACTACCCCCAGAAAGCACAAGTCATTTGAATCAATTGAGTGTTTGGGAAATGATCCCCTTCGCCAGGCGCCTGGTTGGCCTCGGACTGACTATGACTGTTCTGACCGGTGGTGGCCTTACCGCTTGCGCTGAAAGGACTGCTGATAGGAAGGGTAGCGTCGACTCCAGCACGGCGTCCTCCGTTCTGGAGACGAACCGGACTTCCCGAGAGATCTTCGACGGTTTCATGGCCGCGTCGGACGCAGCGATCAAGGCGACAGGGGCTACGGACGGATGGACATTAGTGAACGGGGCGCCGTGGTCGTCCACGTATGAGGAGCCCATCGTTCCGATCTTATGCCGGCCCGAGGACCGTACCGGCCCCCGGCATATGACACAACAGCTCTTAGGACCGCCTTCGGATGATCCGGGGCGTGACCGTGAGCAGATGCGCCGCTACTTCGAGGACGAGGGCATGACTATCATCGCCGAGTTCGAGCCGGAACCGGGCGATCCCCCGCAGGTCACGTGGACGGTAACTGCGGAAGGCACGGACGGGGCGGTGATCAAGTTCTGGGCTAACGAGCTGGGGCGGACCTTGAAGGTCACCAGCGAATGCTCCAGCCATCCGTCCATGCAGGAAGAAGTCTCCCCCACCTCCCCGTAATTTCCCGATGCGTCCACCGGACTGCTGCCTTATCGGGTCCAATACGCGCTCAAAGGGTTGTGCCCGTTTCCCCTTCTTCATAGTCTGCAAAAGTTACCAGACGGTAACCACTAGCCCCTCCCCACGACAATGAGGTCACCATGAGGAAACACCTGGCTATTCTGGGGGTGTCCGCCGCGCTGCTGGCTACATCCCTGAGCGCTGCACCCGCTATCGCAGCACCGGCGGCTCCCGCCATCCGCACCGACGTCGTCATCACCAGCTTTGACGGCACCCCCATCCACACCAACTTCTTCCCGGCCACGGGTCTTGCTGCCGGACAGCAGGCACCGACCGTGATGGTGGGACCCGGGTTCGGCCTTCCCGGCGGACGCATCCCCACCACAACCACCAATACCCTGATCGGCTCCATCGGCATCGCTCCCCTGCGCGATGCCGGATATAACGTTGTCACCTGGGACCCCCGCGGTTTCGGCTTCAGCGGCGGCGAAGCCTATGTAAACAATCCCGCTTACGAAGGCCGGGACGGCTCGGCGATCATCGACTTCATTGCTGCCCAGCCCGAGGCCAGCCTGGACGCCCCCGGCGATCCGGTGCTCGGCATGGCCGGCGCCTCCTACGGCGGCGGCATCCAGTTTGTCCTCGCCGCCCAGGACCAGCGGGTAGATGCCATCACCCCGACCATCGCCTGGAACGATCTGACCACGAGCCTCTACAAGGCCGGCTCCTTCAAAACCGGCTGGGGTGCGCTGCTCTGCGGGGAGGGCACGGCACTGGGGCAGCTGGGCTCCCTGGTGGGGAACGACGGCGCCCTCTCGGCTCCCGTGCGGAAGGCCTGCCAGGAGGGCCTGACCTACCCGAACCAGCTCAGTCCGGAATCCATCGCCTACTTTGCGTCCCTGACGCCGGAGGAAATGTTCACCTCGATCACCGCACCCACGCTGATCATTCAGGGCACCGCAGACACCCTGTTCACCCTCAATGAGGCCACCCGCAACTATGAACTCATCAGCAGCACCGGCACCCCCACCAAAATGCTGCAGTTCTGCGGCGGGCATGGCCTGTGCAACTCCACTGCGGGACCGGACCGGATCACTCCGGCGGTCTTGAACTGGTTTGCCAGGTATCTCCGGAATGAACCGGTGAACACCGGGGCAGCCTTTGAGTTCATCGACCAGAACGGCATCACCCGCGCCGCGCCGGGCTACCCGCAGGCCACCGGATCCCTGACAGGTACCGGGCGCGGCTCGATCCTGCTCTCGCCCGCAGCCATCAGCGGCGCCGTGATCGCCGCCGCTGTGGCGCCCGTGGCAGTGAACGTGCCGATCGTTTCCCCGGCGGTTCCGACGTCGGTCTTCGGGGCTCCGCAGCTGACCCTCACCTACCGCGGCTACGCACCGCGGGGCAACACCCACGTTTATGCCCAGATCATCGACAAATCCCGGGCATCACTTGTACTGGGCAACCAGGTGACACCCGTTCCGCTGATCCTGGACGGCACGGAACATACCCTGACGGTGCCGCTGGAAGGGGTCTCCTACACGGTGAATGCCGCCAGCCGGCTGGTGCTGCAGATTACCCCGGCCACGTCCGTGTATGCGCTGCCCAAGGCGACGGCACTGACCAGCTTCACCGCTTCGGTGGCTTTGCCGACCGTTGCCGCCTACCCGGCTGTCCCCTAGGGGCCACCGGGAACAGAAACGGAAGGGACCCCGCACCGTGGTGCAGGGTCCCTTCCGTTTCCGGCGTTGGGCTACTTGGTGCCGGCAGCGCGAAGCTGGGCTTCCACCTGCTCCAGGCTCTGTCCGCGGGTTTCCGGAACAAAGCGGCGGACAAACACCAGGGCCAGCAGCCCCAGCACCACGAAGATAAAGAAGGTCTTCGAGATCCCGATGGCGTCCATCAAGATGGGGAAGGAGAAGCCGACGGCGAAGTTGGTCATCCACTGCACAAAGACGGACAGCCCAATGCCGAGGCCGCGGACCTTCAGCGGGAAGATTTCCGAGAGCATCAGCCAGGTCACCGGGGATACCGCGCCCTGCTGGAAGCCCAGGAACAGAACCGTCAGGGCCAGGATGATGTATCCGCGGGCATCACCTTCGGCAACGAAGAGCGACACCAGGCCAATCAGCAGCAGCGAGGAACCGGTGCCGATGAGGCCGGTCATCAGCATGTGCCGGCGGCGGACCCGGCCCAGCAGCCAGATACCGAAGATGGCAGCCGCAACGGAGACCACGCCGTTGGCGATATTGGCGGTCAGGGCGGCTTCGGTGCCGAACCCCGCGTCCTCCAGGATCTGGGTGCCGTAGTACATGATGGCGTTGACGCCCGTGATCTGCTGGACAATGGACAGTCCCATGCCGATCAGGAGCACCCGCAGCAACCAAGGCTCGGCGAAATCGCGCAGCGTCCCGGTCTCCGCGGAGTCCTTTTCGGCCAAGGTGCGCACTTCGTCGTGTTCCGCCTGCGCGTCTTCCTCGCTGCGGATCCGGCGCAGGGCGGCGAGGGTCTCGGCGAAGCGGCCCTTGGACGCCAGCCAGCGCGGGCTTTCCGGAACGAAGCTGATGCCGATCCACAGGGCGATGGCAGGCAGGGTGGCCACCACGAGCATCCAGCGCCACACGCCCTGGTCCTCGCCCCAGAGGTTGCCGATCACGGCATTGGCGATGAAGGCCACCAGCTGTCCGGTGACAATCATCAGCTGGTCGCGGGTAACCATCTGTCCGCGGCGCTCCGCCGGCGCCAGTTCGGCCAGAAACACGGGCACAAGCGCGGAGGCGCCGCCGACCGCCAGGCCAAGAACCACGCGGGAGCCCACCATCACGGCAATGGTGGGCGCCAAGGACGTGCCCAGCGTGCCCAGCAGGAAGACGGCGGCCAGACCCATCAGGACCCTGCGTCGGCCGAACCGGTCCGTCAGCTTGCCGGAAATGGCTCCGCCGAAGGCTGCACCGAACAGCAGGCTGGACGTAATCAGGCCCTCGGTGACCGGAGTCAGGCCGAGATCGTCCTGCATGTACGGCAGTGCACCGTTGATAACGCCGGTGTCGTAGCCGAAGAGGAATCCGCCAAGGGTAACAATCCAGGACGCACGCCGGAGCGCCCGCCGGTGCGGTGTTGCTTTCGCGGGCTTGGTGGAGCCGTTTGATACTGAGGTGGACATGTCTAACTTTCTTACCGGATCAGTACGCACAAAAACCCCCGTCCTGCGGAAAAATCCGCAGGACGGGGGCATGCGCGGTGGAACTAGAGGGCTGCGTAAACTTCGCGCAGCAGGGTGGCGGTCTCGGACGGCGTCTTGCCGACCTTCACGCCGGCAGCCTCGAGGGCTTCTTTCTTGGCCTGGGCGGTTCCAGCGGAACCGGAGACAATGGCGCCTGCGTGGCCCATGGTCTTGCCTTCGGGAGCCGTGAAACCTGCCACGTAGCCGACAACCGGCTTCGTGACGTTGGCCTTGATGAACTCTGCGGCACGTTCCTCGGCGTCGCCGCCGATTTCACCGATCATTACGATGGCCTTGGTCTCGGGATCCGCTTCAAACGCAGCCAGGGCGTCGATGTGAGTGGTGCCGATAACCGGGTCGCCGCCGATGCCAATGGCCGTGGAGAAGCCAAGGTCGCGCAGTTCGTACATCATCTGGTAGGTCAGGGTGCCGGACTTGGAGACCAAGCCGATCGGGCCCTTGCCGGTGATGTTGTTGGGGGTGATGCCAACCAGAGCTTCGCCGGGCGTGATGATGCCGGGGCAGTTCGGGCCGATGATGCGCGTGACCTGGTTGCCGTCAGCATCCACCTTGGACTGGGCGTGGGCCCAGAACTCGGCGGAGTCCTGCACGGGAACACCTTCGGTGATGACGACGACGAGGCCGATGCCGGCGTCGATCGCTTCCATGACGGCGTCCTTGGTGAAGGCCGGCGGCACGAAGACGATGGAGACGTCTGCGTTGGTCTTGTCCATGGCCTCAGTCACGGTGCCGAAAACGGGCAGTTCCACGTCGCCGTGGGTAACCGTGGTGCCGGCCTTGCGGGCGTTAACGCCGCCGACAACCTGGGTTCCGGCCTTGAGCATCAGGGCGGTGTGCTTGGTGCCTTCGCCGCCGGTGATGCCCTGAACGATGACCTTGGAGTCCTTGTTCAAAAAGATAGACATAAGGGGATTCTCTTTCTAAAGGTTCGACAGGCTCTTGGTCAGCGAGCGGCGTAAGCGAGCTCGGCAGCCTTGTCGGCGCCTTCGTCCATGGTGGTGGCCAGGGTGACCAGCGGGTGGTTGGCCTCGGCAAGGATGCGGCGGCCTTCTTCGACGTTGTTGCCGTCCAGACGGACAACCAGCGGCTTGTTGGCTTCGTCGCCGAGGATTTCCAGGGCCTTGACGATGCCGTTGGCCACGGCGTCACAGGCGGTGATGCCGCCGAAGACGTTCACGAACACGGACCGAACCTGCTCGTCATTCAGGATGACGTCCAGGCCGGCGGCCATGACGGATGCCGAGGCTCCGCCGCCGATGTCCAGGAAGTTGGCCGGCTTCACGTTGCCGTGCTTCTCACCGGCGTAGGCGACGACGTCGAGCGTGGACATGACCAGACCGGCGCCGTTGCCGATGATGCCCACCTGGCCGTCAAGCTTGACGTAGTTCAGGTCATTGGCCTTGGCCTTGGCCTCGAGGGGATCCGCGGCGTCCTTGTCTTCCAGGGCGGCGTGTCCGGCCTGGCGGAAGTCGGCGTTCTCGTCCAGGGAGACCTTGCCGTCGAGGGCGAGGATCTGTCCGTCGCCGGTCTTCACCAGCGGATTGACCTCAACGAGGGTGGCGTCTTCCTTGGTGAAGACGTCCCACAGCTTCAGGATGGCGTTGACCACGCCTTCGCGCAGCTCGGGGGCGAACCCGGCGGCGTCGACGATCTCTTCGGCCTTGGCGGTGTCGATGCCGACGGCGGGATCAACAGCCACGCGGGCCAGGGCGTCGGGACGCTCCACGGCCAGCTGCTCGATCTCCATGCCGCCTTCGACCGAGCACATGGCCAGGTAGTTGCGGTTTGCGCGGTCCAGCAGGACCGAGAAGTAGAATTCCTCGGCAATGTCGGCACCCTGGGCGATCATCACCGTGTGAACGGTGTGGCCCTTGATGTCCATGCCCAGGATGTTGGATGCGTGCTCGAAAGCTTCATCGGCGGTCTTCGCGACCTTTACGCCGCCGGCCTTGCCGCGGCCACCAACCTTGACCTGTGCCTTGACGACGACAACGCCGCCGATCTTCTCAGCAGCAGCTTTGGCTTCTTCAGGAGTGTGCGCCACGATTCCGGCGAGCACGGGTACACCGTGCGCCTCAAACATATCGCGCGCCTGATATTCAAACAGGTCCACGGGCTAGTGTCCTTCTACGTCGAAGTAGGTTTACATTCGATCTGACGATCGCAGAGCAGATGCATCCAGCCGGTCTGCTCCATTGGGAACTTTAGTACCTCGGCGCTTGGCGCCGATCACAGACTACCTCTTTAGTGATGAAGGACACACTTCTATCGCTTGTAGAAATCGGCCGGTCTGCGTTATGAAGAACGGCGCGTTTCAGGACTCCTTCGTCAGCGGCGCATAGCGCAGCAGCAGGCGCTTTTCCCCGATGTCGAACTTCACCTTTGCCACTGTTTTGTCCCCCGCACCTTCCACGGCCAGCACGGTGCCGTGCCCGAAGGACGTGTGGTTGACCTTGTCCCCGGCTGCCACGGAGATGACTTCCTTTTGCGGCTGCACGCGGCCCATGGCCTTGGCCACCGGCGCATCGGCGGTGCTGCCGCCGGTTCCCAGCGGTGTACCGGCGCCCCAGGAGGACCCGGAGTAGCGGCTGGACGTGATGCTTCCGCCGCCGCCGCCGCCCCAGGCCGGCCGCTCCATTCCTTCGCGCTTCCAGTCGATCAGGTCCGCCGGGACCTCGCTCACGAACTGGCTGGCCGGGTTGTACTGGCTCTGTCCCCACATGCTGCGAACCTCGGACCTGGTCAGGTACAGCCGCTGCCGTGCCCGGGTCAGCCCCACGTAGGCCAGCCGCCGCTCCTCTGCCAGTTCGGCCGGGTCTGTGGCCGAGCGCTGGTGCGGGAACAGTCCCTGCTCCATACCGGTCAGGAACACCACCGGGAACTCCAGGCCCTTGGCGGTGTGCAGGGTCATCAGGGTCACCACGCCCTGCCGGCGGGATTCCTCCACGGCTGCCGCAACTTCCTCCGCGGAGCCTTCCGGCGCGTCGGGAATGGAATCGGCGTCCGCCACCAAAGAGACCTGCTCCAGGAACTCGCCCAGGGACCCTTCGGGGTTGTCCCGCTCGTACTCGCGCACCACGGCCACGAGTTCGGCAAGGTTCTCGACCCGAGACTCGTCCTGCGGGTCGTTGCTGGAGCGCAGCTGGGCCAGGTAGCCGGTCTGTTCCAGTACTGCTTCCAGGGCTGCGGCGGCACCCGAGCCGGAGGCTACCTCCGAGAGGTCATCGATCAGTTTCACGAAGCCGTTGATCGAGTTCAGCGACCGGGTGGCCAGGCCCGGCGCCTCGGCGGCACGGCGCAGTGCGGCCATAAAGGAAATCCGTTCCCGTTCGGCCAGGGCCGCCACGGAGTATTCCGCGCGGTCGCCGATGCCGCGCTTGGGTTCGTTGAGGATCCGGCGCAGGTTCACGACGTCGTCGGAGTTCACCAGGACGCGCAGGTAGGCCAGCGCATCCTTGATTTCCTTGCGTTCGTAGAACCGGGTGCCACCCACCACTTTGTAGGGCAGCCCCACGCGGACCAGCACGTCTTCGAGGGAACGGGACTGCGCGTTGGTCCGGTAGAACACCGCGACGTCGCCGGGGCGCAGGTTTTCCTCGTCCTGCAGCCGGTCAATCTCCTCGGCAATGAACCGGGCTTCCTCGTGTTCGTTCTCGCCCACGTAGCCGATGATCTTCTCGCCGTCGCCCTCAGCGGTCCAGAGCCGTTTCTCCGGCCGGTTGGGGTTGCGGGAAATCACCGCGTTGGCCGCATTGAGGATGGTTTGGGTGGAGCGGTAGTTCTGCTCCAGCAGGATGGTCCGTGCTGCGGGGTAATCCTTCTCGAAATCGTTGATGTTCCGCACGTCGGCGCCGCGGAAGGCGTAGATGGACTGGTCGGAGTCGCCCACCACGGTCAGTTCCGCCGGCGGAACGTCAAGGGCGTCGTCGTCGCTGCCCACCAGTTCGCGGACCAGCGCGTACTGGGCGTGGTTGGTGTCCTGGTACTCGTCCACCAGGATGTGCCGGAACCGCCGGCGGTAGTATTCGGCCACGCCAGGGAAGGCCCGGAACATAAACACCGTCTGGGCAATCAGGTCATCAAAGTCCATGGCGTTGGCCTGGCGCATCCGCTGCGCGTAGCCCTTGTAGACCTCGGCCACAGCGGATTCGAACGGGTCGGAGTAATTCGCCGATTCGGCGTAGGACTCTTCGTCCACCAGTTCGTTCTTCAGCGCAGAGATCTTGTTCATGATGGACTTGGGGGTGAACCGCTTGGGGTCCAGGTCCAGGCCCTTGGCCACCAACGTGATCAGGCGCAGCGAGTCCGCCGAGTCGTAGATGGAGAAGTTGGAGTTCATCCCCACCGTTTTGGCCTCGCGGCGCAGGATCCGCACGCAGGAGGAGTGGAAGGTGGAGATCCACATGGTCTTGGCGACGCCGCCCACCAGGTTCTCGATCCGCTCGCGCATTTCCGCGGCGGCCTTGTTGGTGAACGTAATGGCCAGGATCTGGCCGGGGTTCGAGCGGCCGGTGGCCAGGAGATAGGCGATGCGGTGGCTGAGGACCCGGGTTTTGCCCGATCCGGCGCCGGCCACAATCAGCAGGGGCGACCCGGCGTGTTTCACCGCTTCTTCCTGCTGCGGGTTCAGGCCCTGCAGCAGGTCCGCGGCACGGCTTTCGTCCGCATAGGAGGATCCCCGCCGGGCGTGTTCGGCCTGCGGTGCCTGCGCGGCAGGCTCCGGAGCGTTTTTGCGGGGTGCGGGAAAGAGTGGATCAACGAGGTAGTCCATGATGGCTTTAAGTCTAGGCGCTGCGGCTGACAATCCGGTGAGCACCGCCTGCGGTCCGGTCCACGCCCGGACCACGGGCAGCCGGTCAGGCGGAGGTCAGGGCTTCGTGGATCTCCCGCACGGCGCCGGCGGAACCGGCAATGTGCCAGCGGAACCCGTTTACTTCGACGACGGCGGTGCTGCCGCCGGCAGCCAGCACAATGGCTTTTCCGGGCAGCCAGTCCCATTCCGGGCAGCTGTGCTGGAACCAGGCCCCGGGCTGGCCGGAAGCCACCCGGCCCAGGTCGCAGGAGCCCGAGCCCATCATCCTCAGGGTTGCCGCGCGCGACGCCGCTGCCGTCCACGGGCCCACCACTTCCGGGCGCTGCAGCCATGTGGGGTGCAGGTAGGTGCCGGCGCATAGCCGGTTCAGCGGTTCGTCGGCCGGCGCACCGATCGGCTCCCCGTTGAGGGTGGCCGGGCGGCCCTTGCCGCCAACCCACAGCAGGTCTTCCTGCGGCTGGTAGATGGCGCCGAGCAGCACGTCGGGGTCACCCGGCAGTTCGTGCGGGCCCGGCTCGGACCGCAGTGCAATGGCCGAGCACCAGTAGGTGGACCCGGTGAAGAAGTTGTAGGTCCCGTCCACGGGGTCGATGACCCAGGACCGGCCGGAGGTGCCGTTGTGGCTGGCACCCTCCTCCCCCACGATGCCGTCGTCCGGACGCAGTTCCCGCAGCCGGCGCACCACCAGCGCCTCCGCCTCGCGGTCCGCGGCGGTGACGACGTCGGACACCGAGGTTTTCTGGCTGGCGGTCAGCCCCTCGGCACGCATCTGCAGGGCAAGCTGCCCGGCTTCGCGCACCAGGTCGGCGGCCAGTTGGAAGTCCTCGGGCAGGGCATTCTCACTCATGCCTCCCAGCGTAGCCGCCCGTCTCCGCCCCGGACAGGCGCAGGTCAGGAGGGGGCATTTGGGCGGGGTGCAGGTGGGCGGTGTGCGGGGGCGCGGGGGCGCGGGTGTACAGCTAATGCGGCTTGGAGGGCTGGCAGGCCGCATCAGCTGTACATAAGGCACCAGGCAGGCCGCATCAGCTGTACGGAAGGCGACGGTGAAGGACCCCCAAACCTGCAGCTCCCGGTCCCCGCGGCGCTGCAGGCCGGGCCTCCCCGGCAGTGCGGCCATACTGTACGTATGGGAAAATCAGCAGCACAGCGCGCCGCAAAACACGGACCTCAGGCCGGCCTGCCGCGGCCCGGCACCCCCGGAGCCCCTGCCGGTCCGGGAACCCCGGGACCGCAGGGCAAGTCCAGCCCCGGCCTGGTGGTCATTGCGGGCGTGGTGACCACGCTCTTCCTCTTCTGGTACCTGCATCTGCTGGTCCTGGGCCAGCTGACCCAGCTCGCCGACGGCCTGGCCATGCCGGATTCGATGGTCTTCGGATACGGCGAAGACCATCTGGCCGCGCTGCGTGCGGCCATGGACGCCGATGCCCTGGGCCAGCTCAGCTATGTGCACAAGACTGCCGGGGTGCTTTTCCCGCTGATCTTCGGCCTGACCTGGCTGCTGATAATCGGCCTGAACACCCAGCGCCGGACGCTGCGCTGGGTGCTCTTCAGCGCGCCGATCCTCTTTGTGGTCGCGGACCTGTGGGAGAACATCGCCATTGACAATGCCCTTGGCGCAGCCGAACTATCGGGAGGCGACGCCGCCCTGGCGTGCACGCTGACCGTCGCCCGCTGGATCCTGCTGGCCCTCAGCCTTGCGGCGTCCGTGGTTGCCGTCTTCACGCGACGGGTGGGACGGCCACCAGAACCGCTCGCCAAAGATGAAGGTTAGGGCCGGTACCACCACGGTCCGCACCAGCAGGGTGTCGAACAGGACACCGACGGCCACGATGATGCCCACCTGCGTCAGGGTCACCAGCGGAAGCACTCCCAGCACGGCGAACACAGCGGCCAGCAGGATACCGGCGCTGGTGATGACGCCGCCGGTGGAGCGCAGTGCCGCCAGCATGCCCTGCTTTGTTCCCATGGTGACCGCGTTTTCACGGGCCCGGGTGGTCAGGAAGATGTTGTAGTCCACACCCAGCGCCACCAGGAACAGGAAGGAATACAGCAGGGTCTGCACGTCCATGGCCGGGAAGTCCAGCACATTCTCGAAGACCAGCCAGCTCAGCCCGGTGGCGGCCAGGAAGGTCAGCAGCACCGAGGCCACCAGCAGCACCGGTGCTACCAGGGAGCGCAGCAGGATGGTGAGGACCAGGAAGACCAAGGCAATCACGGTGGTTCCCACCAGGACGGTGTCGTGCTGGTTGGCGGCGAGCTGGTCCACGCGTTCGGCGGCTTCACCGCCCACCAGGGCGCCGTAGTCCTCCCCGGCCAGGTCCGCGCGCAGGTCCGTGATGAAGGTGTTCGCCTCGTCGGTGCCTGCCTCGTAGCCGGTGATCAGTTCAATCCGGGTCTTGCCGTCATGCTCGGTGCCCGCCGTGGCCGCGGTAACGCCCTCGACGTCCTGCAGCTGTGAAACGGCGGCGTCGGCCGCGGCGGTGTCCACCAGGACGGTGACCGGCGAGGAGGAACCTGCCGGGAAGCCTTCAGCGAGCGTCTCGGCGGCTGTGACGGCCTGCGGTTTTTCGCGGAACTGTTCGTTCTCGCTGAGGCCAATCTGCATGCTGAACAGGGCGCTGCCCAGGGCCAGCAGGACGACGACGGCGATGCCGGCAATGGTCTTGGGGCGGCGTGCGGTGGCCTCACCCAGCCGGCCCCAGAACTTGCCTTCCTTGGCCGGGTCCCCCACCTTGGGCACAAACGGCCAGAACAGTTTGCGGCCCAGCAGCACCAGCGCCACCGGCAGGAGGAACAGGGCGCTGAAGATTGCCAGCACAATGCCGATGGCGGCGGAGAAACCCAGGCCCCGGTAGCTGGCGGTGTCAGTGAACAGCAGGGTCAGCAGCGCCAGGATCACGGTGCCGCCGGAGGCAATAATGGCCCCGCGGGTGCGGGTCAGGGCCTTGGCCATGGCTTCGTACACCGAGCTGTGGGCGCGCAGTTCCTCCCGGTAGCGGGCAATCAGCAGCAGCGCATAGTTGGTGGCGGCACCGAAGACCAGCACGCTGGTGATGCCGACCGCGGACGGGTCCACGGTAATACCGGTGGCCGGGGCCAGCAGGTCCACCACCTTGGCGGCGAGCTGTTCAATGGCACCCACGATGGCCAGCGGCACAATCCACAGCCACGGTGAACGGTAGGTGATCAGCAGCAGCACGGCAACGACGCCGGCGGTGACGGTCAGCAGCACGAAGTTTGCCCCGGAGAACACTCCGGCCAGGTCCGCACTGAATGCGGCTCCGCCGGTCAGCTCCGCTTTGACCCCCTCAGGGGCTGCATCGGAAACGGCGCTGCGCAGGGCCTCCACTTCCGCGGAGACGGCGTCGCCGTCGTCGGCCGCGGCCTGCAGTGTCAGCGGCACGATCGCCACCAGCTTGTTTTCCGAAACCACAGGCGGAACCTGCGGCGGCGGGCCGGAGGCCCCTGCTTCGGTGGCCGCGGCATTGATCCCGGCAATGGCTGCAGTATCGGCTTCGGTCAGCGGACCGCCGTCTTCCCGGGAGATGACCACGATGGCGGAGGATTCCTGTGCGTCCGGGAATTCCTCAAGCAGCTCCGCAACCTGGGTGGACTGGTACTTGTCGTCCAGGCCGCCCACCCCCGTGGTGTCGTTTTCCTCGACTGGCAGGGCAAAAAGGCCAATGATGACGGCCACCCCGATCAGCAGAGTGACCCACGCCGTCTTGGCGTTCTTCACTATCCCTGCGTACATGTGCTTCTCCCGTGACGTAAGTATCTCCATTCGAAAGTATCTCAGATATGGAGATACTTCAATTCCAAGTTAGTATGGATCTTGTGGAAGATCAGGAACTGAGGCGCGACATCGTCGACGCAATCCGCGGCATGAGCGTGGACGGGCAGCGTGTGGCGGATGCCTTTGCGCACACCCACGGACTCAACGCCACGGACATGCGGGCCCTGGTGCTCATCATGGAGGCGGAAATCCGCCACGAGGCGCTGACCGCCGGGCAGCTGAGCGCCCGGCTGGGCACGTCCTCGGGTGCCACCACCGCGGTGATCGACCGGCTTGAACGCATCGGCCACATCCACCGCAACCGCACCCACTCGGACCGGCGGAAAGTCACCCTGCACTTTGAACCGCTGGCCATGGAGCTGGCCGGAGCATACTTCGGCCCACTGGGTGCCATGAATGACGAAGTGATGTCCCGCTACACGGACCAGGAGCTGCGCACCATACTCGGCTTTATGCAGTCCATCCGCGAGAGCTATTCGCGGTACCTGGCCCGGCTGGCGCCCGACGGCAGCCAGGCAGCCGGGCCCGACGGGCCCGACGGCGCCGCACCGGAAACGCTGCAAACGGGCCGCGGGAGAAACGGGTAAGCTGATATCGCCCGCCGGGAAGCCCGGCGGTCCGCCTCCGTAGCTCAGTAGGATAGAGCGGCCCTCTCCTAAAGGGCAGGTCGTCGGTTCGATTCCGGCCGGGGGCACTTTCTGTTTAAGGCCCCTGCCTGCGTTCACCCGAACCGGCTAGCGCTGCAGCCCGGGGAAGGCCCAGATTCCCGAGGAACGCATCAGGTCCCGCATAATGACCATTTCTTCGTCCGGGCCCATAACGGACGCCTCTTCGGCGGTGGGGTAGTCGAGGTAGACGGCGTTGCCGATGTCGCGGTGCTTGCTGCCGGACAGATGGGCCAGCAGTTTCTCGGTCTCCCCGAAGACCACCAGGGCACGCCGCATGTGGCTGGCGCTGCTGATGAGCGTCATGCTTTCCACGCCGGCGTCCTGCGCCCGTTCAAGGGAGAACAGTGCGTTCTCCACCGTGTCCGTTGCCAGGCCCTCCTCGATGATCCGGTCCTCCGCCACGCCGTTCTCCGTCAGCCAGCGGGCCATCGCCTCCGACTCCGTGATGCCGCCCTTGGGAACGCCGCCGGTCACGATCAGCAGGGAATCGGGATACTTGTCCGCTGCCGCCTTCGCTACTTTGAGCCGTTCAATCAGTGTTTCTTCCATTTCACCCGTGTCCGAAAGTGCATAGCCGAGGACAACGAAGGCATGGTGCTCAGCGGGCAGTCCGTCCGGGACCTTTGTGTTAAAGGGAACGGCGGCGACGTCGTCGACAGTCTGGATCCGCGCCTCAAACTCCGCGGCACGTTCAGGTTCCAGCCGCCGCAGCTCTTCCATCCCGGCTGTGTAGGCCGCGGTGTCACCGGTCACCTTTGAGTACACGGTGTGCATAAGCCGGGCATTGAAGTTTTTCGGATCCAGGGCGAGGATGCCGGCGTAGGTGTCCATGGCCTCCGGAAGCTTCTTCTGCAGCACCTGTGCCGAGGCCAGTGAATACCTCAGGTCCACGTCCCACGGGTCCATTTCCACCGCCTGCGCAAATGCCTGCGCCACCACGTCGTAATCCCCGTGCAGGGTGATGCCTTGGAAGATTTCCTCTTCGGCCTGCAACAGGTCGCCGCCGTACCAGTAGTAGTGCATCGCGATGGCCTCCAGGGCGTCGATGCGCTCGCCTGTGGGGGCGTTGTTGCGGACCGCGCTGAACAGTGACTCGAGCGACTCCCCCTCCCCGCCGGCGTCGGCCCCCGGAGAGGACACACCCGGGGAGGCCGTGGCCGAAGCAGTGGCGCCGGCCGGACCGGAACAGGCCGAAAGCGCAACGACCGAGGCGAGCAGGACGCCCGCAGCGAGTTTCATCATGTCCGCTCCTATGGATTGCTTACTTCACGGCACCCGCGGTAAGTCCGCCGATGAGGCGCTTTTCGATGACGGCAAAGAGAATAATCACCGGCACAATGGCGACGATTGACACGCCGAAAACGTACTGCCAGCTGGTGGCGTATTGGCCGATGAACTTAGTCAGCGCCACGGACAGGGGCTGGTTCTCCGCCGTGGACATAATCACGAGGCTCGCCGCGAACTCGTTCCAGGACGCCACAAAAGTGAAAATCACCGCTGTCACAATCCCCGGCCAGACCAGCGGCAGGTTGATCCGCATCAGCACTTTGAGCCGTCCGGCGCCGTCGATCTGTGCCGCTTCGTCAATCTCCTGCGGAATGGCGGCAAAGAAGCTGTGCATGATCCATAGCGCGAAGGAGAGGTTGAAGGCCGCGTTAATCAGGATCATGGCCACCCATGTGTCGTTCAGGTCCAGCCACAGCATCTGCCGGAACAGTCCGGCCGTGAGGACCGCCGGCTGGAGCATCTGGGTCACAATCACCAGGAACAGGAAGACCAGCCGGCCCGGGAACCGGAACCTTGCGGTGTAATACGCGGCCGGGGTGGCCACCAGCAGCACCAGCAGCGTGGCTAGGACCGCAATGATGATGGTGGACAGCAGGTTGTAGGTCAGCGGGGTTTCCGGGGTGGACCACATGGACTGGTAGTTGCCGAACTGCAGCCCGTCCCCGGGCAGGTACTCGGGGGGAACCGAAAGGATTTCCGACCTGGTTTTCAGCGACCCCACCAGCATGATGAGGTACGGGGTGAGGAAAACCAGGGCAATCAGGGCACCGATGACCGTGCGCGCCCACATCCGCCGGGCACTGACATTGTCGGCGCCGTAGCGCCGCTTCCGGGGTGCCGCAGCGGGCACGGAACCTGCCGGGGGCGCAGGGGCAGTGACGGCCATGTCAGGCCTCCTTCATGGGTCGAACGATCTTCACGTAGGCGGCCACTATCACCAGCACGACGGCGAAATTGACGACGCTGAGCGCACTGGCCACATCCAGGCGCCGGTCGAACTGCAGGACCTTGAAGATGTACGTCATCAGGGTGTCGGCGCTGTAGCCCGGAATGGACCCGGTCATGATCCTCAGGATGGGCAGGTTGTTGAACACGTTGATGATGTTGATCAGCACCGCCACCGCCAGGGCGCCGCGTAACTGGGGAAGCACCACGCTGAAGTAGGTGCGCACCGGTCCCGCACCATCCATCTTGGCCGCTTCCAGCGCGTCCCCCGGCACGGCCTGCAGGCCGGCCAGCAGCGTGTAGGTGGTAAAGGGGATGGATACAAACACACCCACCACAATGGCGGCGGCGAGCGCCGTGGCCGTGTTCTTGGTGAACCCGTAGGAGGCATCCATCAGCCCCACGTCCACCAGGAACTTGTTAATGATGCCGTAGTCGCGGTCCAGGCCGTAGTAGAACACGGTGGTGGTCATGACCACGCTGGCCGCCCACGGGACCACCACTGCCATCCGCACAAAGGTGCGTCCTGGAAACGGCTTGTTCAGGAAGTTCGCCAGGGCCAGTGAAATGGCCACGGTCAAGGTGACCACCACCACCACCCAGACCACTGTGTTAAGCAGGATCCGCGGCAGGTTGGGGTCCTCGAAGACGGTGAGGAAGTTCGCCGCTCCCACACCCTCCACATTGGTGCCGGCCTGGCTGATACGCCGGGTGGAGCTGTAGATCATGTAGCCGGCGGGGAAAATAACAATGCCGAAGATCAGCAGCAGGACCGGACCGATCCAGGGCAGCGCGGCCCACACGCTTTCATTGCTGCCCCGCCGCTTGCCGGTACGCAGGCGTACCTGCCGAAGTGTGCTCATGGAGTTCAACCTGTTCTGGGACTGGTGGGGCCGCCGCCTGCGCCGGGCAGCGGCCCCGGGCGGATCAGGCTGCGTCAGCCTTGGACTGGATCTGCTCCAGGACTGCCTTGGGCTCCTGGTCTTCAAGCTGGCCCATCAGCGACTTGAAGGCGCCGTCCGTGGTGTTCCAGGCCGGGTTGGTAGTGGGGTAGAACTTGGCGCTGGGGAGCATGTCCAGGAAGGTCGACAGGTCCTCATCCGAGGCCATCGCCTCGGAGCCGCTCTTGGTAGTCGGCAGGAACCCTTCGGTCTGGACCCAGTCCACGTAGTTGTCCTCGGCGTAGAAGAAGTCCATGAATGCGGTGATGGCTTCCTGCTTATCCTCGTCGTTCTTGAAGGCCATCAGCCGGTCCGCTACGCCCAAGGTGGAGGGCTCGCCGGTGCGGGTGGGAACACTGGCTATGCCGTAGTTCAGGTCCGGGTTGTCCTCGGCAATCTGGCCTACTGTCTGGGGCAGGGCGTAGACCATGCCGATCTTGCCCTGTGCGAACACGTTGATCATGGGGGTACGCTGCGTGGCTCCCGGATCCGGCTGGGTCACGCCTCCGGCAATCATTTTCTTCATGAATTCGGCGGCCTCGAGGTTCTCCGGGGTGTCCACGGCTATGGCGGATTCGTCGCCGAAATCTCCGCCGTTGCCGGCAAACCAAATCAGGCTTTCACCCTGTGCTTCCTCGGAGCCCAGCGGCATGCCGTAGCCGGGGGTCCCGGTAGCCGAGATTTTCTGCGCAGCTGCATACAGTTCATCCCAGGTGGTCGGAGGCTCTGCCACACCCGCAGTCTGGAACAGGTCCTTGTTGTAGAAAAGGGCGCGCACCGAGGCAATGAGCGGGAATCCGTACTGCGTGCCGTCCAGCGTCTCATTGGCCGCAAACGAGTCCTGGAAGTCGCTGATGGTTTCGTCGGACGCCACGTCCTCTGCCGGGTAGAGCAGTCCCTCATCGGCAAAAGCCGAAAACGCGCCGCCGTTGTAGATGTCCGGAGCTTCGCCGGACTGGATCTTGGTCTGCAGCACCGATTCGAGGTTTTCCCACGACTCAACCTGCAGGTTGACCGTGATCCCTTCATTGGCGGCTTCAAAATCCTCGATGACGCCCTCCCACAGCGCCTTGGTGCCGTCCGAGTAGCTCGGCACCAGCAGGTCGATGGAACTTGCGCCGCCGTCACCGTCGGAACCGCTGCCCCCGAAACCGCAGGAGGAAACGGCCAGTGCTCCGGAGGCTGCCAGCGCCACCAGGCCAATTCGAAGTGTGCTCTTCATTGGGTCCTCTTTCAATTGGTTCCCGCCCGGTGCCGAGGGTGCCGAGGGCGGGGAACCGGATAGTAGCGGCCGCATTCCGCGGCGGGGAGGAACGTGCTGGGGAAGGTAATGCTGAAGTAGGTGTGATGGAAGTTGATAAGTATGCAGGACTATCAATCAGGCTCCGTCAGCCTGTTGCAGGAAATAATTGCCCTCTCCGGGCGCGCAGTCAACCCCTTCTGCGGGATATTTACTGCTCGAGTTGCCCCTGTCCCGCGGTTGCAGGGCCAACTTGGGCCTCCAGCGGGGGCGAAGTGCATGATTTTTATTGATCTATAGACACGCATACCAATCAAAGTCCATCATTGAGGGACTTTCCGTAGTTGCCGGGCCAGTCACACACCTAGGAGCACCATGTCCCATCTCCCGCCGAGCCGGCATTCCTTCGGGGAATCCGTCCTGGCCTTCGATGTGGGCGGGACAGATATCAAGGCCGCCCTCCAGGACAACGACGGCGTGTTCCACTCCCTGCAGCGGGTCCCCACGCCCCGGGACGCGGCGAGCCCCGGCGAGGCGATAATCCGCGAAGTATCCGGGCTGGCCCGCGGGTACGTGCGCGAGTTCCCGCAGGCATCGGTGCGGGCCCTTGGCTTTGTGGTGCCCGGCCTCGTGGATGAGCAGGCCGGGATCGGCATTGTTGCGGCGAACCTCGGGTGGCGGAACTTCCCGTTTGCCCGGCGGCTGCGCGAGGAGAACGGCATGTTGCCGGTAGCGTTCGGGCACGACGTCGGCCTAGCCGGTGAGGCGGAAATGCACGTCGGTGCCGGACGCGGGCTGCGGGATGCAGTGGTCCTGATCATCGGCACGGGGATTGCCGGAGCGGTGTTCTGTGACGGACGCAGGGTACGGGCAGGCGGTTTTGCCGGGGAAATAGGCCACTCACCTGTCCCGTCGGGTACGCAGTGCGCGTGCGGGGCCTACGGGTGCCTGGAAACGGTGGGCTCGGCCGGTGCCATCGTCCGGCGCTACAACGAACGAACGGGCAATCGGGCAACCGGTGCGGAAGCGGTGCTCAGGGCAGCCCGGGCCGGGGAGCAGGCAGCCCGGGAGGTGTGGGACCAGGCGGTGGCAGCCCTGGCCGAGGGAATCTGCCAGCTGGCCGCGGTGCTGGGGACCGAGGCAGTGATCCTGGGCGGCGGACTGTCCCAGGCCGGAGACGAATTAACCGGGCCCCTGGTCCGGGCCGTGGACTCACGGTTGTCTTTCCACCGCCGCCCGGACATCCGGGTGTCCACCCTCGGACAGGATGCCGGGCTTATGGGCGCGGCGCTGCATGCACGGGGGATGCTGGGGGAACCGGCGTGAACGGGTGGGGCCGCGCAGGCGGTGTCCTGACCGTGACCGCCAATCCCGCCCTGGACGAGACCTATGCTGTTTCGGCCTTCACCCCGGGCGGTAGCCACCGGGTTCCCCCTCCCCTGGTCCGGGCCGGCGGCAAAGGCCTCAATGTTGCACGGGTGGCGCACCAGCTCGGCGCGCCGGTGCTGGCCGTTGCCACCTGCGGCGGGCTGACCGGCGAGCGCTGCCGCGAGGACCTCCTCGGCAGCGGAATCCCGCACCGGCTGGTGCCGGTCACCGCGGCAACGCGGCGGACCATGGCGTTCGTGGACAGCACCTCGGGCCTCACCAGCATCTTCAACGAAACCGGGCTGCCCCTCACCTCCGCCCAGTGGCAGGAACTTGAACGCCAGGTGGACGCCGCCATGTCCGGGGCAAGCGTGGTGGTGGGCTCAGGCAGCCTCCCGCCGGGGGCCCCTGCCGGGTTCTACCCGGATCTGGTCCACGCCGCGGCCGGCCGGGACATCCCCTGCATCATCGACGCCTCGGGCGCGGACCTGGTGCGGGCGGCCGAGGCTGGTGCCTTCGCACTCAAACCCAACCAGCACGAGCTGAGGGAAGCCACCGGCGAAGAAGACCTGCGCCGGGCGGCGCGTTCCCTGCTCGACGCCGGCGCGCGGACGGTTTTCCTCAGCTGCGGGGAGGCTGGACTGCTCGCATTTTCCGCAACGGATCCGGACCACTACTGGCACGCCCGGCTGGGACGGACCCTGGCCGGCAACCCCACCGGCGCAGGCGATGCGGCGGTGGCCGCCGTCGCGGTGACTCTGGCCGCCGGCAGCCGGGACACCGCCCGCATGCTCCGCCTGGCGGCCGCCTGTTCCTCCGCCGCCGTGCTGATGCCGGCGGCCGGTGAAATCCCGTCCAGCTACCGCTCCCTGCAGGAGCAGATCACCATCACCTTGCATCATGACCGCACTGCATCCGCTGTACTGGAGGAAAACTGATGGGTCTTACACCAACCCGGGCACTCGTGGCGGACGCTTTTGCCGCAGGGACCGGCATCGGCAGCTTCAATGTCCTGCACCTGGAGACGGCGGAAGCCATTGTCGAGGGCGCCGAAGCGGCAGGGCTGCCGGTGATCCTGCAGATTTCGGAGAACTGCGCCTCCTACCACGGCGCCCTTGAACCGCTGGCGGCAGCATGCCTGTCCGTGGCCTCGGCCGCAGCCGTGCCCGTTGCCCTGCATCTGGACCACGCGCAGGATGAGGACCTGGTGCACCAGGCGGTCCGGCTCGGCTTCGGCTCGGTGATGTACGACGGCGCGCACCTGCCGTACAGCGAGAACGTGGCGGCCACGGCACGGGTGGTTAAGCATGCTGAGCCGCTGGGCGTGTTTGTGGAGGCCGAGCTGGGGAAGATAGGAGGCAAGGACGGTGCACACGCTCCCGGGGTACGGACGGATCCCTTCGAAGCAGCGGACTTTGTGATGTCCACCGGCGTCGACGCACTGGCCGTTGCCGTAGGTTCCTCGCATGCCATGGCGCAGCGCACTGCTGCACTGGACCTGGACCTCATCGCGGAACTGCACTCGGCCCTGCCCATCCCCCTGGTCCTGCATGGTTCCTCCGGGGTTGCGGATGCCATGCTGGCTGCCGCCATCACCGCCGGGATGACTAAGATTAACGTTTCCACGCACCTGAACGGCTTCTTCACCCGCGCCGTGCGCCAGTCGCTTGGAACCGACCCGGACCTGGTCGACTCCAGGAAGTACTTCTCCGCAGGCCGCCGGGCGCTCGCCCCCGAAGCAAGCCGTTTGCTGTCCCTCTTCGCGCTGAGCGCGAACGCGGAAAAGGCTGTCACCCATGGAAAAGACTGAGCGGCTCAACTCCATCCTCGACCTCCTGGCTGCGCGCGGCCACGTGCAGGTTGAGGACGTCATGGCCGAGCTGAAGGTATCCCCCGCCACCGCCCGGCGGGACCTGGATACCCTTGCCGCCCAGCGGCTCCTCACCCGGACCCGCGGCGGTGCCACCATGGAGGCAGTGGCCTATGACCTGCCGACCCGGTACACCCGCGATGACCACACTGCGCAAAAGCAGGCCATCGCGCAGGCCGCCAGTGCGCTGGTGCCCAAAGGCGCGGTGATCGGACTTTGCGGCGGAACCACCAGCACGGCCATTGCCCAGGCCCTGGGCATGCGCCGGGACCTGATGGAACCGTCCAGCAAACCCACGCTCACGGTTGTCACCAATGCCATTAACATCGCCGTGCAACTGGTGGTCCGGCCGAATATCCGCGTTATGGTGACCGGCGGCGTCGTGAACCCGAGATCCTATGAGCTGGTGGGGCCCTACACCGATGTGATCCTTCAGCGCGTAGCCCTGGACCTGGCCTTTGTGGGGGTCAACGGGCTCGACGCCGAGGTAGGCCCCACAGTCAGCGATGAAGGGGAGGCTGCAGTGAATTCACTGATGTCGCAGCGGGCCTCCGAAACCTACATCGTGGCCGACTCCTCCAAAATCGGCACCCGGAGCTTCGCGACGCTGAGCGGCTACGTCTTCAGCAACCTGATCACCGACAGCGGTATCACCGAGGGCGAGAAAGCGGAGTTCGAAAGCCGCGGAACCCGGGTTATTGTGGCGCCGGCCAAAACGGTCACCGGGTCCGCCCAGCGGGCAGGGAGCTGACAATGCATGTGGTGATCCTTGACAGTCCTGCCGAGGTGGGGGATTTCGCGGCGCAGGAAATCCTGCGCGGTGTGGCGGCCGGGCAGCTCCGCACCCTGGGCGTCGCCACCGGATCCTCTCCGCTGGCGATCTACGAAGTCCTGGAGCGGCACCGCAGCCCGCAACTGTCCGCGCTGCAGGCCTTTGCCCTGGACGAATACGTGGGCCTGGACCCGCAGCACCCGGAGAGTTACGCCTCAGTTATCCGCCGCGAGGTCACCGAACGGCTGGGCCTGGACCCCGCCAACGTGCACGTGCCGAACGGTACGGCCGCGGATCTGGCTGCCGCCTGCGCGGATTTCGAGGCCGCCATCCGTGCAGCCGGCGGTATTGACCTGCAGATCCTGGGCATTGGCCGGAACGGGCACATCGGCTTCAACGAGCCCACGTCGTCGCTGGCGTCCCGCACCCGGGTCAAAACCCTCATGTCCGCCACCCGGCGGGACAACGCCCGTTTCTTCGCCGACGCATCGCAGGTGCCCGCCCTGTGCCTCACCCAGGGACTGGGTACCATCGGTGAAGCGCGGAAGGTGCTGCTGGTGGCGCAGGGGAAGGCGAAGGCTCGGGCCGTTGCGGACGCGGTGGAGGGCCCGCTGTCCAGCATGTGCCCCGCCTCCGTGCTGCAGATGCACCCGCACGCCACGTTTGTCCTGGACCCCGACGCCGCCGCGGAACTGAAGCTGCAGGACTACTACCGGGAGGTCCGCAGCGGGATGGACACCCTGCGGTAGGCCCGGCCTAGGACCTGGCGGCAGTATCGCTTTCCGCTGCCGGATCTGCTGCGAACTGCGTGTTGTAGAGCTCCGCGTAACGTCCCCCCTGTGCCAGCAGCTGCGAGTGCGTGCCCTGCTCCGCAATCCGTCCGTCCTCAATCACCAGGATGCGGTCCGCGTTGCGGATGGTGGAGAGCCGGTGCGCAATAACGACGGCGGTCCGGCCCTGCAGGGCCTCCCCCAGGGCGGCCTGGACCGCGGCCTCCGACGTCGAGTCCAGGGCCGCCGTCGCCTCATCCAGGATGACGATGCGCGGTTGTGCCAGCAGCAGCCGTGCAATGGTCATGCGCTGGCGTTCACCGCCGGAGAGCCGGTACCCGCGCTCCCCCACCATGGTCTGGAGCCCGTCCGGCAGGGAGCGCACCATGTCCTCAAGCCGGGCCCGGCGCAGTGCGTCCCAGACCTCTTCGTCGCTGGCCCCGGGGTTCGCCAGGAGCAGGTTGGCCCGGATGGTTTCGTGGAACAGGTGCCCGTCCTGCGTGACCATGCCCAGGGCCTGCCGGATGCCGGCGAAGCTCAGGTCACGGACGTCGGTGCCGGAGAAGCGCACGGCACCCGAGTCGACGTCGTAAAGCCGGGAGAGCAACTGCGCAATGGTGGATTTGCCGGCACCGGAAGTGCCAACCAGGGCTACCGTCTGGCCCGGGTCCACCCGGAACGATATCCCGTGCAGGACTTCCTCGCCGCCGCGCGTGTCCAACACGGCCACGTCCTCCAGCGAGGCCAGGGAAACCTTGTCCGCGGTGGGGTACGCGAAGCGCACGTCGTCGAACTCCACGCTCAGCGGACCGGCGGGCACCGGGGCGGGGCTGTCCTTTTCCCGGATGAGGGGGCGCAGGTCGAGGATCTCGAAGACCCGCTCGAAACTGACCACCGCGCTCATAACCTCCACGCGGGCATTGGCCAGGGAGGTCAGCGGCGCGTACAGGCGGGTCAACAGCAGGGCCAGGGTGACGACGTCGCCCGTGTTCAGGCTTCCCTGCAGGGCCAGATAGCCGCCCAGCCCGTAAACCAGGGCCAGCGCCAGGGCGGAAACCAGGGTCAGGGCGGTCACGAAGACCGACTGCATCATGGCGGTCTTGACGCCAATATCGCGGACCCGGGACGCGCGCAGGGCGAATTCCCGGGATTCGGCGTCGGGCCGGCCGAACAGCTTGATCAGGGTGGCACCGGGGGCGGAGAACCGCTCGGTCATCTGGGTGCCCATCGAGGCATTGTGGTTGGCGGCTTCGCGCCGCAGGGCGGCCAGCCGTCCTCCCATCCGCCGGGCCGGCAGCAGGAACACCGGCAGCAGCAGCATGGCCAGCACAGTCACCTGCCAGGACGTCCCGAGCATCACGATCAGGGTCAGCACCAGGGCGACGACGTTGCTCACCACTCCGGAGAGGGTGCCGCTGAAGGCCTGCTGGGCGCCAATGACGTCATTGTTCAAACGGCTGACCAGTGCGCCGGTGCGGGTACGCGTGAAGAACGCCACCGGCATTTTCTGCACGTGGTCGAACACCGCGGTCCGCAGGTCCAGAATGACGCTTTCACCAATGCGCGAGGAGAACCACCGGGTGGCGAGGGAGACGGCGGCGTCGGCAACGGCGACGACGGCGATTAGCAGGGCCAGCCGAACCACCACGCCGGGAGCGGTCCCGGCCACGATGGAGTTGACCACCTCACCGGCCAGTACGGGCGTGGCCACGGCCAGGAATGCCCCGACCACCGACAGCAGGACAAAGCCCAGCAGCCGGAAACGGTAGGGAGCGGCGAAACGGATGATCCGCTTCAGGGTTTCCCGGGAAATCTTCCGGTCATTTCCGCTGCCGCGCGAGATTTTGTGAAGCGAGCTCCAGGCTGCGCCTTCCATACTCATGTGTTTTCCTCCGTTGTATGCACGTTCCAGCTTAAGCCCCTCTCCAGCTCCGGCCCGGCCGATCGCCAGGGGCTGAAACCGCCGGCGACTTTCCTTTCCACAGCGTGAAACATGTCACGGAGTTGGCGCCGTGCGCTGGTACACTTCGAAACGCTGCCCCCGTGCTGAACCGGGCACCTACGAAAGGCCGCTATGTCTCCGGCACTGAAACCCCCTGCTGCCCCCACGGAGGGCGTACCCACCATGGGTTCCGCTTCCGTGCAGGAGGCGGCCCCCGGGGCTGTCCCCACGGACGGCGCCGCCCGGCGCTACACCGCGCTGGTGGCCGTGCAGCGGCCCGACGTGTTCTCCGTGACCGCCGGAATCCTCGCCGCCGCGGGGCTGGAACCTGTTGCCGTCCGGGACTTGGACGGGGCCGTTGCTTCCGCACGGGCTGCCGAACCGGTACTCGCCGTAGTCGATTCCAGAGTCCGCCGGATCGCCGGAATGGACCTGCTTAAGCGCCTGCGCCATGAAGTACCGGCCTTGACCAAGCTGCCGGTGATCCTGGTGGCGGACGAAGCCGGCCTCGACATAGACCTTATGGTCGAACTGGGAATTGCGGACTTTGTCGCCAGTCCGGTAGACCCCGATGACCTGACCCGCCGGGTGGACCTCATGCTGGCGACCGCCGAGGCGCACCGGGGCCGCCGGATGACTGCAGCCCGGCTGCGCGAGGCAACCCGCCGCATTTCCGCGTCCATCCGCGCCACCAATGATCCGCAGCAGATGTCGGAAGTAGTGGTCCACGGACTCGGCGAGACCTTCCAAGCGGACCATGTCTTCCTGATGACGTTCCCGGACGAGCGCGTTCCCGAGCTGGCACTGTCCTGGAGCCGTGAGGGAACCACCGGTTCCATTCCCGCGCTGGCGGGATCCACCGCCGTCGAGCTTGCGGAAAAGCTGTGGGCACGCGGCCGTGGACTCGCCGTCGAAGACCATCGTCAGCCGGACGGCGACGAGCCGGTCCCGCTGAGCCCGGCGTCATTGGCCGCCGGCCTCGGGACGTCCATGATTGTGCCGCTTGGCCACGGGGATAAGGCCTTCGGTTTGGTGTGGCTTGCCGGTGAACGCGGCCCCCGGGACTGGACCAGCACGGAAACTTCCCTGATCCAGCATGCCAGCGGAAACCTTGCCCACGGGCTGGTGCAGGGAAACCTGATCACCGCGCAGCGGATGGTGCTCAAACGCCTGCGGGAACTGGACCAGGCGAAAACGGATTTCGTGGCCACCGTCAACCATGAGCTGCGGACCCCGCTGACCTCGATCACCGGATACCTCGACCTCATCCTGGACGGCTCCGGCGGCGACATCCCCGCCGACGTCGCGGATATGCTGAAGATCGTAGGCCGCAACGCGGTGCGGCTCAACCAGTTGATTACCGACCTGCTCACCATCTCCCGCCAGGATGCCGACGAGGGCACCCTGGATGTTGAAGAGGTGGACCTTCATGAGCTGCTCCAAGCGGTTGCGGCGTCCCTGGCCCCTGCGGCCGGCGCGAACAACCTGGATCTTCGCCTGGAGCTCGGCCCGGATCCGCTCTGTGTGGACGGTGACAGCGCTGCCCTGGAGCAGGTTTTCACCAACCTCTGCTCCAATGCCGTGAAGTTCACCCCCGCTGGCGGATCCGTCCTGGTCCGGGCAGAGCTGGTGCGTGCCGAGGGCGCCGGGCCGAGTGTCCGAGTGCAGATCACGGATACCGGAATCGGCATCCCCGAAGCCGAGCTGCCCAATCTCTTCCGCCGGTTCTTCCGCGCTTCCAACGCCACCTCGGCCGCCATTCCCGGAACCGGGCTTGGCCTGGCCATTGTGCAGGACATTGTGCTGCAGCACGGCGGGGAACTGGGCGTCGAATCGAAGGTGGGTTCGGGCACCACCGCAACGGTCCTGCTGCCCGCAGGCCGTTAGGCGTACTCCGCACCGGCACCCGGACCCGGGGCCGGTTAGGCGGACACGGGACCGTCGGCGCTAGGCGCTTACCGCGGTGACCGGGGCCAGGATCCGTTCGGGTGCCGAATAGCAGTTGAGCGAGGTGCCGCGGCTGAATCCAATCAGCGTGAGCCCCGCGTCCTGGGCCAATTCCACGGACAACGCCGACGGTGCGCTTACGGCGGCGAGCACCGGGATGCCGGCCAACTGCGCCTTCTGGACCAGTTCGAACGAGGCCCGGCCGGAGACCTGCAGCACCATGCCGCGCAATGGCAGCAGCCCGGCGCGAAGGGCCCAGCCCACCACCTTGTCCACCGCATTGTGCCGGCCCACGTCCTCACGCAGGCACAGCAGCTCCCCTTCGGCACTGAAGAGCCCGGCCGCGTGCACGCCGCCGGTCCGGTCGAAGACCTTCTGCCCTTCGCGCAACCGGTCCGGCAGGGACGCGAGCATCTCCAGGGGCAACCGGACGCCGTCGCCCTCCAAATCAAAGTGGGAGGACTTGCGCACGGCCTCGATGGAGGCCGTGCCGCAGATGCCGCAGGAACTGGAGGTATAGACGTGCCGTTCCATGCCGGTATCCGGCAGCGGGGTCCCGGGCCTCAGCTGTACATCCACCACGTTGAAGGTCTGTTTGCCGTCATCATCCACACCCGCGCAGTAGCGCAGGCTGATGAGCTGGCCGGGCTCCCAGATCACACCCTCCGAGACCAGGAAACCGGCTACCAGGTCAAAGTCGTCGCCGGGGGTGCGCATGGTGACGGTGAAACTCTTTCCTCCCACCCGGATCTCCAGCGGCTCCTCCCCCGCCAAGACGTCGTCGCGCCGGCTGACGTTTCCGTCCAGCCGGAATTTCGTGACCCGTCCCCGTGTGGTGACCCGTCCCATGATGCCTCCCTGATTCCTGTTTCCTGCTTCTATGTTGCCCCTCCGCGGCGGGATCCGCAGTCAGCGGGTGCCCGCGTACGGCACGTTATCCTGCGGGCGCCCGGTTGACCTGCCAGGGCAGGGGAAGGGCCATCACTGCTTGGTCCCTGATGCAGCCTTCGGGCGGCACCACCATCACGGCGTCCGCTTCGGCCAGGCCGCGCAGCATGCCGGAGCGGAAGTAGGGGGACGGCATGGCCCGGTCCTCCTGGATACTGCACGGCACCAGCCTGGTGCGGCCGGGCAGCGGTTCCAGGTCCACACCGGCCAGCACGTGGCGTTCCCGGGAAATCGGAGCGCCGCGCAGTCCGTCCAAGAGGGGCTGGAGGATGGTAAAAACGGCCATCATGGCTGCCAGCGGGTTACCCGGCAGGGCCACCAGGAGCCTGCCGTCCCGGAGCCGGGCGAGCATGGTGGGGTGGCCCGGACGCATCGCAATCCCGTCGATCAGGAGCTCGGCTTCCACTTCTTCCAAGGCACGGCGCAAGTGGTCGGCCTCGGAACGTCCGGTACCGCCGGTGGTGATGAGGACGTCGCCGGAGGACATCGCAATAGACATTTCGTCCGTGGCTTCGCTGCTGAGCGCTGCTACCACTTCCTCCAGCCGGTCCGGGAGCCGGCGCACCACATCCACCTTGCCGCCGAGCATGGACACCAGCTGCGGCAGCTGCGGTCCGAAGGTATCCCGGACCTGGCCCGGTTCCGGGAGCCCCGCATCAATCACTTCATCACCGGTCAGCAGCAGGGACACCCGCGGTGAACGCAGCACCGGCAGCGTGTCGTGGCCGCAGACGGCGGCCAGGGCAATATGGGCAGGGTTGAGCAGCTTGCCTGCGGGGATGGTGGTCTCTCCGGCAGATGCCTCTTCCCCGGCGGGCCGGATGTGCTCCCCGGCGGCCGGTTCGGATTCGCGGGCCCGGTCGTTGCGGGTCAGGCGCGGCGGCGTGGTGTTCGAAACAGAGCCGCTCTCGGACCGCAGGACGGCGTCGGCGCCTTCGGGAATCAATCCGCCCGTGAGGATTTTCACGGCTTCCCCGGGCTGCAGCGCCCGCCGCCCGGACTCCTTGTGGATCTGCCAGCGTTCCACTTCCGGTTCCTCCTGGGTGATGACCGTCCAGGGCGGAGGCCCGGCTATGGCCCAGCCGTCCATTGCGGCGGAAGCATAATGCGGGACGGGCTGCAGCGCGGAGGTCTCCAGGGCAAGGATCCGCCCCAGCGCTTCGTCCAGTGGAACGGTTTCGTAGGGCAGCGGGCGGGCGGCGGCATAGGCCGCGTGCCGGGCCTGGGCCCAAGACGCATTGGGTTGTGCGGGCAGGATAACGGGAGCGCTTTTTTCACTCATTGCGCATCCCCTTCGTCTGCTGCGTCCCGGCATTCGGCGGCTGCCACCGCCATGGCCGAACGCATGGACGCGGCGTCGGTCGCCTGTCCGCTGCCGGCAGCCAGTCCCGCTGCGTACCCGGCAATAAAAGTGGTCAACGGCGCTGCCGGCCGCACCACGTTGTGGGCTGCGGCCGCAGCGAGGTCAAGCACGGCGGAGATATCCACGGGTGTCCCCTCGAGCTCCAGTGCCTTGAGCAGTCTCCCGCTCCACGCCTCGAGTTGTTCCTGCTGGCTTGGCATTAGTGCTCCTTCGCTTCGCTGGACGATGCTGTTAACGCGGTTCCGTCGGTGCTTACGCCCAAGATCCGCGCGTCCGCCCAAGTGTCGACATCGGCGGTACTCATGGGGGGAACATCAACACCCCTCCATTGCACCCTAGCAAGCAGAGCCTTCATGGACATGTTCGTCAGGCCGCCGGGTGCATGGCCGAGGACGGCCTGACGAAGGTCTGCGGTCCGGTACAGGCCCGCAAGCGGCTGGCTCCTGCCGTCAGCGTCAAGGGCCAGAAGGGTGGAGTCGCCGTCGGAATCATCGCTGCCGGCCGCATCCAGCAGGACTCCGGCCGCGGAAGCAATTCGCGGCATATCGCAGGCCAGGACCAGCGTCCAGTCACCCGAGGCGGGCAGGGCTTCCAGCCCCGCTGCAACAGCGGCTGCCGGGCCGCCGAACACCGGTTCCTCCCGCACCAGCACGGTTTCGCGGGACGCGTCCTCAAGCAGCGGCAGCAGTGAGCCCGGTCCCACTACGGCCACACGCCGGGCCCCGGCAACCGCGTCCAAGGTGGTTTCCAGCAGGGTGCGCCCACCGGTACGCAGCAGTGCCTTGGGGCTGCCGCCGAGGCGGGAGGAACGGCCGCCGGCGAGGATTACGGCGTCGTACACCGGAACAACGGGCATCAGGCGGCAGTGTCGTTCTGCAGGAAGGGGTCCCATTGCGGTGACGGACGCTCCAGTTCGCGGATCTGCCAGCGCGCTCCACGGGGCGCCTTCGGGGAAATACGCAGCTGCCAGCCAAGCTGTGCCAACGTCCTGTCGCCCTTCGTATTGTTGCAGCGCAGGCAGCATGCAACCAGGTTCTCCCAGCTGTCATCGCCGCCGCGTGAACGGGGAACAACATGGTCCACCGTGGCTGCCGCCTTTCCGCAGTACGCGCATTCGTGGTTATCCCGGCGCAGCACGCCCCGACGGGTGGCAACGGTGCCCTCCCGGTACGGGACCCGGACGTACCGGTGGAGCAGGATAACCGAGGGTCTGGGGAGGATTTCAGAGGGCCCGACTACCGGCTCGCCGCTCTCCGCCACCACACTCGCTTTCCCGCTCAGGACCAGCACCAGCGCGCGGCGGAAGGTGATCACGGCCAGCGGTTCATATCCAGCATTCAGAACGAGAGTGCGCATGCACATACCTCTTCGTCGGCCGTCCATGAGCCAGTGAATACTAGACACCGGCACACTTACGGCACATCGGATTGTCTATGCAAGAGTATGACGGGAATGCAGTCTTGGCCATTTCCGGGGCCGAAACCTTGCCCTGGGCGCTGGCGCCTTCTTCCCGTCCCCGGGGACGGACCCGGGGACGGACCCGGACGGTTAACGGCAAAAGCTCCCCCCGAAGGAGGAGCTTTTGGCCGGAGAGAAAAGCCGTTATCCGCCTACGCGGATGTAGACGCCGCCCGAGCCGAGTTCTGCCGGTGCCACAACGGTGCTGTTGCCGTTGAAGCCGCCGTGCACGGCTTGGCCACCGCCTACGTATACGGCAATGTGGGCCAGGCCCATGCCGCCGTCGGCGTAGTAGATCAAGTCACCGGGCATGGCCTCGGCTGCGCTGACCGTCCGTCCAAGGGACAGGTAGCCGGCAGGCCATCCGTGGAAGTTGATCCCCGCAGCCGCCAGGGCATTGGTCACCAGCATGGTGCAGTCCTGGTTGACGCCCAGCTGGGCGTAAGCTGCTGCAGCAATGGTGGCGGCCAGCCCTGAGGGGCTGCCCTGCGGTGCCGGTGCGGCGGCGGTGTTGACCCCTGCCGCCGGAGCTGCGTTGGATGCCGGACGGGCAACCTGCGCAGCACCTGCGGCCGGCATTTCCTGAACCTGGAGAGCGGTCTGCGCCTCTTCCACCACAGGGGCTGCCGGAGCCGGCGCGGGAGTGGTGCCCGCAATGCCTTCGAACTCAAAGTGAAGTACAGCTTCTGCAGACACTTTGTCGAGCTTTGCTGCCGTGAGATCCAGGGTGCTCGTCTGGACATCCCGCAGGGGCTCCGTGCCGGAAGCATTGGCGGCCACACCGGTGGTGAGGACCAAGCCTGAGGCAGCTGCGATAACGGCAGCCTGGCGGCCAACCGTTCCTGCGTTTGCACTGACCGCACCTGCAAGGGCGTTCAGCGTGCTGGTGCGTTCAACCGGCGCCCGGTGGCGGGCGCGCTCAATTGTCGAGGTCATGATTGTTCTCGAAGACCAGGGCTTAGGAGACGCGGACGAAGCTGTAGCCGTGCAGGTCGGAGAGGCTGTGCAGACCGGTGTTCATACCGTTCAGACCGCCGCTGATGACCTGTCCGTTGCCCACGTAGATGGCGACGTGGGTAGCACTGATGACCAGGTCACCGGGAGCGGGGCTGCCAACAACGGTGCCGTACTGGAAGAACTGGCCGGGAGCCAGGTCGCCGACGGACTTGCCGACGGAGCGCAGGGCCTTCTCGACCATGGCGGTGCAATCCTGTGCCACGCCGATCTGGCTGTATGCCGAGGCCACGAGGCCGGCGGCCACATTGCCCGGAGCTACGGCGTCAGCGGCCGGTGCTGCGGGAGTGGAGGATGCGGTCTGTACTGCGCCGTTTGCAACAGGTGCGGCAACACGGGAAGCAGCGGCACGCTGGGTTGCTGCTGCCTGCTGGGTTGCTGCTGCCTGCTGGGCCTGGGCCTCAGCAGCTGCTGCGGCTGCGGCTTCTTCAGCTGCTACCTGTGCGCGGTATTCTTCGCCGGAGATGGAGCTGGGTGCTTCCATGACCGCAAGCTTTACGTCCGCGTCCGCATTAGCCTTGACTGTCCCGGCTACAACATTCAGCGGGGTGGATTCGAGTGCCTGGCGGTCCATGCTGACGGACGCTGCCTGTGCAGGGAGTCCTGCAGCCAGCACGAGGCCGGATGCTGCCACAACGACGGCGGCCTGACGGCCTACCATGCCTGCGTTGCTGCTGACTGCCTTGGAAAGTGCAGTAATCGGGTTGGTCTGAACGGTGGCTGCGCGACGGCGGCCATGAGCGTGTGATGACACAGGTTTGCCTCTCCCAATTGCCTACGAGGTGAGCTGTCGGATTCGGATGGGAGTCACCCGGTTGCCAGGCCTAAAGCCATTTGCAACTTAACCCCAAGGGCTTCTTGCGAAACCCGAAATTGGTTCCCCCGCCTCTGCCATGCGATTCTGCGAACGGACTTCAAACAGTGGCAGAGCTAGGCGATCTGTTCGAAGGTGCCCGATCTTTGGCCAATCGGGCACGAGGACGAGCGTACAGCAACATTTGCGCTATGTCACGTTCCGGTCACGAAATGATATTCGTGCGGTTACAACCAGTTCAGCGGGTCCACTACTTCACCGTTAACCATGACCTCGAAATGCAGGTGGCAACCCGTGGAAGAGCCCGTTGTTCCGCTTGCTCCCACCAGGTTTCCACGCTTGATTTCGCTGCCTACCGACACGGAAATGGCGGATAGGTGGTTATAGGTGGTTTCGACCCCGTTGCCGTGGTCAATGACAACGCGGTTGCCGCCGCCGTAGGGGTGCCAGCCGGCGAAGACCACTTTTCCGGAAGCAGCTGCGTTTACTGCGGTGCCGCAGGTGGCGGCGAAATCCTGGCCGTTATGCATTTCCCCGGTTTCGCCCGTAATGGGGCTGACGCGGTGGCCGAATCCCGATGTCTCCACCAGCGCGGAATCCAGCGGGGTGGACAGCGTGCCCTTAGCGGCCGCGGGGACCGTGTGGGACCCTGCTGCCACGCCGACGGAAGCCAGCTTGGCGTCCGGGTCATAGCTGCTGCTCAACCCGGCGCGGGCAAATCCGATGTTCGCGTTGGCATCCGCGGAAACCGGTGTGTCGGCCGAAACCGGCTGCGGCTGGACGGGATCGTCAGCGGCCGCGGAGGTGGGCAGCGCTGCGGTGAGGATCAGGCCTGATGTGGCGGCGGTGATGGCCACCTTTTGGGCGGCGCCACCCATGGACAGGGTTTTTGTTTCAACCCGCCTGCGCCCGGAGGGCGGGGAGCTGCGCCGGCGGGCGGGCGCAACAGGGGCAGCCGCACGGCGGCGCCCCGAAGCAGCATGCTTCGACAAGTGTTTCCCTCTCTTGGAACGCCTGCGAAGTTAGCTGTCGGATTCGAGTAGAGAAACTCGGCCCTCGGCTCACCGCCGGCACTGCGTGCTTCTATGCACGTTTTGCCGCCGGCCTCCGGAAGGCTTCACCCCAAGGCAGTTCTACTGCCGGAAATTGGGTCCTCCGCCCCTGCCTGACGAGTTTGGTGCTCCGGTCCGTTGGCAGGGCTCGGCGGACAGACCGGATAACGATGGTGTTTCAACGTCGGAATTCACTATAGGGTAAATGTCCCAAAAGTAACCATTCCGTTACCCGGCGTGTGCCACAAAAACGTGTGCGGCCACTTCTGCCGGCAATTCAAGCGCTCCTTCGATGCCGGGGACACGCACGGAAATATAGCCGCCTACGACTTCGGCGGTGATTTCCGCACCGGGGCGCAGCCCGGCTTCATCCAGCTGGGACAGCAGCTCCGGCTCCACCTGGATGGGTTCGGCCAGCCGCAGGAGGGTCAGCTTGGACCCTGTCTCTACGGCAGCCACGGCAGAGACCAGGTCATGCACGCCCTGGTGGAAGACCGGTGCCGGCTCTCCGCCGATGCCCTCGAGGCCTGGAATCGGATTGCCGTAAGGGGATTCCGTGGGATGTCCCAGCAGCTCATACAGCCGGCGCTCCACGCGCTCACTCATCACGTGTTCCCACCGGCAGGCCTCGTCGTGGACGTAGGCCCAGTCCAGGCCGATAACGTCCGAGAGCAGCCGCTCCGCGAGCCGGTGCTTGCGCATCACCTCGGTAGCGCGCCGGCGGCCCAGTTCCGTCAGTTCGAGCCGGCGGGTTCCCGCCACCACCACGAGGCCGTCACGCTCCATCCGGCCAACGGTCTGGGACACGGTGGGGCCTGAGTGCCTCAGCCGCTCGGCAATACGCGCCCGCAGCGCCACAATGTTCTCTTCTTCCAGCTCCAGGATGGTCCTGAGATACATCTCAGTTGTGTCAATGAGATCCGTCATGACGGGCCGCTCCTAGTAGAAGGCAAGAGGACAGCGGCAAAACGCGCTGCCCGGGTCTACGCCAACACGTTAGCCTACCGGCCGGACCCCCCGAAAATTGCGGGCTTCCCGCCACACATCCCTGTGGCGGCGGTCATAAACCGTCCGAAAGAAAGCGGTGCGGCAGAATGGAAATGCAGACGCGCTTTCCTTTCGACACGCTTGGAGCGACACAATGGGTGACACCGCCGCACTGAAGATTCCCGCTGAACTCCTCCCGCAGGACGGCCGCTTTGGTGCCGGGCCGTCCAAAGTACGTCCGGAACAGATGGCGGCGCTGGAACGTGCCGGCACCGGGCTTCTGGGCACCTCCCACCGCCAGGCACCCGTACGGAACCTCGTGGGCAGCATCCGCGAGGGACTGGCCGAGCTGTTCTCCGCTCCGGAGGGCTACGAGGTAGTTCTGGGCGTGGGCGGCTCCACTGCTTTCTGGGACGTCGCCGCTTTCGGCTTGGTTCAGGAGAAGGCCCAGCACCTGTCCTTCGGTGAGTTCGGCTCCAAGTTTGCGGCGGCTACCAATAAAGCGCCGTTCCTCTCGGCGTCGAGCATCATCACGGCTGAACCGGGCACCCGTCCGGAACCGGCGGCTGAAGCGGGGGTGGATGTCTATGCTTGGCCGCAGAACGAAACGTCCACCGGCGTTGCCGCTCCGGTGCGCCGGGTGGACGGTTCCGACGACGGCGCCCTGGTGCTGATCGACGCGACCTCGGCTGCCGGCGGCCTGGACGTGGACCTGGCGCAGTCCGATGTGTACTACTTCGCCCCCCAGAAGAACTTCGCGTCAGACGGCGGCTTGTGGCTGGGCGTGTTCTCCCCCGCTGCGCTGGAACGCTCCGCGCGGATCAATGCCGGAGACCGCTGGATCCCGGATTTCCTCAACCTGCAGACCGCCGTGGACAACTCGCGGCTGAACCAGACCTACAACACGCCGTCGTTGTCCACGCTGGTGACCCTCAACGCCCAGATTGACTGGCTGAACGGCAACGGCGGGCTGGCGTTCGCCGCCGGCCGCACCGCGGAATCTGCCGGACGGATCTATTCGTGGGCCGAACAGTCCGCCGTTGCCACCCCGTTCGTGGCCCGCCCGGAGGACCGTTCCAACGTTATTGCCACCATCGATTTCGCAGCGGACATCGACGCCGCCGCCATTGCCAAGACGCTGCGGGCCAACGGCGTCGTGGACGTGGAGCCTTACCGCAAGCTCGGCCGCAACCAGCTGCGCATTGCCACCTTTGTCGCCATTGAGCCCGACGACGTCAGCGCCCTCCTGGCGTGCATCGACTACGTGATCGCGAACTCCTGAGCCTGATTACTGCCAACATGGGCATGCACTGCCCGGAGGGCCCGGACGCTACGCGCTGTCCGGGTCCTGCGCTTTTTCCGGCGTATCTGTGGTCATGCTGAGCCGCCGGGGCAGGTTCCGGTCATAGTGGAACCGCATCCCGTAGGTCCGCCAGGCCCATACGAAACCGATGGCGGCTGCCAGCAGCCCCGAGGCTGCGGCCACACCGAGGCTCCAGCGGGGGCCGAACGAGTCCGAAACCCAGCCCACCACCGGCGCGCCCAGCGGTGTTCCGCCCATAAAGATGGCGAAATACAGCGCCATCACCCGCCCGCGCATGACCTGGGCGGTGGTGGTTTGAACATACGCATTGGCGCTCGTCATCAGGGTCAGTGCGGACAGGCCCACCGGGATCAGGCATAGACCGAACAAAATCAGGGTGGGCGCAGCTGCGGACAGGATGCAGGACAAGCCAAAGGCCCCTGCGGCTCCGAAGACAAAGCGCAGGCGCGGCCTGTCCCGCCGCGCGGAAAGCAAGGCGCCCGCGACGGAACCGATCGCCATCACCGAATTGAGGAGGCCGAACGTGCCCGCGTCCCGGCCGAACTCGGTACGTGCCATGGCAGCTATGTAAATGGCGAAATTCATGCCAAAGGTGCCCACGATGAAGATTGCCAGCATCACCATGATGAGGTCGGGCCGGTGCCTCACATAGGCCAGTCCTGCCCGGATGCGGCCCTTCCCCGGGGGCGCCTTGGGGAGTACGCGCAGTTCGCCGGCACGCATATTCAGCAGTGCGAGCACCATTGCGCCGAACGTCACGGCGTTCAGTACAAACACCAGCCCCGGCCCGACGGCGACGGTCAGGAGTCCGGCCACGGCGGGGCCGATCATCCGCGCCCCGTTAAAGGAGGCACTGTTCAGCGCCACGGCGTTGGGCAGATCCCGCTCGGAAACCACCTCGGAGACGAACGCCTGGCGCGCCGGTCCGTCCACCGCCGACACCACGCCCAGGGCCAGCGCAAATGCGTACACGTGCCACAGCTGCGCCTGGCCGGAAATCACCAGCAGGCCCAGGGCCAGACCCAGGGCACCCATGCTGATCTGCGTCATCAGCAGGACTTTGCGCCGGTTGTAGGAGTCGGCTATCAGCCCGGACCACGGGGCCAGGAGAAGCTGTGGCCCCAGCTGCAGCGCCATCACGATTCCCATGGCTGCGGCATCCTGGTTGGTGAGGATGTCGTAGACCAGCCAGTCCTGCGCGGTCCGCTGCATCCAGGTGCCGATATTGGAAACCAGTGCGCCGAAGAACCAGATCCGGTAGTTGAAGAGGCGGAGGGAGCGGAACATCAGCTCAGCGCCCCCTCAGGGATTGTTGAACCAGTTGCCGCAACCGCCACGGATTATTCGTCCTCCTGCGCGTCCGTCTCCTGATGATCCTGCGCGCCGGACTGCGCTGCATCGTCTTGGCGCGCGCTGTCTTCGGGAGCGTCGTCTTCGGGAGCGCCGTCCCGCGCTTGGCCATCCTTGTCCCGGGATTCGGCGTGGGCGTGCTGTTCGTCGTCAGCGTGTGTCTGTTCCCGGGCGGCCTGTTCGAGGGCCAACTGTTCCTGCTCGGCAGCAATGTCTTCCGGACGCAGCCGCTCCGACCAGGGCACCCACTCCGGAGCCAGCAGCGCATCCTCCGACGGAAGCAGTCCTACTTCACTGACCGTCACCTTCTTGCTGCGCGGCATCCGGGCAACAGTGGCGTACCACTGCCAGCCGCGGTAACCGGGACGCAGCGAGGTGAACCGGTGGGTCACCAGCCGTTCGCCGTCGGCCGCGGCGCCCGCGTACTCCCCAACTTCAGCCGGGGACGCAACTTCGAGCAGGCCTGCACGTGCTTCCGCCACCGCGGCAGCCAGCACGGCGTCGGGCTTCCCCGACCGCCGGGGCGCACGTTTACGGGCCGCCGGGTCGGAGGGCGTTTCGGAAGAGGGAGTTACGGGTGTCATTGTCACTTCAGCGCACGAACCTTATATATCCAAGTCATCGGCAACGGCACGCAGCACAGCGGCCACCTTGGTGGCATGCTTCTTTTCCGGGTAGCGGCCGCGGCGCAGTCCGTTGGAAATGCCATCGAGCAGTTTGATCAGGTCTTCCGTTATAACGGCCATGTCTTCGGCGTCCTTGCGCGTGGCCTTGGCAACCGACGGCGGTGCCTCCAAGATGCGGGCGGAGAGGGCCTGCGGTCCGCGCCGGCCGTCGGCTACACCGAACTCCATGCGCGTACCGGGCTTAACCTCGCTGACGCCGGCCGGCAGGGCCGAGGCATGGAGGAAGACTTCCTGTCCATCGTCCGTGGCCAGAAAACCAAAACCCTTGCCGGTGTCGAACCACTTGACCTTGCCGATAGGCACTTCGGTTACCTCGTTCTTAGTTCCGATTGCGGCAGGACATCTGCCTTGTTGCATGACCGTTCAGTTCCGCCACCGTTTCCGCGTTGCCCAGCAAGCAGCGGGGGGTACCCGTACCTCTGAGATACTACGGGGAAGTCTGTTCCCTTTAGAATATCCCGACAAGCGAATAGGGGCTCCAAGGCTGCCCCTTTGTCCCGCGGATTTCCGCTGTTAGCGTTAATCACCATGAACAAAACCCCGCCGGACTCCGTCCGGTCCGCCTCGGCCTCTGTTTCCGGCTCCCAGCCTGGGCCCCGCCGCACCCGCGCGTGGATTTCGGGGGCCCTGGCCGCGGCGGCCGGTCTTCTGGCCCTGTTCGGGCTGGGAACCCTGGCTGCCGTTTTGATCCTTGCCCTGCAGGGCCAGTCGGTTGCCCCGTGGCTGGTTGCTGCCGTCTACTTTGCGTTACCTCTCGCTTTCCTGCTGATGGCAGGTTTGGTCATCAGCGGAGTTCGGCGCAGACGCCGAGGCTGATCGGTCCGTTTCCCTTCCCACTCAGGTAACGTGGTGCTGATGTCCGCGATTCGAGCTTTGGCCGATGATCTAGCCGCACGCAGCGACGACCAGCTGCGTGAATTGTTCGCGGCCCGGCCCGATCTGGTCCTTCCTCCGGTCCCCGATTTCCAGGCCCTGGCGGCCCGCGCCTCCACTCGGGTCAGCGTGCAGCGCATCCTTGAAAAGCTGACTGCCCCCGAGCTGCAGGTGCTTGAAGCCGTTGACCTGACCACCAACGAAGATTCCCAGCTCAGCACCACCGCCTCATGGCTGAAGGCCGCAATTGCCGGGTCCACCATCAAGTCCCTGGACGCCATCCTGGCCCACCTCCATTCGCTGGCCCTGCTGCGGCGGGCCAAACCGCATCCGGGAGCGCCGAAAGCTGACGCTTCGCGGCGCTTCTACCTGCCGGTGTCCGTTCTGGGTGAGGCGCTGGGCGCCTATCCCGCGGGTCTCGGCCGGCCCTACTCCACCCTCGCCGCACAGCACCCGGAGTTCGGGCAGCGCCTGGTGGGCATCGTGGAAGGGCTGCGCAGCACCGGGCTGCCCTTGGAGAAAGCGGACACCCCCGCCACGGCTGCCCATTCCCTGCACCACTTGGTTTCGGATCCTGCCGGCTGGGCGGCGCTGATGAACGGGGCGCCTCCGGGCACCACGGAGCTGCTGCGGCGGTTCAAGTACTCCCCGGTGGGCACCATCCCGAAGAAAGCCACCATGGGACGGGCCGTCTTGGACAACCCCTCCCCCACACCGGTGGAGTGGCTGGTTTCCCGCGGCCTGCTGGTTCCCCTGGACGCGTTGCACGTGGAACTGCCCCGTCCCGTGGGCCAGGCGTCGCGCGGGCACGTCATTGTGTCCGATTTCCAGCTCGAAGCTCCCCGCCCCTCTCCCCGCAGTGTCACCCGAAACCTGAGGGATAACGCCGCGTTCGGCGCAGTGGCCGAGACCCTGCGCCTAGTCACGGAACTGCTGGCGCTGGCGGCCGAGAATCCGGTCGGCACCCTGCGTTCGGGCGGCGTGGGTGTACGCGAAGTACGCCGCCTGTCCGAGTCGCTGCGGCTCGACGGCGCCACCACCTCCTGGCTGCTGGAGCTAGCCGCCATTGCCGGGCTGATCACCCTGGACGCAGCCACTTCCCGGTGGGGCGCCTCCGAAGGGAACTGGCTGAACGAGAACCGCGAAGAGCAGTGGCGCCGGCTGGTTGAAGCGTGGCTGGACGCGGACCGTGCACCTTCCCTCGTGGGTGCTCCCCTGCCGGCAGGCGGCGCGGTCAACGCACTGGCCGCCGAAGTATCCCGGCCCGACGCCCCCGTGGTCCGCCGTCGGGCCATGGAAATGCTTGCCCTCCTTTCCGAGCGCGACAGCGAAAACGGAACGGTGGGGGCGTTTGATCCGGAAGACCTCATCAGTGCCCTGACCTGGCACCAGCCGCGGCTGCAGCGGCGGTTCGCACGCCTGGTTCCGGGCATCCTCAAGGAAGCTGCGCAGTTGGGCCTGCTCGGCTCCGGTGCGCTGACGCTGCTCGGCTCGTCCGTGGCCGCCGGGGACTATGCCGCTGCCACGCAGGTGCTGCGCGATGCGTTGCCCGCACCCCTGAATTCGTTCCTGCTGCAGGCTGACCTGACGGCAGTGGCACCAGGTTACCTGGAGCCGGACGTCGCGCGGGAACTGGCGCTGATCTCCACCGCCGAGGGTCAGGGCCCGGCGGCCATCTACCGTTTCTCCGCGGATTCCATCCGACGCGCGCTGGACGAAGGGCACGACGCCGACGGCATTCTTGCCTTCCTGCGCCAGCATTCAGCCACGGAGGTTCCGCAGCCGCTGCGCTATCTGGTGGAGGACACCGCCGCCCGGTACGGCAGGCTGCGGGTGGGAGCCGCCGGGTCATACCTCCGCAGCGACGACGAAGCCGGCCTTAATGCCCTGCTGGCCGATCCGCGGACAGCGTCGCTGGGGCTGGTCCGGCTGGCCCCCACAGTGGTTGCGGCCAATGTGCCGGCCAAGGAACTGACCTCGTCCCTGCGGGATCTGGGGTATCCCCCGGCGCTGGAGGGCCCGGCCCGCAAACCGGTGGGCTCCCACCGGATGGTCCCGGTGGCCGCCCCGTCCTCCTCCAAGACGCGCCTGAACCCGTGGGAACTGACCGATGCGGATCTGGAACGGCAATTGGCAGCCCTGCGCGGCGAAGGACCGCCGCTGCAGGCGAACGGGGAAAGCCAGTCCCTCGTCAGCCTGGAGACCCTGCGCAAGGCCATCCGGACCAAGAGTTCGGTGCGGATGGGCGTTGTGGACAGCCAGGGGAATCAGCGGCAGGAGATATTCGTTCCCCTATCGGTGACCGAGGGAAGGGTGCGGGTCTACGATCCGCGCCACGACGTGGAACGTACAGTGTCAGTACATCGGATTATGGATGTGGAAATAGTGGAGGGTAGCCCGGCGCATGGTTGACGGACCGTTGATTGTCCAGAGCGATAAAACGATTCTCCTTGAGGTCGACCATGAGCAGGCGACCGAGGCACGGCATGCAATTGCCGCGTTTGCCGAACTGGAGCGGGCACCCGAGCACATCCACAGCTACCGGCTGACCCCGCTGGGTCTGTGGAATGCGCGTGCCGCGGGGCTCGACGCCGAGCAGGTCCTGAACACGCTGCTCACCTATTCACGCTTCCCGGTGCCGCATTCACTGCTGATCGACATTGAAGAGACCATGTCCCGGTACGGCAGGCTGCGGCTGGAAAAGGACCCCCAGCACGGCTTGGTGCTGCGCACCACCGACTACCCGGTGCTGGAAGAAGTGATGCACGCCAAGAAGATCCAGCCGCTGCTCGGTCCGCGGATCGACGACGAGACGGTGGTGGTGCAGTCCGCCATGCGGGGGCAGCTGAAACAGTTGCTGCTCAAGCTCGGCTGGCCTGCCGAAGACCTGGCCGGCTATGTGGACGGCACCCCGCATCCCATCATGCTGAATGAAGACGGCTGGACCCTGCGCCCGTACCAGAAACTGGCCACCGAGAACTTCTGGGCCGGCGGGTCCGGTGTGGTGGTCCTCCCCTGCGGCGCCGGCAAGACCCTGGTGGGAGCCGCCGCCATGGCGACCAGCTCCACCACCACGCTGATCCTGGTCACCAACACCGTTTCCGCCCGGCAGTGGAAGGACGAACTGCTCAAGCGGACCTCGCTGACCGAGGACGAGATCGGTGAATACTCCGGTGCCGTGAAGGAAGTCCGCCCGGTCACGATCGCCACCTACCAGGTCCTGACACTCAAGCGCGGGGGCCTGTACCCGCACCTGGAACTGCTGGACGCCAATGACTGGGGCCTGATCATTTACGACGAGGTGCACCTGCTGCCGGCCCCGATCTTTAGGATGACGGCGGATCTGCAGGCCCGCCGCCGGCTCGGCCTGACCGCCACGCTGGTGCGCGAAGACGGACGCGAGGGTGAAGTCTTCTCCCTGATCGGACCCAAGCGGTACGACGCTCCCTGGAAGGACATCGAGGCGCAGGGCTACATTGCCCCGGCCGAATGCGTCGAGGTCCGCGTCGACCTGCCGCGCGATGAGCGGGTGGCTTACGCCATGGCCGAAGACGGGGACAAGTACCGGCTGTGCTCGACGTCGGAGACCAAGACCGGCGTCGTCGAGCAGTTGGTGAAGCGCCATACCGGTGAGCAGACCCTGGTGATCGGGCAGTACCTGGACCAGCTGGACGAACTGGCTGAACGCCTGGACGCCCCCGTCATCAAGGGCGATACCCCGGTGAAGGAGCGCCAGCGGCTGTTTGGCGAATTCCGCGAGGGCAAGCTGAACACCCTGGTGGTCTCCAAGGTTGCCAACTTCTCCATCGACCTGCCCGAGGCCTCCGTGGCCATCCAGGTGTCCGGTTCCTTCGGCTCCCGGCAGGAGGAAGCGCAGCGGCTGGGCCGGCTGCTGCGCCCCAAGGCGGACGGCAAGGCAGCCCATTTCTACACAGTGGTGGCCCGCGACACCTTGGACCAGGACTTTGCGGCCAAGCGGCAGCGCTTCCTGGCCGAGCAAGGTTATGCATATTCCATCCTCGACGCCTCCGATATCGAAAAGCCGGTCTAACTGTATTTGGCCATGGGTAGTTCTCCCCATGGCCGCCCTCTCCTTTCTGGGTTAATTTCGTCTGGACATTCGCTACATTTGTTCCAGCACTCGGAACCGTAAGCTGTTCCGTTATCCAGGGGGGAAAGATGCCGATAAACGGCTGGGATATCCAGGTCGACGTAGTCCGGGGCGTCATCGAAAAGGCACGGGTCACTGTGGAGGACCTGCAGGCAGAGGAAACCACCCTGCAGGATGCGGTCAGTTCCGCGGCCGGCTCAACAAACAGCCCCGTAATCCTTTCGGCAATGACGGAATGCTACGAGGACTATTTGTCCCGGCTGGTTAACAGCGGCACCGTACGCGCGGGGAACGCCTGCAATTCAACCGGCGATGCGGTTAATCATTATGTGAGCGGCGATGCGGAGATGGCAGGAAACGCCAATCAGTCGGCGGGCGGGTCCTCCTTAACCAGCCTCGACGACGCCCCTGCCGGAGCCCTGCCGTGAGCGCCGGCAACCTGCCGGAGCTGCCCGACACAGGCGCCATCCGCGGCGACGCAGCACGCGTGGCGGACTCGGGAAACCGGGCGAGAGGCCACGGGCAGGACCTGGTCGCAACATGGGCAGGGCTGCGGGACAGTTACCAGGCCCCTGAGCAGGACATCGTCCACGGCGCCATGGACAAGGCCGCAACGTACACCGACGCGGCGGCGGAGGTCACCGGAGGTATCCGGGACGCCCTTGATGCCTTCGCCGACGCCGTCGATGCGCTTCGCCCGCGGTACGACGCCCTGGTAGCGGCTATGGGCGCCCACGCTTCCCAAGTGCCGGATGAGGATGACGAGGACGGCGTGGCCGCTGCGGAGGCGGAAGAATCCCGTATCGCCCGTGAAACATGGGCCATCGCAGCTGAGCTCCAGGCAGCCGAAGACGTTTGCGCCGGAGCCATTTCCGGCCTGCACCAGTCGGTCTGGGAAGCGCCCGGCAGCGCAACCTCCCCCTATGCCGCCGTCGGGGGCGGTCTGCTGTCCCACGGGCTGCTGTCAATCCATTCGGCCCCGGGTCCACGGCTGATCCGAGTGGCCCTTGACCCGGGCTCCAATCGACGCAGCCTCAACGTCGACGGGTCCGTCACGCTCCGCATGAATGGCCGGCCCCACCGCTATTACCCGCCGGACAGCGTGATGGCAACACTGCTGGCGCCGATGGGCCGCCGCGCAATCACGGTCCATCGGCCGGTGTTCCGTGACCCGGTGGTCGAACACGCCCGGCGGCGGACCACGGCCGGCGGAACAACGGCAAGGGTTCCGCAGATCCCGGGTTGGGCGAATAAGGCCTCTAACGGCTTGGGCGTGATAGACGGCGTCTTGTCCATCTACAAAAACGGGTCCGAACAATGGAACCAAGACCAGTTGGAGCATCCCGATTACAGCACTGGCCAGCGCGTTGGCAGCGCCGCTGCCACGGCGATTGTCGAAGGCGGATTCGCCATCGCCGGCGGCAGTCTCGGTACCACCGCCGGGGCCGCAGTGGGCAGCTTTATTCCCATCCCCGTGGTGGGAACCGTCGTAGGAGCAGCTGTGGGAGGGTGGATCGGCGGAGCCGTCGGAGAAGGCGCCGGAAACTTCCTCAGGAACGTTGGCGAGGACGGCGTGGCCAAGGCCGCGAAGGGTGCCCTCAAAGAAACGTGGGAGAACCTGAAGCTTTGGTGACGCCGCCGTGCATGCCGCTCGGCAAGGCGGCAGGAGAAAAGAAAGAAGCATGGCAGAATCCAACGACATGAATACACTAGCGATCTTATTGGTCGGCGTGGTCGGACTCTTCATAGTCCTTTATTGCCTGATTACCGGCGTCGCCGCTATGAACGGAAGCTGGCGAAGGTGGGCGGCCGGGACGAGCATGTACCAGTTTGGCAAGCACAATTACCTGGGTTTTATGGGGTTTTACCTGCTGCCGTTTCTTGCGTTCGGCATCCTGCTGGTGATTGGCGTGGAACTTCGGATCGACTGGTTTAGCACCATGGGCCCGCAGTTTGTCCTTTCAGCTCTGATGGTGTTGGCGCTGACCTGCCTCTTCCGCCTTCCCCGCTTTATGCTGCCCCAGTGGTACAAGGATTGGCTGGACAGCGGCGCAGATAAGGAGCAGCTCCGGAAACCCGAGTATTCGTCCCCGTTCACCTGGCTTCGGAGGAGCAAGAATGTTCACCGCTGACCGAAGCGCCAATGTTGCCCTTCAACGACCGTCTGACTGGTCAGTGATTCAGCTCCCTGAGGCGGAGCTGGTAGTGGCGGCGCCCGTTGCTCCGTGGATGGACGAGGGCGGCTTCAGGCCGAACGTCACGGTAACCACGTTTGCCTTCCCCGGCACCGTCACCCAGCTGAGCACGGTGGTTATGGCGGCACTCCTGACGTCCCTGGCAGACCCTTACCTGCTCTCCGTGGATCCGGTTCCGCATCTGGAGGCCGTCCGCCGGATGGAGTACCTGCACCGCGGCTCCGGCGGGTTGATCCACTGCACCCTCCTGCTGCTGCTTGAAAACGGGCTTGCAGGTACCGTGACCACTTCCTGCGCCGCCAACCAGCTCGGCGCCTACGACGAAGTCCTGGGGTCTATCGCGCTCTCGGCCACCATGAAAGACAGCTCCAATGGTTGATATTGTCCCCGAACGTGAACCCGCGCTCGATGAGGCCGCCAGCAACATCCTCGGTGCCGATCTTGAACAGCTGTCCGGGCTGTCCGCCCGGCAGCCCTACAAGTCGCTGGGGCCATGGCTGGACGGCGACGCGGTCACCCTGCTGGATGCCGCGGCGGAGAACGGCCGGGTCGGCCGCCTCCAGCGGAAGAACCGGGAATCGGGCCTCGCGGCTCTGGTGGAAGCCGGCCTGATGGACACCGCAGGACGTTTGACGCCCGAGGGAGCCACCGTGACGGCACCCCTGACCGCAACCCGCGCCGCCATCCGTATCCAATGCCTCCACCCGCAGGGGTCCTCGGATCTGCAGATCCAGCTGGATGACGAAAATGCGTTGATACTCGCCGGCCCTTCCCATGCCGAACTCGATGCCGGCAGGACCGGTGATTATGAGGGCCTGGTCCAGCTGGATTTCGTAGGGCTTCCGGAACTCGCGCCAACCGTGGCGTCATGGTTGGGCCTGGCCCCCGCTTGGACTCTGACCCAGGGTGTCCTGGATTGTCCAACCAGCGTTTTTGACCGCCGCCTGCTTTCCGTGAACGAGCCACCACCCACGGATGATCCCGCCTGGATCCGCATGTGGCGCGAACCCTGGTTCATCTGGCGGGTCCAAGTGCAGACCGCAGACCGCGGGCCCGTTCCTGAGTGGGGGTACGTGGATGCCGGCCGTGCCGGACAGCATCTGCTCTCGGTCAGCGACGGGCAGGTCTCATTCGAGGCGGTGACCACCGGCACAGCATACCGGGACCTCCTTTCGACACTCATGGGCTTTTGACGCTCCCGCAGCCCACCCGGTCAAACTACCCGGATTTATCCAGCTGACTTCATGCAGACCTACAGACAACGTCCAGCTAAATGTAAGAAACTGGGCAGGTGAACAAATCGTCTGCACCCGAAGCACGCCTCCTTGTTGTCGATGATGAGCCGAACATCCGCGAACTGCTGTCCACCTCGCTGCGGTTCGCCGGTTTCGACGTCGTCGCTGCCGCCAACGGCCGTGAAGCACTGGCCGCCGTGGACTCGCACAACCCGGACCTCGCCGTCCTGGACGTGATGCTTCCGGACATGGACGGGTTCACGCTCACCCGCAGGCTCCGCGCCGCCGGCCAGCACTTCCCCGTGGTTTTCCTGACCGCCCGCGACGACACCGAGGACAAGGTCACCGGCCTGACCGTGGGCGGCGACGACTACGTCACCAAGCCGTTCAGCCTGGACGAGGTGGTGGCCCGCATCCGTGCAGTGCTGCGCCGCACCCAGCCCCTGGAGGATGATGACGCCGTCATCCGCGTGGATGATCTGGAGCTCGACGACGACGCCCACGAGGTCCGCCGCGGCGGCGTCACCATCGATCTCTCCCCCACCGAGTTCAAACTGCTGCGCTACCTGATGCTTAATCCCAATCGGGTGCTGTCCAAGGCCCAGATCCTGGACCATGTCTGGGAATACGACTTCAACGGCGACGCTTCGATTGTGGAGTCCTACATTTCCTACCTGCGCCGCAAGATCGACCGCAGCCCCGACGCCCCGGCCCTGATCCAGACCAAGCGCGGCGTGGGCTACCTGCTCCGCTCCTCGGAGAAGCGCTAGGGCCTTGGTACGGCGCTGGAAATCCGCTTCGCTGCGGTCGCAGCTGGTCGCCATCATGGCGGTGCTGATGGTGGTGACTGTAACCATCACCGGGTTGGCGACCATCTATGTGCTGCGCCAGATCCTGGTGGGCCGCCTGGATGCCGACATTAACGAGAACGCTCCTGCCGTCTCCCGTTACCTGCTGGTCAATGACCCCAGCACCGATGCGTCCCTGTTCCGCTACTACGGCCTCTACCTGAACGAAGACGGCAGCCACGGTCCCGCGACCCACTCCGAGTCCGCGGCGGACATTCCAATGATCCCGGACTACACCTCCGACCAGGTCGCCGAAATGGGCACGCGCGGCTTTGACGTACGCGGCACCTCCCCCATGTCCAAGGGCTGGCGGGTACGGATCTACGACTTCCAGAACCTGCCCGGCTCCGTGGCCGTTGCCATTCCGCTGGATTCGGTGGCCGCTACGGTGGACGAGGCCGCCTCGCTGGTCTTCTCCGTGGGGCTGCTGGGGACCCTGGGCGCCACCGGTATTGCCTATTGGGCCGTGACCCGGCAGTTCCGGCCCCTGAGCCAGGTGGAGAAGACGGCAGCCGCCATTGCCGCCGGTGACCTGTCCCGGCGCGTGGAGGTCGGCAATCCCGCCACGGAAATCGGCCGCCTTTCCCGCTCGTTGAACGCTATGCTGGCGCACATTGAGACTGCCTTCGCCGCCCGGACCCAGTCCGAACGGAAGATGCGCCGCTTTGTCCAGGACGCCTCCCACGAGCTGCGGACACCCCTGGTGACTATTCGCGGATTCTCGGAACTGTACCGGCACGGCGCCCTGCAGAAACCCGATGAAGTTGCCGCGGCCATGGGACGGATTGAATCCGAGGCCAAACGCATGGGCCAACTGGTGGAAGACCTGCTCACCCTGGCCCGGGTGGATGAGCAGCGGCCGCTGGAATACGAACCGGTGGACCTGATGATCCTGGGGAACGACGCCGCCATGGATGCCCGCGCCAGCGCACCGGACCGGGTCATCAAGGTGGTGGGGCTGGACGGGAACGGTCCGCAGAGTGCGCCCACCATGGGGGACGAGGCACGGCTGCGCCAGGTAGTGGCCAACCTGATGACCAATGCGCTGCGCTATACCCCGGACGGCTCGCCCATTGAGGTGGCGGTGGGGGTTGCCCCGGTCATCCACGACCGGATGGACGCCGTCCTGGAGGTGCGAGACCACGGCCCCGGCATCTCGGAGGACGACGCCGCGCGCGTCTTTGAGCGCTTCTACCGCGCCGATTCCTCCCGCTACCGGGAAACCGGCGGCACCGGGCTTGGGCTGGCCATCGTGGCTGCCCTGGTGGCCCAGCACGACGGGACGGTGCGGCTCGCGGAAACAGAGGGCGGCGGCGCCACCCTCTCCATCCGGCTGCCGTACCGGGCACCCGAGCAGTTCCCGGAGAGCCCTGATGAGGTCGAAGACGCTGACGGGGCCGAAGAGGGCAAGGGAAGCTGACGGGCGCCCCTGCGCTCCTCCACACCCCTTCCGGCCGTGTGACACCTGTTCCTGCCGTCCACAGGGGTTCCTCCCGGCATGCTGCGGTGCCCGGGGCTGCTTAGCCTTGCCGGTATCCGAACCGCACCCTTACCAGGAGGAAGACATGCCCTTATTCGCCGTGGACAGCGAGGCGCTGGCCGCCAAGAGTGCAGAAGTACAGGGAACCATCGAGCGCCTGAGGGCGGACGTCAACGGCATGCAGGCCGGGCTGGCGTCACTCGGCGAGATCTGGCGGGGCGCTGCCTCGGCCAACTTCCAGTCGCTGGTTACTGATTGGCGGGCTACGCAGGCCCGTGTGGAGGAGTCCCTGGACAGCATTAACCAGGCGTTGGCCTTCGCGTCGGCGCAGTATGCCGAAACGGAGGCAGCGAACACCTCACTGTTCCGCCACTAGACCCGGGTGAAACAAAGCAGGCACGACACCCCAACGGGGTGCCGTGCCTGCTTTACGCGTGGCGCAGAGGCTGAGCCGAGTCAGCCGGGGGCTTAGAAGCCGCCCATGCCGCCCATGCCGGCCATCTCGTCAGCGCCGCCCATGGCGGGAGCCGACTTCTCCGGCTTGTCCGCGACCACAGCTTCGGTGGTCAGGAACAGGCCGGCGATGGAGGCAGCGTTCTGCAGGGCGGAACGCGTCACCTTTACCGGGTCGTTGATGCCGGCAGCCAGCAGGTCTTCGTACTCACCGGTGGCTGCGTTCAGGCCGAAGCCTTCGGGCAGGCCGCGGACCTTGTCCACCACAACACCGGGCTCCATGCCGGCGTTGAAGGCAATCTGCTTCAGCGGGGCGTCGATGGCAACGCGGACGATGTTCGCGCCCGTTGCTTCGTCGCCCTCGAGGGAGAGGTTGGCGAAGGCCTTGAGGCCGGCCTGGATGAGGGCCACGCCGCCACCGGCGACGATGCCTTCTTCAACGGCCGCCTTTGCGTTGCGGACGGCGTCCTCAATGCGGTGCTTGCGTTCCTTCAGTTCCACCTCGGTTGCGGCACCGGCCTTGATGACAGCGACACCGCCGGCCAGCTTGGCAAGGCGTTCCTGCAGCTTCTCGCGGTCGTAATCGGAATCGGAGTTCTCGATTTCGGCGCGGATCTGGTTGACGCGGCCTGCGATCTCTTCAGCGTCGCCTGCACCTTCGACGATGGTGGTTTCGTCCTTGGTGACTACAACCTTGCGGGCCTTGCCCAGCAGGTCGAGCGTGGCGTTTTCGAGCTTCAGTCCAACTTCTTCGGCGATGACCTGGCCGCCGGTGAGGATGGCGATGTCAGCCAGCTGGGCCTTGCGGCGGTCGCCGAAGCCCGGAGCCTTGACGGCTACGGACTTGAAGGTGCCGCGGATCTTGTTGACCACCAGGGTTGCCAGGGCTTCGCCCTCGACGTCTTCGGCAATGATCAGCAGCGGCTTGCCGGACTGCATGACCTTTTCGAGGACGGCAACGAGGTCCTTGACGTTGGAGATCTTGGAGTTGACGATCAGGATGTACGGATCCTCGAGGACCGTTTCCTGGCGCTCAGCGTCAGTGACGAAGTAACCGGAGATGTAACCCTTGTCGAAGCGCATGCCTTCGGTGAGTTCCAGCTCCAGGCCGAAGGTGTTGGACTCCTCGACCGTGATGACGCCTTCCTTGCCGACCTTGTCCAGTGCTTCGGCGATCAGGTCGCCGATCTGCTGGTCACCGGCGGAGATGGAAGCCGTAGCCGCGATCTGCTCCTTGGTTTCGATCTCCTTGGCGGAAGAAATCAGCTCGGCGGTGACGGCTGCAACGGCCTTCTCAATGCCGCGCTTCAGGCTCAGCGGGTCGGCACCGGCGGCAACGTTGCGCAGCCCTTCGCGCACCAGCGCCTGGGCCAGGACAGTTGCCGTGGTGGTGCCGTCACCGGCAACATCGTCAGTCTTCTTGGCAACTTCCTTGACCAGCTCAGCGCCGATCTTCTCGTAGGGATCGTCCAGTTCGATCTCCTTGGCGATGGACACGCCGTCATTGGTGATCGTGGGAGCGCCCCACTTCTTTTCGAGGACTACGTTGCGGCCACGCGGGCCGAGGGTGACCTTGACGGCGTCGGCGAGGATGTTCAACCCGCGCTCGAGGCCGCGGCGTGCCTCTTCTTCAAATGCAATGATCTTGGCCATAACGGCTATCGTCCTTCCGGAACAGTCATGCTTGGAGCAAAAATTTCCATTCCCGGCTGAGGTGCCCGCGACGGACGGCCCGGCTAGCGCGATCTCTTTACGCGGTTCCCCGAACCTCACCCCAGTGGTTGCTGGTTCACTCAACGCCGGGGGACTTTTAGCAGTCATCCGGCAAGAGTGCTAAGTCAATAATTAGCACTCCCACACACTGAGTGCAAGCGATCACGCGTACCTGCTGCCCGCTTCACAGACCATGGCGCCTGCACCGGAGACTCCAACTAAAAGCAGCGGCGGGGCCCACCCCCCCAGCCCCGGGGTGGGGCCCGGCGGGGCCCGCGCCCCCACCCGGGCGGCCCCCCCGGCGGGCGGGCGGGGGGCGCCCCCCCGCTGCGGATCCCGTCCCCAAGCCGGGCGGATGTAGTGCATAAGGGGCCTAGACTGCCCGGACTTCCTCGGCCTGCGGACCTTTCTGCCCCTGGCCGATTTCGAACTCCACCCGCTGGCCCTCTTCCAGGGTCCGGTAACCGGAGGCCTGTATCGCCGACCAGTGGACGAACACGTCCGTTTCTGCCTCGTCGAGGGTGATGAAGCCGTACCCCTTCTCCCCGTTAAACCACTTGACGATCCCCTGCGCCATGATGTTTCTCCAACCTAGATTCCAATGCAGCCCTCCGGCGTCGCACTTGGGCTCCGGAGCCGCCGGCCACTGCGCAGGCTTTCGATTCCAGTGGAGACCGAGGCCAGCGCCGCAGACCGGCTGGCAACACTCTAACCACGGTGACGTACATCACAAGTGGGTTGTTGATAACGTTATGGTCTTTTTACACCCTTGGGGGTTTGCGCACTTCCTACCGGAAGCCGGGGGCCAGGACCACGGTGACGTTCGTGAATCCGGGCGATTCCACCACGGTGGGAATACCCAGGTCGGCGCCCAGCTGCTGCGCGTTCACGGCTTGGGCCGGGTTGCCGTAGTAGACGGCTGTAACCTGCTGGGGTGCTCCGGTCCAGTTCCCAACCGTGCCCACGGCCCATCCGGCACCGGTCACACGCCCGGAGACATTGGCCCCAAGCCCGCTTACGCCGCTGGCGTTCAGCACCACAACCGGCTGCGTACGGTCTACCGCAGGCTCAGGCGCAGGCTCGGGCACGGGTTCAGCAGTGTCGCTTGCCGCCGGCGTGGGCTCAGCACTATCTTCGGGCTCAGCCTCTGCGGGCTCACTCGATGCGCTCGGTGCCGGCGTAGCGGTGGACTGCGCTTCAGCGGACGGCCCGGGGTTGCCCGCGCCAATGCCCAGGCGCGGCAGCACGAAGTAGGCGGCGAGGCCGATCATGAGGGCAAGCACACCCACGGTGATCAACAACCCCAGTCCGCTCGAGCGGGTGGGGATAAGGCGTTCACGGTGCACGCCCTGCCGCGCCGAGGTCTCGGGGACCTTGTCGAACTCGTCCCGGGGATATTGGCTCATGGTGGAAATTTCATCCTTGCTCTGAAGGTGCCGTGTTCAACACGCCGGCGTTGGTGGCTAACGCCGGACTAGACGCCCGTGCCCAGTCGGCGGGCGGTACGGGCCTGCTGGCGGCTCGTTCGTAGTCTACGCAATCGCTTGACCAGCATCGGATCGTGGGTGAGGGCTTCTTCGGTGTCGATCAGTGCGTTGAGGACCTGGTAATACCGTGTTGCCGACATACCGAACAAATCACGGATTGCCTGTTCCTTGGCTCCGGCGTACTTCCACCAGGCCCGCTCCAAGGCGAGCATCTGCTGTTCCTGGGCCCCCAGCGGGCTGTCCGGATCCACGGTGCCGTCCAGCGAAAACCGTTCGGCTTCTGTCGATTCCGCCACATACGCTCCCAAAAAAGATCCCGTTTATACCTACCTGCCATGCTAATTGGCAATAACACAGTTGTCATTTAGGCGGTCTGGGGAGCTTCGCCGGGAGGCGCCGGTTGTCCTTCCGGAGAAAAATACCGAAAACTGGAGCAGTGACAACAAATGAACCACCGCTCTTTGCCTACAGCGCTGTTCCGGAACCGGCGGATGACATCCCGTTCCCTTTCGCCGCCCCCACCCCCCTGTCAGCGGTGATGGCGGCGGACTGGGCCGAGGCATTGGCTCCCGCTGTTACCGGCTTTCATGAGATCGCCGCGGATTTGGACGCCGAACGGCGTGCCGGCCACAGCATCCTGCCAGCCCCGGGGAACATCCTGCGGGCCTTCCAGCGCCCGCTGTCCGAAGCAAAGGTACTGATTGTCGGACAGGACCCGTACCCCACGCCTGGACACGCCGTCGGACTGTCCTTCTCGGTGGACTCCCGGGTGCGCCCGCTGCCGCGCAGCCTGAACAATATCTTTACCGAGCTCCATGCCGACCTCGGCGTGATGCCCGGCCCGTCGGGAGACCTCACGCCGTGGGCGGAGCAGGGGGTGCTCCTGTTGAACCGGGTGCTCACCGTCCGTGCCGGCGCAGCAGGGTCACACCGCCGCCGCGGCTGGGAGGAAATCACGGAGCTGGCGGTCCGGGCATTGGCCGCCAGGCGCCGCCCGGACGGAACCCGTCCCCCGCTGGTTGCCGTGTTGTGGGGCCGGGACGCTCGAAGCGTTGTCCCGTTCCTCGGGGGCTCGCCCACGGTGGAATCGGCCCATCCCAGCCCGCTCTCCGCTTCCCGCGGGTTCTTCGGTTCCCGGCCGTTCAGCCGCGTTAATGAGCTGTTGGCGGAGCAGGGCGCCGAACCGGTGGACTGGCGGCTGGGCGCGGTACGGTAGTTTGAGCGATTCCCTAGGAGATAAGTCCATGCCAGAAACTCCCCCGCGCCAGCAGCCCGGCGATTCCGCACCGCGGAAACCGCGGCCGCTGGTGACGCTGGAAGTCCTCCGCCGGGAGCAGATCAGCGAGCACATGGTCCGGATTGTTGCCGGCGGTTCCGGTTTCGACCGGTTCACGCCCAGCACCTGCGCTGATGCCTACTGCAAAATCTGGTTCGGGCCGGACGGAGCGCCGATCGACGGCACGGAGGACCTGGAGAGCATCCGTGCCCGGAGCGAGCGCGACCAGTGGCCGGTTTCGCGCACCTACACCATCCGGAGCGTAGACCGGCTCGCCCGCGAAATCAGCATCGATTTTGTGGTCCACGGCGATGAAGGCCTGGCCGGACCGTGGGCTGCACGGGCGCAGCCCGGCCAGCACCTGACCTTCTCCGGTCCGGGCGGAGCCTTCAACCCCAGCCCGGACGCAGACTGGTACCTCCTGGCAGGCGATGAGTCCGCGCTGCCCGCTATCGCCACCGTGCTCCGGGCGCTGCCGGCCGACGCCGTTGGCCAGGCCTTCGTGGAAGTGGCTGGTCCGGGTGACCGGCAGCAGATCAGCAAGCCGGCGGGCGTGGAAGTGACGTGGCTGTACCGCGGCAGCACTCCGGCCGGCCGAAGCGGGCTGCTCGCGGAAGCCCTCGCTGCAGCCCAGTGGCAGGACGGAACCGTGCAGGTCTTTGCACACGGCGAACGTGAGGCGATGAAAGCCCTGCGGGACATCCTGTTCAGCCACCGCGGGCTGGAGCGTAGCCAGGTCTCCCTCTCAGGCTATTGGGCCGCCGGGCGCACCGAGGATATTTTCCAGGCTGAGAAGCGCACCCCGGTGGGAAAGATCCTTTAGTCCCGCGCCTCCTGGCCACTGCCCCGAACTTCCCACGCTTTGGGACTGCTGTTGCCCGTGGGGTCACATTGGCCCCTCTGGTACCGAAGCGTGGGAATTCCCGTTCCCCGCCCACCCGGGCACAAAAAAGCCCGGCCCCTGCGGGCCGGGCTTTTTGCTGTCAGCGCCGCCGGTTGCGGCGGTCGTTGCCGTTGAGGTTCCGGGTGAACGGACGGCCCAGGTTGTCGCCCAGGACCACGCCACCGGAGATGGCCAGGATGACGGTAAGGGCGTCGAACAGTCCCACCGCACCTGCATACATGTCCCCGGCATCGATGCTCAGCCCGTACATGGAGCGGAAGATCGCCAGCCCCGGGAACAGGAACAGGACCGCCGGCACCGCTACGATCAGCTGCGGCGCCTCCATCCGCAGGGCCACAATCCGCGCCACCATACCAATGAAGATGGCGGACACGGCCGGCGTCAGGCGCGGACCTACCCCGCCGGCGTCGGCCACCTGGTAGACCAGGAAACCGGCCACGCCAATCAGCACCGTGGGCAGGACCAGCCTGCGCGGCGACTGTTCCACAATGCAGATGGTGGCCAGGGCGATGGCCAGCAGCAGCACCGTCACCGGGAAGGAGTATTGGGATGAGGCCACGTCCGTGACGTTCAGCCGGCCCATCCCGAAAAGCGCTCCCGCCACGAGGGCGACGGCGATGCCGGCCACCAGGGCGCCGAAGGTCAGGAACGCGGACAGGAACCGGCCCGAGGCGGTAACCGGGAACCCGTTAATGGCATCCTGTACGGCCGAGACCAGCCGGCCGGTGGGCAGCATCAGCAGGATGCCGCCCGCCACCACGATGCCGGGCGAAATGGGAACCTGCATGGACCAGAACAGCATCGCCATGGCCGTAACCACGAATCCGCTGGCCGCCGTCGTAAAGAAGTCCGGCACACGCCAGCGGCCCAGCACACGCTGGAGGAGGCTGACCATCACCGTGCCGGCGAAACCCACCAAGGAGGCCAGCGGTCCCCCACCGATGAATCCGACAATGGCTGCGGAGAAGATCCCCGCGGAGAACGTGACGGCCCAGCGCGGGAACGGCTTGGGCTGGTGCGTGATCTCGCTGAGCCGGTTGGCAGCTTCCGCGCGGGTCAGGCCGCCGTCGATGATTTCGGTGACCAGCTGGTGGACCAGCCCCAGCCCGGCATAGTTGTTGGTCCAGGAGCGCACCACGCGCATCACGGTGATGGGTGTCTGGTCCTTGGGCGAATAGTTGAGCAGCACCGACTGGTTGGTGATGTCCACTTCAATGCTTTCCAGCCCGAAGGCAGCGGTGACCGCGATGATGGCGGTTTCCACTTCCAGCGCGCCAGCCCCGTAGCGGAACATGGTTTCGGCCATGCTGAGGGCCAGGTCCAGGGTTTTGCGCGCATTGGCGTCCGGGCCTCCGGTACGCACCAACGGATTGGCGTAGGGGCTGCCGGCCAGCCGCTCCACAATGGACATGGCCTGAGTGGGCGGGTTTTCGCCTTGGACGAGACGACGCAGCATCCGCTTGGCTGCTGCGGAGGACCGGTCTGTGCGGACGGCGGTGGAGCTCAGCGGCGACGTACCTGCCGGAACGTTTTTGCGTGTCCGTGCGGGCCGTTTTTCCCGCGGCACAGCCGGCTTGCGGCTACGTTCGGGCTGCGGCGGCCGAAGGGCCTTGGACCCCACCGGGCGTACCACGGACGTGGTGGGCGGCGGCGGCTTGGGCCTGGTGCTGCGCAGTGCCGCGGTGGGAACATCTGCTGCCGGACGGGCCGAGCCCGGGGCCTTCGACGGCGGCGTGGGCGCCTTAACGCCGCCCCGCTGGGACCCGACGGGCCTTGCTTTCCCGGTCTGGGCCTTCCCGTCCGGCGCCTTTCCCGCGGGCGCCTTCCCCGTGGAGGCCTTCCCCGCCGGCCGCTGGCGCCCGGCGGGGATGCTGATCACCGGGATCAGCCCTGCGGACGGGTCCGGATTCGGTGCCGACTCCGGATTCGGTCCGGACTTGGGGCGGTCCGGACCGGACGTGTTCTCCAAGGGGCTCACCCTTTCGCCTCTGGTTCCGGGTCCTGCCCGGTTTATCTGGTGGTACGGCTTAGTAGAACGGCTGCTGGTGGCGGCGCCAGTAAATCTGCCGCGCCACCTTTTCGCCTATGGTGTTCCAGATCCGGTACCGGACGGGATCCACCACGTAGTCATAGCAGCCAACGAAGTCGGTGACCGTTTTCGAGAAACTGGTCTTGAACAGACCCAGCCCGTGATGCGGGTGGCTCTTGTCCTTGAGCTGGTTGCTCGGCGGGGTGCCGCAGAAGTCGTAGGACGTGATGCCGCATTCGTCCTTGAGCTCGTTGATGGCGGTCCACTGGACCAGGTGCGAATCTCCGTATTGAGACCGCTTGGGTTTGGAGCCGCCGTCCTTGTAAGTGCCCTTGTTCCCGTAGGCGATGACAAAGGCGCCTACGGTGGGTTCCCCGTCTTCAAAGGCGAAGTAGAAGCGGCCCTGCCCGGCGGCCACAAAGTTGGACCAGAACCGGTGGTAGTACTCGTAGGAACGCATCTTGGCCGAGGACCGGTCCTCGATGTGGGCCATCAACTGGTACATGGTCCGCATGTTTTCCTCCGTGGGTTCCACCCGGCGCACATCGGCGCCTTCACGAATGGCCCGCCGCACGGCGTTGCGGCCGCGGGAGGAGAGGTTCTTCAGCAGCTGCTCGGAATCCGGTGTGGTGTCCAGCAGGGCGGTGGAGTCGTTGGGCTGCAGGTTGAACGTCTTAATGAAGCCGGCACCGGTGAACAGTGCCTGCACCTCTTCGCTGTCCTCAATGTCGGGCTCGACTTTGATGGCGAAGACCTTGCGCCCGGTCTGCTTGATGAAGCGGGTCAAGGCGTTCACCACCAGCGGCACGTCTTCGGGCGCGGCGACGTCGGGGCCCTTGATCAGGTACCAGAGGCTGCCCAGAAGGGGAACCTTCTTCTCGATGGCGAGGGCGTAGGTGGTGTAGTCCGGTCCCGTAAAGGCCAGGTACACGGGGTTCCAGCCGTGGTGGGACTTCACCTCGGCGAAGGATGCGGACTGCAGGACGTTGCCGCCGCCGGGGTTCGCCAGCACGTGCTTATCCCAGTTGTCGATCTCCTCGGCAGTGGCCAGGCGTGCACTAAAATCTCGCAAAATACCTCAACTAATGGTTTGTTCACTGCTTCGTTTTCAGCGCATCCGGCAGGTGCGCCGGCCTGCTCGTGAAAAGCGGGCCTCGAACCGGCTCCCAGTCTATCTGTTGCAGCACCGCCCCCACGAAACTTCCTCACCGCCCTCAGCCCGGCGCCGGCAGGAACCAGCGGACCCACGGTTCTTCTTCCGTCAGGTCCCAGGCCCGCTGGATCAGCTGCCGGTCCTCCCCCGTAGTCCGGGTCTGTTCCTGCCTCAGGTACTCCCGCCAGCTGGGTACGTCGTATATCTCCCGGAACTGGTCCCGGTCGGTGATGGAATGCACCAGTTCCCAGTGCGTGGCGCCGGTCCGCATCCGGCTGAGCCGAACCTCATGCATGGCTTGGACAAAGGCGTCGGCCCGGTCCGCCGGCACTTCGTAAGCAATCAGCACGGTCACCGGCCCGGCATCGGGCGGGGGTTCAACGGGAGCGGGGATGTTGAGGTCCGGGTTCGGTGCCGCTGCCACGCTGCGGTCCAACTTGCCGGTGCCCGGCAGCAGCGGCAGCACCAGTACACTGGCGCCAACCAGGGCCAGGACGACGGCGGCAAAAGCGAGGGTGGGGGCGTAACCGGCGCCGGTGGCTCCGGATCCCCAGAACACGGCTCCCACGGCCTGGGACCCCGCGGAGATCATCAGGTAGATGGACAGTCCGCGGGCACGCACCCATTCGGGCAAGGTCAGCTGCATAGCGGCGTTGAGGGTGGAGAAGGTGAAAATCCAGGCCATGCCGCTGGCTACCAGCAGGATTGCCACGGCCCAGGCGGGCCAGTACCCGGCGGCGAACGCGCCTGCGGCGAACACCACCGAGCTGATGCCCAGCAGGGCATTTTCACCCACCACCTTGCGTGCCCGCGGCAGGAGCAGGACGCCCAGGATCGCGCCGGCGCCCAGCGCACCGAGCAGCAGCCCGTAGCCGGTGGATCCCAGCCCCAGGTGTCCGTTGACGGCCACCGGAAGCAGGGCATACAGCGCGCTGGCCGGAAACACGAAGAGCCCTAGGCGCAGAAGGATCCGCCGGATCCGCGGCGCCGCCCGGATGTAGCGCATGCCGGCGGCGAGCGCTTCGCCCACATGCTCTCGGTCCGCGGCTCCCTGAGCCGGGGCACGCCATAGGTAGATGGCTGCGGCTGTGCCAATGAAGGAGACGGCGTTGAGGCCGAACACAAAGGCCGGACCCACCAGGGAGACCAGCAGTCCGGCAATGGCCGGGCCCACGGCCCGGGCAGTGTTTATTGCCACGCTGCCCAGGGCAGACGCCGCCTGGATCTCCTTGCGGGGAACCAGTTCAGGGGTGATGGCTTGCCAAGCGGGGGTGCTCAGTGCAATGCCGCACCCGATCAGGAACGTATAGAGGAGCAGGGAATCAGGGTTTAGCAGGCCCAGGGCGGCCACTACGGTGAGCGTGGCTGCGGCACCGGCGGCAAAAACGTTAGCGCCCAGGATCAGCCGGCGGCGGTTGAAGGCATCCGCCAGGACCCCGGCAACCAGCCCCAGCAGCAGGGAGGGTGCCAGGTTTGCCGTCTGGACCAGGGACACCAGGGCAGGATTCCGGCTGTTCTCCACCAGGAACCATTGCGCGCCAACGGTCTGCATCCAGGTGCCGATATTGGAGCCGAGCTGGGCCAGCCACAGGATAAGGAACATCCTTCGCCGCAGCGGCGACCAGGGTGAGTCCATACCGGTTCCTTCCGTGCGGTGCATCCGGTCATCTGGTCAGGGGCTGGAGGGAAATCCCTTCCATGCATGGGCAAACCGCTCCCGCGCCGCCTCGGCATTGGCTTGTTCCAAGGCGTGCAGCCTGCCGTAGGTGAACCCGTTTTCCCCGGCCGCTGAAGCCGCAGCCCCCATGCGCCGCAGGTAGGCACGGGTCACCACGCTGTCCTGGTACTCGCCGAGGATTTTCTGCATGTGTTCAGCGGCCTCCACCGTGGCTCCGGCTTCCTTCGGCGCCACCGGTTCCCATACTTCGGCGGCGTAGCGCAGCCGCTTAGCGTCCTTGCGGGCCTCGTGCATGGCCTCGGCGTATTCGTCGCCGTCCAGGTCCCGGGCCTCACGGACCCTGCGGTGCAGCCGTTTCCGGTCCCGGCGGATCATCCGTGCGGCCGCCGGGCCTGCAGGGTCCGCGGCCGTCGTTGTCCATACCGGTTCCGCCACCAGGGTTTCCAGCCGGTCCAGCGCGGAGAAGTACCGTCCGGACCCCAGGGCCTCACGGATGCGTCCGTAGGCCTGGCGGTAGTCATGGAGCAGTTCCTCGTCGATCCGTGCCGCGACCGGCCCCATGACCAGGTCGACGGGTTCGGCTTCCACCAGGTCCCGAAGCCGGTGCCGCATTACCTGCGCGTCCCGGGCTTCGCCCAGGACCCGGGCCAGCCACCGCAGCTCCCCGCGCAGTGAACGCGCCGGTTCCCGCTCGACGGCGGTGCGGTAGCTGGCCAGCGCGGAGCGGAGCCGGCGGGTGGCCACGCGCATTTTGTGCACCCCGTCCGGTTCTCCCCGGCGGACCCGCGGCTCGTGCCGCAGAAGCTCGGCGAACTGCTCACGCAGATAGCGCTGCAGCAGATCCCCGACCGGGCTGTCGGCGTCCAGCGCTTCCTCCGGTCCGACGGCGGGTTCCTTCCCTTCCGCCGGCTCCGCTTCCGCCGGATCCGCCCCGGCCTGCCGCAACAGCGCCTCGAGCTGGTCGGCCAGCACGGTGTCCGGCGCCGCAGCAATCCAGTTCCGGCGGATCCGGGGCACTGCTCCCGGTGCCGCACCGGCGTCGTGGACCTCAACCGTTTCATCGGCAACCCAGCCTGCCGCGCCGCCGCCGCTGTCCAGCAGCGGATACGTCGTCACCCGCGCTTCGGCAGTTTCCACCGGTTCGAGCGGTCTGCCCCGCAGCACCGCCTGGAATCCGTCCACCAGTTCCGGTGGCACCTCAGCAGGATCCCCTGCCGCTGCGGTGCGTGCGTCCGCCTCCGATTCGCCGGGCAGGGCCGTGCGGACCCAGTGCGTCCCGTCCTCGTCGCTGATCCGGGACACCGCCAGCCCGTGCCGCCGCAGAGCGCTGTCCTCCGTGTCATACCGGGTCTCGGAGCGGTGCCCGGTGCGCGGTTGCCCTACCGCGGCCACTGCGGGGAGCTCGTGCAGCGGTGGAAGCATCAGCGCTTCGGCGGCGGAAAATCTCAGGGGGCTTTCGGTACCAGTTCCGGCAACCATGTGCGCCAGTATAGGTCGGCCGCGGCTGCTCCGGGGAGTCCCCCCGCACTACCGGCAGTGCGGGGCCGCAGGTAGCATCGCGGCATACGAAACTCGAAAGGGAGCGGATATCCAACCGGCTCGGAGGCCTTCGATGAACTCAATGCGGTACGTCAAACTCGGAAATTCCGGAGCCACGGTATCGGCCATCGGCCTGGGCTGCATGGCTTACGGCGACCCCGACCGCGGCACCCACCGGTGGACGCTGCGGGAGGAAAGCGCCAGGCCGCTGATCCGGCGCGCGGTGGAACTGGGGATCAACTTCTTCGATACTGCCAATGTGTATTCGGCCGGGCACAGCGAGGAAGTCCTGGGCGCCGCCGTCGCCGAATACTGCCGTCGCGACGAGGTGGTGCTGGCCACCAAGGTGCACGGCGAGATGGGGCCCGGACCGAACGGATGGGGGTTGTCCCGCAAGCACATCCTCTGGCAGGTCGACGCCAGCCTCCGGCGGCTGGGCACCGACTACATCGACCTCTATCAGGTGCACCGCTGGGACGGGAGCACGCCGTTGGAAGAAACCCTGGCCACCCTGGATGAACTCGTGACCGCCGGCAAGGTGCGGTACCTGGGGGCATCCACCATGTATGCCTGGCAGTTCACCAAGGCACTGTTCCTGCAGAAACAGCACGGCTGGGCGCAGTTCATCACCATGCAGGACCACTACAACCTCTTCTACCGCGAGGAAGAGCGGGAAATGCACCCGCTGTGCCGGGACCAGGGGATGGGGGTGCTCCCGTACTCCCCCCTGGCCCGCGGCCGCCTGGCCCGCCCTTGGGGAGCACGGACCGCGCGGCTGGACTTCGACGAACCCGGCAACCAGTTCTACGCCGGAAACGAAGAGGTTGACCGCCGGGTTGCCGACGCCGTGGGTGAAGTGGCCGCCGGCCGCGGGGTAAGCCGCGCCCGGGTGGCGCTGGCCTGGGTGCTGGGCAACCCGGCGGTCACGGCGCCGCTGGTCGGCGCCACGGATGCGGCACAGCTCGACGACGACGCAGCGGCCCTGGACCTGCAGCTCACCGACGAGGAGTTCCGCCGGCTGGAAGAGGACTATGTACCCCGCCCGGTGGCGGTTCTCTAGCCCTTGACGGACCCAGCGATCAGGAACCCGTCGGTGGAGGTAATGAAGGACAGCAGACCCACGATAGCCGGGATAGGCGTGGCCAGGCGCAGGATGATCGTGAAGAACACCTGGATGTGGCTGGCCCCGACACACGTCAGTGTAAGCGTGTGCACCCAATCCGTCCACCGACTTGTGCTGTGCCGTTGAAGTGGATCAGCTTGCTTACTGTTGCATGCCTCAAAAACCCCGGTATTGCGGTTCAAAAGGGGGCAAACGCGCGCTGCCGCGAAACGCAATGGAAGCGTTTGCATTTTCTGCCGGAACACACCCTAGGATGTGGGCATGCTCAGTTCTGTACTTCATGATTCTTCGGTCCTGGCCCTTGTACATCCCGCCCCTGCGGACCGTGAATGGTGGCGCTCTTCGGTGATCTACCAGATCTACCCCCGCTCGTTCCGGGACCTGAACGGTGATGGGATCGGAGACCTGCAGGGCATCACCGCAGAACTCGGAACACTGGCAGAACTGGACATCGACGCCGTCTGGCTATCCCCCTTCTACCGGTCGCCCCAAAAAGACGCCGGCTACGACGTCGCCGACTACCGGTCCGTTGATCCCATGTTCGGCACCCTGGAGGACTTTGACGCCCTCGTCGCCGAAGCCGGCCGGCACGGCATCCGCGTCATCGTGGACCTGGTCCCCAACCACTGCTCCGACCAGCACACCCTCTTCCAAGCCGCCCTGGCCGCCGGCCCCGGCTCCCCCGACCGGGACCTGTTTATCTTCCGCAACGGCACCGGAGAAAACGGATACAACCCGCCCAACAACTGGCAGTCCCACTTCGGCGGCCCCGCCTGGACCCGCATCACCGAACCCGACGGCACCCCCGGTCAGTGGTACCTGCACCTCTTTGACTCCTCCCAGCCGGATTTCAACTGGGATTCACCGGCAGTGCACGCGGAATTCGAGCAGACCCTGCGCTTCTGGCTGGATCTCGGCGTCGGCGGCTTCCGCGTGGACGTGGCCCACGCCCTGATCAAGAAATCCGGGCTGCCCGACTGGGGCGGCCGCGCCGACGGGTCCTCCTCCGAGGGCTACCCCGGAGCCGAGGCCCCCATGTTCGGACAGCCCGGCATCCATGACATTTACCGGTCCTGGCGGAAAATCCTTGACTCCTACGACGGAGACCGGGTGCTGTGCGCCGAAGCGACCATCGACCCGATAGACCGGCTGACCGACTGGGTTCGGCCGGACGAAATGCACCAGACCTTCAACTTCGCCTACCTGCACCACCCCTGGCATGCCCCGGCAGTGCGCCACGTCATTGAATCCTCGCTGCGCGCCTTCGACAAGGTAGGCGCCCCTACCACCTGGGTGCTCTCCAACCACGACGTCGTCCGGCATGCCAGCCGGTTCGGCATCACCACCCATCAGGAACGGCCAGGCGACGGAATTGGGTCATCGGATCCGCAGCCGGACTACGGCTTGGGCATCTCCAGGGCCCGCGCGGCAACCCTGCTGATGCTGGGCCTGCCCGGCGGCGTATATCTGTATCAGGGCGAAGAACTGGGCTTGCCGGACCACACCACGCTGCCGGATGAATACCGCCAGGACCCCACCTTCCACCGCACGGAAGGCGCACGCCTGGGCCGGGACGGCTGCCGGGTGCCGCTGCCCTGGACGCCGGACGCCCCGGCACTGGGATTCAGCGACGCCGGCCAGGCCTGGCTGCCCCAGCCTGAGGGGTGGAACGCCCTGGCCCGCGGCGTCCAGCAGGCCGATCCCGATTCCACGCTCAACCTCTACCGGACCGCACTGGAACTGCGCCGCAGCCTGGACCTGGGCAACGGTTCGCTGGCCTGGTACCCCGGGTACGATCCGGAGTCCGTCCTGGCCTTCGTCAACGGCGGCACCGCGGCCCTGATGAACATGGGCAGCGACCCTGTGCCGCTGCCCGACGGGGAGCTGGTGGCGTGCAGCATCAACGGCGCCGTCATGGACGGTTACCTGCTGCCCAACCACAGCGCCTGGGTTCGGCTAAGCTAGCCAACCGCACCCGCAATCGCTCCGGAGGAACACCGTGCCAGGAATCAAAGACGTCGCAGCCCACGCCGGCGTCTCCGCAGCCACGGTGTCCCGCGCGCTCAGCGGCAACGGTGCGGTCTCCGCAAGCACCCGCCGGAGGGTGCTTGCGGCAGCTGAGGAGCTGGGATTCGTCATCTCCTACAACGCTTCCTCCCTTGCCTCGGGCCGGACGCGGAATGTGGGAGTGGTGATGCCCGGTGTGGGGCGCTGGTACTTTGCCAAGGTGCTGGAGGGCGCGGCGTCGGCCCTGATTGAGGCGGGCTACGACCTGACGCTGTACAACACCGGGGACGGCCCGGGGCACCGGGAAAGCGTGCTCAAGGAGATGCTGCGGCGAAAACGGCTGGACGCGGTAATCACCGTTGCCCTGCGGCTCACCGATGAAGAGCTGGCCCAGCTGCGGGCGGTGGACAAGCCCATTGTGGCCATTGGCGGTCCGCTCCCGGGCACCGCGGCCATCCGTGTGGATGAGGTTGGCATTTCGGCCCTGGCCACCGGGCACCTGATTTCCCTTGGACACACGAGGATTGCCCATATCGGCGGCGGTGAGGAACTGGAGCGGGACTTCCAGCTTGGCGGAACCCGGCGCACCGGGTACGAAGGAGCCATGCGCGACGCCGGCCTCACGCCCGAGCCGGGCTGGGTGGCCAGCGCTGAATTCTCCGTGGCCGGTGGTTTCCGGGCCGCCAAAGCCCTGCTGGCCCGGCCAGACGTCCGGCCTACGGCAATTTTCTGCGCCGCTGACGAGATTGCCGTCGGCACCATCCTGGCCGCCCGGGACCTGGGGCTTCGGGTGCCGGAAGACCTCTCCGTGATTGGGATTGACGGCCACGACATGGGCGAAGTCTTCGGTCTGACCACCATCTCGCAAAGTCCCGAGGGGCAGGGGGCTGCTGCTGTGGCCGCCGTCCTGGCGCTGATGCGCAACGAGCCGGTGGACGATTTCGGGTTTTTTCCCACCGAGTTCGTGGTCCGTTCCAGCACAGCTGTTCCCGGCAGGTTGCGCGCCTGAACGATCCGGCGGACGCGTGTCACATTGGTTATTGCGCCACGCCCGTTATTGCAGAGATCCCGCGGGGACGGCCATGCTTAGGTTGAGATTGGTCCACTGCCTCCTTTTCCCGCGCCCTGTTACAGAAAGACGTCTGGATACGCATGCTGTCTTTGGTCTTATGGCTCATCCAGCTGGTGTTGGCACTGCTTTTTGCCGGGGTCGGATTCATGAAGCTGTCCCAGCGGCATGCCCGGCTTGTGGACAATCTTCGCTGGCCGGAGGACTTTCCCGCCGGCACCGTGAAGCTCATTGGGCTCCTCGAGGTTCTGGGCGCCGCCGGGTTGGTGCTGCCGAAGGCAACCGGGTGGCTGCCTGTGCTGACCCCCGTTGCTGCGTCCTGCCTGGCGCTGATGATGGCATTGGCCATAATGGTCCATGTCCGCCGCGGAGAGCGTAACCGCATTGCCTTGGCGGCCATCCTGATGGCCCTCTCGCTGGTGGTTGCACTGGGCAGGTTCGGTGCCTTCTCCGCCCTGGGCATGTAGGAGCCTCGAGTGGCTGCCGCTTCCAAACAACCCGAAAATCCGCCCCTTGCCCGCGTGGTGGCGGACCTCTACGCGCTCCTGCCCTCCGAGTTCACCGCCGCCCGCAACGCCCGCGCCGCCGATGCCGGACGGAACGGAGACAAGGACCTGGCCAAACGCATCAAGGCCCTGCCCAAACCGTCCACCGCAGCCTGGCTCGTGAACCTGCTGGCGGACCGGAAGCAGGATGACCTCGCGGCGGTGCTTGACCTCGGTGCTGCCCTGCGGGAAGCGCAGGAGGACCTGGACCAGAAGCAGCTGCGCCGGCTGAGCACCGAACGCCAGCGGCTGCTGCGTGCCATCGTCCGATCGGCCCGGGACCTGGCCGCGGACCTGGGCTATCCCGTCAGCGAGGCCCTCGCCGGCGAGGCGGAGCAGACCCTTTGGGCCGCAATGACTGATTCAGCGGCCGCCGACGCCGTTGCCAGCGGACAGCTGGTCCGCTCCCTTGCTGCCAGCGGCTGGGAGGAAGTGGACCTCGACGGCGCAGTAGCGGATCCGGACTCGGTGCGGCCCGCCCGGAGCGGGTCCGGGGACCGTACCGCAGCCACCAGCGGGACAGCTCCAAGCCCGGCGAAGGGCGCCGGGAAAGATTCTGCCGCCGACAGCCGCCGCCGGGCCGCGGCCGAACGGTTGGTCCGGAAGCTGCAGTCCGAACTGCAGGACGCCGAAGGCGACGAACGGACAGCGCAGGAGGCGTTCGACACCGCCCAGCAGGAAGTAGATGAAGCAGCCGGCCGCCGCGACCGGCTGACGGATGAAATCGATGACCTGCGCGAACGGATCCGGGAGCTCGAACGGGAGGTCTCGGCAGCAGACCGGCAGGCCGGGCGGCTGGAACGCGAACGGGACACTGCCCGGCGGGCGGCCCGCTCTGCCCGCCGCTCCGTGGAAAAAGCCCGCCAGAAGCTCGCCGATGCCCGGGACGCAGCCGACGCCGGGAAATAGGTACGGAGAATGAAGGCGCCCTACGGGACCGGCCGGAGCATGCCGAACCGGCTGCGGATCCGGGCCAGGTCGGTGGGATGGCCGGTCCCGGGGAACACGCCGTCGTAATCCGGCAGGCCGATCACATCCAGCCGGCACCCGGCGTCGTACAGCACGTCCACCACATTGCCGAAGCGCTGCCAGCCGTAGGGGCTGGAACCGCCGGTTTCCGGCACGCCGCAAATCACCCAGTGCCGCCGTGTGGAGGCGAGCTGCAGATAATCCGAGGTGGCGGACTGGGCGTGGCAGAGGTCCTCGAAGTCGAACCAAAGCTGCGTCCCGTCATCGCGCAGGGCCTGCAGCGTCCGGGTACCCGGGGTAAGCTGCGCCGCTTCCTCCGGTCCCGGCAGTGACAGCCCGGCGCGGGCCAGCAGGGCCGGAGCGCACCGGCGCAGGTGATGCCCCGCGGCGAACCCGTTGGTGTTCCGGGCGGTTGTTCCGGCGGTAGGCACGGTCCGGTAATCCACACCTGCATCCAGCGCCACTACCTGAATATTCCCGGTGATCAGTGCGATTCCCGGTTCGAAGAGGTGATGGAACATCGGATCGGGCAGCAGCTCGGCAGGGGCGTAGTTGGACGTGGCCACCAGGACTATCCCCCGATCCAGCACCATGCGCAGCATCCGGGTGATGAAGGCGGCATCGGCCGGATCATTGACGTGGAACTCGTCGAAGCACAGCAGACGCACGGTGCCCAGCATCTGGTCCAGTGCAGCGGCGAACGCTGACTCGCGCCGGTAGCCGGGGTCGCCGTAGCCGGCGAAGACGCGGGCGTGCAGTTCGCGGAAGAAATCGTGGAAGTGCAGGCGGCGTTTGGCCTGGATGTCCACCGACTCGAACAGGGTGTCCAGCAGCCACGTCTTGCCCCGGCCCGGCGGCCCCCACAGATAGACGGAGGCGTTCCCGGCGGCCGGTTCGGGCGAACGCGCTGCAGCGGCGGCGCTCACGAGGGCGGGCAGGGCGGCCAGCTGTCCCCGGTCCAGGTCCATGCCCTGCATGCCGGCGGCCCGGCGGAATTCCTCAGCGGCATTGTCAGCCTGGACGGTACACATGCTTCCGTTCTACCCAACCGGCAGTCCGGCACAAAATGCGTACCGGCTGTCCGGCCGGCTGCGCGCGGCATGACCGGGCCGCCTAACAAGGCTGCAAACCGGCACAAATAGGTGCAGGAAATTCGGCCTAATTATTCCAACCGGGCGGTGGTACGGTCGGAGTCCGGCACGGAACGAATAACCATTGCTGCAAGCGGACTAGCCCCGCTATGGAGGAATCATGACCGACCATGTTGCCAATGTCCAAGACTGCTCCGTCACCAACTGCGACTTCAACCATGAGGGCTGTACGGCTTATGCCATCACCGTGGGCGGATCGCGGGAGCATGCCAGCTGCTCCACCTTCATTGATACCTCGGCCACCGGCGGCCTGCCCAAGATCCTGGCCCAGGTGGGCGCCTGCCAGCGCAACGAGTGCAGGTTCAACGACCACTTGATGTGCGACGCCCACGACGTACGGGTAGGGCCGGGCGCCGAACTGGCGGACTGCCTGACCTACCAGCCCCGGTAACCGATGCCCTCAGTTCTTCTCGCCTCCAACGTTGAGCTGCCCGAGCCCTGGCCCGGCGGTTTCGCCCCGGCCGTGGCCGCTCTGGCCGGCGGCGGAAAGGTGCAGCGGCGGTTTGGCGTGGCCGCCCGGAACCGGGTTCCGGTTCCCGCGGGGACCGAGGTCTGGCTGCTGCAGCGCGGCAGCGACCTGCGCGGCCCGCGCGGGTTGGTTGGCCACGGCACCGCGCCCGGCCCCCTTGCTTCCGGGGGCACCACCCTTGAGGTGGATTTCGATCTCTTGCTCCCCTTGGGCGAGCAGTTGCCCATCGCCCTCCTCCTTCAGCGGATGCCCGGGCTGCCTTGGGCTGGACGGGCCGGCCTGAGCGCACTTCCCGACGCCGCGGTTCCGGCCCTGCGGCGCATCTGGTCCGAATTCATCGGCCCCCAGCCGGACCCGGTGGTTCCCGGCCCGGGGTCCGTTGGCGGGCAGTGGCTGCGGCAGCAGCACGTGAACCGGTTTGAGCAGGACGCCGAGGCGCGGCGGGTGTGCCTGGCTTTCCACGGTGATGCCTGCGCTGCCTGCGGACTGGACCCCGCCAGCCGGTACGGCGCAGCAGGTGCCGGCGTGATTCAGGTGCACCTCCTGGTTCCGGGTCCGGATCTCGCCGAGGACTACCGCCTGGATCCGGTGAGCGATCTGGTGCCGCTGTGCCCCACCTGCCACGCCGTGGCCCACACCCGGGTGCCGGACCCGTTGACCCCGGCCGAAGTGCGCGGACTGCTGGCTGCTTCAGGAGAAGACGCAGGGACCGGCCCCGGAACCGCCGTCGTCGGCCGCGTTGTCAGTGCACGCCAGCTGCAGGCGCAGGAAGACGCTGACCGGCTGCGCGGATTTCGCTAGACTCGAAGATCCATGAGCATTCCAGCGAGCACCTCCAAATCCGTCCGCGTGGACGCCTGGCTATGGGCCGTGCGTGCCTACAAAACGCGGTCCGCGGCCACTGCCGCCTGCCGTGCCGGGCACGTCCGGCTGAACGGCAACCCGGCCAAGGCCGCGCAGCCGGTACAGCCCGGCGACACCATCCGTGTGCGCCAGCCCGGTTTCGAACGGATCCTGGAAGTACGCCAGCTGATCAGCAAACGCGTGGGCGCCGAGGCGGCGTCGCACTGCTTCACCGACCACACGCCGGCCCGTCCGGCAGCCCCCGCGCTCGGCATTCCGGTGCGGGACCGGGGCGCCGGCCGGCCCACCAAAAAGGACCGCCGCGAACTGAACCGGCTGCGCGGCGGCAGCTAACCTGCTGCGGCGGTGTCACAGCTCACAGCGGGGCAGCCGCACACGAGCATTTGCGTGCCTAAGATGGTGCCCAACTGTTCTCCGGGACGCTGCCGGCACCGCTGCGGACCACATCCAGCAGAAGGAACCCAGGTATGCCGCAAGCACCAACTCCTCCCCCGTCCCGGCTTGCGAACCTGCGCGATTTGGGTGGCATCGCGGTAGCGGGCGGACAGGTCCGGCCCGGCTTGGTCCTGCGCGCCGACGACGTCGCCACCACCACGCCGGAGCAGGTCGCCGAGCTGGTGGAGGCAGGCCTGCACACCGTCATTGATCTCCGCTCCCCCGAGGAAGCACAGCGGACCGGGCGCGGTCCGTCCGCCAATCACGGTGTGGAGTATCTGGCCCTGCCCCTGACTGATGCCATGGGTGCTCCGACCGAGCGGGCAGGAGACCTCCTGGCCTCCGTCCGCACCCCTGAGCATGTGGGCCGCTGGTACGCGAAGATCTTCACCGCCCAGAAGGAAAGCCTGGTGCGCGGACTCGAAGCCGTGGCCGATTCCCCGGGCGCCGTGCTTTTTCATTGTGCTGCCGGCAAAGACCGCACCGGCCTGTTCGCCGCGGCGCTGCTTTCAGCGCTGGGAGCGGATCCGGAGGCCATTACCCAGGACTACGCCAAGACGCAGGAACGGTTGCCCGAGGTATACCGGCGGATGGGGTTGAAAGACCTCAGCGGCGGCATGGATATTCCGATGGACCACCCGGTGCTTGCCGCGCATCCCGCAGCTATGCGGGCCATGCTGGACACGCTGGCCGGACGGGCCGGTGGCGCCGACGGGGCCGGTGGCGCCGGCGGGGCCGGTGGCGCCGGTGGCGCCGGCGGGGCCGGTGGCGCCGGCGGGGCCGGGGCGATGGCGGTGCTGCGTGCCGGCGGACTGACCTCGGAGTTGGTGGGCAAACTTCGCAGCCGGCTGGTGCAGCCGGTGCCGGCCCAGGTGTAGGGGGCCTTCCGGTGTCCGCCCGCCCGCAGCGCATTGCCTCTGCCCCCGGGAGGGTCAGCACGGGCCCCAAACGGCCTGCTGCCCTGTTGCTGCTGGCCACGCTCGCAGCGGTGCTGTGGGCAAACGGAATATGGGTGAGCCCATCACTGGCCGGCTCCTACGAGAAGTTCTGGGCGGCTACCGTAGAGGTGCGCGCCGGCGGAATGGACCTCGAACTGACCCTGCGCGAACTGGTCAACGATGTTTTGATGGCCGTTTTCTTTTTCGTCGTCGGGTTGGAGGTGCGCCGGGAATTTGCCCTGGGAGAACTGACCAACCGGTCCCGGGCCGTGGTCCCGGTGGTGGCCGCGGCCGCGGGTTTGGCGGTACCGGCAGTGATTTTCCTGCTCCTAACCATGGGGACGGACAACGCCGGAGCTTGGGGTGTGGTCATTTCCACGGACACTGCCTTCCTGCTGGGCGCCCTGGCCATAGTGGGCCCCAAAGTTCCCGGCCGGCTGCGGATCTTCCTGCTGACCCTGGCGGTGGTGGACGACGTCGCCGCCCTGAGCGTCATCGCTGTGGTCTACACCGATCATTTGAATCCCCTGGCCCTGATCCTGGCCTTCGCCGGATTGGTCGCCGTCTTCTGCACCCGGTACCTGCCCCGGGGCCGCGGTCCCGCCTATGCCGTCCTGGCGGTACTTACCTGGCTGGCCTTCTACGCTTCGGGCGTGCACCCGACCCTCGCCGGCGTCGGCATCGCCCTGCTGGTTCCGGTGTTTGCACCCGGCCGGCACCAGGTGGAACACGCATTGGACCTCGCCCGCGTTTTCCGCCAGTCGCCCAACTCCGGCTATGCCCGTGCTGCCGCGTCCAGCCTGCGGGAATCGATTTCCATTAATGAACGTCTGCACAGCGCATACACCCCCTACGTGGACTATGCGATTCTGCCGCTTTTCGCCCTTGCCAACGCGGGGGTCCGGCTGGATGGGCAGTCCCTGCTGCGGGCAGCGCAGTCGCCGCTGGCGTGGGGCATTGTGTGCGGCCTGGTGCTGGGGAAGTTTATTGGCATTTTCGGGGCCTCGGCGGTACTGAAGCGGCTGCGGATTGGGGAATTCGGTCCTGGCCTGACTCTGGGTCGGATTGCCGGCGGGGCAGCGCTTTCCGGCATCGGCTTCACCATTGCCCTGTTCATCATCGGGCTGGCCATCCCCGATCCCGGCGTGCAGAACGAGGCACGCGTCGCTGTCCTGGCCGCGTCCGTCCTCGCTTTCGCCGCAGGGGCAGCGGTCTTCGGAGTCCTGGAGCGGCGGCGTCCCGCGGTTCCGCCGGGACAGGTCTTGGCGCGTCCGGTGAATCCGTCCCGGGACCATGTGGTGGGCCCGCCGGACGCCCCGCTTACGCTGGTGGAGTACGGGGACTATGAATGCCCGTTCTGCAGCAAGGCCACCGGCACCATCATGGAAGTACGGGAGCACTTCGGACCCCAGCTGCGCTACGTGTGGCGGCATTTCCCGCTCTCCCGCGTCCATCCGAATGCCGTGGCAGCTGCGGAAGCGGCCGAGGCAGCCGCTCTGCAGGGACAATTCCGTTCCTACAGCTCCTACCTCTTTGAGCACCAGGATGACCTGCTGCCCGAAGACCTGCTGCGCGCTGCGGAAGAGGTGGGACTCGACATGGAACGCTTCGAGGCGGACCAGCGCTCCGCCGAGGTCAGCAACCGGGTTTTGGATGATGCCCTCGACGCCGAGTCCATGGACCTGAACGGCACACCCACGTTTTTTGTCGGCACCCGCCGGCATCACGGGCCCTATGACGCCGCCACCCTCATTGCGGCATTGGAAGCGTCCCGGCCTTCCCCGTCCTGACCCGGCGCAGCCGGCTAGCCCCGGTGCTGCCGGCCAGACCCGGTGCAGTCGGTCAGCCGGGTAGGCTCTGTAGCCATGGAAAAGAAGATTTTGGTCACCGGAGCGGGTCGGGGCATCGGCGCCGCAATCGCAGCGGCCCTCGCGGAGGCCGGCTGCACAGTTGCGCTGCATACGGGTCACGACGGCGAGGCGGCCCGCCGGGTGGCTGCTGCCCTTCCCGGGACCGGGCACGCCGTCGTCGTCGGCGATCTGTCCTCGCCGGAGGAATGCGAACGCGTTTTCGCTGAAGCAGTTGGGGAGCTGGACGGGTTGGATGTGCTGGTCAACAATGCCGGGGTGTTCCGGGCGCAGCCGGTGACGTCCGGGTCCTATACCGACTGGCAGCAGGCCTGGCGGCAAACCCTGGACGTGAACCTGGTGGCACCGGCGAACTTGTGCAGGCTGATGGCCGACCACCTGATGTCCCGTCCGCAGGGGCCCGACGGCGGCCGGCTGGTCAATGTGGGCTCGCGCGGGGCGTTCCGCGGGGAACCCGAGAATCCCGCCTATGCGGCCAGCAAGGCCGGACTGCACGCGCTCACCCAGTCCCTGGCCCTGTCCCTGGCTCCGCACGGCGTCTTCGCTGCCGCCGTCGCTCCGGGTTTTGTGGATACCCGGATGGGCCGGCCCGCTTTGGAGGGAGAGAGCGGTGTGGCGATCCGGGCGCAGAGTCCGTTCAACCGCGTGGCCGAGCCGGAGGAAGTCGCGGCCACCGTGGCGTGGCTGGCGACCGAGGCGCCGGTGTGGACCAGTGGCACCATCATCGATGTGAACGGTGCGTCCTACCTGCGGTGACCGGTGGGGGGTCTCTGGTGCGTATTGAGCGGCGCCTTCCGGGGTGCCTTCCGGACCTAGGTAGTCGCATTCGAAAGTCGGGTATTTGGACTTTTCCCAGGAGTCATTGTGGCCCTGTTTTGGGCGCGGAAAAGTCAGTGCCTAGTGAAATTCTTGAGCCATGGATCAGCTCGGGAACACCGAACGGATAACCGAAGAGCCAGAGGCTGCACGCCGGACCGCCGAGGGGCGGGCTGGTACCAAGGATGCGTCGGACACGGATCGCACATTAGCGGTGTTTCGGGCGGACCCGGGTGCCGGCACTGCCGCCGACCAGACCAGTGCTGCCTCGGGATTTCCGGATGGTTTCAGTGGAACCCTGGCGCTGGCGAACCTCGAATCCTTCGACGACCAGGCAACCGGTGAAGTCCTGGTCCGGGTCGCACACCTGATCGCGTGGGCGGAGGCGCAGCGGGCCCGGGCGCTGAACCGGATGGAAACCATTTTCCGGGAGGATTACGCCGGCGCGACCGGACGGGTGGAACCCGGGATGGCTTTCACACTGGCGGCTGCCGAGTGTGCCGCCCTCCTGCAGATACCGCACGGCACCGCGCAGCGGTTGATGTTCGAAGCGGGCCTCCTATCTGGCGCCCATACGGCCACACTGGAGGCGCTGCAGGACGGGAGCCTGAGCTACGGGCATGCCCAGGTGGTGCTGGACCAGTGTGAGAGTGTTCCTGCCGCCGAGTTGCCAGAGTTCGAAGCTGCTCTACTGAAGGCGGCACAAGGTCAGACCCGGTCCCAGTTCTCCGCCAAGGCCCGCCGGCTGCGGGAGAAGAAGTACCCGCAAACCATTGAGGTCCGGCACCTCACTGCGTTCGAGAAGCGCCGGGTCTCCCTGGACCGGGAAGAAGACGGGATGTCCTGCCTGTCGGCGTATCTTCGTGCGGCGGAAGCGCAGCAGATCTACACCGCGCTGAGCAGTGCGGCCCGCGGTGAACAGTCTGATGGGGATTCCCGGACCACGGACCAGCTGCGCTCGGACATTCTGGCCCAGTTGCTTATGGGCGGTCTTGGTTCTGCCCGGTTCGATGACGGGAGTGCACGCCGCGGATCGGGCACAGGACCCGACGCTGCCGGTGGTGGTGCTGCTGGCCGCGCAGCAGGCAGCGGGCCGGAGAATGCCATCGCTGACGAGGACGCGGATAAATCGGGTGTATTGCCGCGAGCGGAAATCATGGTCCTGATCAACGCGGAAACACTCTTCGGAGCCAACGAAGACCCTGCTGAGCTGCACGGTTACGGACCAATTAGCGCCGAAGCAGCCCGCAGGCTCGCCCGCACCGCGACCCGCTGGACCGGCCTCGTCCAGAACCCGGACACCGGGGAAATCCTCGGCGTGGGCAGGCGACGGAAAGTCCCGGCCGGACTGGCCCGGTGGCTGCGTGCCCGGGACGGGACCTGCCGGTTCCCCGGCTGCCGGGTCAGCACTGCGGTCTCGGAAATTGACCACACCACCGATTGGGCGGACGGAGGCCCCACGGATCATGGCAACCTCGCCCATCTGTGCCGGCGGCATCACCGGTTCAAAACCCTGGGATTCTGGAAAGCGTCCCAGCCCGAACCGGGCGTGATGGAGTGGACCTCACCGAGCGGACGGATCTACCGAACCGAACCGTTTCTGGAACTGGCGCCACCACGCCCTGTACCAGACCGCTTAGGGGAAACAGTTCCGCCGTTCTGAGCAGAGCACCGTCAGCGAGCGCCGCAGTGGGATGTAATTTGCGAGCCGGCCCGGCTCCCCCCAGCAAAGCTCGCCGCCAAAACCCCAGCCAAAACCCCCGCCAAAGCTCCTAGGCCTGCGGCGGCTGTCCGTTGCTGGCGGTCGTGCCGCCGTCCACGGGAAGGATCGCCCCAGTGATGAAGCGAGCGGCATCGGAGGCCAGGAACAGGATCGCGTCGGCCACTTCATCGGGCTGCCCGATGCGGCCCAGGGCAATCCGTTCCGCGAACTTGGCCTTCTGCTCCTCGTCGTCCTTCTTGTCCTCCACCAGATCGGTCCAGATCAGCCCGGGAGCCACGGCATTCACGCGTACCCCGTCCTTGCCGTGGTCCAGTGCCACTGCGCGGGTGAAGTTGGTGACCCCGCCCTTCGCAGCGTTGTAGGCGCTCATATTCCAGTCCGCGGCCATACCGGAAACGGATGACGTGTTCACAATGCAGCCGCGGCTTTCGATCAGGTGAGGCATGGCCGCCTTGGTGCCGTAGAACACTCCGGAAAGGTCGGTGTCCAGCACCCGGTGCCATTCCTCGACGTCGGTCTCCTCCACCGGCCCTTGGGAGAGCGTACCGGCGTTGTTCACGAGGATGTCCAAGTGCCCGTGCGCGGCGACGGTGTCTTCAACCAGCTTGCGGACATCGTCCCAGTTGCCCGAATCGGCGACGACGGCGGTGGCCCGGCCGCCCGGCAGATCGGCCAGGGTTTCATTGATTTTTTCGGCGACTGTGTCGGTCATGACCACGGTGGCTCCTTCGGCGGCGAACCCGCGGGCCGTAGCCTCGCCAATGCCCGATCCGGCGCCGGTGACGATTACGACCTTGCCCTCAAAACGGTTGTCCATGTGCAAAGCCTTCCTCTCAATAAGCAGGTGCCAGCGGTAGTGCCAGTCCTTACGAACCTATCACCGGGCTTTTGGGGCCGTCTCCAGTTCGTCGTCCACATAGACCGGTTCAGCGGCCCGGATGCCCGCGCCCACCATCACCACGGCTGAGCCCAGCAGGATCGCCAACGGCAGGGTCCAACTGCCCGAAACATCGTGCAGCGCGCCAATGGCGAACGGCCCCAAAGCAGCCAAGAGGTACCCCACGGGCTGGATGAAGCCCGAAAGCCGGGCGGTGGTGCGAGGCTCCCGCGAACGGGCAGTGATCAGGGCCAGCGCGGTAGGGAAGGCAAACCCGGCCAGCCCCAGGCACAGCGCCCACAGCCACGGCAGGGTGGCCGGTGCCAGCAGCAGGCCCGAATACCCGGCCAGCATTAGAACGCCCAAGCCCGCAATGTAGAACCGCAGCCGCGAGGAGCGGGCCACCAGCGCCGGCATGATCAGCCCGCCGGGAATGCCGAGTGCTGCGATGATGGCCGCCATCAACCCCGCCTGCCCCTGCTCGAGGCCCGCATCGCGGTAAATCTGCGCCGCCCAGCCGAATTGCACGTAGGCGTGCATGGACTGCACCCCGAAGAAAATGCTCAGCGCGACGGCGGTGCGGGAGGAACGCATCTTCATTTCCCTGCGTTGCCGCTGTTCTCCCGCCACCACGTCGCGGCCGGTTTTAACCGCGACAAGGGTCCACGGGACAAAGGCCACCAGGGCCGCTGCACCCCAGATACCCAGGCTCAGCCGCCAGCCGTTGGGATCCCCTCCGGCCAGCACCCCGCCGAGCAGCAGCGGCAGGGTTGCTCCCAAAGCCAGGGTGGTTCCGTAGATCGAGTTCATCAGGGCCAGCCGCGCCCCTCCGTGGCGCTTGATGAACGCCGGAACCAGGATGTTGCCCACCGCCATGCCGGCGAAAGCCAGCACCGTCAGCAGCAGGAACAGGGCAGCGGAATTCACCAGGGACCGGAGCAGCAGCCCGGCAGCGATGGCGGCCAGAGCAAGGAGGATGGACCCGTTGATGCCTGCTTTGCGGGAAATCGCGACTGCGAGCGCCCCGACTACGGCGAAGGTCAACCCGGGCAGCGCAGTAAGCACTCCCGCTGCGGTGGCACCGATCCCCAGCCCGGCCTGCAGTTCTGCCAGCACCGGCCCCACGGACGAAGCACCGGGCCGCAGGTTCACCGCCACCAGGATGACGGCCAGCGCCGTCAGTAAGACGGGAAGGGAAGGCCGGGTTCCGTGTCCTGCAGGGGTCTTCCTCGTCTGGCTCATTCGAAACTTTCTACCACGCCCTAGGGGCGCCGTGCGGGTTCGTCCGCGGAGATTACGACAAAGGCCGTGGCGGTGTCGGGAGCGATTTCGGTCATTCCGGCGTCGACAATCAGCGGACCGGTTCCGTCGCTACCGGCCAGTGCAGTGAACCGCTCACCCGCAGTGAAGCGGACGCCGGCGGGCTCGCCGGCCTCGTGCCAGGCCAGTTGCTCGGCGAACGGCAGCTGCAGGAACCAGGACAGCAGGGCATGGGCGGCCTGGGCTGAAGCCTTCCCCGTGGACATCTCAAGGTCCGCGTTGAGGACGATCACCGGTGCGGACCGCGGCCAGGGCGCCGGTTCATCGTCGGGCAGCTGTGTGCCCGAGACCTGCAGCTTGGCCAGGTCCTTGGGCATCTGTTCGTAAGTGACCGGTTCAAAGGCAATGGCCTGCGCCCGGCCCACGGTGACAGCGCCCGACGGCGCGGCAGCGGCCAAGCGGGCAAAGGTGGTGGGATTGGCACGGCGCACGGTTTTCGTGAACCGGCCGTAGAGCCAGTTCTCCCAGGCCTCGCTGTCCCCGGTGGCGGCGTACGCGCGAACGCTGGCGACAGCGGCTGCCGCCACGGCGTCACGGTGCGCTGCGGGGTCGGTTTTGTCCACAAGCAGGACAATGGGCTGGACTTTGTCGAACGGCTGCATAACTCCAGTTTTCCATGACCGCCGGCGGGGAGGCGGACAACCGGGTTGCAGCGCTGCATTCCGGGGAAACGGACGGATCTGGGGATACTGGTTCCATGAGCATTGACGACACAGCCCGCACTGAGTGGCTCCGCTTCCGCGAACGGCGCAATGCGTCCCTGGCAGAGGAGCACGGATGGCTCAGCCTGTCCGGTTTTTACTGGCTGCCGGAGCACCCCGCCAAGTTCGACGGCCTGCCCGGGCTCTGGTCCGGGTCCGACGACGGCGCGGTGCTGGCAGCCGCTGCCGCTGACGGCCTGCGGGTGCTGGCCTCTGGTGAACCGGCACAGGGCCGGCTGACGGCGTCGTTGGCGGACGAGGAATCACTGAACTGGGTCGGATTCGGGGCCGGAAGCGGCGGGCAGGTTGTGGTTGAACTTGCCCGCAGGGCCGGACGGTATGCGCTGCGTCCCCGTGACGCTGCCTCGCCCGTGCGGACGTCTTTTAGCGGCGTGCCCGTCTACGAATACGCGCCGGAGTGGGTTCTTTCCGGCCGGTTCGAACCCTACCGCCAGCCTGTGGAAGTGCCCATCCGAACGGCCCATCCCGAAGTTCCGGGGGTGCAGCGTTCCGTGGGCGAGGTTCTCTTGTTCCTGCCAGGGGATGCAGCCGAACACCGGTTGCAGGTCAGCGCCGCCGGTCCGGGCACCCTCAACCTGACCTTCCACGACACGACCAACGGCAGATCAACGGCCGGGTGGCGCAGCCTGACGTTCCCCGCCCCTGCACCCGGCGCTGAAGCCGGAGCAGGAACAGGAGCACGAACAGGAACAGCGGCGGGAGGCACCGTAGTCCTGGACTTCAACTTCGCCGTGAACTATCCCAGCGCCTTCACTGAATTCGGCACCTGCCCCATGCCCGTTGACGGCAACCGGATTGGTGCAGCCGTGGAAGCCGGCGAGAAGCGCCCGGACGCCGTCTAACCTGCCTCTGGTGGTTGCAGGGCCCAAAGTGGGCACCACCCCTGCCCCTGTCTCCGCTGCGGCGGTAGCGTTGGCCGCATGAGCGATCGTCAGCCCCAGCGGCACAGCTCCGAGAAGGCCCCCGCCGGCTCTGCTCCGGCGGCGAAACGCGGCGCCGAAAAGGCCCCTGCTGCTGACCGCGACGCGGAGAAACAGTGGCAGGTCATGGAACGGGACGGCGGGCTGTTTACCATCTCGCAGATAGCCCAGCGGCTGGGGTTCGGCGGCGGACAGAACGCCATGGCGCGCCAGCTCACCGGCAAGGGCCGGATACTGGCCGTCCAGCGCGGCGGGCATTTCCTGTATCCGGGGTTCCAGTTCGAGCCTGCCGGCGGGCGGGTCATCCCTGCAGTCAAGGATGTCATCCGGATGGGACGCTACGCCGGCTGGCCGGACGAGCAGATTGCCCTGTGGTTTTATACCCCCAACCGGCAGCTGTCCGGCAAACGCCCTGTCGACGTGCGGGAGAACGAGGAACAGCTGCTGAGGGTGGCGGAAGAGAACATCTCAAAGTAGAACCCCGGTGTCAGGCCCGGCGGAAACGCAGTGTGACCAGTTCAAAGGGCCGCAGCCGCAGCACCGGTCCGGCAGCTCCGGAGACCGCCCCGGATACCTCCCCGCCCAGCACATCCGATTCGACCGTACGTTCCAGCAGGTCGGTGGCCTCGACCGCCGTGTATGGGAAGTCAGTGCGCAGCTGGGCCTCCGCCCGGCTGCCGTGCGCTTCGTAGAACCGCACCACCACGTCCCCGCTGCGGTCCTCGGCCAGCTTCACCGTTTCCACCACCACCGCAGGACTGCTGACCCTGATCAGCGGTGCCAGGTGGGTCCGGGCCGTTCCGGTCACGGTGCGCAGCGGCAGGTTCAGCCTGTAGCCCTCCGCCACGGCGTCAGGAATCCCGGAGGCGGGCCGAAGCGAATACCGGAACCGGTGCAACCCCTGGTCGGTGTCCGGATCCGGAAACAGCGGTGCCCGGAGCAGGGAAACCCGCACCATGGTGCAGGGCCGCCCGTCCACCACCTCGCGGAAAGTGTCATGTCCATAGGTTGAATCGTTGGCCACGGCGACGCCGAAGCCCGGCTCGCCCACATGGATCCACCGGTGCGCCACGGTTTCAAACCGGGCCGCATCCCAGGAGGTGTTGGCATGGGTGGGCCGGAAGATATGGCCGAACTGGATTTCCGACGCCGCCCGGTCGGCATGCACGTCCAGCGGGAAGGCCAGCTTGAGCAGTTTTTGCCGCTCGTGCCAGTCCACCTCCAGGTCCAGGTCCACCGCTGAACCGTCCGGGCTCAGCGACACCCGTTCGGTGATCCGGGTGTGCCCGAAGGAGCGTTCAATCCGCAGCACCCGTCCGCCTGCTTCCGGCACCATGGCCTCGGGCTGCATCAAATCCGTACTGCTGAAGCGGTAGTGCGCGTCCAGGTCCCACGCATCCCATTGGTTGGGAGTGTCGCGGAAGAGCTGGAACAGGTTTCCGGGCCGGCCGGGCGGGAACGCCTCCCGGCCGGAGCCGGACTCGATCAGGGAACTGAACAATCCTTCGGCAGTAACCTGCAGCCGCAGCCTGCCGCTGCTGATGCGCCAGCCGCCGCCGGACGGTTCCCACGTCCCCCTCCCCGAACCCGGCACCGGTCCCGCGCCTGACGCCGGCGTCCCCTCCAGCGGATACGGCCCCGCATTCAACACCGCCGATTCAGCGCCCTCCCCCAGCAGCGCCTGCGCCGCGTTGCCGATCAGCACTTCCAGTTCCGCGGCCACCCGGACATAGTTCCGCTCCGCCTCCTGATGGACCCATGCGATGGAGGTGCCGGGCAGGATGTCGTGGAACTGCTGCAGCAGCACCGTCTGCCAGGCCAGTTCCAGCTCGCGGTAGGGATAGGCGGCACCGGCACGGAGCGTGGCGGCAGCGGACCACAGTTCGGCCTCGTGCAGCAGGGCCTCGCTGCGGCGGTTTCCTTTTTTGGTGTTGGCCTGGCTGGTGTAGGTGCCGCGGTGGAACTCCAGGTACAGCTCACCGGACCACACGGGCGGGTCCGCCAGTTCTGCCGCTGCCGCCGCGAAGAACTGTTCGGGAGTAGCGAGCCGGACAGTCGGGGAGCCTTCCAGGGACTGCGTCCGGTGCGCGGCGGCGAGCATTTCCCTGGTGGGTCCGCCGCCGCCGTCACCCCAGCCGAAGGGCACCAGCGAACTGTTGGCGAACCCCTTCTCCGCGAACTGCCGCTGCGCCCGTGCCAGTTCCTGCCCGGACAGCTCAGAGTTGTACGTGTCCACTGGCGGAAAGTGGGTAAACAGCTGCGTGCCGTCGATGCCTTCCCAGCGGAAGGTGGAGTGCGGCATGGTGTTGGTTTCGTTCCAGGAGATCTTCTGGGTCAGGAACCAGCGTGCTCCCGCAGCCCGTGCGATCTGGGGCAGCGCGGCTGAGTAGCCGAAGGAATCCGGCAACCACACCACTTCCGGCTCCACCCCCAGCTGCTCCCGGAAGAACCGTTTCCCGGCCACGAACTGGCGGGCCAGGGATTCCCCGGAGGGCATGTTGGTGTCCGATTCCACCCACATCCCGCCGGTCGGCACAAACCTGCCTTCACGCACCCGTTCCGCCACCCGGGCGAACAGCTCCGGGTAGTGCTCCTGCAGCCAGGCGTACTGCTGGGCGGAGGACGCCGTGAAAACGAACTCCGGTTCCGTGTCCATCAACTCCAGCACGTTGGCGAATGTCCGGGCCACCTTCCGGACGGTTTCGCGCACCGGCCACAGCCAGGCCGAGTCAATGTGGGCGTGCCCGACGGCGTATACCCGGTGCGCACCGGCATAGGCGGGTGAGAACAACACGGGCGCCAACTGCTGCCGCCCGGCCGCAGCAGTACCTGGCACATCCGCAGGGTCCACGGCAGTCACTGCCCGTTCCAGTGCCCGCAGGATCTCATACCGCCGCGGCAGGTCCATGGGCAGTTCGTGCATCAGCCCGTTGAGCGTCCAGAAGTCCCGGACCAAGTTCCACACGCCGGCATCGAACAGGGCAACATCGGCGGACCGGAAGACATACAGCGGCGCCTCCCCCGCGGTGTTCCGGTCTCCCAGCGGCGTAGGGGCGAAGGTGAACCCTGCGGCGACATTCGGGTTCGACGCCGCCTCCACGTAAAACTCAAAGGCCTCGCCGGGCGCCTGGGGCAGGGGAACAAACATGTTCCTCTGCTCCACCGCCTTCACAATGCCGCCGTCCGGCGTGTAGACCAGCGCCTCGGCCCCGAATCCGGGACCACCCCCGGGGAACCCCAAATCAATCAACAGCTCTGCCCGGTTTCCGTTGCCCGGTTCCCAGCCTTCCGGCACGGTACCGGACACCCGGAACCAGGTGGTCCCCCACGGTGCGCCCCACGGCGAACCGGTGCTGAAGGGCCGGTAGTCCCGGCCCACCGCCAGGGAGAACGGCACCGGTTCCCCCGGCGCCTCCCAGACCGCGAGCGCCGCCGCCTGCCGCTCCCGCCATACCCGCCCCGGCAGACGTTCACGCAGGAAGCGGTTGATTCGGGCCTCGACCAGCTCACGGTTCTCGTGCATGCAGTGCCCCTTGGCTACTCCCGGCAGTGGGTCCGCCCGAGGCTAGTACATCCGGTGCCGTTTGAGCTATGCCCGGGAGGCTGCGGGGCCCCTTACAGGGCGATGGCCGCTTCCATCTCGCGCACGAAGTCTTCGGTCTCGGCGGCGTTGCGGAATCCGTAGGAGACCTCACGCACCGCTTCCTGCCGGGTGGACGGGACCGCGTAATACTTGGTCGCCGCGAAATTGCCGGGTTCTTCCACCGGCTCCACCAGGGGTTTGTGGTTCAGCTGCGCGAACTGGCGCAGGGTCGGGTCAATCCGCCACTGCCCGGTTTCCACCCAGAAATGGTCCCCCATCCCCGAGCTGCCGCTGGCTACCCGGATGCCTTCCATGCCGCTGCGCGCCAGAAGCCAGGCCAGCGTAAACGACGTCGGAGCACCCAGCCCGGAACCGTAGGGAATATGGTCTTCGGCCACAGCGGCTGCCCGTTCGGCGAGGCTGATGGCGTCCTGGAGGCTGAGAGTTTGCATACCTCCATGATCCCAGCCGGAACGGGGGTCCGTTGCCGGGGCGCCGGCCGAGACTCAGGCAGCCCGGCAACCCCGGCAGCGGGTGTAATCACCCGTGTGCTGTCAGGACGCGGCCCGGCCGGGTTCCGGGCGCCGCATCCGGTCCGTGGCACGGCGCACGGACGGATCACGTTCGGCGTTCTGCAGCAGGCGGTCGAAGTCCGCCAGGCCCACGTCCCCGCACCGGTAGGACAGCCGGGCCTCAGGCCGGCTGCCTGCAGGAGTTGGCTTCCGCCGGCCGGTGAGGGCGATGCGCAGCTGCCCGCCGCCGTCGTCGTTAATCTGCAGCTGCCGTGTTGCCGCCAGCTCCCGCACGCCCCGGGTATCGACGGCGGGTGCGTTGTAGAAGTATTCGCGGACTACACGGGTCAGGGACTCGGCGTCGGTGCGGTCCTGGCGGGGCCAGCGGACCAGCTTGTCGGTGGCTGCCTGCACCGGGTGGAGGATGAAGCCGAACCCGATAAGCACCGTCACCAGGTCCCCGCCGCCCAGGAAGAGGAACAGCATGGCGGCCATGCTCAGTCCGGCGACCGTGCGCAGCGAATGGCTCCGCCGCGGGCTGAGCGGTATGGGGACCAAAACCGGACTGGTCTGTGCGGGCATCATGACCAGCCGCCCTTCAGCCCCGCCAGCGCCTCGGCTTCGTGGGCGAGCCGCGCAGCTTCGTGCAGCTCCCGGTCATATCTGCTTCGGCTGTGGATCAGGGGATCCTGTTCGGCCCCTGCTTCCAGCAGACGCAGCCGGTTCCGGTGGTTCTCCGCAGTCTGGGCCAGCTTCAGCTGGGATTTGGAACTTGTTAGCTTGTGCATCAATTCCTCCACACGGGATTCCTTGGTACGGACAACGTCAAAGTGGTGACGAGCCGTGGCTTCGATGCGCACCGCGAGGTCATACATGCGGCGCGCTGTTTGGGCGAGGCTGACAGCCTGGCCGCCGGCCAGATGCTCCTCGGCTATGACGGCTTCCAGGCTTTTCATGCGGGTTTCATAGGACCGCGTAACGGCACCGTAGTGCCGCACCACCTCCCATGCCGCCCGGGCCTGGTTCCGAAGCACCTCCTGACTCGCCGCCGTGGCGGCAATCGCCGCGTCAAGCCGGTCGCAGGTTTGGGTGTAATTGTCTGCGGGTTGCCCGGTCCCGAACTGCACATGCACTATTCGACGGACCCGCCTCAAGTTTTCGCCCACAGCTGCCTCTCTCATCGCCGGATCGGGAAGAGTTGCCGATACAGGGCGCTGCACAACAGCACTTTTCCCATAATTCTTCCGCTGATTACTTCCGCTGCCAAGGCCCTCACCCCTCCGGAAGCTGCCGGGCCAGCCGGTCCAGGTCCGCGGACGTGTCCTGCACCATCTTCTCGGCGGTCGCTATCAGGCCCTCCAAGTTGTCTTGGCTGGCATCGTCGGACGCATTGCTGGCCGCTGGCAGCAGGTCTGTCTGGATCCGGACATACCTGTCGCCCAGGATCAGCTGCAGGCAATCCCGGGCCAATTGTCCGGGCCCGCTCAACACCATGGCCAGGTCTTTTTCCAGGGCCTGCAGTTCGGGGGTCTGCTGGGTCTGTTCCGCGCCCAGCCGCAGCCCCGCGTTACGGGTCCCGGTGCTGGTCCCGGTGCCCAGGGAGACCAGCAGGACGCCGTCCACAGCCTGCGGCAATACCGAACCCAGCGAATATCCCAGCAGTGCGGGATCATCAGCAGCCAGCCCGCCGTCTGCCAGTTGCCGGGCCGTCCCCTCCGGATCGGTGTAGGGCACCGCCGGGAAGTACCGGGGCAGCGACGCCGTCGCCTGGGCCGCCAGCGCCATGGATGCGTCGCCCAGGACAGAGGGTTCCAGCCCGCCGCCGGCAAAGTACAGGGCTTCGGTGCGGGCGAGGTCGCAGGTGGTCACTGCTACCGGCCGGACCGCCCGGGACAGGGGCTCATCACCAAGTGCCTCCCCCAGATAATGCTGCAGGGGTTCAGCAGCGTAGCGCGGGGCACCGGCATACTGGTCCGCGGTTTGAGGGGCACCGGCCTGCGGATCTCCGGCCTGCGGATCTCCGGCCTGGGGGAAAATTTCCTCGGCGCTGTCCAGGTTCAACTGCCGCACCTCGTCGGCGCTGTACGGCGTTCCTCCGTTCCGCGGCGAGACCAGAGCGAGGGCAGCCATGCCGCCGGCCGAGGTGCCCACCACCAGGTCAAAGAGGTCAGCCGTCCGCCGTCCGGTCTGTTCCTCCAGCGCCATCAGCCAGGTGATTGGAATGATGCCGCGGATGCCACCACCGTCAATCGAAAGAATACGAAGCATAAACGGCTCCTGACGGCGGCAGCGGTGGTCCGGTCCCATTAACCCTGCCCGCCCCGGCATAGCCGGTCAATGGAGCGGGCCGTTTCCGGCACCTGCTCTCCGGCACTGCGGGACGGGTGTGGCAGACTGCGGGCATGCAAATCCATCCTGCCCCGCTGCTGGCCGGGTCCTTCCGCGTGCGCCGGGCCTGCCGGGCCGACGTCGGGCCGATCGCGGCGCTATTGGAGGCAGACGCGCTCGGGTCGCCGGAAGCACCGCACCCCGATCTGGACACCTACCGTCGCACCTTCGAAGCCATCGATGCGGACCCCGCCCATTTCCTCGCCGTCGTTGAGGACGGCGCCGGAGCCATTGCGGCCACTGCCCAGCTGACTCTGCTCCCGTGCCTGGCGGCCGGAGCCGTAACCCGGCTGCAGGTGGAGGCGATGCATGTTCGCGCCGATCTCCGGTCACGCGGTCTGGGAGCTGCACTGATGGACTGGGCCCTTGTCCAAGGGCGGCAAAACGGTGCCGGACTGGCCCAGCTCACTTCCAATCTCAGGCGCGAAGACGCGCACCGGTTTTACCGAAGCCTTGGCTTCGAGCCCACACACATCGGGTTCAAGCACCACCTCACCGCGAACCCCAAGGAAACCGGCACCGAGCAGGAGGACCACGATGTCCCGCACAATCGGAACGGTGAGCCCGAACGGCGGGACACTGACAGTCCGGCCCGCCAACCAGGGCTCCCCGGCTGATCTGCAGGCCGTCTTCGCCGGGCGCGGGGACCCGCACCGCTGCCAGTGCCAGTGGTTCAAGGCCAGCCGGGAGCAGTGGCGGGCCATGCCGCAGGAAGAGCGGGCTTACCGGCTGCGGCAACAGGCCAACTGCGGCAGCCCTGACGCCGGATCAACCAGCGGGCTGCTGGCGTATCTGGACGCCGAACCTGTTGGCTGGTGCGCGGTGGAACCGCGCACCGCCTATCCCCGGCTGGAACGGCTGCGGGTTCCGTGGAGCGGGCGGACAGAAGACAAGGCCGACGACGGCGTCTGGGCCGTCACCTGCTTCGTCACCCGGACGGGCTACCGGCGTCAGGGGGTGAGCCATGCACTGGCACGGGGTGCCGTCGGATTCGCCCGGGAGCGGGGAGCCAGGGCCCTGGAGGGCTACCCCATGCTGACCGAGCCGGGAAAGGAGGTGGCCTGGGGCGAACTGTTCGTAGGCAGCCGCAGTGTTTTCGATGCCGCTGGGTTCACGGAGGTCAGCCATCCCACCCCGCGGCGGGTAGTGATGCGGATCGATTTTGAGGCTGCGGCGCCTTCGTTCCCGGACACCGCCGGCGTTTCCCCCTAGGGCGCGGGCCACTTTCCGGTGGCGAAGAGTTCCTGCAGCACGGCCTCTGCGGGAGCCGGATCCAGGCCCCGGGAAGCCAGCCAGTCGTCGTCGCCGTAAGACGCCGCATAACGGTCCCCCGGATCGCACATCAGCGACACGATGCTGCCGGCCTTGCCCTGTGCTTCCATCTCGGCGGCGAGCTGCCATACGCCCCAGAGGTTGGTGCCCGTGGACGGCCCCGCATGCAGCCCGGCTACGCTCCGCAGGTGCCTTGCAGCGGCCACGGAGGCGGCGTCGGGCACCTGGATCATGTGGTCGATCACGGCCGGAATGAAGCTCGGTTCAGGGCGCGGCCGGCCGATCCCCTCGATCCGGGACGGTCCGCCCACGGCAGGCACATCGGGGGTCTGCCAGGCGGGGAAGAAGGCCGAACGTTCCGGGTCCACTACCGCCAGCCGGGTGGGATAACGGTGGTAGCGGATGTACCGGCCCAGGGTCGCGCTGGTCCCGCCGGTGCCAGCGCCCACCACAATCCATTCGGGCACCGGATGCTCCTCCAGCGACAGCTGGGAAAAGATCGACTCGGCAATGTTGTTGTTGCCGCGCCAATCCGTGGCCCGCTCGGCGTAGGTGAACTGGTCCATGTAGTGGCCGCCGGTGCTGCGGGCAAGGTCCTCGGCTGCGGCGTAGACCTCGGAAGGATCGTCCACAAAGTGGCAGCTGCCGCCGTACTGCTGGATCAGCGCGATCTTCTCCGCACTGGTGGTCCTGGTCATCACGGCGATGAACGGCACGCCCAGCAGCTGCGCAAAGTAGGCTTCGGATACGGCCGTGGACCCGCTGGAAGCCTCCACCACGGTGGTGTCTTCCCGGATCCAGCCGTTCACCAGTCCAAAGAGGAACAGGGACCGGGCCAGCCGGTGCTTGAGGCTGCCGGTCCGGTGCGTCGACTCGTCCTTGAGGTACACCTTGACCGCCCAGCCCGTGGGCACCGGAATTTGGAACAGGTGTGTGTCGGCGGAACGTGCCGCCTCGGCTTCGATCCGGCGGATGGCGTCTTCGGCCCAGCTGCGGTCCCGACTGGTATGGCTATTCACCTTCCCCACCCTACGTGGCGGCAGCCACCTCATCCGGCAGCTCGGCAGGCGTCGGGCCGCCCCGGCGTGGAACCCCCATCCGCAACAGGAATACGCCCTGCAGCAGGGCAATGGCCACGGCCGCCCAGAGCGTCGGCACGGCACCGGCCACGGCCAGCAGCATCGCACCCAGAAGCCCGCCAACCACAAAACTGCCCTGGGTGATGGTCCGGCGGGTGGCCGAGAACCGGGAGAGCATCGCGTCAGGGGTCAGCTGAGTGAACAGCGCCGTGCCGTTAACGCTCATGAACCCCAGCGCAAGTCCGAACAGCGTGAAGGAGACCCCTATGCTGGGCACCGCAAGCTGCGGCCACAGAGCGGTGAGCGGAATCAGGGCAAAGTTCAGCGGCATCATCAGGCCGGCAAGCAGCATGGCACGCAACGGCCCGATCGCCCGTCCTAGTCTCGGAGCGGCCACCGCGCCCAGGATCCCGCCGACGGCGCTGACGGACCAGACGGCACCGAAAACAGCCGGATCCAATGCCAGCTCCTCCAAGATGAACCAGGTTTCCGCGGCCTGGTACAGCCCCGCAGCAAAGTTGTTCGTAGCCGTGGTCAGGACCATGGCCAGCAGCAGCCGATGGCCGGTCATGAACCGCCAGCCGTCCGCGACGGCGGCTCGGACGGACGGGCGCTCAGTTTTCGCCCTGCCCGGTTCGTCGTCGGGCAGCCGGGCCAGGCCGACGGCGGCCACCAGCTGGGCCAGGGCACTCAGCCCCAGCGCGGCGGGTGCCGGCAGCAGCTTCACCAGCTGCCCGGTGGCTGCCGGACCGACCAAGGAGATCACCTGGTCGGTTGCCATCAGGGATGAGGCGGCCTCAGGGATCCGCGGCCTTCCCACCAGCATGGGCAGCAGCGATGTCTGGGCGGCCATGAAAAACGAGTCCGCAATACTCACTGCCACCAGCACCGCCAGCAGCTGCCATGCAGCCAACCAGCCCAGGCAGAACAACGCCACGGCGCAGCCGTACGCAGCCGCCCGGATCCAGGTCATCGTGAACATGGTCCGGCGCCGGCCCCAGCGGTCCACCGCTACTCCGGCCACCAGCCCGAACAGCAGCGGCCCCGCGCTGCTCAGCGGCGCGACCAGGCCTACCTCGGCCTCGGTGGCGTCCAGGACGGTGATCATTGCTACCGAGACGGCGAACACGGCCACTGCATGCCCGGCATGCTCCACCGCGTTGGCCAGCCACAGCCCCCGGAAGGCACGCTTGGACCAGATGGAACCCGATGTGCTGCCCAATGCCGCTCCCCCGCTAGCCCGTCTGTTCACCCGGAGAGCGGACTGGCCGGCACCAACGGGTCCAGTCACCCTAAGAGACCAGCGGCCGGGAAGTGCGCAAGACCACGGTGCGCCGCCCCGCAGGCATTTTCATAAGTACCCTGATAATCGTTATGGTCAAGGGGAACCATTCCGTACAGCAGGTCAGCACCAGGAGGACCGATGAATCAGGACAACGTCTCCGAAACCGCCGAATCGCACGCCGGCGCCAACCCGTTGCCCGGCATCATCGAGCAGGACCAGGCACGTTCGGCCGAGCAGGCAGCACCGGACCGGCCCTCATCCGGTGTGGTCCTCGTGGCGGGTGCCGGCGGCGTCATCGGACGGCATGCCGCGGACGAGTATGCCCGCCGCGGCTGGAAGGTCCGCGGTGCCAGCCGCCGCCCGGTCCCGGGCGCCGCATGGGAGCACCTCTCCGTGGACCTCCTCGACGCCGGCACGGCCCGCGACGGTCTTGCCGCGGCGTCGGACACCACACACCTGGTGTTCGGCGCCTACATTGAGCGCCCGACGTCGGCCGAACTATCCGAGGTCAACACAGCCCTGCTGCGCAACACCTTGGACGCGCTGCGCTCGGCCGGTGCTCCGCTGCGCCACGTGACGCTGTACCAGGGCGGAAAGGCCTATGGCGCGCATCTGGGCTATTTCAACGCTCCGGCGAAGGAACGCGACCCGCGGCTGATCCAGCCCAACTTCTATTACGACCAGGAAGACCTGCTCCGCCAGGCAGCCCGGGAGCGCGGATTCGAACTCACCGTGCTGCGCCCGGAAGGCGTGATCGGTTACGCCACCGGCAACCCCATGAACCTGCTGATGGCCATTGCCGTGTATGCCGCCGTCAGCCGGGAACTGGGCCAGCCGCTGCGCTTCCCCGGCACGGTGGCCGCCTACGATGCGCTCTACCAGGTCACCGATGCCGAGCTGCTGGCCCGGGCCGCGGTCTGGTCCGGGTCGGAGCCGGCGGCCGCGGGGGAAATCTTCAACATCACCAACGGTGACCAGTTCCGGTGGCGGCAGCTCTGGCCGGCATTCGCTAAGCATTTCGGCATGGACTACGCCGAACCGCAGCCCGTTCCCCTGGTGGACGCCATGCCGCAGTACGCCGAGCTGTGGGAGCAGATGACCGAGCGGTACGGCCTGCAGCAGACACCGTATGCGGATTTGGTGCGCTGGGAGTTCGCCGACTTCATTTTCCGCTCGGAGTTCGACAACGTTTCTTCCACCATCAAGGCACGGCAGGCCGGTTTCGGCGACTGCCTGGATTCGGAGGACCGCTTCCTGGAGCTCTTCGACGCCCTGGCAGCACAGAAAATCATTCCTGGCTCCGCCGCCTGACCTGTTCCGAAACCACCGGCACCACCCAAGAGGAGTTCCCCGTGAAGATTGTTGGCGTCCGCACCTTCGGCGGCCCCGAGGTCCTGGAGATCTTCGAGGCGCCCGAGCCGCATGCCGGCCCGGGCGAAATCCGCATCCGTGTCCGCGCGGCCGCGGTAAGCCCTACGGACACGGTGCTGCGCTCCGGCGCCCAGGATATGGGCAGGATGGAACCGCCCTACATTCCCGGTATGGACGCTGCCGGTGTGGTGGACGAGGTGGGCGACGGCGCCCGGTGGCGGATCGGTGACGAGGTCATGGCCCTGGCCCTGCCCCGGGAAGGACGCCGCGGCGCCTACGCCCAGTACCTGGTGGCCCCGGCAGACTCCGTTGCCCGCATTCCGGGCGGCATTGGCCTGGAGGCTGCCTCCACCCTGCCAATGAACGGCCTGACCGCCGTCCAGACCCTGGAAAAGCTGGCCCTGCCCGAGGGGAAGGTCCTGGCCGTCACGGGTGCGGCCGGAACATTGGGGAACTACCTGGTCCAGCTGGCCAAGGAGGCCGGGCTCACCGTGGTGGCCGACACAGCGGACAAGGACGCCGATCTCGTCTCCGCCCTGGGTGCCGACTATGTGGTGGAGCGCGGCGACGACGTCGCGGAGCGGATCCTCGAACTCTTCCCCGAGGGTGTCGACGCCGTCGCTGACGCTGCCGTCATGAACGGGTTGGCTGCCCGGGCGGTGCGCGACGGCGGCGGGTTCGCCACCTACCGCGGATGGGACGGTGATCCCGGCCGCGGCGTGAGGGTGCATCCGATCCGGGTGGTTCAGGAATACCATTCCGGCGCGAAACTGGACCGGCTGCGCGCCCTGGCCGAGGCTGACCTGCTGAGCCCGCGGATTGCCGACGTCATGCCGGCCGAGCGGGCCGCCGAAGCCCACCGACGGCTGGAAGCCGGTGGGCTGCGCGGCCGGATTGTGCTCACCTTCTAACGGTTTTTACGGCAGGGGGTATCCCCGGCACGCGCGGCACTGCTAGGGTCCGGGGCATGAAGATTCTGACTTTCGAGTAGCGCGCTGCTGCGCCCTCTCGAACTTTCGCAGACAACCATTTCCAGCTTGTTGAGGCGCGGCCTCCGAGTCCTTCCGTCTGCACTTCCCGCTTGCGGCCACGCTCTTTGGGCTGCCCGCGGAAGGCCCGTGCCGGCGTCGACGGCGCCAGTGACAGGAGTACCACCATGCGTGCACCAAAAAAGAAGGCAACCACCAGCCCGCTGCATGTTTCACCGGAATTATCCGGGCAGGCAGCGGACCTGCACATCAACCTGGCCCCTTCGGCCGAAGCACAGCTCGGAGGAGACGGACGCGACCGTCCTGCTCCCCCGGCTGAAGCCGGCCTGCCCGGCTGGCAGAGCCTGGGCAAGGACACCAAGCCCACCCGGGCCCACACCACCCGGCAAGGCCCCCGCGAGCGCAAGGTCCGCTGGTAGGCGTAGCCGCTCCACGGTTGGAGCCACGGCCGGCCGGCACCTTCGGGTGCCGGCCGGTTCCGTTGCGGCCGCGGGCAAGGATAGGCACCGGTCTGCAGCGAGGCAAATCCGTGCCGACAGCCGGCCGGCGGCCGCGGAGCACCACGGAGTTTAGGGCTCCGGGCGCCGATATCGTTAAATGCAGTGCCCGCCCCAACTGGGGTTCGGCGCTGTCCGGCACCCTCACCCCGGGGCCCTCCGGGCAGCGGCACGCCACTCCACTCCACTGACCGCCCGCAGCGCTGCGGGCCGGCCGGCGTGCCAGAGCGGGGCACTGCAACGCCGGGATTTCGGCCCCGGCGGGAGAACCCCAACGAAGCGGAGATGCAATGCCCCACAAAATCATCCTGGACTGCGATCCCGGCCATGATGATGCGGTCGCCCTGCTGCTGGCACACGGCAGCCCGGAGATCGACCTCCTGGCGGTGACAACCGTCGTCGGAAACCAGACCTTGGAGAAGGTGACACGCAACGCGCTGGCGATTGCCCGTGTCGCAAATATCACAGGCGTCCCCTTCGCGGCAGGCTGTGACCGGCCCCTGGTCCGCACCATCGAAAACGCCCCCGACATCCACGGCGATTCCGGCATGGACGGACCCGTGCTGCCCGAGCCCACCCTCGAACTGGACCGCCGGCACGCCGTCGACCTGATCATCGATACCGTGATGGCGCACGAGCCGAACACTGTCACCCTGGTCCCCACCGCAGGCCTGACCAACATTGCCCTGGCCGTGCGCAAGGAACCCCGCCTGGCCGAACGCGTGAAGGAAGTTGTCCTGATGGGCGGCGGCTACCACGTGGGCAACTGGTCCGCCGTGGCTGAATTCAACATCAAGATCGACCCCGAAGCCGCCCACATAGTCTTCAACGAGAAGTGGCCGCTGACCATGGTCGGGCTGGACCTGACCCACCAGGCCCTGGCCACGGACGAGGTGGCTGCCCGTATCGCTGCCGTCGGCACCAAGCCCGCCAAGTTCGTCGGCGAACTGCTGGACTTCTTCGGCCACGCCTACAAGGACGCGCAGGGCTTCGATTTCCCGCCGGTGCACGATCCGTGCGCTGTCGCCTACGTCATCGACCCCTCGGTGATGACCACCCGGCGCGTGCCGCTCGATGTGGAGCTGACCGGCACCCTGACCCTGGGCATGACGGTGGCAGACTTCCGCGCGCCGGCCCCCGAAGACTGCAACACCTCAGTGGCCGTGGACCTGGACCACCAGAAGTTCTGGGACCTGGTTGTGGACGCCCTCGAGCGGATCGGCGAGGTCGACCTGTGAGTGAAATCGCCCGCCGCCGGGTCAACGTCGGCGCCCTCATGGCCGCACTGCTGGCCGCCTGCGTGGCGTTCCAGCTCAACGCTTCAATGCTCTCCCCGGCCCTGGTTACTATCGAAGAGGAACTGGACACCACCTCCGCCGCCGTCGGCCTGACCCAGACGGCGTTCTTCACCGCCGCCGCCCTCTTCTCCCTGTTCCTGCCCCGGCTCGGCGACATCATCGGGCGCAAAAAAGTCCTGTCCGGGATGCTGGTGGTCCTGACCATCGGTTCCGTGGTGGCTGCCCTGGCCCCGAACATTGAAGTCCTCTTCCTGGCCCGCCTGATCCAGGGCGTCTCCGGGCCCGTGGTGCCGCTGACGCTGATCATGCTTCGCGTGGAAATCCGTGGCGCGAAGCTGTACGGCACCCTGATGGGCGTCATCACCGCCGTAAACGGCGGCATTGCCGGCATCGACGCCGTGGCCGGCGGCTACCTGGCGCAAAACCACGGCTTCGCCTCGGTGTTCTGGGCCATGGCCGCCGTGGGCGCCGTCGCCACCGCCCTCCTGCTTTTCCTGGCACCGGAATCCCGGGCCGAGAAGAAGGAAAAGATGGACTGGGTCGGTGTGGTGCCCCTGGTCATCTCCGTGGGTACCCTGCTCACCGCATTCAACGAAGCGGGCAAGCTGGCCGCAGCCAACTGGCCGCTGGTAATCGGGCTGATGGCCGTTGCCGTCGTGGCCTTCGTAGTGTTCTGGAAGGTGGAAAACCGCACGGAACAGCCGCTGGTGGCCACCTACCTGCTGAAGCGGCGGTCCACCTGGGCGCTGCTGCTGACCACGCTGCTCACCATGACCGGCGTGTTTGCCATCATGAACGGCATCCTGCCTGCCCTGGCACAGGACGGCGCAATCGGGTTCGGCATGGGTGCCGAGGAGTCCGCCTGGTGGACCCTCACCCCGTACGCCATCGCCGGCCTGGTTCTCGGCCCCATTGCCGGCCGCCTGGCAGCCAGCTGGGGTTACGGCAAGGTCCTGCGGATCGGCATGATCGGCTCCGTGATCGCACTGGCGCTGGTGCTGCTGGTGGTCGGCAGCGACTCCAAGGCAGGCCTGCTCGGCGTCTCGGTACTGATCGGCATCACCTACGCGGGCATCGGCAACATCATGCTCAACGGCCTGGGCATTGTGCTCTCCCCAAAGGAAAACCCGGGCTTCCTGCCCGGCCTCAACGCCGGCGCCTTCAATCTGGGCGCGGGCCTGAGCTTCGCCGTGATCTACGCGGTGAAGACCGCCGCCACACCGGCCGACGGCGGGGCCGGCGGCTACTACGGCGGTATTGTTGCCGGGCTGGTCATCCTCGTCCTGGCTCTGGCTGCGTCCTTCCTTATCCCCAAGCCGGCCGCTGCCGAAGTGGCTGCCGCCGCGCCGGCCGCCCGCTGAACCCCGCCCGCCCTCGTCAAGGAGAATTCCCCGCATGCCTGCCGGAAGAGTTGTAGTTGTAGGGTCGCTGAACGCTGACCTGACCGTGCGTACTGACCGTTTTCCCTCCCCCGGGGAAACCCTCAACGGTTCGGAGCTGGTGATTGTGCCCGGCGGCAAGAGCGCCAACCAGGCCGCCGCCGCAGCGATCCTGGGCGCCGATGTCCGGCTGTTCGGCGCCGTCGGTGCCGACGGGCACGGGGACCTGCTGCTGAAGGCCGCCGCCGGTGCCGGTGTGGACGCTTCTCGCGTCCTGCGCCGCACCGGCACTGCGACGGGCACAGCCATGATCGTGGTGGACGCCGCCGGAGAGAACACCATCATCGTTTCCCCGGGTGCCAACGGCACGGTCACCGGCGCCGAGCTTCCGGCGGACCTGTTCGACGGTGCCGCGGTGCTGACCCTCAGCCTGGAGGTTCCGCTCGAAGCGGTTGCCGCTGCTGCCCGGGCCGGGCAGCAGGCCGGAGCGCAGGTGCTCCTGAACCTCTCCCCGTACCAGGAAGTTCCCGCGGAGCTGCTGGCCCTGACGGACGTACTGCTGCTCAACACCCATGAAGCGGCCCTCGTGACGGGCCTTGCCGATCCGGCCGCGGACTGGGAAGAGGTCATCGCCGCGCTGGGTGCGCTCGGCGTTCGGCGGACGATCATCACCCTGGGTGCGGACGGCGCCGTCGTGCTGGACGGGACGGCAGCCGAAAGCGAGCGGATACTCGCTGTGGCCCCTACCCGGGTCACTGCGGTGGACACGACCGGTTGCGGTGATGCCTTCACCGCAGCCACCGCCGCCCGGCTGGCAGCGGGCGATTCACTGGCGGAGGCGGCTACCTTCGCTGCCCGCGCCGGAGCGCTGGCAGCCACCCGGGAGGGAGCACAGTCCTCCTACTCCGCACTGCTGGAGCTGGCCGGCTGAGGCTGCTGCTGCCAACGGCCGGGTGCCGGGACGGGATGGCAATCCCCTTCCGGCGCCCGGCCGTTTTTGTGTGCGGTATTCTTCGTGGTTGAACCCGCCTTCTTGGGACAGGGTTCAGCTCTGCCGGGGGGAATGAGCACCAGGTACCCCCTGCGTAAATTCCTTACGAAAGAGGTTGCCGATGCCGTTGTTCCCCAAACGCCTGCTGCTGCCCGCAGCGGCCGTGGCCCTGGGCCTGTCCCTCGCCTCCTGCTCGGCCGGGGGTTCGGGCGGTCCGTCAGCCGAATCATCGGCGGACGCCGGCGATACGGCACAAACGCCCTCACGGAACACCTCGACGCAGGCAGCCGACATTGACGTCAACAACATTGGCGACACCGTCACCGTGTCCATGAGCAAGGGCAACGTAGCGAGCGTCACGGTCGTCGCCGTCGAGGAAGCCGAATCCGTGGCAGCCCGGAGCAGCACCACCATGCCGGAAAAGGGCTTCCAAAGGGTTCAGGTCATCTGGAAAACGGAAGAAGGCGTTACTGACGCCCGTTCCACCAATTTCACCTTCATGGACTCGGAAGGCCGCTTCAATGCGGCCGAAGCTCTATACATTGACGAAGGCACCCTGTGGGCCGACGGCGTTGCCGCCGGGGAAGAGGTAACCGGTTACCTCACCTTCGACGTCGAGGACGGACCGCACACCCTGATCCTGTCCGACAGCGAGCGCGAGGACGTCGCGCATTTCAAGATGCCCTAGCAGGACCTCTCGGCCGGTGCCGGGTAGACATAATGCGGCGGTCCCGCCGCACGACCATCTCATATGGGGGAAAGATGCAAGGACAGCAGGAAAACAACAACGGCTTCAATGCCTATCCGCCGGCGCCGGAGCCGGCTTCGCCGCCGGTGCCGCCTGGACCAATGGGTGCTCCTCAGGGCATGCCGGGAGCCCCGGTCGCCTATGGTGCTCCCGGAGCCTATGGTGCCCCCGGAGCCTATGGTGCCCCCGGAGCCTATGGTGCCCCCGGAGCCTATGGTGCCCCCGGTGCTCCGGGGACCCCGGTTATGCCGCAGCGGCCGAAGCAGGTGGACTCGTCCTTCTGGTTGCAGATCGTCGCCCTGGTGCTGACCGTGGTGGCCATTCCAGTCAACATTGCGGTGTTCTACGCAACGGTCAACGATGCCGGCGCCCGGGCAGATGACCCCGCCGTGGCGGTAGGCCTTGTCCTGCTGATCGCGATGGGCGTTATCTGCCTTGCCGTTAACGTACTCACTGCCGTTTTTGTCCGGAAGGGCCGCAACTGGGCCCGGATTGTGCTGACCATCTATGCCGCGCTCCATGTGGTGAGCCTCGTGACTCTGACAAACCTCCTGGCTTGGTGGGGAATCCTGGCGCTGGTTTTGGCCGCGGTGCAGCTCTACCTGACACCGGTTCCGGGGTACTTCAAGATGATGAAACAGTACCGGCTGCAGCAGAAGGCCGGTCTGGCTCCTTAGTCCGCGGCCAGCTCCGGAAATCCCAACGACGACGGCGCCCCCTTTCGGGAGGCGCCGTCGTTTTGTGCTGGCTGACTTTTGTGTGTCCGCACTGCACCCGCTGCCGGGAAGGGGACGTAGCCGGCTGGGTCAGTTCCCGAAGGAGCCCAGGAGGAAATGCCGGTTCGCTTCTGCGCGTTCCATCAGCTCCTCCCCCGTGAAGTACTTCCGGTCAAACTCCTCCCATTCGCCGACAAACATGGTCCACTCGCCGTCGACGCACACCGGCCAGCAGCGGCGGACCCAGTTGAGCTTTTCACGGACATTGTTGCGGTTGTCCGGTTCGGTGCTGGTGTACTGCAGGACAGTGCAGTTGTGGATCAGCTGCTCCTTGTCGGCATCCCGTTTCAGGAACTCTTCATCGCTCCAGCGTTCCAGGACCAAGCGCGTGGCCCACATGAATTCTCCGTGGGTCACCAGCAGGACATTGTCCCGGGCGTTTTCCCGGTGCAGGGTGCTGAGGATGTTCCGGACACGGTTCTCGGCGACGTTGGCAATGGATTCCCCCGCCGGAGGGGCCCAGTACAGCGGGTCGCTGTCGCGGTACGCAGCATTCTGCGAATACTTCTGCGCGAAATCCTGCTTCGACATGGACCCTATCTCGCCCCAGGAACGCTCACGGATCACCCGGTTCTCCTCCCAGCGCACATCCAGCCCCAGATGGGCGGCGGTCTCGCGGGTCCGGGTGTAGACCGAGACCATGGCGCGGTCGAACTGGACATTCTGTTCCGCGATCCATGCTCCGGCGACCTTTGCCTGCTGCACGCCGAGGTCCGTGAGCCGCCAGGAGCGGTCCGGGACGGTCATCGTCTCTTCGGTATACAGGCTCGGGTCCCCGGCCTTGGCTGCCCGCTGCATCACATTCGCTTCACTCTGTCCGTGGCGAACGAGGAAGAGGTTCCGGGGCATGACCATGGAGGGCTCCTGATAGGTGGGACGACTATTTTGCGCTAGTACATCCTAAAGGCCGGGGGTCGGTTGCCTAACCGCAACCGGGCAGGAGTTGAATGGGAACCGCCGTGGCAATAAGATTCAGTGTCCGGCAAAGGGTCGGGTGTCAAGGGTGGCCCGCGGAAAGCGGGCATCTGGAACGCGAGGTGTGGGCATGTCTGGCCGGATTCTCTATGTGACACGACGGGTTGGCCTCGTCGCGGCACATATCCTGGTTTATGCCCTGATTTGGCTTGGACTGGCGGCGCTCATCGCCGCCGTGGGCATCCGCTTCTTCTGGGGTGAAATCTCCGTCGGGCAGATGCTCATGAACCTCGTTTCCGTGGAGACCGACGGCGGCGGCGGGGCCATTGTATGGATCGGCATCCTGGGCATCGGTGTTGTCCCCCTCCTGATCACCGTCGCCATCGCCCTGTGGCGCTCCTCGAGGCGCCGCCGTCGCCTTCGCAACGGCAACCCGGACTCCCGTGGCACGCAGCCGTTCATGCGGCCCCTCTCCACGCTCCTGGTGGCCGCGGTGGTCCTTGCCGGTACCACCGCCTTCGCTACCACCGTGGGTTTGGGCGACTACATCAAGGCGGCGAACTCCAAGTACGACGTCGGTGACTACTACGTGGAGCCCACGGTCACCAGCGCGGATCAGAAGCGCAACCTTGTGGTCATCTACCTCGAGTCCGGCGAAGCGACGCTGGAGGACGACCAGCTTTTTGAAAAGGACGCGTTCGCGCCCCTGAAGGAAGCCACGAAGGCCGAAGAGGGCTGGCAGACCGTGGCCGATTTCCAGCAGTACGAAGGCGGCGGATGGACCATGGCCGGCCTCGCGTCCACCCAGTGCGGCATCCCCCTGAAGGGCAACGGGGCAGGCGGAGGAAGTGCCACCGACAACGGGATCGATGAGGGGGCCGAAACGTACCTGGGCGGTGCCACCTGCGTGGGCGACGTCCTGGACGAGCAAGGCTACACCAACGTCTTCCTGGGCGGCGCCAATCCTTCTTTCGCGGCCAAGGACACCTTCCTGTACAGCCACGGTTATTCCGCGGTCAAGGGCCTCTCCGATTGGCGGGCTGCCGGCGAACCGGAGGAAAACTTCCGCAAGGACTGGGGCTTGAGCGACCAACGCCTGATGGCCCATGCCAGGGACACCCTGGACGACCTCCACGCCGAAGCTGAGAAGACGGGCCGGCCGTTCAACCTCACCATGCTGACGCTGGACACGCACGAACCTGTGCACATCTACGACTACTGCGACGTGGACACGGACAGCGAGGTCACGTCGGTCTTCTCCTGCTCCATGACCCAGGTGGCCTCATTCACCGGGTACATGAAGGAGCAGGGCTACCTCGACGACACCGCAGTGGTGATCATGGGCGACCACCTCAAGCACATGAGTGCCGGGGACGCTTTCCACGAGCAGCTGGACGACCACGAGAACCGGACCATCTTCAACCGGATCTGGGTTCCGGGCGAGACGCCGGCGAACAGTACGCTGCGCGCCGGCTCTGACCAGCTGAACATGTACCCCACCATCCTGGAGGCAGCAGGCCTCACCCTCGAGCGCGGAGAGGCCGGACTGGGCGTATCGGCCTTCACCACGGAGTTTCCCGGAAGTTCGGCGCAGGCCATGGACCAGGAGGCCTACACGGAGCTGCTGGAGTCACTTTCCCCGCGGTTCTATGCCAAGGCCTGGGCCGGGGCTGGCACCCAGCAGTAGCTCCGGCCGATCCTGAAACCGTTCCGGGTGGGGGTAGTCGTGCCCGAGGTTGAGGAAGACGTCGTCTTCCGAACTGCCGCCGCCGGATTGAGGGCCGCAGACGCGCTGCGTCGTCAAAGAAAAACCCCTCCTGACCGAGCGTATTGCCGATCAGGAGGGGTTTCGTGGAGCCCCCTGCCGGATTCGAACCGGCGACCCCCTGTTTACAAGACAGGTGCTCTGGCCAACTGAGCTAAGGGGGCGTGCTGGCGGTCGAACAGACCCGCCATTCACGCAGCCGTTGCCAGCCGGATATACCAACCGGAGAAACGGCGCTAGACAAGATTAGCCCAGAGCGCCCGTCCCCGTGAAACCGGATGTGTTTCACGGGGAACGGACGCCGGGTGGCTCCTGTTACTTGTTGGCGTCGATTGCCGCCTGGACCGTTTCCACGAAGGTGTTCAGGTCGGCTTCGCTGCCGTTGACAAAGGCGGTAGGCGTGCCGGAAATGCCGTCGATCCGCGCCATCTGGTCCGCGTACTTCACGAAGGGACGGTAGGTGCCGTCGTCGATGCAGGATTCCACCGCGTCGGCGTCCGCGCCGGCGGCAGCGGCCATGTCCACCAGTCCGGCGTTATCCACCTCGCCGTTGGCGTGCTGGGCAAAGATGGCCTTCATGAAGTCCCAGTAGGACTCGGGGCTCTCGGAGGCAACACAGGCTGCGGCATTGGCACCGCGTGAGGAGTAGTTGGTGGGCGAGCCGCCGTCCAAAAACGCGACCGTGCGGTACTCGTACGTGATCTCGCCGGCGTCGAGCCACTTGGCGATCTGATCGTCGTAAGTTGCAGCGAAATCAGCGCAGTGCACGCAGTTGATGTCGACGTACTCCACCAGCGGGATAGGCTGGCCCGGCTCGCCCGCGGTGATGCCCGGCGGGACCGGTGCATTTTCATCCGCCTGGTCCGGAGCTTCGCCGAGGGAATCCACGTCGACGTCGAACGGCTCGGTGGGTTCCAGCGCGCTGGTCGAGGTCAGGGTGAAGCCGCCGTACTGGTTGGCGTTCGCCGGCGATTCCCCGCTGGAGGGAACCTTGCTGTTGACGTTGTTGACCACAATTGCCGCCACGAGGGCAACCACTGCAAGGATTGCTACCACCACGCCCCAGCGGATCAGGAGCCGGTTGCGGTGTTCCTTCTTCTGCTGCGCCTCGCGCATGGCGCGGGCCTGTTCGCGCGCAGCAGCAGTCCGCTCCGACTTGGTCGGCTTAAGATTCCGGTCAGTCATAGTTCCTCATGTCTCTCAACGCCGGCCGCGTTTCCGGGGCCTCTGGGCACATCTCCAAGTGTAGGCGGAACATACAACCCGCCCGTTGGCCAACGCCCGGGGACGGTACAAAGTTTCCGCGCTTCGATAGAGTGGCAATATACGACTAACCAACTAAGGGGTGCCATTCGTGAACGCTGAGGCCGATCCGAGCAGCAAGGGCGACGTGCCGGACGGGTATGGCGACTTCGATTTCATCGTGGTTTCCAACCGGCTCCCTGTGGACCGGGTAAGCACCGACGACGGCGAGGCGTGGCGCCGCTCCCCCGGAGGGCTGGTCACCGCACTTGCGCCGGTGATGGCCAAGGCGGACGGGGCCTGGGTGGGCTGGCCGGGTGCCCCCGACGAAACCGTGGAACCGTTTGACCACGACAACATGCACCTGAAGCCGGTCCCGCTGAGCACCGACGAGGTGGAGCTCTACTATGAGGGCTTCTCCAACGCCACGCTCTGGCCCCTCTACCACGACGTCATTGCCACACCGGAGTTCCACCGCACCTGGTGGGATGCCTACCGCACCGTGAACCGCCGGTTCGCCGACGCCGCCGCCTCCGTGGCAGCGGAGGGCGCCACCGTGTGGGTTCAGGATTACCAGCTGCAGCTTGTTCCGCAGCTGCTGCGCAAGGCACGGCCGGACCTGAAGATCGGCTTCTTCAACCACATTCCCTTCCCGCCGCTGGAAATCTTCGCCCAGCTGCCCTGGCGCCGGAACATTATTGAAGGCCTGCTCGGCGCTGACTTGATCGGCTTCCAGCGGCCCTCGGATGCCAGCAACTTCCTGCGCTGCGTCCGCCGCTTCGCGGGCTACACCATCCGCCAGCAGCAGGTGCACGTCACCACGGAGGACGGGCTGTCCTACGTTTCCCGCGCTGAAGCGTTCCCCATCTCCATTGACGCTGCGCAGATCGCGGAACTGGCCCAGCGCGAAGACATTATTGAACGCTCCAAGCAGATTCGCCGTGAACTGGGCAACCCGGACACCGTGATGCTGGGCGTGGACCGGCTGGACTACACCAAGGGCATCAGCCACCGGCTCAAGGCCTACGGGGAACTCCTGGAAGACGGCGAAATCACCGTCGAGAACGCTTCGATGATCCAGGTCGCCAGCCCCTCCCGCGAGCGCGTGGAACAGTACCGCCTGCTGCGCGAGGAGGTGGAGGGCACCGTGGGCCGGATCAGCGGCACCTACGACACCATCTCCAATACCGCGCTGCGCTACCTTCACCACAGCTATCCGGTGGAGGAAATGGTGGCGCTCTACCTGGCCGCCGACGTAATGCTGGTTACTGCCCTTCGGGACGGCATGAATCTGGTGGCCAAGGAGTACGTGGCCGCCCGCACGGGCAACACCGGTGCGCTGGTCCTCTCGGAGTTCACCGGTGCCGCCGATCAGCTGCGGCAGGCTGTGCTGGTCAATCCGCACGATATTGACGGCCTGAAGGCCTCCATTCTCACGGCCATGAACATGCCGGCCCGTGAGGCCAGCCGCCGGATGCGGCTGATGCGCCGGCAGGTACTGCAGAACGACGTCGAACGCTGGTCCCGGAACTTCCTGGACGCGCTCGAACAGGACCAGGACCGGGAGGACTAATGATCGATCCTGCCCTGCAGGAAGCATTGGAAGCGCTGGCACAGACCCAAAAGCTGCTGGTGGCGGTGGACTTCGACGGCACGCTTTCGCCGCTGGTGGAACGGGCAGAAGACGCCCGGCCGCTGGAAGGTTCCGCGGCTGCTGTACGGGCGCTGGCAGCCCTGCCCCGGACGGATACCGCGCTGATTTCCGGACGTGCCCTGGACAGCCTGCGCAGCGTGGCCTCCCCCGACCCGGAGACCCTGCTGATCGGCAGCCACGGCGCTGAGACCTGGACGGGGCCCAACGCCGAACCGCTGCAGTTGACCCCCGAGCAGGCGCAGCTGCTGGACCGCGCCCGCGCGGCCGTGGAATCCGTGGCCGCCCTGCACCCGGGTTCCCGGCTGGAAGACAAGCCGGCCGGGGTCGTCCTGCATACCCGCGGCATGGAAGCCGTGGTCGCTGTGGAGGCCACCGACGCGGTCCGGCGCGAATTGCAGCTGCTGGACGGAGTGCAGGTCACGGACGGCAAGTCGGTGCTGGAGGCTTCCGTGGTCCACACCAACAAAGGCGAAGGCATCACGGCGCTGCGGGAACTGACCGGTGCGACGGCGGTGCTCTTTGCCGGCGACGACGTCACGGACGAGCGCGGGTTCGAGGCGCTGGTGCCGGGTGATGTCGGCGTGAAGGTGGGCGAGGGCGCCACATCGGCCGCACACCGCGCAGCATCCCCTGAAGCCTTCACCGAGGTGCTGGAGGAACTGGTGCGGCTGCGCCGCGCCGCCGTCGGCCGATAACGCCCGCAACTCCTGCGCCCAGCGGCACGAAACGTATGCAATACTGACCCTGTGAACCAGCTCACAGCATCGTTGTCGATGCCTGCCGCTGGTTCATGACCTCAACTACATAGCTCTCCATTCACAACGGATCGTCGGGCACGTACCTGCCCGTGAAGGGAAATACCATGGCAACGGTAACGTTTGACCAGGCCACACGCCTGTACCCGGGGACGGAACGCCCCGCGGTTGACAACCTCAGCCTCGAAATCGCCGACGGCGAGTTCCTGGTTCTCGTAGGCCCCTCGGGCTGCGGAAAATCCACCTCGCTGCGCATGCTCGCAGGGCTCGAAGACGTGAATTCCGGCCGGATCCTCATCGGTGACCGCGACGTCACCGATGTTCCGCCCAAGGACCGCGACATCGCCATGGTTTTCCAGAACTACGCGCTGTACCCGCACATGACCGTCGCGGACAACATGGGCTTCGCCCTGAAGATCGCAGGCATTGGCAAGGAAGAGCGGATGGAACGCGTCCGCGAGGCTGCGAAGCTGCTGGACCTCGAGGACTATCTGGACCGCAAGCCGAAGGCACTCTCCGGCGGCCAGCGCCAGCGGGTGGCCATGGGGCGAGCCATTGTGCGTAATCCGCAGGTCTTCCTGATGGATGAGCCGCTGTCCAACCTGGATGCCAAGCTGCGAGTGCAGACCCGCACCCAGATCGCTTCCCTGACCCGCCGCCTCGGGGTCACCACCGTCTACGTCACCCACGACCAGGTTGAGGCCATGACCATGGGCGACCGGGTAGCGGTGCTCAAGGACGGAATCCTGCAGCAGGTCGATACCCCGCGTAACCTGTACGACCACCCCAAGAACGTGTTCGTGGCCGGCTTCATCGGTTCCCCGGCCATGAACCTCCTCGAGCTGCCCGTGGTGGACCGCGGCGTCGCGTTCGGCGGCGCGGTGTACCCGGTGGAAAGTGCCGTCCTCGGCCAGGCTGCCGGCAACACGGTGACCCTGGGCGTGCGGCCCGAAGACCTGGAACTCGTCACCGAGGGCGAAGGCCTGCGGGTTGACGTGGACGTGGTCGAGGAACTCGGCGCGGACGCCTACGTGTACGGCCACACCACGCTGGACGGCAACGAGCACGTTATTGTGGTCCGCGTTGACGGACGTCGTCCTCCGATGAAGGGCGACACCCTCCACGTACGTCCGCAGAAGGGCCATGTGCACCTCTTCGACACCTCCAGCGGAGAACGGCTGGCGGAACAGGCATAAGCGTCCTCAGAAAAATATGCGGTGGCTCCCTTGCTCAACTAAACTTTTGGGTGGGGAGCCACCGCTTTTTCGTTACCGCTTGCTCTAGACGTAAGGGCTTTCGCCTATGACAGATTCCGCTTCCGCCAACTGGCAGAACGAACCCACTGACTGGGACCAGGCCGGCAAGCTGCCCCGCACCACACGCGCCTCAACTGACCGGATCAATACCCTTGGTTCGCTGAACATCACGGCAGCCTCGATGGACCCCGCCCTGCTGGATCTGCCCTGGCACATCCCGCTGGAGGAATGGCCCAAGGAAAACCTTGCCGCCCTCCCCCGCGGCATCTCCCGCCACGTGGTGCGCTTTGCCCGGCTGGGTGACTCCCTCATCGCCATCAAGGAAACCAGCGAGCACGTGGCGCGGCAGGAGTACCACATGCTGCGCAAGCTCCGCCGGCTCAATGTCCCGGCCGTGGCCCCGGTGGCAGTCATCACCGGGCGCTTGGACCCCAACGGGGAAGAACTGCAGCCCGTCCTCGTGACCCGGCACCTGCGTTTTTCCCTGCCCTACCGTGCTGTCTTCTCCCAGACCCTCCGGGAAGTCACCCTGACCCGGCTGATCGATGCTCAGGCGTTGCTGCTGGTACGCCTGCACCTGGCGGGTTTCTACTGGGGCGATGTATCCCTGTCCAACACCCTGTTCCGGCGCGACGCCGGAGCGTTTGCCGCCTACCTGGTGGATGCAGAAACCGGGGAGCTATACCCCGAGCTCTCCAAAGGGCAGCGCGAATACGACCTTGAAATTGCCCGGGTCAACATTGCCGGGGAGCTCATGGACCTGGCCGAAGGCGGCCTGATCGAAGAGTCGGTGGACCCGCTGGCCACCAGCGAACGGATCATGGACTCCTACCGCGGACTCTGGGCAGAGCTGACCGAGCAGGAATCCTTCGGGCTGGCGGACCGCTGGCGGGTGGACGCCCGAATCCGGCGGCTGAATGACCTGGGCTTCGACGTCGACGAGCTCTCCATCAGCACGACGCCGGACGGCTCCCAGGTCCAACTGCAGCCCAAGGTGGTCGACGCCGGCCATCATCAGCGCCGGTTGCTGCAGCTGACGGGTATTGATGCCCAGGAAAATCAGGCCCGCCGGCTGCTCAATGACATGGATTCCTACCGGGCGACCAGCCACCCGGAGCTGGATGAGGAGCTGAGCGCCCACCTGTGGGTCACGCAGGTTTTTGAACCGATTGTCAAAGCTGTTCCCCGGGACCTGGGCAGCAAGCTGGAAGCGGCTGAAGTAGTCCATGAGGTGCTCGAACACCGCTGGTACATGTCCGAGAAAGCCAACCGGAATGTGCCCATGGCCGAGGCCGTGCAGTCCTATATGGACACCATCCTGCGTCACCGGCGCGATGAAGCGGCCATCCTGCTCAGCACCGACACCCGGACCATGGAGATCCTTGACGCGGGTGGAGCCCCTTCCTAGGTCGGGGCTCAGGCGACGGCGGAGGCCAGTGGCGACGGCGGAGGTCAGTGGCGACGGCGGAGGTCAGTGGCGACGGCGGAGGTCAGTGGCGACGGCGGAGGTCAGTAACCGTAGCTGGGCGCGGAGAGCGCAACAATGATGACGACAATGATGTAAATGATGAAAAGCGCGGTCAACAGGCTGCCAATCACGATGCCCGCCACGGCCATTCCGTTGCTCATACCCGCCTTTCGCGACTGCTTCAAGCCGATGATGCTCAAGATAAGCCCCACGAGCGGTGCGAAAAACGAGGTGATGAGCCCGGCCAGGCCCAGGGACTGACCCGGGTTGATTGGCGGCTGGCCGTATGAGGGGTAGGCGCCCGGCTGGCCGTATGAGGGGTAGGCGCCCTGCTGGCCGTAAGCGGGATAACCCGGCTGCTGGCCGTACGGCTGCTGCCCGTACCCGGACTGATCCTGCTCACCGTAGCCAGGATACGGCTGCTGCACGTAACCGGACTGGTCCTGCTCGCCGTAGCCGGGATAACCGGGCTGCTGACCGTACGGCTGCTGACCGTAACCGTACTGATCTGCGTTGGCCGGTTTGCCGCCGTCCGGCGCGTTCCCCTGCTGCCACTCCGGCTTGTTCTCTGACACGAGGCTTTCCCCTTGGAATAGGTGTACGCAGCACAGGGCGAATAGTTCCTGCGCAGGACGTCAGTGTGACGTAGCCCAATCCTAGCCAACACCCGCAAGCGGCCCTTAGCAGGGTGAGCTTAATCTCCTGTGACCTTCTACGCGCAGTCCGGACTAGAGCTGGCAGGAGTCGTTAAATGGAAATGTACCCCCTGCCCTTTCTCCGGACCCTAGAAGGAGCCGCCAGATGGAGAACCAATTGGCTGAAACCTTCAGCCGTCCCGACCTGCGCCTGGTCCCCGTCCACGAGGCGACAGCCTCACGCGAATGGTGGCGCTCTTCAGTGATCTACCAGATCTACCCCCGCTCGTTCCGGGACCTGCGCGGGGACGGCGTGGGAGACCTGCAGGGCATCACCGCAGAACTCGGAACACTGGCAGAACTGGACATCGACGCCGTCTGGCTATCCCCGTTCTACCGCTCCCCGCAGAAGGACGCCGGCTACGATGTTGCCGATTACTGCTCCGTGGATCCCATGTTCGGCACCCTGGAGGATTTTGACGCCCTCGTCGCCGAAGCCGGCCGGCACGGCATCCGCGTCATCGTGGATCTGGTCCCCAACCACTGCTCCGACCAACATCCGCTCTTCCAAGCCGCCCTTGCCTCCGGCCCTGGTTCCCCCGAACGGGACATGTTTGTTTTCCGCGACGGCACCGGAGAGCGCGGCGAAAACCCGCCCAACAACTGGCAGTCCCACTTCGGCGGCCCCGCCTGGACCCGCGTCACCGAAGCGGACGGGATGCCCGGTCAGTGGTACCTGCACCTCTTTGATACCTCCCAGCCGGATTTCAACTGGGACTCGCCGGCCGTGCATGCCGAGTTTGAACGCATCCTGCGCTTCTGGCTGGATCGCGGCGTCGGCGGCTTCCGCGTGGACGTGGCCCACGCCCTGATCAAGAAATCCGGGCTGCCCGACTGGGGCGGCCGCGCCGACGGGTCCTCCTCCGAGGGCTACCCCGGAGCCGAGGCCCCCATGTTCGGACAGCCCGGCATCCATGACATTTACCGGTCCTGGCGGAAAATCCTTGACTCTTACGACGGAGACCGGGTGCTGTGCGCCGAAGCGACCATCGACCCGATAGACCGGCTGACCGACTGGGTTCGGCCGGACGAAATGCACCAGACCTTCAATTTCGCCTACCTGCACCACCGGTGGGACGCACCGGACCTCCGGCACGTCATCGAGTCCTCGCTGCGCGCCTTCGACAAAGTGGGAGCCCCCACCACCTGGGTGCTCTCCAACCACGACGTCGTTCGGCACACCAGCCGCTTCGGCCTGACCGGAGCCGGACCGCGGACCGGCGACGGGCTTGGACCCCTCGACGAACAGCCCAACATGGAACTCGGCCTGGCCCGGGCGCGGGCCGCTACGCTGCTGATGCTCGGACTGCCAGGCGGTGTATACCTGTATCAGGGCGAAGAACTGGGCCTGCCGGACCACACCCTGCTTCCCAACGAGTTCCGCCAGGATCCCACCTTCCACCGCACCGCCGGCGAACGGGTGGGTCGGGACGGAAACCGGGTGCCGCTGCCATGGAAGGCCAACCGGCCCAGCTACGGATTCAGCGATGCAGGAAAGACGTGGCTGCCGCAGCCGCCCATCTGGGGCAGGCATTCCCGGGACATTCAGCAGCACAACCCCGAATCCACGCTGCACATGTACCGCAGAGCTCTGTCTTTGCGCCGGGAGCTGCGTCTGGGCGACGGCTCGCTGGCGTGGTGGCCGGAGCACGACGCCGAGGGGCTGGTTGCCTTTGTTAACGGCGGCATCCTAGTGGCCATGAACATGGGTGAATTCCCCGTGCAACTGCCCCACCTTCCGCTGCTGCTGGGCAGCGCCGGCGACGCCCTGGAAGGCGACCGGCTGCGCCCGAACCGCACCGTATGGATGCGTCTGGATCCGTAGGCGGTTCCGTGCGGCGCTCCCTGCACCTCTGCCCATCGCTGGAGCGAAGCCCCCGCCTGCAACTAAACCCCCGGAACGGCTTTGCCCGGATTGAGAATTCCGGCCGGGTCGAACAGCGTTTTGACCCGGCGCTGGAGCTCGAGCAGCTCCGCTGCCTGTTCTTCCGGCAGCCAGCGCAGCTTGAACTGGCCTATCCCGTGTTCACCGGTGATAGTGCCGCCCAGCGCCAGCGCAACGCGGATGGACTCGTCCAACGCCGCGTCCAGGCGCTGTCGGCCGTCCGTATCGCCGTCCTGCACCCAGAAGGTCGGGTGCAGGTTTCCGTCTCCGGCATGCGCCACCACCTTCAGGTTCACCCGGTGGTCCGCTGCCATGCGCTCAAGCTCTGCCACGTACCGGACCAGGGATGAACGCGGGACGGCGACGTCCTCACCGACCCGCACGCGCCCGGTTACGGGGTCCCCTCGGCTGTGCCGGCGCAATTCGACCAGGTGCTCCGCCTCTTCCGAGCCTTCCATCGTGACGCTTCCGCCCAGTTCGGTGAGCACGGAACGCACCACCTGCGCCTCGGCGTCAGCGCCGAACCCATCCGTTTGAACCAGCAGAAGGGCATCACCCCGGTGCCGCAGGCTGCTGCCGTGCACCTCGTCCAGGGCCAGCAGCGTGGCGCCGTCCAGCAGTTCAAGGATGGCGGGCTGCACCCGTTGGGCGCCAATGGCGAGAACGCCTGCCGCCGCCGTCGGAAAGTCCGGGAAAAACGCAGCGATGGTGCAGGATTGGACCGGCATATACCGCAGCCGCACGGTGATGCCCACGATAACCCCCAAGGTGCCCTCCGAACCGGTGAACAGCCCCGTGAGGTCGTAGCCGGCCACGCCCTTAAAGGTCCGGTGTCCGGTGCTGATCAGCGTTCCGTCCGCGAGGACAACGTCCAGGCGGAGTACGGCATCGCGGGTTACTCCGTACTTCGCGCAGCGCAGTCCCCCGGCATTGGTTGCCACGTTGCCGCCGATGGTGGAAATCCGGTAGCTCGCCGGGTCCGGGGCATACATCAACCCGTGACCTGCGGCCGCGGTGCTCAGGTCCGCATTGATAACACCGGGTTCGACGACGGCGGTCTCGTCCTCGGCGTTTAGTTCCAGGATCCGGTTCATCCGCTCCAGGCTCAGGACGATGCACCCGGGCGTAGCGTGCGCCCCGCCGGACACTCCGGTGCCGGCTCCGCGGGTCACCACAGGCGTGCCGCTTTCCGTGGCCCAGCGCATCACCGCCTGGACATCCCGAACGCTTGTTGCCCACACAACGGCCAACGGCTCGATGTATTCAAGGACCGGGCCCTGATCCGTGGCATACATCGCCCGGATCTCCGGCGATGTATCTACGTGCAGCCCGGGGCCGGCGAGGGGCAGGTTCTGCAAGGCATCCAGGGACATGCCAGCAGACTACCGCGCGCCCATGAACCTCGCGTAGCGGTCCAGTATCTCTTCCCACTCGCCGTTGATCCGCTCGTATTCTTCGGCAGGTTCCGGCAGCCGCTCCAGTCCGCCGTGGCGGACGGTCACCTTGGTGCTTCCATCGGCATCCGGCGTGAACTCGACCCGTACGTCGGTAGGGATTCGGGGGCTATGGCCGGCCACCCAGTCCATTTCCAAGCTGTTGTCCGGCTCCTTGGTTCGCACCGTGGCCCACACCGCTGTTTCGCCGTCGGGTCCGGTTTCGGTCAGCACACCGCCCTCAAACTCGGGGTGGGTTCCCTCGCCAAACTCGGTCAGGTCTTCCGGCCACCACAGGTGCAGGTAGTCGGTGAAACCGTTAAAGGCCTCGTGCTGGTCCCGAGGCACCCGGCAGGAGGCAACTACCTCTGCAACGGCGGCCCGGGAAGCACCGTCGGCGGGGACGGAAACGGGTTCCTCCGCATGGGAAAACAAGGAAAAGCTCATGCCTTCCACCCTATCGCCACGGCCGCGGGGCTTCGAAAAGTCAGGGCACCGGAAGGCCGCCCAGGAATCGTTTGACGGGTTAAACAGGTGAGGCCCGTACCAACACTGGTACGGGCCCCACCCCACAAATTGTCCGGCGGTGACCTACTCTCCCACACCCTCCCGGATGCAGTACCATCGGCGCTGTGGGTCTTAGCTTCCGGGTTCGGAATGGGACCGGGCGTTTCCCCCACGCTATGACCGCCGTAACCCTTCCACCCGCACCACACACCCAAAACAACCAGGCATGCGTGGGGAAAACAATGGTCACGAACATCAAACAGACGTAAGCAATATTCAAATATAGTGTT